>JAKBJA010000117.1 GCA_021836225.1 Pseudomonadota bacterium | reverse complement strand
CTCGAACCTATCGGTTATATCCCTCCAGCCGAAGCTGAGGCAAACTACTACCGGCAACTCGCCGAACAGACCGAATCAACGGCCTGCACTTAAACCAAATGGCCTCCACGAAAGTCGGGGCGGTTCATAACTGCAGCACAATCATCTCAAGAGTTCATCGAACTTGGCTTTAAGTCATAACAATGACCATAAACCAATATGGCAATATCCATAGGCATATTAAGACATTACTAGTGTGTCTAAATATTGAAGCCGTTGCTTTATGCCGGTTAGCGCCAAACAAAATTGGGCCTTGATTGGCGGCTCAGGGTCGAGGCGGCCCTATATGTTTTTTAGTAGCGTTCTATTACCACCCGGCGTTCATCGGGCGCCTACGAACAAACTCCATTCACCCCCTCTTCGTCGCCTCAAGCCTGAAGCGCCAGGGTATCTCCAGCATCCGGGGTGCAGTGCCGCAAACGGTGAGCCGAACGGACCACTCAAGCGCCTTTAAACCCACAACGGATATCACATTCGTCTCCTAATCTTTGCCCTGTCCATGGCGCCTGCCTGAACCACGCGAACCTCCGTAGCGTGGTTCGCAGGCCTTCCTCAAGCAAGCGACCTGACAGGAGCCCGAGCATGTCCAGCATCGATCGTCGTACCTTCCTCAAATTGGCCAGTTCCGGGGCGTTGGCGGCCGCTCTGCCCGCCAGCATACAAAAGGCGCTGGCCATCCCTGCCAACAACCGGACCGGCACCATCGCGGATGTCGAGCACATCATCATCCTGACCCAGGAGAACCGGTCCTTCGATCATTACTTCGGCACGCTGCGCGGCGTACGCGGCTTTGCCGATCCGCGTGCAATCAAACTGCCGTCGGGCCTGTCCGTGTGGAACCAGCCCGACGGCACCGGCGCCGTGCTGCCGTTCCGCCCGCCGCTGGACAACCTGGGCATGCAGTTCCTGCCCGATCCGCCCCACGGCTGGAACGATTCGCATGCCGCGTGGAACGCGGGCACGTACGATCAGTGGGTGCCCAGCAAGGGCGTGGTCGCCATGACGTACTACACCCGGCAGGACATTCCCTTCCACTTTGCGCTGGCGGACGCGTTCACGGTATGCGATGCCTACTACTGCTCGCTGATGGGCCCGACCGATCCCAACCGCTACCACATGTGGACCGGCTGGTGCGGTAATGACGGCAATGGCGGCGGCCCGGTCATCACCAACGCCGAAGCCGGCTACGACTGGTCCACCTACCCCGAGCGCCTGCAGAACGCGGGCATTTCGTGGAAGGTCTACCAGGACATCGGCGACGGCCTGGATGCGGGCGGCTACTGGGGCTGGACCGGCGACCCCTACATCGGCAACTACGGCGACAACTCGCTGCTCTATTTCCATCAATACCAGAATGCGCAACCCGGCGATCCGCTCGCCGACTTCGCCAAGACGGGAACCAACATCCTGGCGCAGAACCGCGATCCGTTGAGGCTGCTCGACCGCTTCCGCGCGGACGTGAACAGCGGGAATCTGCCGCAAGTGTCCTGGATCGCCGCTCCCGAGGCCTTCGGCGAACATCCGAATTTCCCGCCCAACTACGGAGCGTGGTACATCGCCCAGTTCATCGACATCCTGGCGTCCAACCCGGAGGTCTGGAGCAAGACGGTGCTGTTCATCAACTACGACGAGAACGGCGGGTTCTTCGATCACATGGTTCCGCCCACGCCGCCGCAGTCGAGCGACCAGGGCGCATCGACGGTCGACGCCAGCGACGAAATCTACCCGGGCGACGCCGACCACCCGAGCGCGCCCTACGGGCTGGGCAACCGCGTGCCGATGATCGTGGTGTCGCCGTGGAGCAAAGGCGGCTGGGTCAACTCGCAGGTGTTCGACCATACCTCGCTGATCCGCTTCATCGAAGCGCGCTTCGCCGACGACCATCCCGAGCTGATCGAGACCAACATCACCGCGTGGCGCCGTGCGGTGGCGGGCGACCTCACCTCGGCATTCAATTTCGCCACGCCCGATGCGTCGTCCGCGCCGCTCCCGGACACCGCGTCCTACCTCCCGTCTGACCTGATCCGGCATCCGAGCTATGTGCCCGTTGCGCCGACGGCGCAGGCGCTTCCCAAGCAGGAAAAAGGGGTACGCCCGGCGCGCGCACTGCCCTACGTGCTGCATGCCCATGGAGCGGTCGATGCGGGCGACGGCGCGTTCCGCATCGACTTCGGCAATATGGGCGACGCAACGGCAGTGTTTCACGTGCGCTCCGGCAATGGCGACGAGGCCCCCCGCAGCTACACGGTCGAGCCCCGGAAACAGCTGGCCGACGTCTGGAGTGTCACCTCGACCGGCGCGTCCGATTACGATCTGGCGGTCTACGGACCCAACGGCTTCCTGCGCGCCTTCAAGGGCGGCATCTCGGGTGCGCGCCGGGCACGGCTCGACGTCCGGGCCCGCTACGATGAGGCCGGCCATGGCATCGTGCTGGAGATCACCAATCAAGCCCAGCACACGGCGAAGGTTCACGTCCTCGACCAGTACACCGGACGACGCGTCGAAGCCGAACTCAAGCCCGGCGCAAGCTTCTCGAAGCACTGGTCGCTGAAGCGTGTCTTCGGCTGGTACGACCTGCTTGTCACGGTCGAGGGGGATGCCGGCTTCGCGTGCCATTTCGCCGGCCACGTTGAAACCGGGAAAGGCAGCATCAGCGATCCGGCGATGGGCGGGCTTGTTCCGGACGACCTCCCCGGCCTCGAGGACCGCGATGCGGACATGGAACATACCAACCGGGGCCGTTGATACCCCCATGCTGAGGCAGGCGCGCGAAGCCCTGCCTTCGCGGGTGACGGCCTGGCCCTGCCAGGCCGTTGTCTGAACGTTCCGGCTACTTCTGAATGCCGGGACGGGAGGTGATCTGGAAGCAGTTCCCGCCACTCTTCTTGGCGACGTACATCGCTTCGTCGGCATACCGGATCAACTGCTTGTAATCGTCGCTGTGGTCGGGATAAAGCGCGACGCCAATGCTCGGAAAGACCTGCACCCGGTGACCCGCCAGGTCGAACGGCTTGGCAAGCGCCACACGAATCTTCTCGGCAACCAGCAAGGCCTGTTCAGGCTGGGGAATGCCGTGCAGCAGCACCAGGAACTCGTCGCCGCCGACGCGTCCGACCGTGTCCGATTCACGTACGCACTGCTTGAGGCGGTGGGCCACTTCCTGCAGCAGAAGATCGCCGACGGGATGCCCCAGGGTGTCGTTCACCTGCTTGAATTTGTCGAGATCGAGGTAGAGCAGGGCCAGCGGAGTCCGGTTGCGTTCGGCCCACTGCAGCGAGGTTTGCAGGCGGTCATGGAACAGTTCGCGGTTGGGCAGGTCGGTCAGCGGGTCGTGGCGCGCGATGTGCTGCAGCCAGGTTTCCATCTGTTTGCGCTCGATCACGGGCGCGATCTGGGTGGCGACGAACTGCAGCAGCTCGACATCCTCCTTGGTATATCGAACCTCGGCGGAATAGCTCTGCACCACCAGGGCGCCGATGACGCCGTTTTTTGCATTGAGCGGAACACCCAGCCAGTTCATTGCATCCCTGCCCATATCGGGCCGGGCATATCCGGTTGGCGCCCCGCCGGCATCGTGCGCCAGAAGCAGGACGTGGCCGGTACGGATGACCTCTGCGCTCAGCGCCGTCGAATCCAGTTTTTGCGGGGCAGGCGCCTGGTCGTATTCGTCGACATAGTAAGGAAAGCTCAGCTCGTCCTTATTCTCGTCGTAAAGCGCCACGAAGAAATTGACCGCCGGCAACAAGCCGCCAAGGATCTGGTGGATTTGCTGAAACAGGGTGACCAGGTCCTCACCCCAGTGCGCGGCTTCGGAAATGGCATAGAGTGCAGCCTGCATGGAGTCGGCGCGCTTGCGTTCGGTCACATCGCGTGCCACGGCCACCCTCACCTGGTCCGCCTCCGACCAGCGTGCCGACCACATGATATGGACGACTTTGCCGTCCTTGCGCACATAGCGGTTCTCGAAATGAGGCTGGGGACACCCGGCGACAATATCGTCGGCCTGCTGCAGCGTCCGCGGCCGATCCTCGGGGAACACAAAGTCGATCATCGGCCTGCCGATCATTTCTTCCGGTGTGTAGCCGAAAATCCGTTCACACGCAGCGCTGACAAAAACAAAACATCCCCGCGTGTCTACGACGCAGATAGCGTCGAGCAGCAGATCCATGACGTTGCTCAGGGGGACGGGATGATTGGTCTTCATGTGACGGTATTAATTTCGCTGACTGCAGACCCGGGTCGGGCGCAGGTATTCATGGTCATCGTATAGGTGTTGTCAGCGTTCACACCTGCTTCGATCGCCGCTAGGCGACCCAAGGTCCTGTCATCTGGCTAGCCTATTCTAGCCCTTGGCGCCGCGAATCCGGCACTGCCTTCAAACCACGGGCTGCCGGCCCGGGCAAACCGGCGCGTCGATGAGCGTCTTTCGCTCGCGCTTCGGGCGCCCGACGTGTATGTTCAAGCCCCAGGCAAGGCGTGGGGACACCTTGCCTCAACGCACCCGTGGTACGCTGAAACGACACGAAAGACCTTTACCACGGATCAGGTTCATGAGCGATGAGTGACATAGCAAAAGACGGAGAAATCGACAGCGCGGTCTACAAGACCCTGCTGGAATCCACCCAGGCCATCCCCTGGAAAATCGACTGGCAAACCATGCAGTTCGCCTACATCGGGCCGCAGATCGAGCGCCTGCTCGGCTGGTCGCCCGCAAGCTGGGTGAGCGTGGAGGACTGGGCGACCCGGATTCACCCCGAGGACCGGGAACGGGTGGTGAATTTCTGCGTCGCGCAGTCCAAGGCCGGAACCGACCACGAGGCAGACTATCGAGCCCTGACGCAGGACGGCAATCACGTATGGATACGCGATGTGGTGCATGTGGTGCGCAACGAAAACGGCGAGGTCGATTCGCTGGTCGGATTCATGTTCGACATCAGCGAGCGGAAAAAAACCGAAGAGCAGCTGATCGTCCTGCAGAAGGAACTGGAAGCCCTGTCGTTCAAGGATGGCCTGACCGGCGTCGCCAACCGGCGCAGGTTCGATTCCATCCTGGAAGTGGAGTGGGCCAATGCGCGGCGCAATAACCAGCCGCTCTCGGTCATCATGCTCGACATCGATCATTTCAAGCAGTACAACGACCACTATGGGCACCTCCAGGGAGACGCCTGCCTGAAACAGGTCGCGCAGGTTCTGAATTCGGCCGCCACCCGGGCACGCGATCTCTTTGCCCGCTTTGGCGGAGAAGAATTCGTGCTGGTGCTGCCCGAGACGGACGAGAAATCGGCAGCCAAGATCGCCGAGCGATGCCGCAATCTGATTTTCAAGGAACAGATCGCGCACGCAGCCTCTCCGGCCAGCCAGATCCTGACGCTAAGCATCGGGGTGAGCTCCATTACGCCCTCACACCAGGATGACCCCCTCGGATTCATCGAAGAAGCGGACAGACGGCTTTATCAGGCGAAGCAGCGCGGCCGCAACTGCATCGTCAAAAGCAGTTAGGTCCCTCTGACGGGATCCCCCACGGCACTTGTGCGCCGGCACTTCAGGGGGCCGCTGTAATCATCCTTCCTGCGTTGCCCGCCGCGCCCACGCTTTGCGTGCTTCTTCCGCCCCTCCCATGAGTACCGCCAACGCCGCAGCAAACAGCCACACCGCCGGCCCGACCGGCGCGGTACCAAATAGCCAGTTACCTGCCGGCGTGTAAACGATGAACAGCAGCAGGCCCAGTTCCGCCGCGATGCCGAGCAGGATCAGTGGATTGCCGAACAGCCCGAACGACAGCGAAGACTTGAGCGGATGGCGGCACAGGAAGACGTTCATCACCTGCGTCATCACGATCGTCGCCAAACAGGCCGTGGTCGCCTGCAGGTAAAGCGGCGCGGTTCTAGCCAGGGGTTCGCCGTAGTGCCAGCCGGCGGCGTCGAGGACGAAGAAAAACACCGTCATAGCGGCCGCCGCTTCGAGCACGCCGAGGAACAGGTAGGCGCGGGCGATCAAATTCCATGACAGCAGCCTTTCGTTGCGCGCGCGCGGCGGACGCCGCATCACGTCGGGGTCGGGTTTTTCGGCGCCGAGCGCAAGCGCCGGCAGCATGTCGGTGCCGAGGTCGACCGCGAGGATCTGGATGATGGTCAGCGGCAGTGGAATGCGAAATAAAACAAAGGCGAGATAGGGCACCAGCTCGGGAATGTTGGAGGACAGGATGTAGGTGAGGAACTTGCGCAGGTTGTCGAACACCGCCCGACCTTCCTCGATGGCCGCGACAATGCTGGCGAAGTTGTCGTCGAGCAGGATCAGGTCCGCTGCTTCCTTGGCGACATCGGTGCCGGCAATGCCCATGGCGATGCCGATGTCGGCGACCTTTAGCGCCGGGGCATCGTTCACCCCGTCGCCCGTGACGGCGACGATTTCACCCTTTTTCTGCAGCGCCACGGCGATGTGCATTTTCTGTTCGGCGGCCACGCGGGCGAACAGAATCTCCGGCGCATCCAGCGCCAGCTGCAACTGTGCCGCAGAGAGGCGACCCAGATCGTCGCCGGTGATGACGACCGGCTGCGCGGTCTTCACCAGGCCGATCTCGCGGGCGATGGCCAGCGCCGTGTGCGGATGGTCGCCGGTGACCATGATCACGCGAATGCCGGCCGCGGCGCAGCGCGCCATGGCCCCCGGCACTTCGGGCCGCGGCGGGTCTTCCAGCCCGACCAGACCCGACAGCGTCAGGCCACGCTCCTCGGTGGGCAAGCCGCCGTCAATCGCGGCATGGGCAAAAGCCAGCACGCGCAGGCCGGCCTCGGCCATCTCGTCCTGCGCGGCGAGCAGATGCACTTTCGCGGCGGCGTCGAGCGGCACGACCGTGCCGTCGAGTTGCACGAAATCGCAGGCCGCGAGCACCGTCTCCAGCGCCCCCTTGCAGTAAAGCATGTTCCCCTGCGGCGTTTCGCACAGCACCGACATGCGCTTGCGGTCGGTGTCGAAGGGAATCTCGTCGATGCGCGCGTAGCCGTCGAGCGTGCCGGCCCCCTGCCGCCCCATGGCGGCCAGCGCCACTTCCATCGGGTCGCCCAGCCATTCGTGGTTGCCGTGATTGTTGACCTCCTTCAGGTTATGGCAGAGCGCGGCGTTCACGAAGAGCGCGCGATGATCCACTGCCAGTCGCGGCTGCGCCGCGATGTCGTTCGCCGCGAAAAATCCGCCGCCCAGCCACAGACGCTGCACCGACATGCGGTTCTGCGTCAGGGTGCCGGTCTTGTCGGACAGGATCACCGTGGTCGAGCCGAGCGCCTCCACTGCCGGCAGATGCCGCACCAGCGCATTGCGCTTCGCCATGCGTTGCGTCGCCATGGCAAGCGACAGCGTCACGGTCGGCAGCAGGCCTTCCGGCACGTTGGCGACGATGATGCCGATGGTGAACAGCAGGTTCTCCCAGAACGGCAGGCCAAGCGCCTGGCCGATGAGGAAGAACACGCCGCCGATACCGCTGGCAAGCACGGCCACGATGCGGGAGAGCCGCACGATCTCGCGCTGCAGCGGTGAGGTGGTTGCGCCGACGGTCTGCGTCAGATGGGCGATGCGACCAAATTCGGTACGCATGCCGGTGGCGTAGACCACGGCACGGGCCTGGCCCGACACCACCGAGGTGCCGGCCAGCACGATGTTCTTTGCGAGGAGCGGCGACACTTCCGGATGGGGATCGGCATTGCGTGCCTTGGGCAGCGACTCGCCGGTGATCGTCGCGGTGTTCACGCGCAGCCCGAACGCCTCGACCAGCCGGCAGTCGGCCGGCACGAAGTTGCCCTCCTCCAGCAGCACGATGTCGCCGGGCACCAGATCGCTGGCGAGCATCTCCACGACCTCGCCATCCCGCGACACCATCACCAACTGCGGCAGCAGCTGACGCAACGCGTCGATCGCCCGCTCGGCCTTGTATTCCTGCCAGAAGGAGAAGACGCCGTTGATCAGGATGACGCCAACGATGGCGACGCCCAGCCGCACCATGCCCTGGCCGGGATCGAAATATTCGGCGAGAAACGCCAGTGCCGCCCCCAGCCACAGGATGATGGCGAAGAAGTGGGTGAACTCGCGGGCGAAGCGCAGCAGCAGGCTCTCGCGCCGTACCTCCTCGACGTGGTTCGGGCCGAATTCCGCGAGGCGCCGCTGCGCCTCGGACGCGGCCAGCCCCGCAGCCGACGTGTGCAGGCTGGCGAGGGACTGCTCCGCGGTGAGGCTCTGGATGTGCACAGGAGGTGGGCGACGTCGTTTACGTCCTAAGCATAGATGGAATAAGGGGATGTTCGCATCTTGATTTGGCCAGATACGGGACTAAATTGAATGTGTAGTCGCACCAGCGACTTAAGTCAGTCATCGAACAATCTGTTCTAGAGGAGAAAAAATCATGGCCAACCTCACCCGTTACGACCCCTTCAGTCTCGCCCGGCTTGATCCATTCGGCGACATTGACGATCTGTTCAAGGGTTTTTTCGTGCGCCCCGTCGCCTTCGAAGGCCAGCCGCAGATGCAGATCAAGATGGACCTGAAGGAGGATGACAACGGCTATACGGTGCACGCCGACATCCCGGGGGTGAAGAAGGAAGACATCCACGTCAGCATCGAAGGCAACCAGGTTTCGATCAGCGCCGAATCGAAGACGGAAAAGGAAGAGAAAAAGGGTGAAAAAGTCCTGCGTTCCGAGCGCTATTACGGCAAGGTGGCGCGCAGTTTCACGCTGGCTCATGAGGTGGATGAGGCCAAGGCCCAGGCCAAGTACAGCGATGGCGTACTGGAGTTGACCCTGCCGAAAAAGGCCACCACAGCAGCCAAGAAGCTGGCGATCCAGTAATTTCCTGATTGGGAATCAAGGGCGACGTCGTTTGGCGTCGCCTTTTTTATCTACCTACTTCGGAACTGCTCGTATTCATCGATTTAAACCACGCGACCATTCGATGGAAAATCTGCCCTTGATCGGATTGAATGGTGTGATCGCGCGGGTGACGGTACGGCGGGCGCGTCTGGTGAGGCACCTCAGCCTGTATTACGTCCCGCCCCGCATCCTTACGGGGCGGGCACCTCAACCGGCCTGTCGCGGTAGGGATAGTTCTTCAGACGCGTGTCCGTGCGCACGTGGGGCTGGGCGAGGGTCTTGGCCGGGTCGATCCAGTCTTCCCACCTGAAGTTCTCGATGACCCTGGCCTGATAACTTTCTTCCAGCGGGTGCTCGAGGATGTCGTTGATGTGCACCCATTGCTGATAGCGCATGAGATCGACCTGATAGGGCGTCGGGCTGCCGCCGGCCTTTTTCACCACGGCCTTCAGCGCCTCCACATCCTTCATCGTCACTTTGGGCTGCCAGGTCACCTTGCCGGGCAGCATGACCGGCTCGCCGGGGATGTTGTTGATGCCCTCTTTCCATGTCGCGAGCACGGCTACCCTGGTGTCTTCGCGGTACAGGACGATGGCGTGGCTGTAGCGCTTGTCCTTGAAGAACCCCAGGTTGCCGTATTGCAGCCGCGCCCCGGTGAGGAAGGCCACGGCATCCGACCAACAGGGCGATTCGCCGCTGATGCCCCAGAGCACACTGCGATCGATGATGCCATCAGGAAACAGGATCCTGAACGCCACCCAGGCAGCGTTCGCCGCACTCGTCGTCCCTTCGCAGTCGTGGCCATGGAAGCGCACCAGGTCCTTCAGCGTGACCGGATAGGTGTACGGATAGTAACGGCCCTGCGTGCCTTGCGTGGCCAGCATCTCGAAAACCGGTGCATAGGGTTTGGCGACCATCGACGCATACCAGGTCGGGTTGCGGTCGGGGGCTTCGACGCCGGTTTCGATGAAGATCGTTTCGCCTTCCTTGTAGGTGGGTTCCGCCGCATTGACCCCTGCAGTGAAAAGAAACAGGCCCAAGGCCCACATGGCTGGCTGGAAGAATATGCGCATGACTTTTCACTCCCTGGGTGCGGATGACGATTCCGATCGCCGTCTGCGTTTGGATTCCGATCAGGCCTTTTCGCCCTGCAGCACGAGCAGGCCACCCCATGGCAGCACAGCGGGTACGCCCTGTTCCACCCGCCTGGCCCATGTTGTTCCGGAAGGCAGAAAAACAGCCGAGCGCACAGTCAGGTTACGCACGGGCAGTCCCGAAAACAGGGCACGCACTTCACGGACGGTATGCCAGCGGGCACCCTGATAGGCGCCGCTCCCGCCCTGTTTTCCTTTTTCTCTGTATAGCAGACTGGACCGGTTGAGCCAGCCGATGGCAAAGCGGCGGCGCGCCACTCGCACGATCTCGGCCACGGCCTGTCGTTCGTCATCGACGAAGCACAGCGCGGCGATGGACAGCACGTGATCGAAGCTGGCGTCGGCGAACGGCAGGTCGCGTGCATCGCCTTCCACCCAGCTCAATGCCGGGCTGCTGTGGGCGCGCGCGTAATCCAGCCAGTCCGGATTGGGGTCGAGTCCCGTTGCGACAAGATCGTCGGCCGCGGCGCGGCGGGTGAACCAGCCGGTTCCGCAGCCGACGTCGAGCAGGCTGTCGCCGGCCTGCGGCGCGAGCAGGCGCGAAGCCAGCGCGTATTCGGTCTCGCCGATCCAGCGCCCGCGCGGGGTGGCGTACCAGGCGTCGTAGCCGGCGGGATTCACGCCGGATCAGTGGCCTGCGGGCTGGCTGGCACGCGCGTAAGCCTCGAAGCCTCCCTTCTTCTTCCAGCCCTCGATGCCGTCCTGCAGCACCTTGACGTTGTCGTAGCCCAGCAGACGAAGCGCGAACACCGCCTGCGCGGACAGCGAACCGGAGTTGCAGTACACCACCACCATGCGATCCTTCGGCAACTCGGCGCGCCGTGCCACCGCCTGGCGCCAGTCGATGTTGATCGCGCCGGGGATATGTTCCCTGGCGTACTGCGCGGCGTCGCGCGCATCGACGATGAAGACCTTGTTCCAGTCCTCTTTCGGGATCTGCTCCGGCCAGATCAGGCTGCTGCCGTATTCGGCGAAGTCCATGTAGCCGGATAGTGCATCGACCACGGCGGGATTCTCTTCCGCCCGGGCGGGCGCGGCCAGCACGACGAGGCTGGCGACCAGAACGCCGAGCTTGATCGTGTAAAGGGTTTTGCTCATGGATGTTCCTTTGCAGGGTTGAGCCGCGGGTGGGTTTCCTCGCACGCCATCAGGACAATGAGGCCCGATACGAACATGGCTGCGGCGGTAAACCAGAATCCCGCCTCGATGCCGCCGAACAGCGCGGCCACCGCACCCAGCAGCAGCGCGCCGATGCCATAGCCGAGGTCGCGCCAGAAGCGGTAGATGCCGATGGCCGAACCGCGCCAGTTGGGGTGGGCGATGTCGGAGACGGCGGCGGACAGCGTGGGGTACAGAAGCGCCATGCCGAAACCCATCACGGCGGCGGCGAACGACCACCACAGCTCGCCGTCGCCCAGCAGTACCAGGGCCACCCCGGTGCCGCACAGCCACATGCCCCAGACGATGGGCTGCTTGCGGCCGACGCGGTCGGACAAATGGCCGGTGAAGAACTGCGACATGCCCCAGACGAAGCCGTAGACGCCGACCACCCAGCCGATGCCGGGCAGGGACAAGCCGCGCTGATGCAGGTAGACCGGGAAGAAGACCCACACCAGCGCATCGACGAATTTCTCCACCAGGCCGGCCTGGCTGATCGACGCCATGCGCGCATCGCGCCAGGACATCAGGGTGAACACGTCCCAGGTGCCGGGCTGGTCCGCGATGTTGGCGGGGTATCGCGGCCTCGGCCCGGTCGTCCGCCCGGCAGCGTGTTGCTTGCCTTCGGCCTGCGCCCACGGCAGGGTGTCCTTGACCCATACCAGCGTCAGCAGCCCGGCCAGCAGGATGACGGTGAGGCCGAACAGCATCAGCCCCTCGCGCGCGCCGAAGGCGGTGGCCATGTAGCCGGTGACGATGCCCGCGACTGCCACGCCGAAGTAGCCGGAGAACTCGTTGAGGCCGATGGTGAGGCCACGCTGGTTGGCGGTGGTGAGATCGAGCTTGGAGGTCTGCGTCATCGACCAGGTGAGACCCTGGTTCACGCCCAGCAGCACCGTGGCCGCCACGATCCAGTTCCAGCTCGGTGCGTAGAGGATCATGAAGGGCATCGGCACCGCCGCCAGCCAGCCGATGAACAGCACCTTCTTGCGACCCATGCGTTCGGACAGGCGGCCGGCGACGAAGTTGAGCGTGCCCTTGACGAAGCCGAAGGCGGTGACGAAGGCCATCAGCATCATGAACGAGCCCTTGGCCACACCGAACTCCGTTTCGGCGAGCGCCGGCACCACGGTGCGGAACATGCCGATCGTGAGGCCGACGAGGAACACCTGCACCAGTTGATGCGAGAACTGGGCGAAATTATGGCGGATGCCGTAGCGGTATTCCGCCATATCCTGGGTCAGCAGCATGTCAGTTGCCCAGGTTGAAGGCGACCATGCGATCCATTTCCGCGGGTCGTGGCGGGATCGACTGGGTCAGCGTGGCGACGAATTCGTCGCGGCTCATCGCCAGCATGGGATTCCAGCGCTTCTCGAAGCCGATGGTCGACATCGGCTTGCCGGACATGCCGGCGCCGCAGGCGCTGCCGGAGGTATGGCCGGGATAAACCTCGACCTCGGGCGGCAGGGTCAGCAGACGCTGGTGCAGGGTATCGTAGATCTGTCCCGCCATCTCGGTTTCCTTGCCGGCGAGATCGGGCCGGCCGGCGCTGCCGATGAACAGGGTGTCGCCGGTTAGCACGAACCACGGCGCGTCGGCGCGGCGCTTGTCGGTCACCAGGAGACAGATCGAATCCGGCGTGTGGCCGGGAGTGTGCAGCACGTCGACGAAGACGTTGCCGACCTCGATGCGCTGATTGTCCTTCAACGGCTCGAACGGGTATTTCACGCGGCGGCTGTTGGACTCGTGCAGGCAATAGGCCGCACCGGTCAGTTCGGCCAGCTTACGGCCGCCGGTGTAGTGGTCGGCATGGACATGGGTATCGATCACATGGGTGATCTTCACGTCCTGCTTCGCGGCCTCGTCGATGAACCACTGCTCGTCACCGAGCACCGGGTCGACAGCGACACCGACATGGCAGGAACCGCAGCCGAAGAAGTAGGACAGCGTGGCGTCCTTCGCCAGTAATTGACGGAAAAACATGGGAGTCTCCTCGATGGGAAGCGGTGAGCGGTGAGTGGTGAGTCGTCAGGACTCGGCCAGCGGCAGGCCGGCCGCCTGCCATTCGGGGATGCCGTCGGCGATCTTCTGTGCGCGGTAGCCGTGCTCCTTCAGCAGCGCCACTGCCTCGGCGGACATCATGCAGAACGGTCCGCGGCAGTAGGCGACGATGTCGCGGTCGGCGGGCAGTTCCTTGATGCGCTGGCGGATTTCCTCAAGCGGCATCGACCGGGCAAACGGCAGATGGCCGTTGGCGAATTCGGCAGAGGGACGCACGTCGATCACCACCACCTCGCCGCGCCGCGCCTTTTCCATCAGCGAACGCCGTGTTTCGGTATCGAGCTTTTCCGGCGCGGCAAAGATCCGGTCCATGGCCACTTTCAGTTCAACCAGATGTTCTTCCGCCACCGTGCGCAGGTTGACCCACAGGGCGCTGACGTCCTCGCCCGACAGGCGATAGGCGATGAAGCGGCCGTCGCGCTGCGCCTCGACCAGGCGGGCCGCCTTCAGCACCTTGAGGTGCGCGCTCGCCAGCTTGATGTCGATATTGGCCTCGGCAGCGAGGGCATCCACGGTTTTCTCGCCCTGCGCCAGGATTTCCAGCAGCTCCAGCCGTTTGGAACTGGAGACGGCCTTGCCGATGCGGGCGACCTGTTCGTAGAGCAGGTCTTTGGTTTGACGTTTGTCCACGAAACGTACATTCGCACGATTATTAGATTAATGCAAGATCCATTTCGACCCCGCACGCACTCAATCGCCCGCCCGCATGCTTGCTGCAAATTGATTTTTCGCAAGGAGCAATTAACCTAGGGTGTGGTAAATACGTGCCGCCCATCCGGAATGCCCGGCCGCAAGTCACTGCACACGGCGCCCGATGACACAGCGTGTTCAAAATAACGAAGAATGGAATTCGATGTACCCAGATCGTCGACCGCATGATGACGCCCCCTCCGGCAAGGGCGCCATCCCATGAAAACGAATTGCACCAATCCCCAGTGGATCGGCCGCGCGAAATGCGCCGTATGCGACGTACGCAATTTCGTCCTGTTCTCGGGTCTATCCACACACGAACTGGACACGATCCTGCAGCCGATCGACAACCTGCATGTCCCGCAAAATGCAGTGCTGTACGAGCAGGGGGCGGCGGCACCCTGCGTCTACACCCTTCGTCACGGACTCATCAAGCTCAAGGTCGACCTGCCCAACGGCGGACAGCGCATCGTGCGGCTGTTGCGCCCCGGCGATGTGGCCGGCATGGAAACGCTGGTGGGCGAGCGCTATCACCACACTGCCATCGCCCTGCAGGACGCCGATGTCTGCCGCATCCCGAGCGAGGTCATACTCCAGCTCGACAAGACCAACCCGAGCGTGCACCAGGCCCTGCAGCAGCGCTGGCAGCGGTCGATCGACCAGGCCGATCATTTCATCGTGGCACTCTCCACCGGCCCGGCGGAAGCGCGCATGGCACGTCTCCTGATCACGCTCGGCTGCACCGGCACCCTGTCGGAAACGCTGATGCCGAGCCGCGAGGACATGGGCGCCCTGCTCGGCATCACCACCGAAACCGCCAGTCGCATCATGGCCGAATTCAGGCGACGCGGCCTGATCCATATCGAGAAGGGCGGTTGCGTCGACTACGACCACAACGGATTGACGCAACTGGCCCACGGTTAAGGCGTGTGTTGTTTAATGGTCACAATGTTGCATTGACAATTGTCAATCGGGAAAAATCGGCTGCAAAAGCCCATTAAAATCACTTCAAGTTTTTGTTCTAACAAGTTGAAACCCTAATAAGCGAAGGCGGGCGGCCCGCCTGCGGAGAACTCCAATGAAACATGCTTTGAAGCCGCTGGCCGCGTGCATGGCCACCCTGTTTGGCGCCGCATCGTTCAACGTGTGGGGCGCGCCGCCGGCCACGCCCCCGGTCCAGACCCAGAACCAGAGCCCAAGCGGCACCCAGGCCGGCGCACCCGTCACCACGGTTCCCCCCGTGCTGGCGACCCGCCCGATGACATCGGTCTTCCCGACGCAGCCGAACGAGTTTCCCGGCATTCCCTGGGGCTCGTTCCTGGTGTTCCCGGAAGTGACACTGGCCGCCACCTACGACGACAACATTTACGCCGAGCGCCCCTACGCCCCCACGCGCACCTACGTGACCGATGACGTGGTCTACACGCTGTCGCCGTCGATCGCCTTGAAATCCAACTGGAAGCAGCACGCGCTGAACTTCGACGCGGGCGGCGACTTCGACCGATACCGCAACCACGACACGGAAAACGTCAACGACTACTGGCTCGGCTTCGACGGCCGCTACGACCTCAGCCCGACGACCAACGTATTTGGCGGCGCCCGCCACTCGCGCGACCACGAAGACCGTTCCACCCCGGGCAGCGACATCGGGCAGATCGAGCCCACCCTGTACGACCACGAGGAAGCGCACCTCGGCCTCGCCCACGCGTTCGGCGCCTTCCGTCTGCGCCTCGGCGGCACCTACGACCAGTACGACTACAAGAACGGAATTGAAGGTGCCACCGGCCTGGCGACCAACAACGACTATCGCGACCACAACCTGAATTCGCTGGGCGTGCGCTTGGGCTATGTGCTGTCACCCCGATACGAGCTTTTTGGCCAGGTGGCGACCGACAATCGCCGCTACGACAACCTGATCCCCGGCCAGACCTTCAATCGCGACTCGGACGGCTACCGTGCCGCGGCCGGGGTGAAATTCACCCTGCAGCCCCAGCGCCTGGCGGGCGAGGCCTTCGCCGGCGTGATGGGCCAGAATTTCGACTACAGCGGGTTCTCCGACATCACCAAGCCGTATTTCGGCTTGCTGGCGGCGTGGAAACCGACTTCGCTGACAACCGCGACCTTCTTCATCGACCGTTCACTCGAAGAAACCACCGTCTTCAGCAGTCCCAGTTATGCCTCCAGTACAACCGACACCACTTACGGCTTTGAGGTGGAACGCCACCTGACCAGCAAGCTGTCGGTCAACGGCCGCGCCGCCTACACGCATAGCGACTTCAACGACTTCGCCCGCGTCGACAAGATCATCGACGCCGGCGCCGGCCTGCGCTACTACGTGATGCCCAACGTGTATCTGGGCGCTGACCTGCGCATCATCGATCGCGCCTCCAGCGACATCGCCGCGCAATACAGCCGCAACCAGATCCTGGTCAGCGTCGGCTACACGCCGGCGCGCAACCGCGACTACGCCATCATTCCCGAACGCGAGGCCGGCGCGCCCGAGGCGCCGCGTGCGCAGGGCCTGTATTCCGGCTTCTATCTGGGCGCCCAGCTGGGCCATGGCGGCCTGACCACCGCCACATTGGACCCGCGTGCCCCCAACAACACCGACACCGCCGACATGGGCGGCTTCGGCGCCAGCTTCGGCCTGTTCGGCGGCTGGGGCACCGAGCTCGCCGACAACTGGTATCTCGGCGTCGAACTCGACGGCGGCGACAGCAACGCCAACTGGAAGCACAGCAAGTCCAAGGACGATGCGCGGACCGAGTATGTCGACAAGGACAGCAACTATGGCCTGAGCCTGCGCGCCGGCTACCTGCTCGACGGCGGCATGCTGTACGGCAAGCTCGGCAAGGTACGCACCGACTTCCATACCTATTACACGGAAAACCAGTACGCATCCGGCGCGTTCGCCCAGGACCACACCGAGACCGGCACCCGCCTTGGCCTCGGCCTGGAAATCCCGGCCTCGCGCAACCTGTTCGTGCGCACCGACTACAGCGTCACCCGCTACGGCAGCTATGACGTGACCTACCAGTCGGGCGCACTGCCGACCGACACCACGACGGGAAGCTTCGAGACCAGCGACGCCGTCTTCAGCCTCGGCCTCGGCTGGCGCTTCGGCGGCCAGCGCCCCGCCGTCGCCACCCGTCCGGCCAGCGAACTGCGCGGCCTCTACATGGGCGCCAACCTCGGCCACGGCACGCTGGGCACCCAGCTGACCGGCACCCACGACATCGGCGCAATCCCGGGCAACTACGCCTTCACCGGCGACTTCGCCCGCTCGGGCTTCACCGGCGGCTTCTTCGCCGGCTACGGCCACACCTTCGGCCAGATCTACCTCGGCTTGGAACTGGAAGCCGAAGCGGCCAACTTCGGCTGGGAACATGACCGTGTCGCCGGCGGTGGCAGTGGCGGCCGCGACTTCGCAGCAGACAAGCGCGGCGGCTATGGCGGCAGCGTGCGCGTCGGCTACGTGCTGCCCAACGGCAGCCTGCTGTACGGACGCATCGGCCAGGTGCAGACCCGCTTCAACACGCTCTACAACCGCGGCAACAACACGTCGACCTGGGTCAACCGCAGCGACACGCTCGGCGGGACGCGCGTCGGGGTCGGCGCCGAGATTCCGGCATCGCAGAACACCTTCGTTCGCATGGACTACAGCTACACCCGCTACAACGACACGATTGACTTCGTGTCGACCCAGGCCACGCAGGACGCCATGCGCTTCGACAACACGGAAACCCTGGCCCGTCTGGGCATCGGCTACCGCTTCTAAGCCACTGAATCCGATGCAAATAAATGAATGGACATTGCGAAAAATCAATGGTCGTTTTAAAGGGACCTGCTAGTCTTCAATTGTAGTGAATTTAATTTTGGTCCGGCCGCAAGATCGGGCACAAAAGGTCGAAGTAATCACAAATATGGAGAGATACATGACACACCCCACATACAATTTCAAAAAATTGATCCTCGCGGGCGGCACAATGTTTGCGATGCTGGCTGTTCCGCTGGCCGTCAACTCGGTCACCGGTCTGGATCTGGGCGTAATTTCGGCTGCCCATGCTGCGGATGATGGCGGTTCCTCCAAGAAGAGCGGCGGCCACAAGGGCAAGGCAGGCAGCCAGAAGGGCGCTCAGGGCAAGGGCGGCGAGGCGAGCAAGAAGATTTTCCGCATTCCGGCCGCTGAAGAAGACAGCGACCGTCCGGTATGGGCGGGCGTGAAGGGCGGCAAGTCCGGCGGCGGCGGCAAGCCTGCCGGCGCCGGCACCAAGAAGGGTGACCTGTTCGGCGACATGGTCGTCGTGCTGCGCGACGCCAATGGTGCGCCCATCCTGACCACCGATGGCTTGGTGCAGGTCATCGCCTATGTCTACGATGCCTCCGGCAACCTGGTTCCACTGAAGGATGCCTCCGGCAATCTCGTGGTGATTCCCTATGTGGACGGCGAACTGGCCACCACCATCAACGGTGTGCCGGTCTATTCGGCTGAAGTCGATCTGGGCCGCCTGAGCGTGGGCCGCGCACCGAGCAAGGTACTGGATCATTCGCTGACCGAAGCGCTGTCCAAGCTGACCGCGGGCACCGTGACCCTGGACTCGACCGGCCGTCTGGCGGTGGATGGCGTGACCATCGACTCGCCGCTGGAAAACCTGGCGCTGTACGACAAGTACATGACCACCGGTTCGCTGCCAGGCGTGACACTGCCGGCCGGGTTCAATCCCGCATCCTTGCTGGCGGCCGCTTCTGACAAGTACGGCAGCATCAGCGTGGACACCGTGGTCTACATGAACTCCATCCTGGGGATCAACAGCGGCACCACGTACTACGACTTCTCCACCACCAACTACGATCGCTACACGACTTGGAAGAATGCGACCGCAACTGTTCTGGTGTACGACGCCGCGAAGAATGTCTACGTCCCGACCGTGGTAAACCTGTACGACGCCGTGTTCAACAGCACCAACTGGGTTGACCCGACGGCAACGGGCGGCGCGGACGACTTTGCGACGGCTGCGGACGACTACCGGGCCGTGATCGAGTTCGTTCACGACAACGCCGTTCGTTGATCGCTTGACCGGGCGGTTCGCCGCCCGGTGCATTACACGCAACAGGAGTTTTCAGAATGAATGCTTACAGCAAATTGGTAACGCTGGTGTTGCTGGCAGCGGGCTTGGCAACGGGCAGCGTAGTGGCGTATGCAGCCGACAGCCACACCGACAGCCATTCCGATAGCGGTCATTCGGACGGCAAGAAGGGCCCGAAGTACATGGGCGGCGGCAACAAGGGTGGCAGCCACAGCAGCAGTGCCCACAAAGGCGGCAGTTCGCACCATGACAGTTCGGAAGGCGGCAGCAAGTCAACGGAAAGCAAGATTTTCCACGGCAAGTCCGGCGGCCACGACGAGGCCAGCACCGAAGCTGGTCATGAAGACGGCGGCACCGAGCACACCCATTAATATTTGGTAGCACGTTGCAGGACAAGGGGCGCACGATTCGTGTGCCCCTTTTCTTTTTGCGCGCCCGGACCGCCGCCCTGTCACACACTGCCACACACTGATGCCGGCAGGACACACGCCCGACACCCCCTCTGCCTAAGATGCTTTCCATCGGCCGACGCGAACGCCTCGATACGCGGTCGCAGCAGACCGAGTGACACGTTCCACTTTCAATTCTTTATAAGGAATCCGGTTATGAAAAGCATCCTTCAAGCTGCAGTACTCACCTCCCTGCTCGCCTCGTTTTCGGCCTTCGCCCACCATCCCGCCGAAGACATCGTCGACGAAGAAACCTGGCTGATGATCGATGAAAACGTGGCCGACACCCCGCATGCCGATCTGGTGTTCGACGACATGGGGAATTAAGCACCGCAGGAAGATGGCAGCCCGGGCCGGCCCCGTGGTGGAAACCTTCCGCCATGGGGCCGGCCTTCGCTTTGCCCCCTCGGCGGTCGGCGGGGGCTAGCCGCGGTAGGTGCAGCCCGAGTCGTGGGTTTCCATGACCGTGACGGCGCTCAGGCCGGGGAGCGCCGGCTTGAGCTGTCGCCACAACCACACGGCCAGGTTCTCACTGGTGGGGTTAGCCAGTCCGCCGATGTCGTTGAGGCAACGATGATCCAGCGCAGCGTGGATGGGCTGCCATGCCGCCTCGATGTCGGCGAAATCGAGCACCCAGCCGAGCACGGGATCGATGTCGCCGCTGACAGTCAATTCGACCTTGAACGAATGACCGTGCAGGCGTGAACAGGGATGCGATTCCGGCAAGGCTGGCAGGCGTCGCGCGCACTGCAGGTGAAAGGTGCGGAAGATGTCCATGCGGCATTTTCGCGCATGTCGGCGGCGCTGGCTACGCGGCCGCTATCGGACACCGTTCTCCACGGATACACTATGCGCCAGTCCAGTCCAGCTGCGGAGCAATCATGCCGGTGTCCCGTCTGTCGGTTACGGCATTTGCCGCGTTCATACTGCTGTCGATCCAGGCCTGCTCCAACGACATAGGGCCGACCATGGCTGCGCCCGATGCCTACGCGCAGGCCCAGGCAGGCAAGCTGACGCTGATCGATGTGCGCACGCCCGACGAATGGCGGAAAACCGGTGTGGCCCAAGATGCGTTGCGCATCGACATGACGAACGTGCAGGGCGAAGCAGGCTTTGTCCGGCAGGTGGACACGGCAACCGGCGGCAACCGGCAGACGCCGGTTGCCCTGATCGGCCTCGCCGGCAATCGCTCGGCCAATGCCCAGAAAGTGCTGCGCGAATCCGGCTTCACCCATGTCTACAACATCAAGGAAGGCATGCTGGGGGGCAGCGCCGGTCCGGGCTGGATCGCGCGCGGGCTGCCGGTGGTGGCCTGCCAGCGCTGCTGAAGACCCGGCTGGCAATCTCAGCCCTGACAGCATCCGCCCTGCTCGCCGCGTACCTGAATGGGTGGACAGGGTACCGTGCCGTATGAGCAGAACACGCAGCAGTCCCCCGGTAGCGGCATCAGCACTGTGTGACACCCTTCGCACTCGTAATACCACTGGCAGGCGTCGGTGGGCATGGTTTCGGTCTTGACGTGACCACAAAGGGGGCAGGTCAGGGTGGATTCCAGGATCACATTCACTGGCCCCCTCCCTTGATAGATGACGGATACCCCGCCTCGGCGGTGGCACGGGTGAGATGGTCGATGCTCGTCCTGGCATCATCGAACGTCACCATGGCCTGGCGCTTGTCGTAATCAACTTCCGCACGGATCACGCCATTCACTTCGGTCAGCGCTTTCCTCACCGTGATTGGACACGCCGCGCAGCTCATGCCGGGGACGGCCAGCACGACTGTCTTTTGTGCGGCCAGCGCGGGGGTGGTGCCCAGGGCCAGCAAGGCTGCCAGCCAGATAGACGTGTTCATAAGACATCCTCAATAAAACAACGATGCGTACCATGGGAATGCCAGCAGGAGCAGCAAGGGAATGGCCGCCAGCCAGAAAATCAGGCGCTGGCGATGCAGCACCACGCCAACGGAACACGGTTTTCCCGATTCACACGCTACAGGACGGCGATACAACTTGCGCCCTGCCAGAGCCAACAGCCCGAGCGCGAGTGCAACGAAAACGGGACGCGCAGGTTCGAGCCGGGTCAGCGTGGCAAGCCACGCGCCCCCCATACCCAGCGTAACAAGCAACAGGGGCACGACGCAGCACAGCGAAGCACCGATTGCTGCCAGTGCGCTCCCCCACAGAGCCTGCTTGGTGTCCATCGGTCTTTCCTGTTTGCCTCGGTGGACGTAGCATAGGCTCCGTACCCAAGTACGGAGTCAAGATGCGGGGACTGACTATTTCAAAGTTGGCGCAGGAAGCCGGGGTCAACGTCGAGACGATCCGCTTCTATCAACGTCGTGGCCTGCTGGCGGAACCGGACAAGCCGCTGGGCGGCATCCGTCGCTACGGCCAGGCGGAGGTAGCGCGCGTGCTGTTCATCAAGGCAGCGCAGCGCATCGGGTTTACGCTCGATGAGGTTGCGCAGTTATTACAGCTGGATGACGGCACCCAGTGTTCGGATGCCCGCGCCATCGCCGAGCGCAAGCTCGCCGATGTGCGCAAGCGTCTGGCCGATCTGCAACGCATCGAGGGCGTATTGGCGCAACTCGTCGGCCGCTGTGCCACCAGGCGGGGCAAAGTGTGTTGCCCGTTGATCGACGCGCTGCAACCGCAGCCTGCTCAGGGCGGCGCGTAGCGACCGGGCCAAACTCAGGCTGCCAGTTCCTTCACCAGCGTATTGCGGCGACCGGTTTCGCTGCCGGTGAGCGCGAAGCCCTGCAGGCGGCCGTGGTCGTCCACATGCAGTGCGCAGATGCCGGTATCCCCGCACTCCACTTTCCAGCCCCCTGCCGCGCCGAGTTTGGGCGGCAGCACGGCCACGGGATGCGCCGGGGTTTTCACCATCACCGGCATCGCCGGGTACGCTACCGGCGTCGGCGTGCCGGTGAGCGTGGCGGCCAGCGCGCGCGCCTGCACCATCAGCGGCTGCACGTAGGGCAGATTGAGCCCCTCGACTTCGGCGCAGTCGCCCATCGCGTACACGTTCGCCACGCCGGTTTCGAGCAGACGATTGGTCGGGATGCCGCGCCCGACCGGGATGCCCGCCGCTTGCGCCAACTGGGTTCGTGGACGCAGACCGATCGCCGAGAGCACGACATCCGCCACGATGGCCTCCCCGTTGTCCAGCCTGACCTGATATCCGCCTGCCGTCGGCTCGACGCTCTTGGCGGTACGCCCGAAATGCCAGCCCACCCCCAGCGCGGCGAGGCTGTCGGCCAGGCGCTGCCCGGCCTCGACCGGCAGCAGGCGCTCCAGCGGCCACTCGCCCAGGTGCACCACGTCAACCGCGAAGCCGGCATGCGCCAGGTCGTTGGCGAACTCGCAGCCGATCAGGCCCCCGCCGAGCACAGTGACGCGCCGCTTGCCATCGATGGCGCTGCGGAAGGCCGCGTAATCGGCAAGATCATTCACTGCCACCACGCTCGCCACACCTGCGCCGGCAAGCCCGTGTGGAATCGGGTCGGCGCCGAGGGCCAGCACCAGCTTGCCGTATTCCAGCTCGCCGTTGCCGGTGCGGATGCGCTGCCTCTGCGTATCGATCGCCGTCACGCGGGTATGCGGCGACACCGTCGCGTTCAGGTCCATCGCCATTTTCTCCGCGCTGGCACCGGCGAGCGCTGCCGCCGTCTTGCCCGCGGTGAGCGCATTCGACAGGTTGGGCTTGGAATAAAACGCGCCGTCGTCCGCCGTGACGAGGGTGACCGGCGTGGCCGTGTCGCGCTTGCGGATTTCCTTCAGCAGGGTGTAGCCGGCGAGGCCGGAACCGACGATGACGATGGGGTGCATGAAAACCTCCTGAATTCAAATTGCGTGGGCCTCACATCGAAGCCCACGGTACGGCGACGATCAGACAGCGGTCACTTCAACCATCTCGAAATCGGCTTTCGAGACACCGCAATCCGGACACTCCCAGCCTTCCGGCACGTCCTCCCAGCGGGTGCCGGGGGCGATGCCATGCTCCGGGTCGCCTTTGGATTCGTCGTAGATGTAACCGCAAACGATGCATTGCCAAGCTTTCATGATATTTCCTTTCAATTGATCAAGCAGTCTTCAAAAATTCTTCAGGCGGCAATCGCGTCTTTTTGCGCCTGGTAGTGCTTCGCGTGCTTCTCTTCCACCTTGGCCAGCGCGGCGAAGCGCTTGGCGGCCTTGTCCAGCACGGCCTTGAACATCTCGGCGTGCTCCTTCGATTCGACGATCTGCTCATCCATCTCGGCCACCGCAGCGGTGTTGCCCTCGATCATCGCCTCGTGGCGGAACCTGGGATACATCTCGGTGTACTCGTGGGTCTCGCCGTCGATCGCATACTGCAGGCACTTGGCCGGCGTCATCGTCTCGTCGGAAAACAGCAACTCGGCGTGTCCGAAGGCGTGCAGCATCTCCTGCGCGGCAGTGTCCTCGAACACCTTGGCGGTCGCCTCGTCGCCAACCTTGCGGCACTGGCGCGCGAACCACATGTACTTGATGTGGGCCATGGACTCGCCGGCGAAGGCGGCTTCGAGGTTCTGGATGGTCGGGGACTTCGTGTTCTGCATGATTCGCTCCTGTTGGTTGATTTGCAATGTCAATCAAGACAGGAGCGATGATAGAGATTATCGATATATCGATCTAACGGATAATCTGGATAGCCGCGATTGACGATATCAATCAATCATCCAAGGCGGCGATCGGCCTGCGGGGCAGACCGATCGCCGCGCCCAGACCGTCAGCACCGCGGTGGGGGCGTCGCTGACGAATGCGAACACAGCGAACACCAGGCGCGGAACCCCCCCGCGGGAAATGGAAGCGAGGACTCAGCGGTGGCCGAACGGGCGGCTGCCCATGCGCGCCTGCATCCTGCTCTGCATCGACTCGCGGTAGGGCTGCATTTTCTCCCGTGCGGCGGCCTGCTTGGCCGCCTGCTCTTCCGGCGTCAGCGCGCCCCAGGCAGCCTGCTTCTGCTGCGCCTCGGTCTTGGCCATGGCCTTGGCGGCCGCCTGCTGTTCTGGCGTCATCGCCTGCCAGGTTGCGCGGGCCTGTTCGGGGGTGGGCGTCGTCGTCGCAGACGTCTCCTGGGCGTGAGCAAGGTTCATTCCGGCAATCAGCAGCAGGGGGATCAATACGGTTTTCATGGTGTTCTCCAGACAGGTTGATGAAGTGCCGGCAACGCTGCCGACGGAACACAGTATTCCCGCGGAGGATTGCCCGCCTGTGCCTGGGCCATGACCATTCACGACGATGTATGACAATGTGTGACAGGGCTACACGCCGCCGCGGGCGCGGTGGTAGGCTTGCCGCATGGAAAACGCGCGCCTGCTGATCGTCGACGATGACCTCGAACTGTCGTCGATGCTGTCCACCTATCTCAAGGGCCAAGGCTACCAGGTGACGGTGCTGGGTCACGGCGGCGGACTCGACGCGGCGCTGGCGCAGACCGCGCCCGACCTGCTGATTCTCGACGTGATGCTGCCGGGCGAGGACGGCCTGTCGATCGCCCGGCGGCTGGCGGGAACGCTGCCCATCCTGATGCTGTCGGCCAGGGGCGAGGACATCGACCGCATCCTCGGGCTGGAATTCGGAGCCGACGACTACCTCGCCAAGCCCTTCAACCCGCGCGAGCTGCTGGCGCGCATCAAGGCGCTGCTGCGCCGGGTGCGCACGCCGCCGCAGGGCAGCACCCTGCGTTTCGGCGACTACGTTCTCGACCTGACACGCCGCACTTTGCACCGGAACGGCACGCCGGTCGCGCTCACCAGCGCCGAATTCGCGCTGCTCAAGGTGCTCGCCGGCCACCCGGGGCGGGTGTTCACGCGCGACGACCTGGTTGCTGCGGCAAGTGCGGGGCCGGACCGCCTGCCGTTCGACCGCTCCATCGATGCGCGCGTGGCGCGCCTGCGCAAGAAGCTCGACGACGCCTCCGACGCACCGCGCTACATCCGCACCGTGTGGGGGACCGGCTACGTCTTCGTCGGGCACGAGGCGTGAGCACGCCCTCGCTCAGGCGCAGCGTGGCGCTGACCTTCGCCGCCTGGATCGCGATCTTCCAGCTCGTGGTGTTCTGCCTGTCGGCCTGGTGGGTGGCGTGGCCCCTGCTGCGCGCAGCGTCGAATGACTTCGCCGCGCTGATCGTGCTGTCCGCGCAAACCTGGGTCGAGCTGCCACCCGAGCGCCGCGGTGCGCTGGAGACGGCGCTGTCAACGGAACACGGGCTGCAACGGGTCGAGGCGGACACCCCGCTCGGCGAGAACACCAGCTATCTGCCCTTCGTTCACCTGCTGCAGGAGCGGCTCGGCATACTGACCGGCCGGCCCGCCCGCGTGGCATGGGACCCGCTGCGGCAGCGTTATCTGGCCGACATCGAACTGGACAGCGGACACCTGCGCTTTGCCTTCTCGCGCGAGCGCATCGGCACCAATCCACCGCGGGCGATCCTGGCCATCCTGCTGGCCAGCCTCACGCTCACGCTGCTGGTCGCCCATCGGGTGTCGCGGCGGCTGACCCGGCCGCTCACCCGGCTTGAGCACGCCGTCCAGGCCGTCGGCCGCGGCGAGACGCCAGCCCTGCCGGTCGCAAACGGTGTGCGCGAGCTGGACGGCCTGAGCCGCGAATTCAACGACATGGCGCGGCAGGTGCAGGCACACGCGCAGACCCGTGCCACCCTGCTGGCCGGCGTGTCGCACGACCTGCGCAGCCCGATCACGCGGCTGCGCATGGCGCTGGAACTGGCGCGCGCGCAGCCCGATCCGGCGCTGTTCGACAACATGGAACGCTACCTGGGGCAGATGGATCGTCTGATCGGCGACTTCATCGACTATGGCCGCGGCATCAGTCTGCGTCCCCCGCAACCGCTGGTGCTGGCCCCCTGGCTCGCGCGCCTGGCCAGCGAACACGAGGCCGGGTTCATGCCTTGCGACGACATCGTCGTCCCGACCGAACCGGCGGCGCTCGAACGCGTTCTCGTCAATCTGCTGGAAAATGCGCGCCGCCACGCGCCGGCCAGCCCACCGCAGCTCGCCTGCAGCCCTGACCGGGACAGCGTGCACATCGACGTGCTGGATCGCGGCCCCGGCATCCCGCCGGATCACCTCGACAAGGTTTTCGATCCGTTCTACCGCGTCGACCCAGCCCGCCAGGTGCCCGGCAGCGGGCTGGGGCTCGCCATCGTGCGCGAGATCTGCCGCGCGCATGGCTGGCGCATCCAGCTCGGCAACCGCCCTGGCGGCGGACTGCAGGTGCGGCTTACCCTGCCAGCGACCCAGATGTAACCCGCGCCGCGCAATCCGGTTCCCTCGTATAAGCCGGAGGCATCACGTGTATCGGTCCGGCTGAAATACGCATGACATGTCGGCCCGATAGGATGCGCCGCGTACCGATTCCGATGATGTACGGCATGGGGGGCCCTCATCAGTCCCCTAGGCCCCGCATCGATACAAGAAGGTCGGTACGACTTTCACTTACGATCAAGGGAACCCCATCATGACACTCAAGAAACTCTCGCTCGCAATCGGCCTGGTTCTGGCCGGTTCGTCGGCCTTCGCCGGCAGCACGTCGTTCGACCACTTCACGCCCATGACCGGCGATGCCGGCGCTGGCACACTGCCCGAGTCCGCCCCCTACAAGCTGTCTTCGCCGCGCTTCAGCCAGATGACCATCGTCGCCCGCGATGCCACCCAAGCCAACCGCTTCGACAGCGGCAACTACGACATGCACACCGTGAACGAGAACGGCCCCGACGCCGGCCGCTTCCTGTTCACCGTGTTCGAAACCAGCCAGGCCGGCATCCAGCGCACCGACCTGCGCACCATGCAAACCACCACCATCTGGCACAGCCCGTCTGCCGCCCCCGCGCTGGACAGCCACAAGTCGTTCGATGCCTCCCGCTGGACTCCGTGGGGCACTTTCCTTACCGCCGAAGAGTCGTGGAGCGATCCGGCCGGCCCGACCAGCCTGTACGGCCGCCTGTTCGAAGTGGTCAACCCGCTGGCCGAGCCCGCCGATATCGTGATCAAGCACCGCGACATCCTGCCGCGCGTGTCGCACGAAGGCCTGGCGTTCGACAAGAAGAACAACCTGTACTTCATCGACGAGCGCAACGGCAGCCACATCTTCAAGTTCACCTCGGCCAACCCGCATGCCGACAACGGCGACGACTTCTTCGCCGCCGGCCAGACTTTCGTGCTGCGCGTGGGCGACGGCACGGTCAAGGAAGCCACCGGTGCCGCCACCTGGATTCCGCTGACCGACAACAACGGCGTTGCCCTGCCGGGCGCCGTGGTCGTGACCGATCCCAACGGCCTGACTGCGATCGACGGCCGTGCCACGCCGAAGCTGCCGGCCTTCCTGGGCACCGGTTTCGACCGCCCGGAAGATCTGGAAATCAAGACCCTGAAGAACCACAAGCAGATGCTGTTCGTGGCCACCACCACCAACCACAAGGTGTTCTCGATCGACCTGTCCAGCGACACGGTCAAGCTGTTCGCCAGCCGCGACACGCTGGACATGGCCACCAAGCAGCCTGCCGGCAGCGCCTTCACCAACCCGGATAACCTGGCGATCGACGCCGACGGCAACATCTACATCGTCGAAGACCAGCCGGGCGGCATCGAGGACGTCTGGTTTGCCAAGGACGAGAACAACGACGGCGTGGCCGAGGCCATCGGCAAGTGGGCAAGCCTGTCGACCGTCGGCGCGGAAAGCACCGGCCTGTACTTCGACAAGTTCAAGCCGAATGTCGCCTATATCAACGTGCAGCATCCCGACAGCAAGGTTGATCGCACCATCATGATCACCGCGCCGTGCCAGAAGGAAGAACAGGATCACGATGGCCACCATGGTCGCGACAATGACTGATTGATCCGTTTCTGAGCGTCCGCTCAGTTCGCCGTCGGCGGTTCGACGGCAGACAAAGCCCCGCTGGCCTCGCCTGCGGGGCTTTTTCATGGCGGTGTGCGCCAGCGCAGGCCGCTACCGGCTGGCGACCCGCATCGCCTGCCGCATGCGGCGGGCCGCCGCCACCATGTTGGCGAGCGCCGTTTCAGTCTCTGCCCAGCCGCGCGTTTTCAGCCCGCAGTCGGGGTTGACCCAGAGATGATCGGGCGCGATCACCTGCGCGGCTTTTTCCAGAAGACGCGCCATATCCGCCGTATCGGGAATGCGCGGACTGTGGATGTCATACACGCCAGGACCGATTTCATTGGGATAGCTGAAATCGCCGAAGCCGCGCAACAGCTCCATGTCCGAGCGGCTGGTCTCGATGGTGATGACATCGGCATCCATGGCGGCAATCGCGGGCAGGATGTCGTTGAACTCCGAATAGCACATGTGAGTGTGGATTTGCGTTGCGTCGTTCACCCCCGATGCGCTGATGCGGAATGCGCGGCTCGCCCAGTCGAGATAGGCCGGCCAGTCGGTTTTCCTGAGCGGCAGGCCTTCGCGGTAGGCCGGCTCGTCAATCTGGATGATGCCAATGCCGGCCGCCTCAAGATCGACCACTTCGTCGCGGATCGCCAGGGCGATCTGCAGGGCCGTGGCCGAGCGTGGCTGGTCGTCGCGCACGAACGACCATTGCAGCATCGTCACCGGACCGGTCAGCATGCCCTTCATCGGTTTACGGGTCAGCGATTGCGCGTAGCGCGTCCAGCCCACCGTCATCGGCAGCGGACGCGAGACGTCGCCGTAGATGATAGGCGGCTTTACGCAGCGGCTGCCGTAGGACTGCACCCAGCCGTTCTGCGAAAACGCAAAACCGGCCAGCTGTTCGCCGAAGTATTCGACCATGTCGTTGCGCTCGGCTTCGCCGTGCACCAGGACGTCGAGTCCCAACGCTTCCTGTTTTTCGACGGCATGGCCGATCTCGCGCTGCATGGCGGCGGTGTAATCGGCCTCGCTGAGCTCGCCCTTCCGGAAACGGGCACGGGCACTGCGGATGTCCGAGGTCTGCGGGAACGAACCGATGGTCGTGGTGGGAAAGGCCGGCAGCCTGAAACGTTCACGCTGCACTGCCTGGCGGACCATGAACGGGTGGTTGCGTGCATCGTGCACGGACGTGGGGGTCGCCAGCCGCGCACCGACCGCGGTGTCATGCACGCGGGGCGAGACGCTGCGGGATACCAGCGCCCGGACAGTGTCGGACAGTGCCGCTGCCGCTGCCTGACGGCCCGCATTGAATGTGGTCTTGAGCGTGGCCAGCGCGGCGATTTTCTCGTCGGCAAACGCCAGCCAGCTTTGAAGTTCGGCATCGAACCGGTTTTCACCCGCCAGGCTGACCGGCACATGCAGCAACGAGCACGAGGGGGCGAACCACAGCCGGTCGGCCAGCCGCATGTGCAGACCTTCGAAGCGCTCGAATACCGCATTCAGATCGGTCTTCCAGATGTTGCGGCCGTCGATCACGCCCGCCGACAGCACCTTGGTGGCGGGCAGCCAGTCGATCACCTGGGCGAGTTCGTCGCCGCCGCGCACGCAATCGACGTGCACCCCGGCCACCGGCAGTTTCAGCGCCACCAGCAAATTCTCGCGCAACGGCCCGAAATAGCTGGCGAGCAGGAGCTTCATGCCCGCCGTATTCAGGTGGTGGTAGGCGCGCTCGAAGGCGGACCGCCACGCGGCGGGCAGGTCGAGTGCGAGAATCGGCTCGTCGACCTGCACCCATTGCACCCCCTGCGCTTTCAGGCGCCCCAGAATCTGCGCATAGACCGGCAGCACTCGCTCGAGCAGGTCGAGGCGGTCGAAGCCCGCCGCTTTTTCCTTGCCCAGCCAGAGGAAGGTGAGCGGACCGATCAGCACCGGCTTGGCCTCGAAACCGGCCGTCTGGGCCTCGGCCACTTCGTCGAACAGCCAGTCCGTGCCGAGCGAGAATTGCGTGTCCGGTTTGAATTCGGGCACCAGGTAGTGGTAGTTGGTATCGAACCACTTGGTCATTTCCATCGCATGGCACGCGTCGTTGCCGCGCGCCAGCTGGAAATATTCCGGCAGGCCGATCGCCGCGCCAAAGCCGAAGCGTTCAGGCACGCAGCCCAGCAGCACGACGTGGTTCAGCATCTGGTCGTAGAACGCGAAATCCCCCACCGTCACGAAATCGAGCCCGGCCGCATGCTGCCGCCGCCAGCTGGCCTGGCGAATGCCGCTGGCCACGGCCTTCAACGCGGTCTCGTCGACTTCGCCGCGCCAGTAGGCCTCCTGCGCAAATTTCAGTTCGCGGTTCGGGCCGATGCGCGGAACGCCCAATACGTGTGCCAGTGCCATGTGCGTGCTCCCAATGAATGATGGACGCCATGATGCCGATGCGGATAACATGAAACAAACGAATATTTCTCATTTATTTAATGAACATTTCTCATGTTGAACTGCGCCACCTGCGGCTGCTGCAGGCCGTGACGGAAGCGGGCGGGCTGACCGCCGCCGCCGAACGCCTGCATCTCACGCAGTCGGCGGTGTCGCATCAGTTGAAAGCGCTGGAGGACGCGTTGGGGTTGCCGCTGGTCGAGCGCACTGCGCGCCCGCTGCAGCTCACTGCAGGCGGCAGGCGCCTGCTGGCGCTGGCGCACGCCGCATTGCCGCAGGTGGATGCCGCACTGCGTGATCTGGCCAAGCTGAAGGACGGTGACGCCGGCGAGTTGCGCATCGCGGTGGAATGCCACACCTGCTACGACTGGCTGATGCCGGCGATGGACTGTTACCGCGACGTGTGGCCTGGGGTGGAACTCGACCTGCTGGGCGGGTTCCACGCCGACCCGGTGGGCCTGCTGCTGGATGCGCGTGCCGACCTCGTCATCACCTCCGAGGCTGCGCCGCGCGCGGGCATCGTGTATGCGCCGCTGTTCGGCTTCGAGATGCTGGCCCTGCTGCCGCCGGGCCATCCGCTCGCCGCCAAGAAATGGCTGCTCCCGGCCGACTTTGCCGAGCACACGCTGATCACCTACCCGGTGCCGGAAGACCGCCTCGACCTGATCCGCCGCGTGCTCGCCCCGGCCGGGATCAGGCCGGTGCGCCGCGAAGCGCAATTGACGGTTGCCATCCTGCAACTCGTCGCCAGCCGTCGCGGGCTGGCCGCGTTGCCCGCGTGGGCGGTCGCCCCCTATCTCGAACGCGGCTACGTCGTCGCACGCAGCATCGGCAAACACGGGCTGTGGGCCGAACTGTATGCCGCAGTGCGCGAAACCGATGCCGCGCGCGCCTACGTGGCCGACTTCATCGAAACCGTGAAGCGCGACAGCTTTGCCCGGCTGCCCGGCATCCGGCCGGCCATTGCTCCGTCCTGAAGCCGCGCGGCTGGCGCTGCGGGATCAGAGTTCGGAAAACAGGTAGGCCAGCAGCGCGAAACCGAGCACCACCACCGACAGGTTCATCGCGATGCCCGACCAGGTGCAGTAACGCGCGGGAATTTCAATCGGCTTCAGCGTTCGCAGCACGCGCCGGAACTGCACGATTGAAAATCCGATGACCCACAAGGCCAGCATGATGAACGCGATACCGATCCAGAACGACAGGTCGCGGCCGACGTGCTCCGCATGCCCCGTGTCCTGACGCAGCACGTGCAGAAACAGGCCGAAGCGTTCGAGCACGAAGCCGAACGCCATCAGGGTGAGGCCGGTGCGATTCCACGCCATCAGCGTGCGTTCGGCAGCAAAAAAGACACGCGGGTCGTTGAGGTCGGACATCAGACAGGCTCCACTTCGGCGGGTAATGTGGCCTTGAGCGTGGCAGCGAGGCGCTCGAAGGTTTCAGGAAACGGCGCACGCTTACGCCAGACGAGACCGATGGTACGGCCAGGCGGCGGCGACTTGAACGGCCGGATTTCCACGGCTTTCCTGGTTTGACGCGCGCCGGCATCGACTGCCAACGCCGGCAGCAAGGTCAGGCCCAGCCCCATGCCGACCATCTGGCGCAGGGTTTCCAGGCTGGTGGCACGCACTTCCTCGCGGCCGCGCGATCCGGTGCCGCAGACATCGAGCGCCTGGTCGCGCAGGCAATGGCCCTCATCCAGCAGCAGCAGCTTCTCGTTGATGATGTCGGACACCTTCAGCACATCGCGCTTGGCGAGCGCATGTCCTGCCGGCAGGGCTGCATAAAACGGCTCGTAAAACAGCGGTTCGACGCGCAGGTTGTCGTCGGTCACGGGAAGCGCCAGCAGGCCCGCATCCAGTTTTCCGTCGACCAGATGCTCCAGAATTTGCGGCGTCATTTCCTCACGCAATAGCAGGCGCAGATCGGGATGCTTCCTGTGCACCAGCGTCAGCGCGTGCGGCAGGTAATACGGCCCCAGCGTGGGGATGACGCCAAGATGAAGGGTGCGCGCCATCGGATCCTGCGCGTGCCTGGCGAGTTCGCGGATGCGATCGGATTCCTCGACGATGTTGCGCGCCGCCTGCAGGATTTCACGGCCGATCGGCGTGGGGGTGACGCGCTTGAGGCTGCGGTCGAACAGCGTCACGCCGAGAAAGTCCTCCAGCTTCTTGATCTGCGTCGACAGCGTCGACTGCGTGATGAAGCAGGCCTCGGCCGCGCGGCCGAAATGGCCATGATCGGCCAGCGCCACCAGGTATTTCAGCTCTTGCAGGGTCATGACCACATGTTCGATTTTATCAATTGAATCATTCTAGACTATTCATGAGACAAATCCATGGTCGTGGTCTTTAATGCACTTACTCCGCTGTGGGGTCGCGTATCGATAGGAGAGCGCCATGTCAGAAAGCAAATGCCCGTTTGTACACAAAGCCGGGAGCGGTACCTCGAACCACGACTGGTGGCCGAACCAGTTGCACCTCGAAATCCTGCACCAGAATACCCCCGAGTCCAGTCCGATGGACGACGACTTCAACTACGCCGAAGCCTTCAAGAGCCTCGACCTCGCGGCGGTCAAAAAAGACCTTACCGCCCTGATGACCGACTCGCAGGACTGGTGGCCGGCGGACTACGGACACTACGGCCCCTTCTTCATCCGCATGGCCTGGCATAGCGCCGGCACCTACCGCACCGGCGACGGCCGCGGCGGCGCCGGACACGGCAACCAGCGTTTTGCCCCGCTCAACAGCTGGCCCGACAACGTCAACCTCGACAAGGCGCGCCGGTTGCTGTGGCCGATCAAGCAGAAATACGGATGGAAAATCTCCTGGGCCGACCTCATCATCCTCGCGGGCAACGTTGCCATGGAATCGATGGGCTTCAAGACCTTCGGCTTCGCCGGCGGACGCGAGGACATCTGGGCGCCGGAAATCGACGTCTACTGGGGCAACGAGCAAAAGTGGCTGGACGACAAGGCACGCTATTCCGGCGAACGCGACCTCGAAAACCCCCTCGCCGCCGTGCAGATGGGCCTGATCTACGTCAACCCGGAAGGCCCCGGCGGCAACCCGGATCCGGTCGCGTCCGGCCGCGACGTGCGCGAGACTTTCGCGCGCATGGCGATGAACGACGAAGAAACCGTGGCGCTCACCTGCGGTGGGCACACCTTCGGCAAGTGCCACGGCGCCGGCCCGGCTACCCATGTCGGCCCCGAACCCGAGGCCGCCGGCATTGCCGAGCAGGGGCTGGGCTGGAAGAGCAGCTTCGGCTCTGGCCGCGGCGGCGACCAGATCGGCAGCGGCCTCGAAGGCTCGTGGACGCCGACCCCGACGAAGTGGGACATGAGCTATCTCGACATGCTGTTCGGCAACGAGTGGGAACTGAGCAAGAGCCCGGCGGGCGCCCACCAGTGGACGCCGAAGCAGACGACCGACAGCAACATGGCACCGGCCGCGCACGATGCGTCCAGACGGGTTCCGATCATCATGACCGCCGCCGACATGGCGATGCGCATGGACCCGATCTACGAACCGATCGCGCGTCGCTTCCACAAGGACCCGGAAGCGTTTGCCGATGCCTTCGCCCGCGCCTGGTTCAAGCTGACGCACCGCGACATGGGACCGCGTTCGCGCTATCTCGGTCCCGAGGTGCCTGAAGAGGACCTCATCTGGCAGGACCCCATCCCCGCCGTCGACCACCCCTTGATCGACGACCAGGATGCCGCTGCGCTCAAGCGCGATATCCTGGCTTCCGGGCTGCCTGTGTCCGAACTGGTCTCGACCGCCTGGGCTTCGGCATCCACGTTCCGTGGCTCCGACATGCGCGGCGGCGCGAACGGCGCGCGTATTCGCCTGGCGCCGCAGAAGGACTGGGAAGCCAACCAGCCGGCGCAGCTGGCGAAGGTGCTGAACACGCTCGAGGGCATTCAGGCCGCGTTCAACGGCGCGCAATCCGGCGGCAAGAAAGTCTCGCTGGCCGATCTCATCGTGCTGGCGGGCGGCGCCGGCGTCGAGGAGGCCACCCGGAAGGCCGGCCACGCCGTGACGGTGCCCTTCACGCCGGGCCGCATGGATGCCTCGCAGGCGCAGACCGACGTGGATTCCTTCGCCGTGCTCGAACCGATCGCCGACGGCTTCCGCAACTACCAGAAAGCCAGATACGCCGTCTCGGCCGAGGAACTGCTGCTCGACAAGGCGCAATTGCTGACGCTCTCCGCGCCCGAGATGACGGTTCTGCTGGGTGGCATGCGCGCCATGAATGCCAACTTCGGACAGTCCCGGCACGGCGTTTTCACCCAGCGGCCGGGGGCGCTCAGCACCGACTTCTTCGTCAACCTGCTCGACATGGGCACGGAGTGGAAGCCGGTCTCGGAAGCGAATGACGTGTTCGAGGGAACCGATCGCGCAACCGGTGAGCGCAAGTGGACCGGCACCCGCGTCGACCTGGTCTTCGGTTCGAATTCCCAGCTCCGGGCGCTGGCGGAAGCCTATGCATGCTCGGACGCACAGGAGACGTTCGTCCGCGACTTCGTCGCGGCGTGGGCCAAGGTGATGAACCTGGATCGCTTCGATCTCGCCTGACGATCACGGACGAACGCAGCCGCCTCGTGACCGCCTCGCCGGCGCGCTGGAATGGGTGACGGCATTGATCGCCCGCCCACTGTTAAAGGAAAGAATCATGATTGCGATGAGCCTGTCGAATCCCGACGACGAAACCCGCCGCGACCGCAATGCCAGCACTCCGGTCCGCCCCGCTCCAGCCCATCCGTTGCGCGGCGCGATGGCGCACGCCCCCCGGCCATGATGGGCCTCGTTGTCGGCAGCGTGGCCGCCGACAACGAATAACTGCCAGGGATTGCTAAAGTAAATCCATGCACACCGGCGCTCGCACCCTGCAGGATTTATTCCACGACCCGCGCTATGCCCACGCAGCGAAGCGGGGCAGTGCCACCCTGTTGGCCGTTCTGCTTGCCGGGATAATCTGGCTTGCACTGGCCCAGGGCGGCACGCGCCTCGACACACCGATGGGACAAGCGCTGGCAGGCTCGGGGGTGGCGGCACTGGCTACTGCCATAGGTGCACTGCCCGCCCTGTTTGTCCGCCACATCTCGCCGCGCTGGGAAGACATCATGCTCGGATTCGGCGCGGGCGTGATGGCCGCCGCCTCGTGTTTCTCACTGGTGATTCCGGGTGTTGCAGCGGGTGCCCACATTTTCGGCAGCAGGCCGGCAGGTGCATCGCTGGTAGCCGCCGGGCTGATTCTCGGCGCCCTGTTCCTGCTGCTGGCCGACAAGATGGTGCCGCATGAGCACCGGAACGCCGGCCGCCACGGTCCCGACTGGCTGCACCTGCGCAGCGTGTGGCTGATGGTGTTTGCCATCTGCCTGCACAACTTCCCCGAGGGCATGGCGATCGGCGTCGGTTTTTCCAGCGGCGACACGTCGGTGGGCATTCCGCTCGCCGCAGCCATCGCCATCCAGGACATCCCCGAAGGTCTGGTGGTGGCAGTCGCGCTGCGCACCGTGGCCTACACCCCCTGGCGAGCCGCCGCGGCAGGCGCGCTGTCGGGACTGGCCGAGCCGTTCGGCGCCGTCGTCAGCGTCGCGCTGACGACGGGCTTTGCCCCGCTCTACCCGGCCGGCCTCGGCTTTGCCGCCGGCGCGATGCTCTGGGTGGTGTCGCACGAAATTATTCCCGAAACCCATCGCAAAGGACACGAACAAGCTGCCACACTGGGCCTTATCGGCGGTTTTGTCGTCATGATGTTGCTGGACACTGCACTGGGATAACCCTCAAACCGAAAGGAGATCGACATGGCCAAAGCCGCACCTGCAAGCAAGCAGCCCTTCCTCACCGACATCAAGACTCTGCGCGCCCGTGCCCGCAAGCACATCGAGAACGGCGCCGTCACCGATGGCTACCAGGCTGATCGCGCCACCGTCGTCAAGCTGCTGAACGAAGCGCTGGCCACCGAACTGGTCTGCATCCTGCGCTACAAGCGGCATTTCTTCATGGCCAGCGGCATCAACGCCGACGCGGTGGCGCAGGAGTTCCTGCAGCATGCCACCGAAGAACAAGGCCACGCCGACCAGATCGCCACCCGTATCGTGCAACTGAAAGGTGAACCCGACTTCAACCCGGAAGGTCTGGCGATGCGCTCGCACGCCGAATACGTCGAGGGTGATTCACTCCTCGACATGATCAAGGAAGACCTGGTGGCCGAGCGCATCGCGATCGAGAGCTACGGAGAAATGATCCGTTATATCGGCGACAAGGACACCACCACGCGCCGCATGCTGGAAACCATCCTGGCAATGGAAGAGGAACACGCCGACGATCTGTCGAACCTGCTGGAAGATCTTGGCCGCTAGGCTCGCGCCAGGACGCGCACCTTGACCGCCAAACCGGCAGGGACGGGGCATGGCTTTGTTGCCTGCGGCCTCACACCTGGGTAGCGAATGCTGCTCAACGTAGTTTTTCGCGAAACGTCTCCTCCTCGAGCAGGTCGCGACTGGGCTTGAGCAGGTCTTGGAGCGACACGGTGCCGACCAGACGCATGCTCGCCAGGTCCTTGACCACCGGCAGACATCCTACTTCGAGCTGGGCCATGCGCCCTGCGGCAAGGCGTGCGGTCGCTCCGGGCAGAAGTACGTGTTCGGGATGAAGCGGGCTGAGCACATCCATGCACCGTGCCGCGGAGCATTCATGTTTGCGCAGCGTTGGGTAGTCGAGCATCCCCAGCACGCGTCCTTCGCGTGTCACGGGATAGACCCGATACAGCTCGTGGTCGCCGCAGTAGCGTGACAGGGCGTCCGCTACCGGCATGGCACCGTCAATGGCGATCGCCTCCGGGCTCATCAGGTCGCTCACGTGCTGTCGTTCCAGCGGATCGACGCCGTATTCGCGGAAGATGTGCAGGCCCCGACGTGCGATCTTCTCGGTCATGATCGAACGTCTCATCGTCAGCGTGGTCAAGCCGTAGGCTACGGCAGTGGTCAGCATCACTGGCAACAGCGCTTCGCTGTCGTGTGTGAGGCCGAATGCAAACATGATGGCGGTGAGCGGCGTGCCGAGCGTGCTGCCCAACACGCCTGCCATGCACACCAGCGCCCACAGGCTCGGCGACCCGCCCGGCAGAAAGGGCGCCAGCAGGGTACCCAGGCCGGCGCCCAGCATCAGCAATGGCGCAAGCACGCCGCCCGAGGTGCCCGAGCCGAGTGCAATGACCCAGATGATTGCCTTCACCGTGAGCAATGCAACGGCGGCTGTGACAAGCAAATGGCCGTTGAGCATATCGCCGATGACGTCATAACCCATGCCCAGCGCACGGGGTTCGAGATAGCCCCCCATCCCCACGATCAGACCACCGATCGCTGGCCACCACATCCAGTGCACGGGAAGCGCGTGGAAACAATCTTCGGCCTTGTAGAGCGACAGGGTCAGCAATGCGGCCAGCGCGCCGCACAATAGCCCCGCAATCACGCACGAGACGAATGCGACCGTCGTAACAGGCTCGGTGTGCAAGGGGAAAAGCGGGCCCGGCTCAAACACGAGCTTACGCATAAAACCAGCCACGGCGCAGGCAAGTGCCACCGGCAGCAAGCTGCGCGGGCGCAATTCGAACAGCAAGAGCTCGACAGCCAGAAGGAGCGCCGCGACAGGCGTGGCGAAGATGGCCGTCATGCCTGCGCATGCGCCGGCGACGAGCAGGGTTTTGCGTTCGGCGGCAGTGAGATGCAGGTATTGCGCGAGAAGAGACCCCAGCGACCCCCCTGTCATGATGATCGGCCCCTCGGCTCCGAACGGGCCGCCGCTGCCGATGGCGATTCCCGACGAGACCGGTTTGAGTATGGCCACTCTCGCCGACATCCGGCTCTTGCCGAACAGAATGGATTCCATGGCTTCCGGAATACCGTGGCCCCGGATCTTTTCGCTGCCGTAGCGCGCCATGAGGCCTACCAGCATCCCCCCCATCGCCGGCACGAGAATAACCCCCATCCCCAGCGCATTCTGCGCGGGCGAGGCATCGGCCAACGACAGGCGCTGGTAAAAAAACACGTTGGTGAAAAAATGGATCAGCGCCAGCAGCGCCGCCGCAGCGAGCGTGCTGACGACGCCGACGAGCAACGCAACGCCCGACACCGCCAGCAAGCGCCGGTCCACCGAATAGTCTCTCTTGGTGTGGGTCACGGGTGTTTCCTGAGTTTCATGCCGCCGCCTCCATCCCGGCGGATTCGGGCGACCCGATCGGGCTGCCGCGAGGTGCCAACGAGGAAGCGGGTCAAAGGGGGCCGGTGAGCCAGTCCGCACCTAGCCCGCGGACTGGCTCACCGGCGTCGCCGCCGGAGCCGTGGTTTCGTGAGCGGGATGCGCGTGATGGCCCAGCGCCAGCGCATAAATCCGCTGCAGATCGTCCTCGCTGATGTCGACGAAGGTATCGATCTGGCTCAACGCGTACACCAGGTCGCTATGCGGGATCATGGCTTTCTCTTGCGCACCCTGATGCGCCGGGTCGGGCGCCACGGCGACCGTCTTGCGGTGCCAGATCTGCGGATAGCGGCGCCAGGCGAACGGATAGTTGAACACCACCGCCACCACCAATATGACCAATGTATTGATGAGGATGGGCGCGAATACAAAACCATAACCCAGCGCATGCACGGTTTCGCCGCCCACGACGGCAGTCAGCGCAGTGGCGCCGCCGGGCGGATGCAGGCAGCGCAGGCTGTACATTGCGGCAATCGACAAGGCGACAGCTACCGACGCCGCCAGCATCGGTTCGTTGCCCAGCCAGTGCTGGCTGGCGACGCCGGCCAGCGCCGACACCACATGCCCGCCCAACACCGACCAGGGCTGCGACATCGCACCATGGGGAGCGGCAAACAGCAGCACGGCCGAGGACCCCATCGAACTCGCGACCAGTACGGCGACCTGACTGCCCAGCAGGAGATGACTGACCCACCACACCGCGAGGATGCCGAGCAGCCCGCCCGCAGCCGAGATCCAGTGCTCACGTTCCGAAACGGTATACGCAATTTTCATTGTCCCAGGGTCTCCGGTTCAAACATCGAGCATCAGTTTCAGCGGCTTGCGCATGCCGGCGATGCGGCAGGCCTGTTGGCCGTAACCATGCGGAAACAGCTCGTACAGCGCCTGCTTGGCGGCGCGCTTGTCTCCGCCCTGCTCAGCCAGATGCTGGATCACGCGGCGCGCCTCCGGCACGCTCTCGGTATCGCTGTGCCACGCGCGAATGAAATCGATCACCTGCCAGTGGGTCGGCGTCAGCATCAGGCCGTCTTCGATCGCCAGCAGCGGCGCCAGTGCGCGACTCCAATTGCCTGGATCAAGCAGATAGCCCTCGTTGTCGCGCTCGGGGATCAGGCTGTCCAGTTCGGCTCGGCGGTTCATGGCAGGCTCCTTCGTTTTTTTGTGACGAGCCTAGTTTAGGTATCTCTTATATATCAATCCAACGATAAATTTTGGTGTTTAATATCGAAAAAACCGATATTCAAATATGGACACCGAACTCGCCCGCACCTTCCTGACGGTGGCCGCCACCGGCAATTTCGTCGCCGCCGCCAGCCGCCTGCACGTCACGCAATCGACCGTGAGCGCACGCATCCACACGCTCGAGACCTCGCTGGGTGCGCGCCTGTTCCAGCGCGGGCGCAACGGCGCCGAGCTGACCGCATCGGGCAAACGCTTCCTGCGTCACGCCAAGAATCTGGTGCGGACCGTCGAACAGGCGCACCACGATGTCGGCCTGCCGCAGGGCTTTCACGACGTGCTGACGCTCTCGGGCCGGATCGCCCTGTGGGAAGGCTTCCTGCCGCACTGGGTGGCCTGGATGCGCGAGGCCGCGCCGGATGTGTCGCTGCGCCTGGAAATCGGCTTTGAGCCCGACATCATGCAGGGCCTGATCGAAGGCACGGTGGACATCGGCGTGATGTACACCCCCACTTCGCGTCCCGGACTGGTCGTGGAGTTGCTGTTCGATGAAACCCTGCTGCTGGTGACCAGCGACCTTGCGCGCGGCTGGCCCGACGCGGGCTACATCCACGTCGACTGGGGGCCGGAATTCCACGCCCAGTTCAGCGACCACCATCCCGACGCCCCGCCGCCCACGCTGGTTGCCAACATCGGCTGGCTGGGCGTGCAGCAACTCCTGGCCTACGGGGGCAGCGGCTATTTCCCGCATCGCCTGGTGCGGCGCTACCTCGAGGCCGGCCAGTTGTGGCACGTGCCGGACAGCCCGCAGTTCAGGCTGCCCGCCTACATGGTGTTCCCGCGCGACAGCGACAGCGGCACGCTCAAGAGCGCGCTGGATGGCTTGCGCACGCTGGCGGTGGAAGAACAAACGCGCGCCTGATCGGCGCGGGATCTGGTTTCAGGGTTTTCGCGCCACCAGGTCGATCAGCGCCGACATGCCGTGATGGTGGCTGCCCTCGCGGATGACCGATTCGTGTTCGGCCAGATGCAGAATCTCCCAGTCGCCGAACCAGTCGCGCAACAGCTCGACGGTATACATGTTGGCGGCATGGGGCGGCCCGCCGGTGCCGAACTCGACCTGCTTCGGCGTGTAGCCCTGCAACACCAGCAGCCCGCCCGGCTTGAGACAGCGGCGGATGCCTGCGGTGATGCGGTCGCGTTCGGGCGGCGGCGCGAACTGGATGAAGATGGCGGCCACCAGATCGTAGGCCGCTTCCGGCCAAGCCCAGTCGAGGATGTCGGCCTGCTCGATTTCCAGCGTCACGCCGCGCGCTGCCGCCAGCTTGCGCGCCTTCTCCAGCGCCACCGGCGACACGTCGACCGCATGCACCTTGGCGCCCTGCTCGGCCAGCCACACGCCGTTGCGGCCTTCGCCGTCGGCGATGGACAGCGCCTGCACCCCGGGCTTGATGCGGGCCGCCTGGCTTTCGAGAAAACGGTTGGGCGCGGTGCCGAAGATGTAGTCCTCGGTGGCATACCGCTCATCCCAGAAAGCTGAACTCATTCAGCCATTCTCATTTGGCGTTGGTGGCAAGCAGTTTTTCGAGTTGCGCGGCCGGTATCATGCCGGGCACGCGCTGGCCATTGGCGAAGAACAGGGTTGGCGTGCCGGAGACCTTCAGCTTGTTGCCCAGCGCGATGTTGGCATCCACCGGGTTGGCGCACTTGCCATCGTTTTTCGGCACGCTGCCGCTGCTGATGTAGTCGTCCCACGCCTTGTTGCGGTCGGGCGCGCACCAGATCTGTTTCGAGGTCTGCGGCGCCTTGGGATGCAGGCCCTCGATCGGGTAGAGGAAGGTGTAGACGGTAATGTTGTCGACCTTGGCGAGTTCGGCCTCGAACCTGCGGCAGAAGGGGCAATCGACGTCGGAGAACAGGATCAGCTTGCGCGCGCCATTGCCCTTGACGGTCTTCAGCGCATTGTTCAGCGGGAACACGTCCCACTTCACCGCCTGCAATTGATTCAGGCGCGCCTGGGACAGGTTGGTGCGGGTTTTCAGGTCGATCACGTCGCCGGCGAATACGTATTGCGCCTTGGCATCCACATACACCAGCTGCCCGTCGAGATAGACCTCGAACAGGCCGCTGTAGGGCGTTTTCTGCACCGACGTGATGGTGGCGCCGGGGAACTGCTGGGTCAGCGCCTTGCGGATGACCGATTCGTTGGCCTGCGCGGACGCAGCAAACAGCAGGGTTGCGGCAAGCGCCAGGGAAGTGAATTTCATTCGAGACTCCAGAAAAAACATCAAAAAAACGTCAGGACATCGCCTCGCGCACCAGGGCGGCTTTCACCGGCGGCAAATGGTCCACGATCCGCATCCCGGTGTTGCGCAGCCAGCCGGCACGTTCGTCGGCAAACAGATGGTGCAGGCCATGGGTGAGCGCCTGCATCCGCCGCACCGGCTCGGCACGCTCGCGGGCGTAGTGTTGTAACACACGGATGTCACCGCAATAAGAACGCGTCTGACGACACCGGGCCAGCACATCGACCAGGACCTCGGCATCGCCGAAGCCGAGGTTCACCCCCTGGCCCGCCAGCGGATGCACCCCATGGGCGGCGTCACCGATCAGCGCCACGCCGGGCGCCACTGCGGATTCGACCCGGATCAGCCGCAGCGGGAACGCGGCAGCCGGGGTCAGCAGATGCAGCGCGCCCAGCCGGTCGTGGCCCGCCGCCCGTACCTTTTCGGTCAGCGTGACGGCGTCCAACGCGACCAGTTCGTCCGCGTGCGCAGTCTTGGTTGACCAGACCATCGACAGCCGGTTCCCCCCTGTCGGGGTGCTCCGATCCACTATGGGCTCAAGCCCATGTGGAGTCGTATGCCCCGCAAGCGGCAGCCAGGCGAGGATGTCACTGTCGAAGAACCACTGGAACGCAGTGCCGCGATGCGGACGCTCGCATTCGAAATTCGCCACCACCCCGCTCTGGCCGTAGGGCGTCAATGTCGAAGCCAGACCGGCCCATTCGCGGATGCGCGAGGCGGCCCCGTCGGCGCCGACGACGAGTTCGGCCTCGAGCATCGTGCCGTCGGCCAGCGTGATCTGCGTAAACGACGCTTCCCTGGCGAGCGATTCAATCGAGGCCGGACAGTGCACCGCCACGCTGCCGTCGGCCTCGATCGCCTGCCACAGCGCATGCTGCAGTCGTCCGCTTTCAAGGATGCTCGCCAGATGAGACACGCCTGATTCGTAGGCATCGAGGCGGATCGCGCCGCTGGCGTCGCCCGCCACGTCCATGCGATACACCGGCTGGATGCGGCTGGCATCCATGCGCTGCCAGGCGCCGATGCGTTCGAGAAAACGCTGCGGCGCCGGGCTGATGGCGTAGATGCGGGTGTCCCAGGTATCGGTCGGGGCCTGGGGTGGCTGGCGCTCGATCAACGCGACCCGCAAGCCCTGGCGGCCGAGCGCCAGCGCGGCGGCGGCGCCGACCAGGCCGGCGCCGACCACCGCCACCTGATAGCGTTCGCCGCTCATCCGCGCGCCCCGAACATCATCCGCCTCGCCACGAATCGCTTCAGCGGCGGCAAGGCTTCCAGCGCCAGCAGGCCCAAGCCGCGCGCATGACGCAGCGGCACGATGTCGTTGGAGAACGTGCGCACCAGGAAATCGGTGAAGCCGAGGCCGCCGAGCACGTCGCTGCGCCGGCCGCGTGCGTAGGCCGCCAGCATGGCTGCGCTGCCGATCTCGCTCACGGACCTATCGCCACACAGGCTCGCCAGCTCCCAGGCGTCGCGCAGGCCGATGTTGAAACCCTGTCCCGCCACCGGATGCAGGGTCTGCGCGGCGTTGCCGATGCGCACCACGCGCTCGGCGGCCTCGCTACCGGTATACGCCAGTCGCAACGGGAAGGTCTTGCGCGGGCTGGCATGCAGGAACAGTCCCTGGCGTCCGCCGAAGTGGCGTTGCAGCGCAGCGAGGAATTCACCATCCGGCAACGCGGCGATACGCTGGGCGTCGACGTTGCGCGCGGTCCAGACGAGCGCGTAACGATCACCCTTCGGCAAGAGCGCTGCCGGCCCTTCGGGCGTGAAACGCTCGAATGCCTGATGTGCATGCGGCAATTCGGTCTGCACGTCGCACACCACGGCCATCTGGTCGTAGTCGCGCTCGAATCTGGGCTTGGGCGCTTCCTCGCCGCGGCCGCCGTCGGCCACTGCCACCAGCGGCGCGGTGAGCGTGCGTCCATCGGCGGTGTGCAGCGTCGCAGCGTCGGCAGTGGATTGGATGCGATCGACCGCGACGCCGTATTCGACGGCGATATTGGCTTCGCGCAGCGCCTGTTTCAGTGCGGCAGTGAGCGCGGCGTAGGGCAGCACGTAGCCCAGTGCCGGCACGTCGAGTTCCGCTGCGCTCAACCGCGTCACGCCGAGCGCGCCGCGCTGGGAGATATGGATGCGGGTGATCGGCGTGACGTCGGCGAGTTTCTCCCACACGCCGAGGCGATCGAGGATCAGGCGCGAGCCATGCGATAACGCCAGGGTGCGGGTGTCGGCGCGGGCATCTTCGGGCTGCGCCTCGAGCACGCGCGCGGCGACGCCCTGCTGCTGCAGTGCCAGCGCGCACACCGCGCCGACCGGGCCGGCGCCGACGATGAGCACGCTGTTCACGGGTTCATCCATGCCTCGATCTCCGCCACGGTCCTGGGCGGCGAGGTCAGCACCTCGCAGCCGGTCTCGGTCACCGCCACGTCGTCCTCGATGCGGATGCCGATGTTCCAGAACGCCTCGGGCACGTCGTCCGCCGGGCGAATGTACAAACCCGGCTCGACCGTCAGCGTCATGCCGGACAGCAGCGGCCGCCATTCGCCATGTAGCTTGTATTCGCCGGCATCGTGCACGTCCATGCCCAGCCAGTGGCCGGTGCGGTGCATGTAGAAGCGGCTGTACGCATTCGATTCGATCAGGCCGTCGACCTCGCCGTGGAGCAGGCCGAGGTCGACCATGCCCTGCGTCAGCACGCGCACCGCCGCCTCGTGCGGAGCGTTCCAGGGCGCGCCCGGACGCACCACGCCGATGGCCGCCGCCTGCGCGGCCAGAACCAGTTCGTAGGCATCCTTCTGCGCCGCCGAGAAGCGGCCGTTCACCGGGAAGGTGCGGGTGATGTCGGCCGCATAGCTGCCGAACTCGGCCGCAGCATCGATCAGCAGCAGGTCGCCGTCGCGCATCGGCTGGTTGTTGAAGACGTAGTGCAGCACGCAGGCGTTGGCGCCGCTGGCGACGATGGAGGTGTAGGCCGGCGCCTCGGCGCCGCCGCGGCGGAAGGCGGAGAGCAGCTCCGCCTCGATCTCGTATTCGTGGCGGCCCGGGCGGGTCGCGCGCATGGCATCACGATGCGCGCCGGTTGAAATCTCGGCGGCGCGGCGCATCAGGGCGAGTTCGTGGGCATCCTTGACGAGACGCATCTCGTCCAGCCAGATGCGTGCGTCCACCATGCGGTTGGGCGCGTGCACGCCGCTGCGCGCCTTGCTGCGCACGGCGTTGAGCCAGCCCATCACCTGCGTGTCCCAGGCCATCTCGCGGCCGATGAGGTAGGCGAGCGTCGACTGGTTTTCCAGCAACTTGGGCAACTCCGCATCCAGCACGTCGTAGGCGAAGGCCTCGTCGAAGGCAAAGGTCTCGCGCGCGGCGGCCGGGCCATAGCGGAAGCCGTCCCAGATCTCCCGCTCTTCGTTGCGTTCGCGACAGAACAGGATGTGGCGCGGCTCCTTGCCGCCCACCAGCACCACCACTGCCTCCGGCTCGTTGAAGCCGGTCAGCCAGTAGAAATAGCTGTCGTGCCGGTAGGGATAGTGGGTATCGCGGTTGCGCGGCACCTCCGGGGCGGTGGCGATGACCATCACCCCCTCGCCCATCTCGTCCAGGACCCGCTGGCGGCGGGCGCGGTATATCGCGGAATCAGGCTGCATGGTGCTGTCTCAGTTCCTCGTCCAGTGCATTCAGGCGGGCCGGCGTACCGACGTCGATCCAGCGTCCGCCAAAGTGTTCACCGCTGGCCCGACCGGCATCGATCGCCAGCCGCAGCAGCGGCGCCAGCGGCGCCTTCACGCCCGCCGCAGTATGGGCGAACAGCGCGCGATGGTAGACGCCGATGCCGGAGAAGGTGAGGCGCAGGGGGTGAGCCGTCAACGGCGCATCGGCATCCTTCACCCGTCCGCCGTCGAGCACGAAGTCCCCATTAGGATGATGCGGCGGATTGTCGACCAGCACCAGGTGCGCCTGGTCGTGGCCATGAGCCAACCTAGCCAGCGGTTCGGCTAGGCAATTGAAATCGTATTCGCAGTAGATGTCGCCGTTCACTACGGGAAATACGTCCTCTTCCATGAGCGGCAGCGCGGTGGCGATGCCGCCCGCGGTTTCCAGCGCGCTGACCTCGCGAGAATACTCGATCGACACGCCGAACGCCGCGCCGTTCCCCAGCACGTCCTCGATCTGCTGGCCGAGATGGGCGTGGTTGATGACAATGTGACTGAAGCCTGCCGCGCGCAGGCGCTCGATGTGCCAGACGATCAGTGGCTTGCCGCCGACCGGCAGCAGCGGCTTGGGCGTATGGTCCGTGAGCGGACGCATGCGCTCGCCGCGGCCGGCGGCGAGGATCATTGCGGTTTGGTTTTTTGTAGCGTTCAAAATGAAGACTCTTGCGAGCCGATACAAAGCTCAAATAGTAATCGCAAACCTCCAGTCATCACCGCCCTGGTTTTGACTTTCTTCCCCTTACAGCGCCGCCGAAAATCGGGCCTGCCGGGCGGATCAGCGGCGAAGGTGTTTGAGCCCCGCTCACAAAAATTAAATCAACCCAGCAAAAGCGGGGCGAGTTCTTCGCCGCCCGCCCGGCAGGCCCGATTTTCGGGAATTCGGGGATGTCGGGGTCGCCTTTCTTTGGTTACTTTCTTTGGCGAGACAAAGAAAGTAACTTGCTGCCGGGCAACCCCCGGCCAATGGCCAGCAGTCCTGCGAAGACCTCAACTATCGCTACGGCGATTCGACAGGCTCAGCGCGAATGGGGCCAAGAGCAGCGCTCTACGTCCATCTAGAACGTATACCCCACCTTCACTTCCCGATTCTCCAGCCCATCCAGCAAAAACAGCAGCGGCTTCAGTTCGTCGTAGCGCTCGCACACCTTGCGCAGGTAGTGCATCACCAACGGCATGTCTTTGAGGTAGCCATCCTTGCCGTCGCGGTGGTACAGCCGCGCGAAGATGCCGAGCACCTTGATGTGGCGCTGCGCGCCCATCCATTCGAAGTCGCGCCAGAACTCGCCGAAGTCCTCGCGCACCGGCAGGCGGGCGGCGCGCGCCTTCTCCCAGTAGCGGATCACCCAGTCGATCTGGTGCTCTTCGTCCCACTGGATGTAGGCGTCGCGGTAGATCGAGGCGAGGTCGTAGGTGATGGGGCCGTAGACCGCGTCCTGGAAGTCGAGGATGCCGGGATTGGGCTCGCTCACCATCAGGTTGCGCGAATGCCAGTCGCGATGCACGTAGACCTGCGGTTGCGCCAGGTTGTTATGCAGGATGCGCTCGAACACGGTGTCGAGGATGGCTTTCTGCTCGTCCTTCATGGCGACGCCGAGGTGCTTCGCCACGTACCACTCGGGGAACAGCATCAATTCGCGGGTGAGCAGCGCGCGGTCGTATTCCGGCAGCACGCCGGGGCGGCTCGTCTGCTGGATGCGGATCAGCGCATCGTTCGATGCCAGGTACAGCTCGCGCGCGGTGCTTTCATTCAATGCGGACAGGTAGGTGGTGTTGCCCAGATCGGTCAGCAGCAGAAAGCCCTGGTCCAGGTCCTGTGCCAGCACCTGCGGCACGTGCACGCCGGCGTCGCCGAACAGCCGGGCCACTGCAATAAACGGTCGACAATCCTCATGCGCCGGCGGCGCGTCCATCACGATATAATCGCGGCCTTTGGCAGTGACGCGAAAATAACGGCGAAAGCTGGCGTCGGCCGACGCCGGGGCGATGTCCAGGGAATCGCCCCCCAGCTGTCGGGCGGCCCAGGCCTGTAATGCTTGCAAACGTTCCACTGCGAACCTGCTCCGAATAACGAACTTCCGGATTTTACAACGCTTGTCCACCTTGCCCGGCTTTACGCTCGTTGTGCTGTTGCTGACCGCCGGTTATGCCGCTGCGGACGGGCTCGTGCTGAAAAAGGATGTCGAACTGCAAGGGTCGGCGGTGGCAGGCAAGGAGGGGCCGCTCTTCCTCACTGCCGACCACATCGAATCGACCGCCCCCGACATCATCGTAGCCAGCGGCAACGTGGAGGCCCGCCAGGCCGGACAGAATTTCTTCGCCGACTGGCTGCTCTACGACACCACGCAGGACCAGGTGCAGGCTCGCGGCCATGTGCGGCTGGAGCAGACGGCGATGGTTGTGACGGGCGACTCGCTCCTGTTCAACCTCGGCGATTACAGCGGCGAACTCATCCAGCCGGTGTACCGGTTCACGTCGCAGATGGGACGCGGCCGCGGCAACCACACCGACGCAGGCTCTGCAAACGACACATCGGTGGTGATGGCGCAGCCGGGCCGCGGCAAAGCCGATCGCATCGATTTCCTCAACGAAAACCAGTGCAAACTGCAGAACGCCATTTACACCACCTGCCCGGTGGGTAACGATGACTGGTTCCTCAAGGTGGGCGACCTTGACCTCGACAGGAGCCGCAACGTGGGAACGGCGCGCAATGCCTCGCTCCACTTCCTCGGCGTGCCGATCCTGTATACGCCGTGGCTGGATTTCCCACTCAACAACGCCCGCAAGAGCGGCATACTGGCGCCCACCTTCGGCACCACCCAGCGCAGCGGCATCGACTTCATGGTGCCGTACTACCTCAATCTCGCGCCCAATTACGATGCCACCCTGTATCCGCGCCTGATGTCGAAGCGCGGTGTGCAACTGGGCGGCGAATTCCGCTATCTGCTGAATGACGTTCATGGCGTGAACCGTGTGGAATACCTGCCCAACGACGCCGTGGCCGACCGCTCGCGCTGGAGTATGGTTCTCAACAACATCTATCGCCTGAACGCCACCACCGAGGCCGGGATGCTGTTCAACCGTGTGTCCGACAACGATTATTTTCGCGACCTGTCCAACCTGCTCGCCGTCACGTCTCTCTCCAACCTGGATCAGGAAGCCTGGCTGACCACCCAGCACCCCAACTGGTATGCAGAACTGCGCGCGCAGCAGTACCAGACCCTACAGGACTCCACCTCGGCCACCCCCATAATCGAGCCTTACGCCCGCCTGCCTCAGGCACGCTTCGGCGTCGCGAAAATCTTCGAAAACGGGCTCGAATTCAAACTGGACAGCGAAGCCACCCGCTTTGCCCACCCCACCCTGGTCGAAGGCACGCGGGTGCTGGCCTATCCCACGCTGCGCCTGCCGCTCACCAATTCATTCGGATTTCTCACGCCGCAGATCGGCTGGCACAGCACCTATTACACCCTGGACAACCGCGCGCCTGTGCAGCACATCAGCCGCAGCCTGCCCATTTTCAGCCTCGACAGTGGCGTGACCTTCGACCGCCCGTTCCATTTTTCCGGCCGGGATTACGAGCAGACGCTGGAGCCACGCATCTACTATGTCTACGCGCCCTATCGGGACCAGTCGGCGATCCCGGTATTCGATACCGCGCTGCTGGATTTCAGCTATGCGCAGATGTTCACCGAAAACCAGTTCATCGGCGGCGATCGTGTCAACGATGCCAATCAGCTGACGGTTGCCGTCACCAGCCGCTTCACCGAGGCTGCCAGCGGACTGGAGCGGCTGCAGGTCACCCTCGGCCAGCGCTATTACTTCAGCACGCAGCAGGTCACGCTGCCCGGCATCACACCCCGTACCAGCAATTCCACCGACCTGCTTGCCGCCGTCAGCGGGCAGATCACGCGCGACTGGCGCATCGACACCGCCTGGCAGTTCGACACCCAGAACGGCACCACCATCCGCCAGAACCTCGGTGCCTCCTACCGGCCCGGACCCGGCCGCGTGGTGAACCTGGGTTACCGCTTCATTGATCAAACTACGGAACAGTTCGACCTGTCCGCCCAATGGCCGCTCGCCAGGCGCTGGTACGGCATGTTCCGCTACAACTACTCGTTCAAGGACAGCAAACTGGTCGAGGGCCTGGCAGGACTTGAATACAATGGAGGGTGCTGGGCGCTGCGCGGGGTCGTGCAACGCCTGGCCACCAAAACGGACCAGTCCACCGACACGCTGTTCTTCCAATTGGTGTTGAACGGAATGGGTGGCATCGGCTCCAACCCGCTCGACGTTTTGAAACATAGTGTTCCCGGATACAGGCCTAGCAATGAAATTATTCAAACGCCCTGAATGGCGCCGCCCGCAGTGGATGCTGGCGCTGCTGATCGCCCTGTCGACCCTGCTGCCGGCCCACGCTGCCGTGCAGGAGCTCGACCACATCGTCGCCGTCGTCAACGACCAGGTCATCACACGCCAGGAACTCGCCAAGCGTTACGACGAAGTCGTGCGAACCCTGTCGCAGCAGAACACGCCGCTGCCGCCGCGCGAAGTGCTGGAGAAACAGCTGCTCGAACGCATGATCACCGAACTCGCCTTGCAGCAGCATGCCCGCGCCACCGGCATCCGCGTCGACCCGACGCAGGTCGAGCGCGCCCTGCAGCGCATCGCCGCGCAGAACAAGCTCGACATGGCCGGGCTGCAGGCTGCGCTGGAAAAGGACGGACAAAGCCTCGACAGCATGCGGACCACCATCCGCAACGAGCTCCTCATCGCACGCGCCCGCGAACGCGACGTCGACAACCGCATTTCCGTCAGCGACGCCGAAATCGAAGGCTATCTGCAGACGCAGGCCCAGCAAGGCGTGGAGACGGAATACAACTTCGCCCACATCCTGGTGACCGTGCCGGAAAACGCCTCGCCCGAGCAGATCCAGGCACGCCGTGCCCGCGCCGAGGACATCGTCGCCCAGCTCAACAAGGGCGCCGATTTCGCTCAGTTGTCGGCCAGCTATTCCGATGCACCCAACGCGCTGCAGGGCGGCGTCATCGGCTGGCGCGCCAGCGGCAAGATCCCGACCCTGTTTTCCGATGCCCTGAAGCAGTTGCAGCCGGGCCAGGTCAGTCCGATCCTGAAGAGCGGCAACGGCTTCCACATCCTCAAGCTGATCGACAAGCGCGGCCTCGATGCCACGCTCAACGTGACGCAGACGCACGCGCGCCACATCCTCATCAAGACCAACGAACTGACTTCGGAAACCGACGCCCGCAACCGCCTGCTGCAACTCAAGGAACGCATCGAAAACGGTGCCAAGTTCGAGGACATGGCGCGCCTGCAATCCGAAGACGCCAGCGCGTCCAAGGGCGGCGACCTCGGCTGGATCAATCCCGGCGACACCGTGCCTGAATTCGAGAAGGCGATGAACGCACTCAAGCCTGGCGAGATCAGCGACCCCGTTCAGACGCCCTTCGGCTGGCACCTGATCCAGGTGCTGGCGCGCCGCACCCAGGACGTCACGCAGGAACGCCAGAAGCTGCTGGCGCGCCAGGCCATCCGCGAACGCAAGGCCGACGAAGCCTTCCAGGACTGGGTGCGCCAGATCCGCGATGCGGCCTATGTCGAAATCCGCCCGATCGACTGAGCCGGACACCCCCGGGGTGGGTGAAGCCGTGAATTTGCCCCTCATCGCCCTGACCGCCGGCGAGCCTGCGGGGATCGGACCCGATCTGTGCGTCGCCCTGTCGCAACAGGCGCTGCCCTGCCGACTGTCGGTCCTCGGCGATATCCATGCCTTGCGCGCCCGTGCAGCCCAACTCGGCATCGCGGTCGACTTCATCACCGGCGACGCAGTGCCTGCACATCAGGTCGGCGCGCTGCACGTGCGGCATATTCCGGTTGCCGTTCCCGTCACCGCAGGCATGCTCGACACCGACAACAGCGCCCACGTGCTCGCCCTGCTCGACGCCGCGATTGAGGGCTGCATGAACGGGGCGTACCACGCCATCGTCACCGCACCCGTGCACAAGGGCGTCATCAACGATGCCGGGTTCCCCTTCACCGGCCATACCGAATACCTAGCCGGCCACAGCGGCACGGAACGGGTCGTGATGATGCTGGCCGGCGGCGGCCTGCGCGTCGCGCTTGCCACCACGCATTTACCCTTGCGCGCCGTGGCCGACGCCATCACGCCGGCCCTGCTCATCGAGGTGATCCGCATCCTGCACACTGACCTGCAGCGCAAATTCGGCATCGCCGCGCCGCGCATCGCCGTTGCCGGACTCAATCCGCACGCCGGCGAATCCGGTCATCTGGGCCGCGAGGAAATCGACATCATCGAACCTGTGCTCGACCGCCTGCGCAGGGAAGGCATGGACCTCGTCGGCCCGCAGCCCGCCGACACGCTCTTCTCGCGCATCCGTCACGATCCCTGCGACGCCGTGCTGGCGATGTATCACGACCAGGGCCTGCCGGTGCTCAAATACGCCAGCTTCGGCGCCGGCGTGAACATCACACTGGGCCTGCCGTTCATCCGCACCTCGGTCGACCACGGCACGGCGCTCGACCTCGCGGGAACCGGGCGCGCGGAAGCAGGCAGCCTGTTCGCCGCAATCGACATGGCGCTGGAGATGGTGAACAGTGAACGGTAAGCCGTGAGCGGACAAAAACCACCCACTCACCACTCACCACTCACCACTTACCGCTTACCGCTTACCGCTCCCCGTTCACCGCCATGCACACCCCCCGCAAACGCTTCGGCCAGAACTTCCTCATCGACGACGGCATCATCCACGCCATCGTCAACGCCATTCATCCGCAGGCAACCGATACCGTCGTCGAAATCGGCCCCGGCCTCGGCGCCCTCACCAAGCCCCTGCTCGAACGCCTGCCGCACCTGCACGCCGTCGAGCTCGACCGCGACATCGTCGCGCGTCTGCAAAGAACCTGGCCTGCCGATCGCCTCACCGTGCACAGTTGCGACGCCCTGAAATTCGATTTCGGTTCACTGGGCCACGACCTGCGCATCATCGGCAACCTGCCCTACAACATCTCGACGCCATTGCTGTTCCACCTGATGGAATTCGCCGCGCACATCCGCGACATGACCTTCATGCTGCAGAAGGAAGTCGTCGAGCGCATGGTCGCCGAACCGTCCACGCCCGACTTCGGGCGCCTGTCGATCATGCTGCAGCGCCGCTTCCATCTCGAATGGCTGCTTGACGTCCCGCCCACCGCCTTCGACCCGCCGCCCAAGGTCGATTCCGCCGTGGTCCGTCTTATCCCCAAGACCCCGGCCGAGATCGTCCCGCTCGACGAAGCGCTGTTTTCGCGCGTCGTCGCCGCCGCATTTTCGCAACGCCGCAAAACGCTCAGGAATACGCTCGGCAGCCTGGTGGCGCCCGACGATTTCAGCGCGCTCGGCATCGACTCGGGGCTGCGCGCGGAAGCGCTTGCCGTGGCCGACTACGAAGCCATCGCCCAGCGTCTGGCCCGCCGGGGCAGCCCACCCTAACCCTTTCTTTTGTAGGGGAAATGGCGGCCGGAACCTGCTCAAGAGTTGTCTCCGGTAGCCGTTAGAACTGCAGTGCCCTACCCGAGTTTTTCATGAATAACGTCCCGCCAAAGCCAGGTGCAGCCGGTACCCCGTACCTGGAACCTGAAATCGAGCGGGAACTGCTGCGTGCCTATATCGACAGCGCCAGCGACGGCATATTCGTCGTGTGCGACGAGATGAAATTTCACGTGGCCAACCCCCTCCTGGCCACGTGGCTCGGGGTCGACGAAGCCGAATTGACCGCGCATGGCGAACGGCTACCGATTACCGACCTGTTTGGCGTGGCTGAGACCAAGGCCGAGTTCCGCGAACATTTCAGCGCCGCCCTGCGCGGTCAGCCTGCGCGCTTCGAGGCGGAGATCCGGCCGCCGCGCGGCGAGCCGCGCTGGGTCGAAATCAGCATGAATCGCGTGCACCTGGAAGCCGGCGAACTGGTGATCGGCATTCTGCGCGATGTCACCGACCGCATGGTGCTGCAAACTGCACTGCGGCATCATGCCAGCCATGACAATCTGACCGGGCTGGTCAACCGGCGTGAATTCCAGCAGCGCCTGCACACACTGGTCGATGCGCTGCCGGCCGAGCGCGGACCGCATGCCCTGATCTATGTCGACCTCGATCAGTTCAAGGTGGTCAACGATACCTGCGGCCACCTGGCCGGCGATGAATTATTGCGTCAACTGGGGCTACGCCTGAAGCGGCTGGTGAATCCGTACGATGTGGTCGCGCGGCTGGGGGGCGATGAGTTCGGCCTGCTGCTGCACGATCGTGGTATTGAAGATGCGATGCAACTGGCGGAGTCGCTGTGCGACACCGTGTCCCGCTATCGCTTCGCCTGGGACGGACGCGGTTTCGAGATCACCGCGAGCGTCGGCGTGTGTGCGATCGATGGCGACACCGTCTCCGCGGAAGACGTGCTGAGCGCAGCCGACGCGGCCTGCTATGTCGCCAAGGACCAGGGGCGCAACCGCGTACAGCTGTATTTCGGCGGCGAAACCTGCAAGGGCAAGCGCCAGGAAATGCAATGGGTGACACGCCTGCATAAAGCGCTGGAAGAAAACCGCTTCCAGATGTGGCAGCAGCGTATTCTCGATCTCAAAGGCGGGGCCAACACGCGCAGCGGCCACGTAGAAATGCTGCTTCGCCTGATCGACGAGGAAGGGATGGTCGTCGCACCGGGCGTGTTTTTCCCGGCGGCCGAACGCTACGGTCTGATGCCTGCGATCGACCGCTGGGTCATCCAGCACCTGCTGCTGGACAGCCCGCGCAGCCCCCTGCTGGCCGGCATGGCGCACCGAACTGAAATGAGGTATGCGATCAATCTGTCCGGTGCCAGCCTCAACGACGACAGGTTTCTCCTCTTCCTGGAAGATGCCCTGCGCCGCACCCGCATGGCCACCGTGGCACTGTGCTTCGAAATCACCGAGACCGTGGCAGTGGCCAATTTTGGACGTGTTCGCGAGGTGATGCAGCACATCAGGCAGTTCGGCTGCCGGTTTGCGCTGGACGATTTCGGCAGCGGCATGTCGTCGTTCAGCTATCTGAAGAATCTGCCCGTGGATTCCCTCAAGATCGACGGGGCGCTGGTGCGGAATATCGTCGACGACGCCGCCGACCTCGCCATGGTCGAGGCCATCACCCGCGTCGGCAGCGTGCTCGGCCTGAAGACCGTCGCCGAATTCGTCGAGACCGATGCCACCCTGCAGCGCCTGCGCGAGATCGGCGTCGACTATGCACAGGGCTACGCCATCCACCGCCCCGAACCCTTGCAAGCGAGTTGAATAGCGCCCGGCACTCAGTCCTGCAGGAAGGGATAATCGGTGTAGCCTTTCGCTTCGCCCGTGTAGAACGTTGCGTAGTCAGGCGGGTTGAGCGGCGCACCGCGGCGGAAGCGTTCGACCAGATCCGGATTGGCCAATAACAGCCGGCCAAAGGCGATCGCATCGGCTGCGCCTGAACTCAGCGCTGCCTGCGCTGTCGCAAAGTCGTAGCCGTTGTTGCGGATCAGGTTGCCCTCATACAGCGCACGCAGCCTCTCGTAGTCGAAAGGAATCCACTGTTCCCTGGGTGCGCCGCCGGTTCCCTGCAGCACATCCAGGAAAGCCAGCCGCAGCGGATTCAGCTGGGCGACGACATAGTCGAAGGTCTCCTGCGGGTGGTCGTCGCGGAGGTCGTTGAACGGCGTCACCGGCGACAGCCGCACACCCACGCGTTCGTTGCCGATCTCCCGGCAGATCGCATCCAGCACTTCCAGCAGCAGGCGCGCGCGGCTTTCCTTGCTGCCGCCATAGGCATCGGTACGCTGGTTGGTCGACGAACGCAGGAACTGGTCCAGCAGGTAGCCGTTGCCGGCATGCACTTCGACACCGTCGAACCCTGCATCCATCGCATTGCGCGCCGCCCGGGCGTAGGCGGCGACCAGCGCGGGCAGCTCTTCGGTCCGCAGCGCGCGCGGTGTGACGAAATCCTTCATCGCCGCCCCGGTATAGACCTGCCCTGCGGGGCGGATCGCCGACGGCGCGACCGGCAGGGCGCCGCCCGGCTGCAGATCGGGATGCGAAATCCGTCCCACATGCCACAGCTGCAGCGCGACTTTGCCGCCGGCGCCATGCACCGCCTCGGTCACCTTTTTCCAGCCGGCGATCTGGTCGGGTGTATGGATGCCGGGCGTGCGCGGGTAGCCGTGGCCCTCCGCGCAGATCGGGGTGGCCTCGGTCAGAATCAGGCCGGCGGATGCGCGTTGCCGGTAATATTCGGCGGCGAGCGGCGTCGGCACATTGCCGGCGCCGGCCCGGTTGCGCGTCAGCGACGACATCACCACCCGGTTGGAAAGTTCGATGACGCCGAAGCGGGTGGGCGAGAAAAGATCGGTCATATTGGCTATCCTTGGGTTTGCATCGTGCGGGCACGGTTGAGCAAGCAGGCGACGCATGATGCGACCTCCAGCAGGCATGCGAGTTCCGGCTGATGGCGGAGTCCGCAGGCCGGAGCCAACACATGCCGCGAATCCCGAACGATCACATCGCTTCCCCCATTTCAACCCGTCTGAAAGAATCTCCCATGCACAAACCATTCATCGTCATCCCCCTGCTGGCCACCCTGCTGCTTTCCGCCTGCACGACCAACGACCTGGGCGACGCGCGCGATCTGAACAAGACCCAGACCGGGGCAATCATCGGCACGGTGAGCGGCGCGGCGCTCGGCGCAATCATCAATCACAAGAATCGCGGCAAGGGCGCGCTGATCGGTGCGGTCGGCGGCGGCCTGACCGGCGCAGGAGTCGGCTACTACATGGACCAGCAGGCCCGGGATCTGCAGAAGCAGCTGCAGCCTGAAATCCAGCGCGGCGACATCAGCCTCGAAAAACGTCCGGGCGACAACGCGCTGCTGGTCAGCATGACCGCCAACACAGGCTTCGATACCAACTCCACCGTCCTGAAACCGGGCTACCTGCCGACGCTGAGCAAGATCGCTCACGTGCTGAACCAGTACGGCAAGACCACGGTGACCGTGATCGGCCACACCGACAGCGTGGGCACGCACGAATACAACCAGGCGCTGTCGGAACGGCGCGCGCAGTCAGTGCTGGATTACTTTGCCAGTCAGAACGTCAACCCGATCCGGCTGGAATCCTACGGCAGGGGCGAAACCGAGCCACGTGCGGACAACCGTACCGAGGCAGGCCGCCAGTTGAACCGCCGGGTCGAATTGTGGATTCTGCCGGTAGTCGCAAACTGATACGCGCAAGGGGTGCAACCATGATCGAGAATCGCGAATGCTTCGACCGCGCCCTGGCCCTGTTCGACGCGGCCAATGCGGAAGACCCCAACCTGGACGAAGGCCAGCCAAAGGAACTGCTCTATGGCCGCCGCATGTCGGAGATGATCGGCCGCTTCGCGCCGGACGCCTCCGAAGCTGCGCAGCTGGCCGTGCGCGCCCAGCACATCCGGCGCTGGACGGTGCCGCGCAGCAGCTACCCGATGACCAAGGAAGGCTATCACGCGTGGCGCACCGGCCTGTATACCTTCCACGCCAATACGGCCGGAGAACTGATGCGCCAGGCCGGCTACGACGACGCGATGATCGAGCGGGTCAAGAAAGCGGTAGGAAAACGCGGCATCAAGGTCAATCCGGACTCGCAGCTGCTGGAGGACATTGCCAACCTCGTCTTCATCGAGCACTACATGCTGGCGTTTGCCCAGAGCAAGCCCGATTACGACGAGGCGAAGTGGCTGGAGATCATCCGCCGCACCTGGGGCAAGATGTCGAAGAGCGCGCAGGCCTTCGCTTTGTCCGGCAAGATCAGGCTGCCGGAGCCGCTGGTGCCGCTGATCACCAAGGCGATCAGTCAGTAAGCGACGTGGGCGAGCCCTTCGTTATTCCGCCCATTCCTTCACCCAGCCCGCCGTTCCCTTCTGGATGAACTCGATCGGGTAACCGTCCGGGTCCTCGATGAAGGCGATCACCGTGCTGCCGTGCGACATCGGCCCGGCCGGGCGCAGCACCTTGCCGCCCTTGGCCGCGGCGGCGTCGCACGCGGCGTAGGCGTCCTCGACCTCGATGGCGATATGGCCGTAGCCGCTGCCCATCTCGTACTTGTCGACGCCCCAGTTGTAGGTCAGTTCTAGCACGGCTGACCTGTCCTCGCTGCCGTAACCGACGAAAGCCAGGGTGAACTTGCCGCCGGGATAATCCTTGCGGCGCAGTAGCTGCATGCCGAGGACGTGGGTGTAGAAATCGATCGAGCGGTCGAGATCGCCCACTCGCAACATGGTATGAAGTATTCGCATGATGGTTACACCCGAAACAGGGAGTTACCCATTGTGCGCAACTCGGCGCGCCGCGCAAGTGCATCGGGACACAGCGCGGCGACCTGCGCCCAGAAGCGCGGCGAATGGTCGAGGTGGACGAGGTGGGCGAGTTCGTGTGCCGCGACGTAGTCGATGAGTGCGAGCGGCGCCTGCACCAGGCGCCAGTTGAGGCGGATGTGGCCGCGCCGGGTGCAGCTCCCCCATTGCGTCTGCGCGTCTGACAGGGCGAAGCGGCTGGGCGCACGCCCCAGCCTGCGTGCGATGCGCGCAAGCCGCCAGGCCAGCAAACGTTCGGCGCGGGCAATCAACCAGACGCGCACCAGTTCCCCGGCATCCGCATCCAGCGGCGCATACACGCGCAGGGTGTTGCCGTGCCGGCGTATCTCGGGGAAGAGCGAGTGCCGGATATCGAGCCTCAGTCTGCGCCCCAGATAGTGCAGTTCGTTCGCGGCCGCCGATTCGGCCCGCTGCATGCCCACCTGCATGCGGACCCAGGTACGATGCAGCCAGTCGCGCTGCTGCTGCACATAGCTTTCGATTTCGGCGCGTGGGGTCCAGCTCGGGGCGTGGATACGCACTTCGCATGCAGTGACAGTCAAGCCTAGCGTACGGCGGCGGCGCGAGCGCCGCAACTGATAGGGAACGGCGGCGTCGCCGATCTGCAGGACGCCGCTATTGGCGTGCGGCAGCAGGGGGCAGCCTCGCCATTTCGGTTTCGATCCAGGCCTCGACCGCGCGTGTGAGCTCGGCTGCGCTCTTGCCCGCGGTAGGAATCGCCGGCCCGATGCGCACCGTCACCGTGCCGGGACGCTTGATGAAGGCATTCTTCGGCCACACCTCGCCGGCATTGTGCGCCACCGGCACAATGGGCGCGCCGGTTTCCGCCGCGAGCCAGCCGCCGCCGATGCCGTACTTGCCCTTTTCACCCGGGGCGACGCGCGTGCCTTCGGGAAACACCAGCACCCAGAACCCCTGTGCCAGCTTCTGCGTGCCCTGGCTGACGATCTGCTTCAGTGCCTCGCGCCCGGCACTGCGGTCAATGGCGATGGGAGAGAGCATGCGGAATGCCCAGCCGAAAAACGGCAGCTTCAGCAACTCCTGCTTGATCACCGGCGAGATCGGCGGAAACAGGCACAGGAAGGCCACGGTCTCCCACGCCGACTGATGCTTGGCGAGGATGATGGCAGGCTGCGCAGGCAGGTTTTCCCTGCCTTCCACCACATAGCGGATGCCCAGCACCCAGCGCGCCAGCCAGATCACCGTGTGGTTGTAGCCGGTGATCAACCGGTAGCGCACGTGCGCCGAAAACGGAAAGCTGAGGAACGCCACCAGGCTGAAAAAGATCGTCAGCACGGTCTGCAGGACCGCGAAAATCAGCGAGCGGACCAGACTCATGCCGCAGCCTTGAGCAGGTATTCGACGGCCTCGCTCAAATCGGCAAACACCGGCGTGTTCTCAGGCAAGCCGCCCGCCACCAGGGTTTTCTCGCCCTTGCCGGTTTTCACCAGCAGCGGGCGGGCGCCCACGCTGGCCGCCGCCACCAGGTCGCGCAGCGAATCGCCCACGGCGGGGACGTCGTGCAGGTCGTGGCCATAGCGCGCCGCAATCTCATCGAACAGCCCCGGCTTGGGCTTGCGGCAGCCGCAGTTCATGTCGGCCGCATGCGGGCAGTAGAACACCGCCTCGATGCGCCCGCCTGCCTGCGCCACCGCCTTGTGCATCTTGGCGTGGATGGCATTGAGCGTCGCCATCTCGAACAGCCCGCGCGCCAGCCCCGACTGGTTGGTCGCCACCACCACGCGCCAGCCCTCGCGCGTCAGCCGCGCGATCGCTTCCAGGCTGCCGGGAATGGGCTTCCATTCGTCGGGAGACTTGATGAACTGGTCGGAGTCGAAATTGATGACGCCGTCGCGGTCGAGAATGATGAGCTTCATGAACGAAATATTACGCCGCCAGCCGCGACAAGTCCGCAACCCGGTTCATGGTCTGGTGCAACTGGTTCAGGAGCGCCAGGCGGTTGGCCTTGAGGGCGGGATCGTCGGCGTTGACCATTACGCTGTCGAAGAAGGCGTCGACCGGGGCCTTGAGGGCGGCCAGCGCCTGCAGCGACGCAGTGTAGTCGCCAGCGGAAAATGCGGCGTCGGCGCGCGGTGCGATCTCACTGAGCGATGCAAACAATGCCGTTTCCGCCGCCTCGACGAAGCGGGACGGGTCGGCTTTTGCACCCACCTCGCCCTCGGCTTTTTTCAGGATGTTGCCGACGCGCTTGTTGGCGGCGGCCAGACTTTCAGATTCTGGTAATGCGGCAAAAGCTCGCACGGCGCTGAGCTGTTTCGGAACGAGCCAAATTTGAGTAGGCCGCATGCACAGCACCGCATCCACCTCGTTGGCTGAATAGCCATGATCCCGCATCAATCCGCTGAGACGGTCATACACAAAAGTTTCCGCGTCCGTGTGCGCGTCATTCAGCATGCCCGGAGGAAAAGCGGAAAATGCAATGTTGATCAGATCGAAGAGGCTCAGAGGAAGCGATTTGTCGATGAGAATGCGCAGCATGCCAAGCGCATGACGACGCAGTGCGAATGGATCTTTGTCCCCTGTCGGGATCTGCCCGATGCCGAACAACCCGACTAGGGTTTCCAGCTTGTCAGCCAGCGCCACACAGATGCCGACGTCGTTACGCGGCAGCTCGTCGCCAGCAAAGCGTGGCTTGTAGTGGTCCTCAATGGCGAAAGCGATGTCGTCAGACAGGCCATCATGCTGCGCGTAGTAGCGCCCCATGATGCCCTGCAGCTCGGGGAATTCGCCGACCATGTCGGTAAGCAGGTCGGCCTTGGCCAGCAGCGCGGCTTGGTCGGCCTTCAGCGCCAGCGTCTCGCCGCCCAGCTTGTCGCCAATCGCGCGCGCAATCGCCTGCACCCGCGTCACACGCTCCCCCTGAGTGCCGAGCTTGTTGTGGTACACCACTTTGGCCAGCCCCAGCACACGCGAGTCGAGCGCCTTTTTGCGATCCTGGTCGAAGAAGAACTTGGCATCGGCCAGCCGCGGACGCACCACGCGTTCGTTGCCCTGAATCACGGCCGATGCATCGGCGGGCGAGATGTTGGAGACGATCAGAAACTGATTGGTCAGCTTGCCCGCCGCATCCAGCAGCGGAAAATACTTCTGGTTCGCCTTCATGGTGAGAATCAGGCATTCCTGCGGCACTTCGAGGAAGGCTTCCTCGAACTTGCCGACCAGCACATTGGGACGCTCGACCAGAGCGGTGACCTCGTCCAGCAGGGCATCGTCCTCGACCGGCTTCAGGCCCAGCGGCGCGGCGGCGGCCTCAAGCTGGCGCGCGATCTCGGCGCGGCGCTCGGCGAAGCTGGCGATCACGGCGCCTTCGTCCACCATCTGTAGGGCATAGCAGTCGGCATTGGTGAGCGCGACCGGGCTGACGCGCGCCTCGAAACGGTGTCCCAGCGTCATGCGGCCGGCCTCAAGGCCGAGCACCGAGACCGGCACGACGTCGGCGCCATGCAATGCGACCAGGCCATGCACCGGACGCACGAAGTTGACCGTGGTCCAGCCGTCTTCCAACTGGTAAGTCATCACCTTGGGGATCGGCAACTTGGCCATCGCGGCTTCGAGCGCGCGCTGCAAGCCATCGACCAGCGTCGTGCCGGGCGCGATGCTGTCGTGGAACAGCGCCTCGTTCTTGCCTTCGCCTTCGCGCCGCAGCTTCGTCACGGCGGACTCGTCGGCACCAAGCGCGGCGAGGCGCTTCAAGAGCGCCGGCGTCGCCTTGCCGTCGGCGTCGAGGCCGACGGCGACCGGCATCAGCTTGGTCGACACCGGCTTGTCGGCAGCGCGCGCCAGCACGCCCGTGACGTGCGCACCGAGGCGGCGTGGCGAGGCGAAATTGACTACGGCAGCCTTCGCATCGACCAGGCCCTGCCCAACCAGGCTCTCGGCCAGCGCGGCGGCAAACGCCTCGCCCAGCTTCTTCAGCGCCTTGGGCGGCAGTTCTTCGACAAACAGCTCAACCAGAAGATTTTGAGCGCTCATGCTGCCGCCTTCTTTTCGAGTTGTGCCGTGACTTCATGCGCCCAGTCCCTGGGCGCCATCGGGAAGCCCAACCGCGCACGGCTGTCGAGGTAGCTCTTCGCCACCGCGCGCGCGAGGTTGCGGATGCGCCCGATGTAGGCGGCGCGTTCGGTCACCGAGATCGCGCCGCGCGCGTCGAGCAGGTTGAAGGTGTGCGCGGCTTTCAGCACCTGTTCATACGCCGGCAGCGCGAGCTGGGCGGCCATCAGCTCCTGCGCCTTCCTCTCGTACGCGGAAAAGGCTGTGAGCAGGAAGTCGACGTCGCTGTGCTCGAAGTTGTAGGTCGATTGCTCGACCTCGTTCTGGTGATAGACGTCGCGGTAAGTGAGGCCCTCGGTCCACACCAGGTCGTACACGCTCTCGACGCCCTGCAGGTACATGGCAAGGCGTTCCAGGCCATAGGTGATTTCGCCGGTGATCGGTTTGCAGTCGATGCCGCCGACCTGCTGGAAATAGGTGAACTGGGTCACTTCCATGCCGTTCAGCCACACTTCCCAGCCCAGGCCCCAGGCACCGAGGGTGGGATTTTCCCAGTCGTCCTCGACGAAGCGGACGTCGTTCTTCTTCAGGTCGAACCCGAGCGCTTCAAGCGAGCCGAGATACAGCTCCAGGATGTCGGCCGGCGCCGGTTTCAGCACCACTTGAAACTGGTAGTAGTGCTGCAGCCGGTTGGGGTTGTCGCCGTAGCGGCCATCCTTGGGCCGGCGGCTCGGCTGCACGTAGGCCGCTTTCCACGGCTCGGGGCCGAGCGCGCGCAGGAAGGTCGCAGTGTGCGAGGTGCCGGCGCCGACTTCCATGTCGTAGGGCTGCAAGAGCGCGCAGCCGCGCTCGCCCCAGTAGCGCTGCAGGGTGAGGATGATGTCCTGAAAGGTGGGTTTCACGGCGAATCAGCGGAAATCGGGGAAAGCCGCATTTTAACGTGCTTAACCCGGGTTTCCAGGGAAGTACCGAAAATCCGGGGCGCAACTGCGTGCCGCGCGGATCAGATACCAGCGTACCACTCGTAGCCCAGGTCCTCCCAGTAGCCGCCCTTGCCGCCTGCGATGTCATCCAGTCGCTCGACGAGTTCGATCTGCATGATGTACTTGGCCATCTTGTAGCCCAGCTGGCGCTCGACGCGCACGCGTATCGGTGCGCCGTTCTTGATCGGCAGCGGCTCGTCGTTCAGTTCGTAGGCGAGCAGGGTTTGCACATGCCAGGCGTCGTCCATATCGATGCTTTCGTAGTAACGCGTCCCCAGTTCGTCCATCGGATCCGCGCAATGGAACACCACGTATTTTGCCGACGGATGCGGCTTGACCTGTTCCAGCACGCGGCTTAATTGCACGCCTTTCCATTTGCCGATCGCGCTCCAGCCTTCCACGCAATCGTGGCGGGTGATCTGGGTACGGCTGGGCATGGCCTTCAGCTCGTCGAGCGAATAGGCGCGCGGCTGCGCCACCAGGCCGCCAACCTGCAATCGGTAATCGACGAAATGATGGGCTGCCAAGGCTTGGTAAACCGGGTTGTCCGGGTTGTCGGTGCCGTTGCTGCGAAACCCCGGAGACAGGTCTGCCTCGGTGAATTCCTGCGCCATGGCCTTGCGCGGCAGCAGCAGGCGTTGCGTGCCCGCTGTCAGCTTCTCTGCGCTGTCCAGCATGCGCGTGAACCACGCACTATGCGAAAGTTGATCGCACCCAGACAACAACAGCGCACCGCCGGCGGCCAGCGCGCGCTGCAAAAACCGCCGGCGTCCGTTCCCCTGATTAGGCATGCTTGTCCTCGTCGTCCGCAATTCGGTAGCGGCCGGTCAGCATCGAACGCAGGTTGTTCCAGAAACCGCTGACGATGACCTCGAACACGTGGATGAAAACGAACGCCACCAGTGCCCATGCCACGATAAAGTGAATGGTGCGCGCCGACTGACGGCCGCCGACCACATCGACCCAGCCTGGCAAAAGCGCATCCAGTCCCGGCGACATGGCCCAGCCCATCAGAATCAGCAGGGGGAACAGTCCGAATATCACGCTCAGATACGCGAGTTTTTGCAGGATGTTGTAGCGCCGGGCGGCCTCGCCCTGCGCATGCCGCAGCAGCAGGTGATCCTTGATGGATTGCCCGATCGAACGCCAGTCGGCCCGGGTCGGCGTGAGATCGCGCACAAGATGGCGGCTGGCCAGCGTGTAGGTGAGGTAGGCGAAGCCATTGATAACCAGCACCCAGGCAAAAAAGAAATGCCAGCGCCGCGCCATCGCCAGCCATTGCTGGCTGGGAAGGGTGAGCCACGCAGGGAAACCGCGTTCGGTCGGCTGGCCGTCCATGCCGGCCGACAATCCCAGCACACCGGTGGTGTTGAATTCATGGCCGAAAATGCGGGTGACGCCAACGGGTTTCCCCTGGGCATGCATGCGAGCGTCCATTTGCAGAATCGGCGGACGGCCGTTGTAGGAGGATTTTCCCCAGTACAGCGCAGGATGCGCGTTGAAGATCTGCAGCCCGCTCATCAGCAGCAGTGCAAACGCGAGCACGTTGATCCAGTGCATGAGGCGGACGGGCCAGGTATGCCGCCGGTACCCGCCAGCCTGTGCACGTGCAGCAACCGCATCGTTTGGTGGCATAGTGCCTCCCCTGCTTAGGGTGAGCCGACTTGGTAACTTCTACACCTTAGGTGACACCTCGACAAAACCCAAGTTCAACGGAACGTGCCGTGCGTCGCGCTAGGCACCCGCTGCTTCCAGCGATTCGATCTGCTCCGATAATTCCAGCCACCTCTCCTCCTCGCGCGCCAGTTCCTCGTTGACATGCCGGAGCTGATTGCCGGCCTTGGTGATGTCCTCGACCGACAGGGTTCCGGCCAGGCGCACTTCGAGCGCAGCCTTTTCCGCGTGCAGCGCAGCCAGGCTTTTGTCGAGTTTCTCCAGCGACTGCTTGAGCGGTTTGAGCTTGCCGCTCGGCACCGCACGCTTGGCAACCGCGGGCGCGGGGGCCGGCTCGGCCGCCTTGCCCGCCTCTTTCAGGCTTTCGCGCAGGCGCTTGCCTTCGTCCAGCAGATAGCGCTGGTAGTCGTCCAGATCGCCGTCGAACGGCTCCACGCCGCCGCGCGTGACCAGCCAGAATTCGTCGCACACCGCACGCAGCAGCGCACGGTCGTGGCTGACCAGCATCACCGTGCCTTCGAATTCGTTGAGCGCCATCGCCAGCGCTTCGCGGGTGGCCAGATCGAGGTGGTTGGTCGGTTCGTCCAGCAACAATAGATTCGGTCGCTGCCATACGATCATGCACAGCACCAGCCGCGCCTTTTCGCCGCCGCTCATGGTGCCGACCGCCTGCTTGACCATGTCGCCGTTGAAATTGAAGGTGCCAAGGAAGGTGCGCAGGTCCTGCTCGCGGCTGCTGAACTGGCCGGCGCCGCCGTTGGCGATGGTGTCGCGAGCGAGGCGGATCATGTGCTCCAGCGGCGTGTCGGCCGGGCGCAGCACGTCGAGTTCCTGCTGCGCGAAGTAGCCGATGTTGAGTCCCTTGCCCTCGGTGACGGCACCGGCGACCACCGGCAGGGTGCGCGCGACGGTCTTCACCAGCGTCGACTTGCCCTGGCCGTTGGCGCCGAGGATGCCGATGCGCTGCCCGGCGAAGACCGATTTGCTCACATGCTGCACGATGACCGTCGGCGGCGTACCGGCGGGCGCGTCGGCGGGCGGCGGGTAGCCGAAGCTGGCGTCGTCGATGGTCAGCATGGGGTTGGGCAGGTTGAGCGGCTCCTTGAATTCGAAGGTGAAATCGGCGCTCGCCAGCATCGGCGCCAGCTTTTCCATGCGATCCAGCGCCTTGACCCGGCTTTGCGCCTGCTTGGCCTTGCTGGCCTTGGCCTTGAAGCGGTTGATGAATTCCTGCAGGTGGGCGATCTTGTCCTGCTGGCGGGCGAACGCTGCCTGCTGCAGCGCCATCTGCTCGGCGCGCATGTCCTCGAAGGTGCTGTAGTTGCCGCCGTAGCGTGTGAGCTGACCGTTTTCGATGTGGACGGTGACGTTGGTCACGGCATCCAGAAATTCGCGGTCGTGGCTGATCACCAGCATCGTGCCGGGATATTTCTTGAGCCAGGCTTCCAGCCACACCAGCGCATCGAGATCCAGGTGGTTGGTCGGTTCGTCGAGCAGCAGCAGGTCGGACGGGCACATCAGCGCGCGCGCCAGCTGCAGTCGCATGCGCCAGCCGCCGGAGAAACTGTTCACCGGTTGACTCAGTTCGCGCACCTGGAAACCCAGCCCGAGGATCAGTGCCTGCGCGCGCGACTGCGCATCATGGGCGCCGGCGTCGTGCAGCGCCATATAGGCGTGCGCCATGCGCTCGCCGTCGTCGCTCGCCTCGGCGGCGGTGACCTCGGCCTGAGCCTCGACCAACTGGGTATCGCCGGCGATGACGAAATCGGTCGCGCTCTCGGAGGTCTCCGGCATGTCCTGCGCCACCTGCGCCATTCGCCACTGCGACGGCATGGAAAAGTCGCCCTTGTCCTCGTGCAGGGTGCCGTTGAGCAGCGCAAACAAGCTGGATTTGCCGGCGCCGTTGCGCCCGACCAGGCCGACCTTTTCGCCGGGATTGATCGACACCGACGCATTGTCGAGCAGCACCTTGGCGCTGCGCCGCAGGCTGAGATTCTTGAGGATGATCATGCAGAAGATGCGGCGCGCGTGGAACGCGCCGCCCAAACCGAAAGCCGGATTCTACCTTGTCGCGACCATCCGCCTGACCGGCGTGTCGACTGTTTAACGCTTCGACACGGGATGACGGTTTTCCGTCAATCCAGGCCGCGGGCCACGCCCACGTTTCAGGAAAACAAAACACAACCAATTGTTTTATAAGTAATTTTTACACTCGTCTTTGCAGAAACCCAGATGGCACAGGCATTGCAAGTACTCAGGCAAGCAACCCAACCAAGGAGCACATCATGAAACTGCAATTCGGCAAAAACCAACTGGTTCTCGAACTCAGCTCCTCGCCCTTTGCGTGGTTCCATGGCCAGACCGAACGCATGAGCCTCACCAGCCTGTCGCTGCTGTTCGTGCAATTTTCCCTGTTTGCCCGTCAGCCTGCCGTCTGATGCAAGTAGGTCGAGCCACTAGCGTGAGCATCAATCTGTCCCGCTCACCGCTGGCATTCTTCAGCGGCAGCACCTGCCGCATGTCGATGTTCAGCCTGACGCTGCTGTTCGTCGAATTCCGGGTGCTGCGACGCATGCCCGCGCAATGCATCTGACGGCTTAACACCGGATTTCCAGCACCGCCCCCAGCCGCGCTGCGCGCGGTTTGCCAGCCCCCCCTCCCAGCCATTCGATTCCGCCACGGGCAAACGATCGCCAGCCCCACTGCGGTTCCCCGGGTAGCCTGCGAACGCGGGGCTTCCGGCCGGCAGCACGGCTGAACATTTTTCCAACTGATTGTCCGGGTCGTCCGAACCGTCATCCCGCACGATTACCTGTGCGAGCCTGTTTCCCATTCTGATTCAAAAAATTCATAGAGAGGTGCATTACCTGCACCCTTTCTATCGTAATTTTCCACTTATTTAACCTTGGTGGATCGCTACGCTGGGGTTGGGCCCAGTGCAACAAAGCCTGAGGCACCAAACCGTTTCAATCATTCATTACTCTTCTTCAGGAGATTCAAATGAACACGAAAAAACTGGTAACCGCCCTTGTGGGAGTTCCTCTCGTAGCAATGTCCAGCCTGGTCTTTGCGGCAGAGCCGGTGCAACTGAGCGATGCGCAGATGGACGGCGTGACGGCCGGCGGTATCGCCGATGCTCTGGCTCTGGCCACGGCCTTGGGTAACACCGTAGCCACCTACACTGCGGCAACGGCCCAAACTGCGGTCATGTTCACCTATCACGCCGAGGTGACCACGATCAACGGGGTCGGCTCGTTGTCGAGCGCGTTGTCCGCGTCTTCAGCGATGTAACGGCAGCTACATTGCAGATCTGATTAATCAACCTAATTGAGTTAGGAGCGTAAAATGAAAACCATCACTTCCACGATTGTTGCGGGTGTTCTGCTCGCGGCTGCGGGTGTCGCCAATGCCGAGCCTGTCGCCTTGTCCGATGCACAAATGGACCAGGTCAGCGCCGGTGCCACAGCCGGAGCTGCGGCTTTGGCGGCCGCCTTTGGCGATCTCATCTCGACCACCCAAGCAGCTACCTCGACGATAGCGGTCGCCCCCGGCTTTGCCTCGGCGGCGGCTATCAGCAGTGCGATCGGTTCGTCGGTCTTCTTCCCGGGAGCAGCGGCGAGCAGTGCTATGGCCTCCGCGTCGCTTCCTTAATGGCGTAGGTGGATGAACCGGTACGCCCCGGTTGCCTTGCACGGGGCGTACGTTCCCGAAATGCACCACACCCATAAGGAGAAAAACATGATACGGACCAACAAGATGATATACCTACTCTGCGCGCTGGCAATCCCAATCCTGTACGGCGCAATGCCGGCGGCCAGGGCCGAGCCGGTCGTTCTGGGGCCAGCGCAAATGGATGCGGTGACTGCAGGGTACGCAACCGGGGGGGCCCTGGCATTGGCCGCCGGCGCCTTCGTGATGACCGGGACATCCGCCACCGCGGTTAACACCATGACCACCCTGAATGGAAACCCGACGCTGGCGGGCTATGCCGCGGGAAGCGAAGCGGTAGGCTCCTCGACAGCGGTTGGCCCCGGCGCGGCCACCGGCACGTCGGCCACGACGTCGGCCACGGTCCCGGGCACCGAAGTCATGACCTACTCGATCGGCATGAACCGACAATACGGCCCAGTGTCGATGAGCGGCAGCGCCACGATGTCGTTCGGCTCATTCGCCGGTCCGCAAATTTCCTTCTAGGGAATTGCTCCGTTGTGCCTGCCTGACACGATCTGCCAAGTGGGTACACAAGCGGGACCGGCGGTAACCCGTCGCCGGCCCCGCTTGATTTTTCCCAGAAACCGCCTGACATGGCGGGATTGATCTTTCCAGAATACGACACTAGGATCAATTTAAAGCGGCCACCAAAGCACGACACGAATCAAAGCTTGCAAAATGCCGCTGCAGCCTTTCCCCTTGTTCCGTGAACACTGCGGAAGCAGGAATCCGTCTTGAAGCGAAAGGGCTCATACATGGTTTCATTCATGGCTGGCCGGAGCATCCGTGCCGGTTATGCGATTGTGTTGTTGGCCCTGTCCGCTACTGCCCAGGCCCAGGAACGTGTGGTCACGTCGCTGCTTGAGACGCGGCGTGCGCACGTGGTCATCCAGGAATGGGACTTGAGTTGCGGCGCGGCCGCGCTCGCCACCCTGCTGCGCTATCAGTATGGCGAACCGGTGACCGAGAAGGAGGTCGCCGTCGCCCTGATGAACCGGCCTGAGTACCTCCAGCACCCCGAGCTGGTGCAGATCCGCCAAGGCTTCTCCTTGCTCGACCTCAAGCGCTACACGGACGCCCTGGGCTATCTCGGGGTCGCCACCGGCAAGATGGAACTCAAGGATCTGCTCGTGAGGGCGCCCATCATGGTGCCCATCAATGTCCTGGGCTACAACCATTTCGTCATCTTCCGCGGACTGCGCGGGAACCGCGTGCTGCTGGCGGATCCCGCGTGGGGCAACCGCACCATGCTCGTAAGCGATTTCCTCGCCGCCTGGATCGACTTTCCGAATCTCGGCCATGTGGGCTTTGTAGTCAAGCAACGCAACAACGTCGAAGGACCACCCAACGAACTGGCACCTCGTGACATGGATTTTGTCACTCTTGGGTAAAGCCGATATGCTTTGCGCGGGTTCGAATACTCTTTCAAGTTGATCAAGAGGCAAGTGATGGGACGGATAAGATCGCAAGCGGTGTTGATTTCAGCTTTATCCGGCATCGGCCTGCTGTCCGTTTCACCTCCGTCGCTTGCTGCAGACCCTCCATCCCGAAGCGGCGCTTCCACCGCAACCCGGAAGCCGACGGCCAACCAAGCGAACATCGCCCAGCTGCAAAATCGGATGAACGACCTGGATCGACAACTGGCCACGCGTGATGCGCTTATCACCCAGTTGCAGAAACAGGCGAATGACCTGGAGCGGCGGCTGAATGCCCTCGGCGCCCCCGATACAGCGGCAAGTCGGGGCGCAACGGGAAAAATGGCTGCCGCGGTGCCACCGGCACCCATGGCGTCGGCACAACCGCATCCGCCTGCGGCAACGGACGGCCTGCCCAGCAAGAAACCCGCGGGGCCCGGCAGTTTCTCGGTTGACGTAGAAGCCGCCCAGCGCGCCCTGGAGCGGAACCTTACCCAGACGGGCGCGCTGTTGCTGCCGGCCGGCCAGATCGATTTCGAGCCGAGTTTTGGCTTTACACACCGTGAAGTCTCTAATCCATCCTACTACCTATTGGGGGCAAATCTGGTGCTCGCGTCCGACCAACTGAAGCGCGACGAAATGACCGGAAGCCTTGACTTGAAGGTCGGACTGCCATGGGACTCCCAATTGGAATTCGGCCTCCCCTACACTTTCGTGCACGAACATCGGTTAACCGATCTCGGCACCGCCGGGCGCTACGTCGGATCGGCCAACGCCAGTGGCCTGGGCGATTTGTCGGTGGGTGTGGCCAAGACCCTGACGCGCGAGCACGGCTGGCGTCCTGACCTCATCGGACGGCTTACCTATATCGTTGGCAACGGAAATCGGATTACCAACGGGGTAGCACTACCGGCGGGCAATCCCGCAGCCCAGGTCCAGTTGGTCGCCCTCAAGCGCCAGGACCCGCTGGCCTTTGTCGGAAGCCTTTCCTATCAAAAGGCCTTCGAGAAGGACCTGATCAAGCAGGGCGATCAGGCCGGCTTTTCCCTGGGGACCATGTTGGCCGCCAGCCCCCAGACCTCGTTGCAGTTCTCGTTCTCCCAGACTTTCGTGCAGAAGCTGGAAATCAACGGCAGCAAGGTTCCGGGTTCGGAGCAGACAATTGGTCTGTTCAACGTGGGCGCGTCCTCCATCCTGGGCAAGAACGTAATGTTCAACACGGTGTTGAGCATGGGGCTGAGCAACGATGCGCCCAAATACGCCATCCAGTTCACGCTGCCGATCCGCTTCAATTATTGAATCCCTGCCTTCGGGCCATCTGAATCACCTACCAGTCCTGCGAGCCCTTTTTTTGTCAGGGGAAAAAGGGACTGGCCCGACTCGCTTTGCCCCCACCCCTTTTACACGCAGGCTGAGATCAGGGAGCCTTGCTCCTTAACCTTTTTCCCCTGTGAAAATCTTTACATCTGCCGGCGCGGTGCTACAAATCAAACCCACTGCTCCTGTAATGCTGTGGTTCGTTTAGGCAGGCAATTGCACTGAGCACTTTCTCTCCAGAGAAGCACCAAGATCGGGAGAAATGTATGATGCTTAGAACCCTTTGTTCGATGGTTGTTCTCGGTGGCGTCATAACCGTGGCGAGGGCCGATCCCGTGGATCTGGGGCCGGTCCAGATGGATGCGGTTACGGCCGCCGGTGCCGACGCCTATAACGCCCATGCCGTTGCGCAGGCAAATGCCACCGGCGAAAACGCGTTTACCGGGACTTTCTCCAACGCGGTCGCCCTCAATGGGCTACTGCCCAAATTGCCAAGCTATGGGGGTGGAAGCCAAGCCGCCGCCATCGCAACCGCCACAGATCCATCCGCGTATATCGAAGCATCTGCCAAGGCGGATTACGGGGCGGCAGGTGAAGCCATTGCGCTCGCAGCCGCCACGGGCACATCCGCTTTTGCCGCGATCTCCGCCGGGGTCGTTAACATTAATGGGCAGGACTATTTGACGGGTTCTCTTGCGGGAGGCGACCCTTCATCCGTGAAGGCGATCACCAGCACCCCAATTGCGCTGAGCACGTCTGGCATAGCCTGGTCGCCGCCGGCGGTGAGGCCAGCCACAAGCGCACCTGCATGGTCTGTGGCATCGACCGAGGTGCCGGGCGGACAGCTTGTGACCTACACGCTCACCACAGGCGATCAGAGCGGCAATACCCCGACCGGCGACAGCGCCACGTTGTCGTTGTCATTTTTCAAGCCACCGCGTTCGCGCATCCCTCCATTTATTCCGATCGGCATATCCGGTGTCATCCCGGTGACAAGTACTGCCCTGCGTGCAATACCCGTGGCAATGTGAGTTCCGCGTTGCGCTTTCCCACTCTGTTCTCGCGGTTCGTACAAGGCTGACGCGGCCCCGGCATTCGGGGCGTACGTGCATTTTTCATGAGCGCGATTCCGAACAACTTTACAGAGCGCCCCCCCCGATGCCCATTCAAAAATAAAATTCAATGAATAATGACAATGCGCCTCCCCTTCCCTAGGCATTGCTGGTCGATCGGCTGGTGGATTTCTAGCGTGTTCTCGCAACTGATCTACTATGGGTAAGGTTTCCTGATAGTGAGTCGCGGAAACTGACGAATCCCAAACAATGCACAGCGTGGCGTCCAAGACTGCCTAAGCAGAACGCGTTGCCTGCACGACTGAGGGACTGCTGGCGCCGGGATTCGCGGCCTTGCGATATTCGACCTCAGGCCGAGCACGGCGTGGGTGAACCGCTTAACCAGCGGCCAAAGCAGCAAAGGAATTTCATGATGTCAGGTCAAGAACATGCCTCACCTGGTAAGCCATTGGGACAGAGCCGCAAGGGCAGTCCGGAAGTCCACTCACCCTGCCCCAGAAAACCGCGCATCAGCCTCGGGCAATGGCGGATACTGCAAGCGGTTGTCGACTACGGAGGCTTCTCCCAGGCCTCCGAAATCCTGCACCTCAGCCAGTCCGCAATCAGTTACTCGCTCGCCAAACTGCAGGAGCAGTTGGGCGTGCCGCTACTGGAAATCGAGGGAAGGAAGGCGCATCTCACGAAAAAGGGGCGCGCTATTCTGGAACGCTCGCGGCAGTTGACCAAGAAGGCCAACGAAATCGAGGCATTCGCCTCCGCTCTGGAGCGGGGCTGGGAGCCCGAAATACGATTGGTAGTGAATTTTGCCTTCCCTTCCAGTTTGCTCATGCAGGCTCTGGGAAAATTCGCGCATACCGGAAACGGCACGACAGTACAACTGCGTGAAGTACCTGATTTCGGCATGGAGGAACTGTTGCGGCAAGGCAGCGCGGACCTGGCGATCAGTGCCCAGGTCCCCAAGGGGTTCCTGGGCGCCCCCTTGATGGAAGTTGAATATGTCGCCGTGACGTCTCCCGATCATCCATTGTTCAGGCGTGGCAAGGAACTCACCATGGCTGACCTGCATGGGATGACGCAGATTGTCATCTGCGATTTCGAAACCCCCGAAAGAAGAAACATCACCGGGCAGTGGATGTCTCAGGGACTGCGATGGAACATGGCCCACTTTGACATGGCCGTGGCAGCAGTGCGGGAAGGCCACGGATTTGCCTGGCTTTTGAAATATCGAATACAGGAGTTGCTTGACCAGTGCGTGCTCGTGCCACTTCCCCTGCGAGGAGGACATGTCCGTAAGGCCACGCTATATCTGATCCATGGGGGATACAGATCGAGTAACCCCGGCCCTGCCGTGAGCCATCTCGTCGAGGTTCTGCAGAGCGTAATCGCGGAAGCAAGACACTAAAGAGGCGTCTTGGCGAAGGCTCGGCAAGCGCCCGTCGAGCACCGGGAAAGATGCCTGTTTGGCCAAGCGCGGGACCTGAACGGGTCTGTTGCACCTGGCTGCATCTGCGGCAGGCACATTGCATGAGTCGATCAATTCAAGACAGATATCGGCATCCTCGCGATAAAGGGAAGCTATCTGACCCGATCATTCCAGCCGGGGGGCTGGATGGATCGAAGTGTCGGAGAAAGGGCACGAACGGAAAGCCAAAATCGATTAACGCCGAATTTCCAGCACGGCCTCCAGACCGCCCTGCTCGCGGTTGGCCAGCGCCACCCTCCAGCCATTCGATTCTGCCAGTTGTCGCACAATCGCCAGTCCCAACCCCGTTCCGCCCGTGGCCTGCGAACGCGACGTTTCCAGGCGATAGAACGGCCTGAACACTTTCTCCAGCTGATCCTCCGGAATCCCCACGCCGGTATCGCGCACGATCACCCGCGCCAGCTTGTCGGTGCATTCCAGAACCAGTTCGGTCGGCGTGCCGCCGCCGTAGCGCTGCGCGTTCTGGATCAGGTTCGACACGATCTGCCGCACTGCCAGGCGGCCGGCCTCGATCATGCACGGCGCCGCGCCCGGCCACGTCAGGTTCGCATCGGCAGCCACCTCTTCCAGCAAGCCTGCAAGGTCGAAGCGCACCCGGTTTTCCGCCTGGGTGGTGCGCGCCAGTTCCAGATAGCCGGTAATCAACTTGTTCATGTCGGCCAGATCGGCCATCGCGCGATCGATGCGCGCCGGACTGGGGGCGTCGCGCAGCATTTCCAGGTTGAGTTGCAGCCGTGTCATGGGCGTACGCAAGTCGTGCGAGATACCTGCCAGCAGGGTGGTGCGGTTGTCCAGCAACGCACGCACTTCGGCCGCCATGGTGTTGAAACGGCGTGCCAGTTCGGCGAGTTCGGCGGGGCCGGTTTCCGGCAAAGGATCGGGCAGCTCGCCCGCTCCGACCTGGCTGGCCGCGCCCGCCGCACGCGCCAGCGGCACGGTGATGCGACGCACCAGGAACACGGCGGTCAGCAGACTGAGAAACGTGCCCAGGGCGATGACCGCGATCGCCGCCAGCGGCGGCTTGACGGCGTAGCGGCGCGGGAAGAATCCGACATGCAGGTCATGGCCGCCCAGCGGAATGTCCAGCCAGGCGGCCGCCGTGCCGGGCACGCCGCGCAGTGCAACATCTTCCCCTACGCGGCGGCTCAGCGCGGCTTCGATCTGGGTACGGAAAGCGAAATGCGGCGCGTCGGTCGTCGCGCCAAGGTTCGCGGTGGTCAGGCGCAGCCCGTGGCGGCGCGCCAGTTCGCGTTCGAACGCCGCGCGCGTCTGCGGCGGCAGCTCCACCCAGGTTTGTGCCGACAGCACGATCAGGCCGGCCAGATCGTCGGCCGAGCGCTCCGCCACCGGCACGATCAGGGTGCGATACACCACCCAGAACGCAGCCGCCTGAAACACGACAAACGCCAGCGCCAGCGTCAGCGCGGTGCGGGCGAACAACGAGCGGGTGAGTCGCTTCACCCCTTGCCCTGCGGCACGAACAGGTAACCCTGCCCGCGCTGGGTTCGGATATAGGCCGGATTCGCCGGATCATCCTCGATCTTCTTGCGCAGGCGATTCACCCGCACGTCGATGCTGCGGTCGAACGGGTCGCGTTCGAAGCCCCGCAACTGGTCCATCAGCCAGTCACGCGACAGCGCACGGTTGGCATGCGTGACGAAAATTTCCAGCAATTCGTATTCCCCGCTGGTCAGCGGAATTTCGGCGGCGTCGCGGCTGAGGGTACGGGCATCGAGATTGACGCTGAACGGGCCGAAATGCACCAGCCGGGCGGTCTCCGGCGCTGCCGGTGCGGCGCCGCCTTGCCTCCGCAGCACCGCGCGGATACGGGCCAGCAGTTCGCGTGGATTGAACGGCTTGGGCAGGTAATCGTCGGCGCCGACCTCGAGGCCGATGATGCGGTCGATGTCCTCGCCCTTGGCCGACAGCATGATGATGGGGGGAAAGCCCGGCTGCGCGCGCAAGCGCCGCGCGATCGACAGGCCGTCCTCGCCCGGCATCATCCAGTCGAGCACCAGCAGGTCCGGCAGGTGGACGGCCAGCAGGCGATCGAGCGAGGCCGCGTCTTCCGCTGTCTGGACGCGATAGCCCTGGCTCGTCAGGTACTCGGCCACCAGCTCGCGGATGCCCGGGTCGTCGTCGGTCACATAAATGCTGTCTTTTTCCATGCGGCAAATATATCAGCAGGGACGGCACGCTATCCGCCGGTTACACACTGTTACAAAATCCCCCTTGCGTGAAACAGTACGCTTACTTTCCTCAACCAGACTGCGAAGCGTGGAAGCGAAACAACGCCACCACGGAAATGGAGACAACGATGACGACACGGCACAACTGGATTTTTGCACTGGCAGGACTGGGACTGGTGATCGCTGCTCCGGTTCAGGCTGCGCCGAATTTCATGGATAACGTGATCATCGTGGCCAAGCGCGACCGCGCCGACGAGGTTCGCCAGGATCAACGCGACTCCCGTCGGGACGAGCGACGCGACGAGCGGCGCGATGCCGGGCGCGACCGCGGCGACGAGCCGCAAGGCTACGGCTACGGCTACGAACGTCGCCAGCAGCAACGATTTGAAGAAGACAACCGCACCCGCGGTCGTCGCTGACCCCTGCGGGGCATCAGCCTGCACTGAATTCACTGTAGCAAGGAGAGTAAGCATGAAAACACGCCTTTTGAACACGACCCTGGTCGCCACCCTGCTTGCCGCCAGCGGCGCCGCGCAGGCCGGCCCCGGCCGTTACGACCCGGATGGCTTCGTCACCCGCGCCCGCGTGATCTCAAGCACGCCGATCTACGACACGGTCAACGAACCGCGCCGTGAATGCTGGACCGAAACTGTCGGCTATGAAACGCGCAGCTACCGCGACGGCAACGGCGGCGGCGCGATTCTCGGCGCCATCGCTGGCGGCCTGCTCGGTTCCACCGTTGGCAAGGGCGACGGCAGGGTCGCCGCCGCCGCCGTGGGCGCGGCCACCGGCGCGGTGGTCGGCGACCGCTGGAATGGCGGCGGCACGCGTTACGAAGAAACGCGCCCGCGTCAGGTCGAGCGCTGCCGCGTCCAAGATGACTACCGTCAGGTGGTCAGCGGCTACGACGTGCGTTACCGCTTCCAGGGACGCGTGTACGCCACCCAGCTGCCGTACAACCCCGGCAAGTGGCTGACCCTCAACGGGAATTTTTCGGTGAACGACGATCCGCGCGACGCGCGTTGGATCGCCCCCGACGACAACCGGGACGATTGACGCACCCGAGCGTCCACCTCAAGGCTGAAAGGAGAATCACCATGTTACGCAAACTGCTATTGGCAACCGCCCTGCTCACCGCGTCCGGCGCCAGCTTCGCCCACGGCGGCGACTATGGCTACGGTCGCGTGGTATCGGTCGAACCGCACTTCGTCATTTCGTTCGGCACGCGCCAACCCGACGGTTTCCGGGTCCTGTACGAATCCGGCGGCACCCGCTACTGGACGCACACGTCGTACTACCCCGGTCCCACCATCGTGCTGCCGCCGCCCTACCGGGTCGAGCGGGTTTATTACCGCGATTACCGACGTGACTGGGATGACCGTGGCTGGAACCACCACCGCGGCGGAGGGGACGGCTGGCGCGACGAGCGCCGGGAACATCGCCGCGAGCACCGCCATCACGACGATGACTGAGCGCCGATCTATGGACCGATCCGCCCCTGAAACGGGACGGACCGGCTAGATTTCCACCCGCGAGCCGAGTTCGATCACCCGGTTCGCAGGCAGGTTGAAATATTCCACCGCACTGCCGGCATTGCGCGACAACCAGCGGAACAGCTGTTCGCGCCAGTTGGCCAGCCCGCTATCGACAGTTGGGCTGGGTACGATGGTTTCGCGGCTCAGGAAATACGAGGTCTGCATGGGCTCGAACGTCAGGCCGAACTGCGGCCCCAGCCCTTGGAGCGCAGCGGGCACGTCGGGACGGTTCTTGAAGCCGAAGGTGAGGGTCATGGCATAGGCTTCGTTGCCCAGCGGCTCGACCCGCATGCGCTCTTCGAACGGCACCCACGGTTCGGTCTTGATCCGGACGGTGAGAAACACCAGCCGCTCGTGCAGCACGCGGTTGTGGTTCAGGTTGTGCAACAACGCATGCGGCACGGTGTGTGCGCTGGCATTGAGAAACACCGCGGTCCCCGGCACGCGCGTCGGCGGATGCACCATCAGGCCGGCGAGAAAATCGGTCAGTGGGATGTCCGCCACGCCGATCCGTGCCAGCAGACTGCGCCGTCCGCGCACCCAGGTCCGCATGACAACGAATACCAGGCTGCCCAGAGCCAGGGGAAACCAACCGCCTTCGGTGATTTTCAGCAAACTGGAGGAAAAGAACGCAGCGTCGATCAGCAGGAATACGCCGGTCGCCGCGAGGCTGCCGGACAGTCCATATCCCCATCCGTAATGAATGACAAAAAAGGTGAGCAGCGTCGTCACCAGCATGGTGCCGGTGACGGCAAGACCGTAAGCGGCGGCGAGCTGGTCCGACTTGCCAAAGCCGGCGACCACCGCCACGACGAGCACAAACAACAGCCAGTTGACGACCGGAATGTAAATTTGTCCGAATGCCCTGGATGACGTTTGCACCACCTGCATACGCGGCAGGTAGCCCAGCTGGATGGCCTGGCGCGTGAGCGAGAATGCGCCGGTAAGCGTGGCCTGGGCAGCGATCACGGTGGCGGCGGTGGCCAGCAGCACCATGGGGTAGAGCGCCCATTGCGGGTAAAGCAGGAAAAATGGATTGCTCAAGGCCGTGGGCGCGCGCGACAGCAGCGCGCCCTGCCCCAGATAATTCAGCACCAGTGCGGGAAACACCAAGCCATACCAGGCCAGCCGGATCGGCACGCGGCCGAAATGACCCATGTCGGCATACAGCGCCTCGGCGCCGGTAAAGGCCAGCAGCACGGCCCCCAGCACCGCGAACGACGCAAAGCCGTGCTGGGTGACGAACCACCACGCATGCTCCGGATAGAGCGCGCCCAGCACTTGCGGATGCTGGGCGATCTGGTACACGCCGCCCGCTGCCAGCGCGGCGAACCAAAGCACCGCGACCGGGCCGAACCAGGCGCCGACGCTGGCCGTGCCATGCTGCTGCATGAAAAACAGCCCGGCGAGCACGCCGATCGCAAGCGGCATCACATAGGGTTCGAATACGTGGGTGCCGACCGACAGTCCTTCGACCGCCGACAGCACCGAAATCGCAGGGGTCAGTACGGCATCGCCGTAGAACAGCGCAGCGCCCGCCATGCCGGCCAGCGCCACCGTGCGCAGCGCACGCGGCTGTTGCACCACGGCATGCCGCGCCAGTGCGAGCAGCGCCATGATGCCGCCTTCGCCGTGGTTGTCGGCACGCAGCACCAGCAACACGTATTTCAGGGACACCACCAGCATCAATGCCCAGAAAATCGCCGACGCGGCGCCCAGCACGGTTTCAGGTCCGGCTGGAATGCCGTGGGCCGGGCTCAGGGTTTCCTTCAGGGCATAGAGCGGACTGGTTCCGATATCACCGTAGACGACACCGAGCGCAGCAAGCGTCAGCGCTGCGCGGCTGTGAGCGTTTGCTTCCATGAAGCGGTTGATGCCGGGAAGAGGCGAAGGCGGCAGATTATTCGTGGTGCACGACAAACGCAACTTCAGTGGTGAAATTGCCGATGCCTCGATGGTTGGTCAACGTCCAGCCTGCGTCCTTCAAATGGTGCGTGAGTTCGCGTGTCATCGCCGGATTGCCGCAGATCATCACGCGGTCGTGTTCCGGGTCCGGCGCGGGCAGGCCGAGACGTTGCGACAACGCGCCCGAGCGGAACAGGTCGCCGCCGCGTTCGGGCGTGGGAAACGGTTCGCGCGTCACCGTCGGCACGTAATGCAGCTGGTCGTTGTCCATGGCCTCGATTTCGGCGCGATAGGCCAGTTCGGCCACCGTGCGCACCGAGTGCACCAGAACCACGCTTTCATAGCGGGCATAGAGTTCGGGGTCACGGATCAGGCTCATGAATGGCGCCAGCCCGGTGCCGGTGGCAAGCATGTACAGCGTGCGTCCAGGCAGCACATGATTGAGCGTGAGCGAACCGGTAGCCTTGCTGTTGACCCACACGCTGTCACCGGGGCGGATGTGGACCAGCTGGCTGGTCAGCGGGCCGTCCGGCACATGGATGCTGAGAAACTCGAGATGGTCGTGGTCGGCCGTGGACACGATGGAATAGGCGCGCGCCACCAGTTTGCCTTCGCGCTTCAAACCGATGGTGACGAATTCACCATTTTCGAATGAAAAATCCTGTGGACGGCTGAGGGTGAAACTGAACGTCTTGTCCGACCACGGACGCACCGACTGCACTGTCTGTTCGCTGTAAGGCATGCTTCACTCCGTTGTTTAATGGCGGCCTATCTGGCCAGCGTCCAAGGCTGGGCGCAAAGTATAAAGATAATTTGATGCATCTGGAGGTGTGCAGTTCCAGCGATACGACCCACGGATAGCATTCAGCCCTTGATGCAGACCAGCGGTTTCAGTCTGGCTACCTTGCGCGCCAGCCCGGCGCGGTCGGCTGCCTCCACCACTGCGCTGACGTCCTTGTAGGCGCCCGGCGCTTCTTCCGCGACGCCGCGCAGCGAAGGGCTGCGGATCAGGATGCCCTGGCTGGCGAGTTCGTCCACCAGGGCACGACCGTGCCACTGGCGGGTGGCCTGGTGGCGACTCATGGCCCGCCCGGCACCGTGGCAGGCGGAGCTGAAGGCGCGCGTCATGCCCGTCTCGGTGCCGACCAGGATGTAGGACGCGGTGCCCATGCTGCCGCCGATCAGCACCGGCTGGCCGATGTCGCGCAAATCACCGGGTAGCGCCGGATGGCCAGGGCCGAAGGCGCGCGTCGCGCCCTTGCGGTGCACGAACAGGCGGCGCGTCTGGCCATCAACCGTGTGCGGTTCCAGCTTGCAGGTGTTGTGCGACACGTCGTAGATCAGGGTGAGGTGCGTCCCCGGCAACAGGTCGGCAAACACCTGGCGGGTGAGATGGGTGATGACCTGACGGTTGGCCAGGGCGCAATTGATCCCCGCACGCATGGCGCCGAGGTAGGCCTGACCCAGCGGGGACTGGATGGGCGCGCAGGCGAGCTCGCGGTCGGGCAGTTCAATGCCGTAACCTGGCGCGGCGATCACCATCTGCTTGAGGAATTCGGTGCCGATCTGGTGTCCCAGCCCGCGCGAGCCGCAGTGGATGCTAACCACCACCTCGCCCACGCGCAGGCGAAAACGGTCGGCCGCTTTCGTATCGAAGATCTCGACGATTTCCTGCAGTTCGAGGTAATGATTGCCGGAACCCAGCGTGCCGATCTCGTCACGCTGGCGGCGCTTGGCCTGGTCCGATACCTTGTCGGGTTCAGCGCCGGCCATGCAGCCCTGCTCCTCGATGCGTTCGAGATCGGCCGCGCTGCCGTAGCCGTGCTCGACCGCCCAGCGCGCGCCGCCGCGCAACATCGCATCCATCTCGTTCGCATTCAGCCGCAACGGGCCGGTGCTGCCCACCCCGGCCGGGATGTGGGCAAACAGGCGGTCGGCCAGCCGCTGCTTGAGCGGCGCAATCTCGTCTGCCCTGAGCCCGGTGTGGAGGGTGCGCACGCCGCAGGAAATGTCGAACCCCACCCCGCCGGCAGACACCACGCCGCCGGCGTCGGCATCGAACGCTGCCACCCCGCCGATCGGAAAGCCGTAGCCCCAGTGCGCGTCAGGCATGGCATAGGCCGCCTGGACGATGCCCGGCAGGGTGGCGACGTTGGTGAGCTGCTCGAAGACCTTGTCGTCCATGTCGCGGATCAACGCCTGATCGGCAAAGATCACCGCCGGCACGCGCATCTTCCCGAACGGCGCGATCTGCCATTCGACCTCCGACACCTGCTTGAACTGGGCAAGATTCATCCTGGAAACCTCAGTTAACCGTCAAGGGGCCTGTGGAATTCAGACGTCCACCACGCACTGGGCAAACCACTGCCCGGATTCGTTCCTCCCGACTTTCAGTTCAGTATAGGTGGCGCCCTTGATCTCGACGGCCGGCTGGTGTCTGTCCGGGTCGACCGGCTCGCCCCAGGCGGTGGCGTGCAGCCGATGGCTGTCCAGGCTGACCTCGAAGCGGCCGAACAGCAGGTGGCGCGCGGCCATCTCCAGGATCAGCGCATTCAGCCAGTCGACCAGCAGCAGCTCATCGTCCGGCGCCTCGCAGCGGATGTCCACCGCCTCATTCGCCGCCACCCCGGACGGATCGGTCACCACGGCGGTCATTGCCAGCGCTGTTTGCTCGAATGCAGCCGCCAGGGTAGGTCCGATGCCACGCACGCCCATGTCCGCCCGGTGCGGGAAATGTTCCCAGTGCGCATCCCCCTGGCTGCGCAAGGCTGCCACCGCCTGCGCCCGCGCCTGGAAAATCGCTTCCGGGATGCGCGCCGGCTCGACACTACGCGCCACGGCCCCTGCGTCAATGGCCTGCGCCGCGCGCAGCGCCTGCCGCAGGTAACCCGGTGCGGGAAACGGCTTGCTCTCGTAGCCGGGCCGGCCACGGAAATCGCATTCGCAGGCCTGCAGAAAGGCCTCGAAGCGTTCGGGACGGCGGAAAGCGTCGACCCGTTCCAGCAGTTCGACCACCGTTCCGGGGCGCAATTCCAGCGCGCGATGGGCGTTGCCATGGTCGCGCGCCACCGCGACGGCGAGGTCGCGGCAGTCGACAGGCACCCGGATGCGCGTGCTCAGCGCGCGCACCAGTTCGACGCTTTTGCCTTCGTGGCCGTGATGCGCCGGCCACAGTTCGGGCGGGGTGACGCCCTTGCCGAGATCGTGCGTCAAGGCAGCAAAACGCACCGGCAGGCTCATGCCCTGTTGCGCCGCCCAGTCGACGACCAGCATGACGTGAACGCCGGTATCGATTTCCGGATGGTGCTCGGGCGGCTGCGGCACGCCAAACAGGCGATCGATTTCGGGAAGCAGCCGCGCCAGCGCACCGCAGTCGCGCAGCACCTGGAACATGCGCGAGGGCTGCGCTTCCATCAGGCCACGAGCGATTTCCTGCCACACACGTTCTGGCACGAGTGCATCGATTTCGCCGTTGTCCACCATCTGCCGCATCAGCGCGTTGGTTTCCGGCGCCACGGCAAAGTCGTTGAAGCGCGCGGCAAAGCGCGCGACTCTCAAAATCCGCACCGGGTCTTCGGCAAAGGCTTCACTCACATGGCGGAAAACCCTCGCCGCCAGATCGCGCTGGCCGCCGTAAGGGTCGACCAGCGCGCCGGACTCGTCCTCGGCCATGGCGTTGATGGTGAGGTCGCGCCGGCGCAGATCCTCTACCAGCGTGACTTCCGGTGCGGCGTATACGGTGAAGCCCTTGTAGCCGTGCCCGGACTTGCGCTCGGTGCGCGCCAGCGCGTATTCCTCGTGGGTTGTCGGGTGCAGGAAAACGGGAAAATCCTTGCCGACCGGCTGGTAGCCCAGCGCCACCATATCGTCGGGCGTTGCCCCGACGACGACGTGATCGCGGTCGGCCACCGGCAGGCCCAGCAACCGGTCACGTACTGCGCCGCCAACGATGTAGGTTTTCATGGCGGCGTGGCAGGACTTAGCGGTGGGCGTTTTCCCGGTAATCCTCATACCGCGCACGCGGCGTGTCGGCACGCAGGTATTCGGGGGCGATGGCCTCGAGCGATGCCGGCTGGAAATCGAACACGGACGGCCAGCCGCCACGGCACACGTTGTCCGTACCCATGGCGTAGAAGTTGTCGCGCGTCATCAACTTCTTGCCGGGCTTGAATTCCAGCGCCCAGGCCTGGAAATACGACATCCATTTGCCCAGCGGGACGATGCTGCGCTTCTTGCCGATGACTTCGCCCACATAGCTCACCAGTTCCTGCAGAGTATACGCATTGGGGCCGCACAAGTCATAGGTCTGGTCGTAGGTGGCGGTATTGTCCAGGCTGTCGGCAAAAGCGCGTGCGACGTCTTCGACATGGACCGGCGCAAAGCGGCTGTCGGCCGCTGCGAGCGGCAGCAGCGGGAAAGTTTTGAGTAGACGGGCGAACATTGAGAGAAAGGAATCGCCACGACCGAAGATCACCGACGGCCGGAAGATCGTGACGTTGAGGCCGTAACCGTGGATGAACTTGGGGCCGTTGAGGTACCAGTTCTCGTGCTCGCTGTGGTGCATACCGGCTTCGCGCACCAGCGCTTCGGCAATCCCCTTGGACCGCTGATAGGCCGAGCGCGAGTTCGGGTTGGCGCCCAGTGCGCTCATGTGCAGCAGGCGGTGCACGCCCGCTTCGCCGCAGGCATGAATGACCTTGCGCGGCAGTTCGACATGGACCTTCTGGAAATCGCCGCGGCGGGCACTCGGCAGGTCGACACGCCCGACCTTGCCTTCGTGCAGAATGCCGACCAGATTGATGACGGCATCCATGCCGCGGAAATGCTGGATGAGTTCCTGCTGGTCGTGTACGTCGGCCCCGATCACTTCCACCGTGGGCAGCAGGATCAGTTCCTTGGCCATCTCGCGGCGGTGGGAGAGCACGCGGACCTGGAGGCCGCGCGCGGCGAGCTGGCTGACGAGCTGGGTGCCGACGAAGCCGGACCCGCCGAGGATGCAGATGCGTTGAATCTTCATATTGAGGCTCGTTTGTGTATATAAGGCGATGCTGATTTTAGCCCGGAAGTTTCATAAATTCGCGCGATGGTCGCGCAGGATTTTGATTGAGCGGGAAGTTTTGAGAGGGAGCGTCGTAGTTATTCATACGACCGACTGAACAAAATCTTTCATATCAAGCAAAAGACAAGCGAGTGCGCGCGAATTTATGAAACTTCCGGGCTAGTCGTCCGGCCGCCCGACTTCCAGCGACGTGTCCGAATCGGATGGTGGAGGGGCGGGCGTCTTGCGCGGGGGGATCATGCCCAGCCGGTCTTTCAGCAGCACCGAGGACTGGCCGAAACGCGACGCATAATACATGGCATTGCTCATCACTTTCTTCACGTAATCGCGCGTTTCGCCAAACGGAATCGACTCGATATAGACCGCGGCTTCCATCGGCCGGGTATCGCGCCAGCGTTGCGCGCGCCCGGGACCGGCATTGTAGGCAGCGGTGGCCAGCACCGGCGAACCGTCCAGCGTGGACTGCACGTGCTTCAGGTAATACGCGCCAAACTCGATGTTCCGGGCGGGATCGCGCATCTCGTCCACCTGGAATCGCCTGATGCCGAGGCGCTGTGCGATCCAGCGCGCGGTGGCCGGCATGATCTGCATCAGGCCGGCGGCGCCGACGCTGGAGCGTGCGACGTTGACGAAGCGGCTTTCCTGCCGCATCAGGCCGTACACCCAGGCTTCGTCGATGTCATTTTCGCGCGCGGCCTGCCGCGCCTGCTCGCGGTAAGGCGCCAGAAAGCGCAGCTCGAAATCGTGCAGTTCGCGGGTACGTTCGGCCGTGTTGATGGCGCTGTCATACCATTCCATGCGCCGGGCGAGTTCGGCCGCCGCCAGCAACTGCGCATCGGAAAAATCCCGAACCGTCCAGTTCCACTCCTGGGTGGCGTCGCCACGCAGGCCGAGTTCATACAAGGCCACGGCGCGCGCAATACCGGGCAGGCGGGCGACGGCTTCCACGTCATTGCCACCCACCTTGATGTTGATGGCGGGGGCCTGCGCGACCGGCCCGAGTTCTTCCTGGGCCAGCTGGCTGTAGTAATCGTGTTCACGAGACAAAGCCAGAAAAATATCATTGGCTGCGACGCGCTTGCCGCTCGCCTGCAGGGCGCGCGCGCGCCAGTAGCGCCAGACAGGCTGCCCGCGCGCGGTATCGCCCATGCTTGTGATCGCGCGCTGCACCGCCTTCCAGTCGCCGGCACGGAGCGCTGCGCGTGCCCACCATTCGCGCTGGAAATCGCTGAGCGCCACGTCACCCGCCTGCTGGAACCAGTCCAGTGCAACCGTTTCGTGACGGCGCGCGGCCCAGGTGGCGAGGCGTCCCCAGGCCGTGTGCAACTCCACCGGGTTGAGTTGCGGCGACCATTTGCGCAGTGCCTGTTCCGCCTGATCGGAGTCGCGTCGGGCCAGCTGGTCGAGCGCATAGAGCGCGATTTCGCGGTCGCTGCGACGGGCCAGATTGAGGGTGCCCGCGTTCAATACGCGTACCGGATCGCGGGTGGCCTGATCCAGCAACGTGGCGTTTGGGCGTTGCGCTTCGGGCAGGGCGCTCGACACCACCTTGGCCACGTTGAGATTGCCCGCTTCCAGCGCCAGACGGAAGCGGCGCCAGACGTCTTCCGAGCCGATCAGCCCGGCCCCCATCAACTGCGTGAACAGGGGCGTACAGACCCTCGGCATGTCGCGGCCGGTAAACCACAATGAAATTGCCTCGCGCTCATGGCTGCGATTGCCCAGCGCCCATTCCGCACGGTAGGCATAGCATTGAAGTGCCGCATCGGGTTTGACGAGGCGCGGATACTCGGCCAGATAGGCCGGCCAGGCTTCCCGCGCGCCGAGCGATTTCAGCCAGTCGGCACGCAGGGATTCGGCCAGGCGGCTACCGGGGTAACGTGCCAGGAAATCGGTGATACGGCCATCGTCGGTGCGGCTCGCCAGCATCAGGCGCCAGTATTCGACATAGGGGGCCAATACATGATCGGCCGGCACGTCGCGCGCGGCACGTTCCAGATCCGCAAGCTTGCGCGCCATATAGGCCTGCTGCGCCTGTTTCACGGCCGCATCGCCAGGCGCCGCCCACGTGGACACGGCCCATGCACTCAGCAGAAAAAACGTGATTATTCGAAGCATGGTGCGAGGGTAACATGCAGCCTCCTGGCGTTGCCTGAGCAAAATCTGCCATGGCGGTCGCCGCATCCATTCCTTGTCCGGGGCATTGCGGGCACGCTGCAGGCGAGCATCGCTCAACACGGCGCCGCTCAATTCCCGAGGGCCTGCATCGAGGCATCTGCGCCTGAAGCACGCGCAGGCACGCGTCAAACCAGGAACAGCTTGTAAGCCGGATTGCGGGACTCGTCCCAGTAGCGGTAGCCAAGTTCGTCCAGAAACTTCTGGAAGCCGGGCTTTTCCTTTTCCGGCACCTGGATGCCGACCAGTACGCGGCCGTAGTCCGCACCGTGGTTGCGGTAGTGGAACAGGCTGATGTTCCAACCGCGGCTCATGCTCTGCAGGAACTGCATCAGCGCGCCGGGGCGTTCCGGAAACTCGAAGCGGTACAGCACCTCGTTCACCGCCTCGGGCGCACGCCCGCCGACCAGGTGACGCACGTGCAGCTTGGCCATCTCGTTGTCGGTCAGGTCGATTGCTTCCAGGCCGTGACGGTGCAACAGATCGACCACGCGCGCGCTCTCCCCCGCTCCCGGCACCGACAGGCCGACGAACACGCGCGCCTGCTTGGGGTCGGAATAGCGGTAGTTGAATTCGGTGATGCTGCGCGCCCCCAGCAGGCCGCAAAAGGTCTTGAAGCTGCCTGGCGTCTCGGGAATGGTGACAGCCAGCACCGCTTCGCGCTTTTCCCCGAGTTCGGCACGCTCGGCAATGTAGCGCAGGCGGTCGAAGTTCATGTTGGCACCCGAGGCCACCGCGACCAATGTCTTGCCCTTGAGCTTGTCGCCGGCGATGGCCGCCTTCATTCCTGCAATCGACAAGGCACCCGCAGGCTCCAGGATGGAACGGGTATCCTCGAATACGTCTTTGATCGCTGCGCAGATGGCGTCGTTGTTGACACGGATGATTTCGTCCACGTACAGCTGCGCCAGGCGGAAGGTTTCCTTGCCGACCTTCTTCACTGCCACGCCGTCGGCGAAAATTCCCACGCGCGGCAACGTGATGCGCTCGCCCTTGCACAGCGAGCGCGCCATCGCGTCGGCGTCCTCCGGCTCGACGCCGATGATGCGGATTTCCGGCCGCAGCCGCTTGATGTAGGCGGCCATGCCGGCGATCAGCCCGCCGCCGCCGACCGGGATGTAGACCGAGTGGATCGGGCCCGGATGCTGGCGCAGCAGTTCCATTGCCACCGTGCCCTGCCCGGCGATCACATCGGGATCGTCGTAAGGATGGACGAAGGTCGCCTTGGTTTCCTTGGTCAACTGGGTAGCGTGAGCCCAGGCGTCGTCGTAGCTATCTCCATGCAAGATCACTTGCGCGCCGCGCGCGGCTACTGCATCGACCTTGATCTTGGGCGTGGTCACCGGCATCACGATGATGGCTGTCGCGCCGAGCTTCTGCGCCGCCAGTGCCACGCCCTGCGCGTGGTTGCCGGCCGACGCCGCGACCACGCCACGCGCCAGTTGGGCCGCTGTCAGCTTGGCCATCTTGTTGTAGGCGCCGCGGCACTTGAAGGAGAACACCGGCTGCAGGTCTTCGCGCTTCAACAGAATCTGGTTGTTGAGACGGCGCGACAGATTGTGGGCCAGGTCGAGCGGCGACTCGATCGCCACGTCGTAGACGCGCGAGGTGAGGATGCGTTCGAGGTAATCGTCAGGTTGGCTCATGGCGGCGGCGGGTGCGAGGTTTGTAAAAAAGGGGCGATGCCGCTATCTTAGCGGGCTGCATCGAAATCGACGAAAACATCATGACTCAAGACGAAATGAAGCAAGCCGTGGCACGTGCTGCGGTGGATTATGCCAAGGGCGGCATCATCGGGGTAGGCACCGGCTCGACCGCCAACTATTTCATCGACGCACTGGCCGAAGTAAAAAGCCGCATCGACGGCGCCGTCGCCAGCTCGGAAGCCACCGCCGCCCGCCTGAAAAGCCATGGCATCCAGGTACTGGATCTCAACAGCGTGGGCGAACTTGAAATCTACGTCGATGGCGCCGACGAAATTACCGAACACTTCGCCATGGTCAAGGGCGGTGGCGGCGCGCTGACGCGGGAAAAAATTGTCGCGGCGTGCAGCAAGCAGTTCATCTGCATCGCCGACGAAAGCAAGCTGGTCGGGGTGCTCGGCAAGTTTCCGCTGCCGGTCGAAGTCATTCCGATGGCGCGCTCCTACGTGGCGCGCGAATTGGTGAAACTGGGCGGGCAACCGCGGTTGCGCGAAGGCTTCACCACCGACAACGGCAACCTCATTCTCGACGTGCACGGGATGTCGATCGTCGATCCGGTATCGCTGGAAACCGCGATCGATCACATCGTCGGCGTGGTCACCAACGGGCTCTTCGCGCGGCGGGGCGCGGACGTTCTGCTGCTCGGTACGCCAAGCGGCGTCAAGACCTACACGAAGTAATCGTTACTGCGGCTGCGGGGACTCGTCGTCGGGTTCCTGCTCTTCGGCCGGCACGCGATATTTCTCGGTGGCCCACTGGCCCAGATCGATCATCTTGCAGCGCTCGCTGCAGAACGGCTTCCACTTGCTTTCCGCCGTCCACGGAACAGCCGCGCCGCAGGTCGGGCAGGTCACGACAGGAGGCTTGGTGGGTTTCACAGGGTGCAGAAGGTCAGGTCGAAGTCGATCGATTGGCCGGTACAGGTACGCAGCGCGCCCGACCCCGCGTGTATGAAGCGGATATTGAGCATGTATTTGTTGGCCGAAATTTCGGGCACGCACGGCAGGTCGTCGACCAAGGTGACCCGGATCAGTTGCGGGTTGCGCGATTCGAGCATGCGCTGGTAGCTGCCATTGTTCGCGTGTTGCAAGTCGGGTTGCCCGCTGTCGCGCAGCAAACCGAGCACGATTTCGACCGCGGCACGAATCGACGAGAACGGCGCCAGCCACTTGTGCAACTGGCTCACGCGCACCTCAGCCGGCTGGTGCAGCCAGTAATGATAGGAGGGCAGATCGAATTCGCACATGCCGCCCGGAATGGCTGCGCGCTGCTTGATGGCCATCAGCCATTCGTCTTCGCGCAGGTGATGGCCCACTTTCCCGGGCAGCTGATAGATGCCCTGATGGGCAGCCTCGATCGCAGCCAGCACCTGTTCCAGCGTGGCATCCTGCACATGTGGATTGCCGCGCAGCGCGGTCAGCACCGCTTTCTGCCGGTCCAGCTCCTGCAGCAGATCGGATTTGAGGTCGGCACGCGCGGCGACCTCAGCCATCTCGAACAGGGTCAACAGGGCCGCATGATGCGCGTGCGGGTCGGGCGATGCGGCGTAGGCATCGAAACGGTCGAACAGATCTTCCAGCCGCAATAGCGTGCGGATGCGTTCGCTCAGGGGGTATTCGTAGTGGATCACGCCGCAACGCGTTGGTTTGGTTCAGCCGATTGTCGCCGATCCATGCGGAAAATCAAGGCGACGCCGTAGTAGATAACGCCAGGTAGCGCTGGTGCAGCGTCGCGACCTGGGCGCGCAATGCCTCGGAAGAGGCCGTGTTGAGGATCACATCGTCCGCAACCGCCAGGCGTGCGGCGCGCCCGGCCTGCGCCGCGAGGATGGCTTCCACATCGTCATGCGCGAGTCCGCTGCGCGCCATCACCCGCGCGACCTGCAGGTCTTCCGGACAATCAACCACCAGCACGCGGTTCAACACATCCCGGTAGCCGCCGGTTTCCACCAGCAAGGGAATCACGATCAGCGTATACGGTGCGGTCAGCGTCGCCAGCGTCTGCGCCACGATCTGCCGGATACGCGGATGCAGGATGGCTTCGAGCTGGCGCCGGGCGGCGGCATCGGAGAATACGCGCTGGCGCAGGGCGGCGCGATCCAGGGCGCCATCCGCCTGCATCACCGTTTCACCGAATGCCGCATGGATCGCATCCAGCGCTGCGCCCGCAGGCGCGGTCAACTCGCGTGCGATGGCATCCGTATCGATCACCGGCGTGCCCAGTTCGGCAAACAGGTCAGCCACGGTCGACTTGCCCGAGCCGATCCCGCCGGTGAGTCCTACCGTGAACATCAGAATTGTGCGAGGTAGGCCTGAGTCAGGTCCGCGCCGAAGAACAGCGCCACCAGACCGCCGCCCGCCAGATACGGGCCGAACGGAATCGGCACGCGGCGATCATGCTTCACCAGCACGATCATCGCCACGCCAATCGCCGCACCGACCACCGACGACAGCAGCAGCGTGACGGGCAGCATCTGCCAGCCGAGCCAGGCGCCGATGGCCGCCAGCAGCTTGAAGTCGCCAAATCCCATGCCCTCCTTGCCGGTAGCCAGCTTGAACAGCCAGTACACCGACCACAGCACCCCATAGCCGGCCATGGCGCCGACGACCGCATTCGGCAGACTGGCGAAATGCCCGTCTAGATTGAACAGCAGGCCCAACCACAGCAGTGGAAGCGTCAGGCTGTCGGGCAGCAGGGTGGTATCGAGGTCGATGAACGCCAGCGCGACCAGCGTCCACACCAGCAGAAGCGCGCCCAGCGTCTGCATGCTCACGCCCCACTTCCAGGCCGCCGCTGCCGACAGCAACGCAGTGAGCAACTCCACCAGCGGATAACGTGCGCTGATCGACGTGCTGCACGCCGAGCAGCGCCCACGCAGCCACAGCCATGACAATAGCGGGATGTTTTCAAGCGCGGTGATCTGATGCCCGCACTGAGTACAGGCCGAGCGCGGCAGCCACAGGTTGTAGTGTGGCGCCTCCTGTAGAGCTTCTCCACGCAACTCGGCGCACTGCGCCTGCCATTCGGCTTCCATCATCTTGGGGAGCCGATGGATGACGACGTTCAGAAAACTGCCCATCAGCAGTCCGAATAAAAAAACCAGCCCGGTGAAGAGGGCTGGTTCGGCGTGCAGCAGTTCCATCAGACGACCTGGCCCATCTTAAAGATCGGCAGGTACATGGCGATCACCATGCCACCAATGAGGGTGCCCAGCACCACCATGATGATCGGCTCCATCAGGCTGGACAGCGCCTCGACCGCGTCATCCACCTCGGCCTCGTAAAAATCTGCAACCTTGTTCAGCATGGAATCGAGCGAACCGGACTCCTCGCCGATGGCGGCCATCTGCAGCACCATGTTGGGAAAGAGCGCTGCATTCTGCATGGCCTGCGTCAGCGCCGTGCCGGTCGACACTTCGCTGCGGATCTTGTTGGTAGCCTCGACGAACACCTGGTTGCCCGACGCGCCGCCTACAGATTCCAATGCTTCGACCAGCGGCACGCCCGCAGCGAACATGGTGGCCAGCGTGCGTGTCCAGCGTGCGATGGTGGCCTTTTCGATGACCGGGCCGAAAATCGGCAGCTTGAGCATGAGGCGATCCATGAACATCTGAATCTTGCGCGAGCGCTTCCAAGACTGGAAAAAGGCATACAGCCCACCCCCAATGACGCCGAAAATCGCCCACCACCATTTGACAAAATAGTCCGATATCGCCATGACCACCAGGGTCGGCCCCGGCAGGTCGGCGCCAAAACTGCTGAACAATTCCTTGAACGCCGGAATCACGAAAATCATGATGATGGCGGTGATGACAAACGCCACCACGATGATTGAGACTGGGTAGAACAGGGCCGATTTGATCTTGCTCTTGATGGCGAGGATCTTTTCCTTGTAGACCGCGAGACGATCGAGCACGCCTTCGAGAATACCGGCAGCTTCACCCGCCCCGACCAAGTTGCAGAACAGCGCGTCGAAATACAGCGGATGGCGGCCAAATGCCTGCGTCAGGCTGCTGCCCTTTTCGATATCCGCCTTGATTTCCAGCAGCAGGCGCTGCATGGAAGGATTGGAATGCCCGCGCGCCACGATTTCGAAGGATTGCAGCAGAGGCACCCCCGCTTTCATCATGGTAGCCAGCTGGCGGGTAAACAGCGCAACATCCTTGTCGGTGATTTTCTTCGCCCGGCTGAACAGGGCGCTCTGCTTCTTGACCTTGGTGACGCTGATGCCCTGCTTGCGCAGTTGGGAATTGACCATGGCTTCGCCACCCGCCTGCAACTGGCCCTTGACCTTCTTGCCGCGCTTGTCCATGCCCTCCCACAGGAAGGTGGCGTCCTTGACTGCTTTTGCCGCTGTAGCCATAAAGAGAATTCCTTAGAGATTGGTAACGGCCTCGACCTCTTCCAGCGAGGTGAGACCGGATTTCACTTTCAACAGACCTGCCTGCCGCAGGTCGAGCACGCCTTCGCGCCGCGCCTGGTCGGCAATATCGGATTCGTTGCCGCCCTTGAGGATGATGCGGGTCATCTCATCGGTGATCGGCATGACCTGGTAGATGCCTACCCGCCCCTTGTAGCCAGTGCCGCCACAGATATCGCACCCCACCGGCTTGTAGGGTTTCCAGGTGCCGTCCAGCTGTTCCTCGGTAAAGCCCGCAGCCAGCAGGGCTTCCTGCGGAATATCGGCAGGCTGCTTGCAACTGCACAGCTTTCGCCCCAGCCGTTGCGCGGTAATCAGGATCACCGACGAGGCTACGTTGAAAGGCGCCACCCCCATGTTCAACAGGCGGGTCAGGGTGCCGGGCGCATCATTGGTATGCAACGTGGACATCACCATATGGCCGGTTTGCGCGGCCTTGATGGCGATGTCGGCGGTTTCCAGGTCGCGGATTTCGCCGACCATGATGACGTCGGGATCCTGCCGCAGGAAGGATTTCAGCGCCGCCGAGAACGTCAGTCCGGCCTTGTCGTTGACGTTGACCTGGTTGATCCCAGGCAACTGGATTTCCGCCGGGTCTTCCGCCGTGGAGATGTTGACGTCGGGCTTGTTGAGGATGTTCAGGCAGGTATAAAGCGACACGGTCTTGCCGGAACCGGTCGGGCCGGTCACCAGCACCATGCCGTAAGGACGCTGCACCGCATTCAACAATAGATCCTTCTGCCATGGCTCGTAGCCCAGCGCCTCGATTCCCAGTTGGGCGCTGGTAGGGTCGAGAATACGCATGACGATCTTTTCGCCATACAACGTAGGCAGGGTGCTGACCCGAAAATCGATGGCACGGTTCTTCGACAGCACCATTTTCATGCGGCCGTCCTGCGGCACGCGCTTCTCCGAGATATCCAGCCGCGACAGCACCTTGATGCGCGAAGCGACCTTGTCCTTGATCGCCATCGGCGGCTGGGCGATTTCTGACAGAATGCCATCGCGCCGGTAGCGGATGCGGTAAAACTTCTCGTACGGCTCGAAGTGAATATCGGATGCGCCGATGTTGATGGCGTCGAGCATGATCTTCTGCAGATAGCGCACCACCGGCGCATCGTCGATTTCGATGCCGCCGGTGTCCTGCTGGGCTGCGGCACTTTCCTCGTCGGCAAAATCCAGATTGAGGTCTTCTGCGTTCAACACGGCCATCGTGTTGTCGTTTTCCTGGCCGGCTTTCTCGATCAGCTTGCCTAGCTTGTCGTCTTCCACCACCACGGGTTCCACTGTCTGTCCGGTCTGGAACTTCACTTCATCCAGCGCCTGCAGATGGGTAGGGTCTGACGTCGCCACATACAGCTTGTTGCCACGCTGATACAAGGCAACCACGCGTCGCTTCTGCACCAGTTTCGGATCGAGCAGCCCCTGTGGCAGGCTCTCGTGATCCATGGCATTCAGGTCAAGATAGGGGAAACCGAACGAGACGGCTGCGAATTCGGCCACCTGGTCCGGCTTGAATCGCCGCCCCTTGATCAATTCGGTTACGAACGAGTCGCCCGACTGGCTGGCGCGTTTCCAGACCCCTTCGGCGTCGTCCTCGGACAGCCAGCCATGGTTGACCATGGCCCGCGCCAGCCCGGTTAAATTGTTGGTGTTTGTCACAGCTGCCATAGCTCGGTTCCAGACAAGTCCAGCGTCAAATTATCGTCCACACGCCGCCGGAAGGCGGCGGACATGGGGAATCACAGGCCTTAACGGCGATTTTTCGACTAAATTGAGGGGGGCTCGGACAAGGCTTCATCCACCGTCGGCAAGTAGATGCGGGCCATTTTGACCGCGCGGTCCTGTGTCTGTACGATTTCTACCGGCACGTCGCCCAGCTTGAGACTCACACCCGCCTCGGGGATGTCCTCGAATTGCTCCAGCAACAGGCCATTCAGCGTCTTCGGGCCGTCCAGCGGCAGCGACAGGCCCAGCTTGCGGTTCAAATGGCGCAGCAGGACGCTGCCCTCGACCAGCCAGCTGCCATCTTCCTCGCGTCGCAGGTAACCCGTATCCGACGGCGCCTGCGTGGTGAATTCGCCGACCATTTCTTCCAGCAGGTCTTCCAGCGTCACCAGGCCCTGAAGTTCGCCGTATTCATCGACCACCAGTGCCAGTCGCCGCCGGCTGGACTGAAAATTGCGCAACTGGGTGAACAGCGGCGTCCCCGCCGGGACAAAGTAGGGTGCCTCGAGATTGGCTTTCAATGTCTCCGGATCCAGTTCCTCGCCAGTCAGCGCGTGCAGCACCCGGCGCACATGCAGCACGCCCAGAAGATTGTCGGACGAGCCGGCATGCACCACCAGCCGGGTATGGTGGCTGGTGGAAATCTGCTGCCGCATTCGTTCCGGATCGTCCTCGATATCGATCGCCTCGATCTGGTTGCGTGGCGTCATCACGTCATCGACCGTGATGTCCTCCAGTTCCAGCAGGTTCATCAAAATCCGGTGGTGTTCGCGCGGCAGCCGCCCCGACGATTCCAGCACGATGGTGCGCAACTCCTCCAGCCCCAGGCTGTTGCCCTGCCCCTGCTCGGGAGGCCTGATCCGCAACAGCCGCAAAATGCCCTGTACAAACAGGTTCACGAACCACACCACCGGATAGGCCAGTTTCAGCAGCGGCGTGAGCAGCAGCGTCGCCGGGTAGGCGACGCGTTCGGGGAAGGCGGCACCCACCACCTTGGGTGTGACTTCGCTGAACACCAGAATCAGGAAAGTGAGCAACAGCGTCGCCACGAACAGCACGACTTCACCCGAGCCAAACAGGCGAATCGCCAGCACGGCCGACAGCGTGGCTGAGGCGGAATTGACCAGATTGTTGCCCAGCAGGATCACGCCCAGCAGCTTGTCTGTCTTGTCCAGTAGCGCCTGCGCACGCATCGCGCCCCGCACGCCGGATTCGGCGGCATGGCGCAGCCGATAGCGGTTGATCGCCATCATCGCGGTCTCGGACGCGGAAAAAAAAGCCGACGTCAGCAGCAAGACGGCGAGTGCCGCAAACAGCGTGCTGGTGGAAATACTGTCCAATCAGAATCGCCTCAACGCCGGAGGATCACTTCCAGCACGAACTGGGTGCCCAGATAGGCCAGCAACAGCAGGGTGAAACCGGTGATCGTCCAGACCAGCGCCGTGCGGCCGCGCCAGCCGCGGAAATGGCGCCCCAGCAGCAAACCGCCGAACACCAGCCAGGACAGGATGGCGAACACGATCTTGTGAGTAAACTGCAACGGCTTACCGAAAAGTTCCTCCGAAAAGAACACCCCGCTGAACACCGCCAGGGTCAACAGCGCAAACCCCACGCCGATGGTTTTGAACAACATCGCTTCCAGCGTCAGCAAAGGCGGTGTCCCACCCTGCAGAAAAGCGCCGCGATGCAGCTGTTTTTCCAGCATGGTCATCATCACCGCATGCAAGGCAGCCACCGCCAGCAAGCCATAGGCGAGGAAGGACACCACCAGATGCGCGCGCAAGGCCAGCGCCTGCGAATCGGGAATGGCGTGGGTCTCGGTAAAAACAGCCATGAGCAGAACGGACAGCGCCGCCAGGCCGCTGACCCACGACTGCAGGCGCGCCAGTGGCGCGCCCTGGCTGGCCAGCCAGTAAGTCAGCGCGGTCAGCCATAGAATCGTCGACAGGGAGTTGCCGAATCCCAATCGGATATCGCCCTGCCCGAGCGCCGAATTGAAGATCAACGCACCGTGCGCCAGCAAGGCCAGTGGCGTCAGCACGCGTACCGAGGCATCGGACGGGGCACGCTGCAAGCGCCAGGCGACCCAGCCATACAGCGCGCTCACACACAAAGTAACCAGCAATAGCGGGGACATTCGTTAAAATGGAAATTGGATTCAGCCAGCCTCATTATCCATGCCGCCCTTAGCGGCAACAAGGAAGCCATGTTAGAAAATCTCAGCGGACGCCTCGCCGGCGTCGTCAAATCCCTACGCGGGCAGGCCCGCATCACCGAAGCCAACGTGCAGGATACCTTGCGCCAGGTACGCCTCGCCCTGCTCGAGGCCGACGTTGCGCTGCCGGTGGTCAAGGACTTCATCGAAGCGGTCAAGACCCGCGCGCTGGGCCAGGAAGTGCTCACCAGCCTGTCACCGGGCCAGGCATTGATCGGTATCGTCCACGAGGAACTCACCCGCCTGATGGGCGGCGAGAACGCCGAGCTTAACCTGGCCGCCACCCCGCCTGCGGTGATTTTGATGGCCGGCCTGCAGGGCTCGGGCAAGACCACCACCAGCGGCAAGCTCGCGCTGCTGCTGAAAAACCGCAAGAAAAAGGTTTTGCTCGCCTCGGCCGACGTCTACCGCCCCGCCGCCATCGACCAGTTGCGGCAACTCGGCAAGCAACTCGATGTCGCCTTCTTCGAGGCCGGCGACGAGCGCGACCCGCTGAAAATCGCCCTGGCCGCGCAGGATCATGCACGCAAGCAGTTCTACGACGTGCTCATCGTCGACACCGCCGGCCGCTTGGCGATCGACGAGATGATGATGAACGAGATCAAGGCGCTGCACGCCGCGGTCAAGCCGGTCGAAACCCTGTTCGTGGTCGATGCCATGCAGGGCCAGGACGCCATCAACGTCGCCAAAGCCTTCAACGAAGCGCTGCCGCTCACCGGCGTGGTGCTGACCAAGCTCGACGGCGACGCGCGCGGCGGCGCAGCGCTGTCGGTACGCCACATCACCGGCAAGCCGCTCAAGTTCATCGGCGTCGGCGAAAAGCCCACCGGACTGGAAGCCTTCCACCCCGAGCGCATGGCGCAGCGCATCCTCGGCATGGGCGACGTCCTCTCCCTGATCGAGCAGGCGCAGAGCTCGGTCGACCTGGCCGAAGCCAAGAAACTCGCCGACAAGGTGAAGAAGGGCAAGGACTTCGACCTCGAGGACTTCAAGGCGCAAATCCAGCAGATGCGCAAAATGGGCGGACTCTCCGCGCTGATGGACAAGCTCCCCGGCGCCGGACAGATGCCGGTGCCGGCCGGCGCCGACGAAAAGGCGATCAACCGGGTGGAAGGCATCATCAACAGCATGACCCCGCTGGAACGCCGCAAGCCCGAAATCATCAAGGCCAGCCGCAAGCGCCGCATCGCCGCCGGCGCGGGGGTGCAGGTGCAGGAAGTCAACAAGCTGCTGAATCAGTTCGAGCAGGCACAAAAGATGATGAAAATGATGGGCAAGGGCGGGCTGGGCAAGATGATGCGCGGCATGAAAGGCATGCTGCCGGGGATGCGGTAATCCCCCCCACTGGCAAGCCGGTGGATTTTGGGTATAATTCGCGGTTTTCTCCGTTTACCCGGTGGGTTAAATCATGGTCGTTATTCGTCTTTCGCGCGGCGGCGCCAAAAACCGTCCTTTCTACAACGTGGTGGTGGCTGATTCGCGCTGTCGCCGTGATGGCCGCTTCATCGAGCGCGTCGGCTTCTACAACCCGGTGGCTGCTGAAGGCGCCGAAGCCGTGCGCCTGGATCAGGACCGCATCGGCTACTGGGTGAGCAACGGCGCGCAGATGTCCGACACCGTCGCCCGCCTGGTCAAGCAGAACAAGCCCGCTGCTGCCTGATTTGGCTGAAACCGAAGCCTGGGTCGTGATGGGGCGCATCGCCGCCCCGTTCGGTATCAAGGGCTGGGTCAAGGTCCAGCCCTACAGCGAAGACCCGGGCGCGCTGATGGATTTCGAATCTTGGCGTGTCGGGCGCGGTGAGCAGCAGACGCATTACACCGTCGAGACCATCCAGGACCACGGCAAAGCCCTGGTCGCCAAACTGGCCGGCATCGACGACCGCGACGCGGCGTATGCCCTGCGCGGACAGGAAATCTCGGTGGCGAAAAGCGATTTGCCGCCGCCGGAAGAAAACGAGTATTACTGGTCCGACCTGATCGGCCTGACCGTGGTCAACCGTGAAGGCATCGAGTTGGGCAAGGTCGACAGCCTGATGGAAAGCGGGGCGAACGATCTGCTGGTCGTCAAAGGCAAGCGCGAGCACTTGATTCCGTTCGTTGCCGCCTTCGTCGGCACGGTAGATTTGGCAGGCGGGACGATCGAGGTGGACTGGGGCGAAGACTACTGATGCGCTTCGATGCGGTCACGCTCTTCCCTGAGATGTTCGATGCCGTACTGGATTACGGCATCACGCGACGGGCACTGGATCGCGGGCTGTACCGGTTCAAGGCGTGGAGTCCGCGCGATTTCACCGATGATCCGCACCGCACGGTGGATGACCGGCCCTACGGCGGCGGCCCCGGCATGCTGATGCTGGCCGAGCCGCTGGACCGCACGCTGAACGCGGTGCAGCAGGACTTGGCCGGCGAGAACTTGACGCCGTGGGTGGTGCATTTCTCCCCCCGGGGTCGTCCGCTGACGCACCGGCGGGTGATGGAACTGAAGGAAAGGTCTGCACTGGTATTGCTGTGCGGACGGTACGAAGGCATCGACGAGCGGCTGCTGCAGCGCCGCGTGGACGAGGAGCTCTCGCTCGGCGACTTCGTGCTGTCGGGTGGCGAACTCCCCGCGCTGGCGCTGATGGATGCCCTCATCCGGCAGTTGCCGGGCGCGTTGAACGACGCCGAATCGGCCGCGCAGGATTCGTTCAGCCATGGGCTGCTGGACTGTCCGCACTACACCCGGCCCGAGGTGTGGCAGGGCATGGCGGTGCCCGAGGTGCTGAAAAGCGGTAACCATGCGGCAATTGCCAAATGGCGGCACGAAGAAAGCCTGCGGCTCACCGCGGCGCTACGGCCCGACCTGCTGGAGCAGGCACAGAAGTAAACGGATTGACCAGCTTGCTTAGGCAGGCTGGAAATGAGCGGCGCTGTGGTTAAAACAAACCCCGGGGCCAATGTGAAACGGCGTGACGTCCACCCGCCAGGGTGCACCTCTCCCGCCAGATGTAAGGAAACATCATGAACATCATCGAGCAACTCGAGCAGGAAGAAATCGCCCGCCTGGGCAAAACCCTCCCCGTCTTCGCCCCCGGCGACACCGTCGTCGTCCAGGTAAAAGTGAAGGAAGGCAACCGCGAACGTCTGCAGGCCTACGAGGGCGTCGTCATCGCCAAGCGCAATCGCGGCCTCAACTCCGCCTTCACCGTGCGCAAGATCTCCGCCGGCGAAGGCGTCGAGCGTACCTTCCAGACCTACTCGCCGCTGGTCGCCAGCGTCGAGGTCAAGCGCCGTGGCGACGTGCGCCGCGCCAAGCTGTACTACCTGCGCGAGCGTTCCGGCAAGTCCGCCCGCATCAAGGAAAAGCTGCCCGCCCGCAAGGCCGCAGCGACGGCTGCCGAATAAGCAGTCTTCCTGCCGCAAAACAAAACGCCCGCTTCATGCGGGCGTTTTGTTTTGGCCGGGAGGTAAAATCGGGCATGCCCGATTACGATGCCATTCTGGACGCCCCCCCCTGCCGTCTCGGCGCAATCTTCACCGGCGACGCGCTGACGCGGCTGGACTTCCTGCCTGCCGACACGCCAACCTCCGCGCACCAGGACGCGCGCGCGCAACACCTCGCCCGCGAACTCGACGCCTACTGGCAGAACCCCACCCACTCGTTCGATCTGCTCTTCGTTCCACTGGGAACGCCGTTCCAACTGCGCGTCTGGCACGCCCTGATGGGTATTCCTGCTGGGCGCCCAACCACCTATGGTGGGCTGGCAAGGCAACTCGGCACGGCTGCCCGTGCGGTGGGTCAGGCATGCGGCGCAAACCCTCTGCCGATCCTGATTCCCTGCCACCGCGTGGTGGCCGCTCACGGGCTAGGGGGGTTTATGCATTCATCCAGCGGCATGCCGCTGGATGTGAAAACCTGGTTGCTGGCCCATGAACGACGCGCTGATTGACCGGTTTTGCGACCATCTCTGGCTGGAAGACGGGCTGGCGGACCTCACGCTGGCAGCCTACCGGCGTGACCTGAAGGCCTTTGCCGCCTGGCTTGAAAAAGAACGTGCGCATGGCCTGGATGCCGCCGTGGCAGGCGACATCGAGGCCTATCTGGCATGGCGCTTCGCCCGCCGCAGCCAGCCGCGCAGTGCGGCACGCTACAGCTCGGCTCTGAAGCGTTTTTACCGCTATCTGCTGCGCGAAAACCTGATCGCCTGTGACCCCACGCTCAACCTCGACCGTCCCAAGCTGCCGCGCGCGCTGCCCAAAACGCTGACCGAGGCGGATGTCGAACGCCTGCTCAACAGCGCCGACGCCGAGACGCCCCTGGGTATGCGCGACCGCGCCATGCTGGAGACGCTGTACGCCACCGGCTTGCGCGTATCGGAACTGGTGGGGCTGAAGCTGACGGCGGTGAATCTCAACGACGGCGTGCTGCGCGTCACGGGCAAGGGCAACAAGGACCGGCTGGTGCCGCTGGGCGAGGAATCGGTGCAATGGCTCAAGCGCTATATGACGGATGCACGCCCGCTGCTGCTGGAAAAAAACCTCTCCGATGCAGTGTTCGTGACCGTACGCGGCGACGGCATGACGCGCCAGGCATTCTGGTATCTGATCAAGCGGCGCGCCCATGCGGCCGGCATCACGCGCCCGCTGTCGCCGCACACGCTGCGCCACGCCTTCGCCACCCACCTGCTGAACCATGGCGCCGACCTGCGCGTGGTGCAGATGCTGCTCGGTCACAGCGACATTTCCACCACGCAGATCTATACCCACGTGGCGCGCGAACGGCTGAAGCGGTTGCATGCGCAACACCATCCGCGCGGCTGAGCTTCACACCCGCGCGCTCGCCTTCGCCAGATAAAACCACTCCTGCCCCGGCTGCGCGCCGGGATTGGGAAAGACGATGTAGCCGTCACGGTCAGCCGCCACGGGCGTGCCGTCGCGTCGCATGCCGATACGTTCGCCGGCACGCACGCGATCGAAGCTGGCCCAGTCGCGAACGAATTGATCGCTGGCGTCGTCACGGTCGACGACCTGATAAAGACGCAGCGCCTCGGTATCGGTCACGGCTTCCGGTGCGGGCGCTGTAGTCAATCCAAGGTGTGACAGCGCATTGTGGATGGCGCGCCAAGCCACTTCGGGGGCAGCCGGATCATCGTGCTGGCCGCATTCCAGCGTCAGCGCGATGCTGCCCTGCGCGCGCATGTATTCGGTGGTTCCCACGCCGTAATGCACGTCGGCCTCGCGCGCCGACACCCCCGCCGCCAGGCGGCGTGCGACGCCGGCGGCGTAGGTGTCGAGCCAGCCATCGACGAAGCGGTGCACCCCGAGGCTGAGCGCGAGCGCAGTTTCCTCGGCCGAACGCGCAAACGGCTCCAGCTTGCCCTGATTGTCTTCCGGCCCCAGCATGACGAAGGGTTCGCCCGCCGTGTGAAACGAATGCAGATCGAGCAGCGCATCGTGCTGCGCCAGCAGCGGGCATAGCCAGTTGGCGATGCGGTCCTCGAATTCGACCGGCGTGTCAGTGGGGACGAGATTGCGATTGAGGTTGCGGTCGCCCATGCGCTGGTGGCGAGAATAGGCCAGCGGGTTGGTGACCGGGACGAAGGTGACGCTGCCGGCGACGATGCCCAGTTGTCCGGATTCGATCTCCGCGATCACCCGCCGGATCGCCTGCGTCCCGCAGGTTTCATTGCCGTGCACCGCGCCCAGCACGATGAGACGTGTGCCAGGCGCAAGCCCGCTGAACGACACGGATTGGAAATGCAGCGATTCGAGTTCGTTCATGGTTGCAAGGCCTTGAACACCAGCGACACGCTCGACACCAACAGCAGCACGCCGACCAGCCGTGTCATCTGCGCCTGGCTCAGGCCCACGTGCGCACGCCCGCCCAGATAGAGCGCGCCCAGCATGGCCGGCAGCGCGGCGAAATACGCGATCCACACCTTGGCGCTCAGCAGCAGTCCGGCTACCAGGAAGCTGACGATGCGCGTCAATCCATCGGTGAAGAACAGGGCCGAAAAGGTCGCGCGCAGATCGCTTTTATCGTGGATGCGGTGGGTCAGGTAAATCACGTACGGCGGCCCGCCGGTGCCGAACAACGCACCCACCGTGCCGCCGGTGAGCGCAGCCGGCACGGCCCAGCCGCGCGAGATCGGCTTGTCTCCGCGGATATTGAACACGCTGCGCACCGCAAAGACAAACACAAATCCGGCCAGCGCCAGCAGCATGGGGCCGGAGGGCAATTTGATCAGCAGGCTGGTGCCCAGCACCACGCCAACCATGCCGAGCGGGATCAGCACGCCGATCTCGCTCCATTTCACGCGCTTGAAATGGAGGCCTCCGATCACGACCGAGGCGGTGAAATCGAGCAGCAGGATCAGCGGCACCACGAACTTCAGCGGCAGGAACAGCGCCAGCAGGGGCACCGAGATCAGGCCGGAACCAAATCCGGTGATGCCGCGGATGAAATACGCCGCCAGCAGGATGGCCGCCATGGCGGCGATCTGCTCAACGCTCACGGGCGCGCGCCACGCTCGATGGTGATGCCGAGCTCCTTGATGCCTGGCACGATGGCGAACTTGGTCACCGACACTTTCACCCACGGCGCGCCGAATTCATCGCGCACGATGGCCGCCACGTGTTCGGCCACCGATTCGACCAGGGTGATCGGCTGCGGCGCGTTGTGCAGGTATTCCTTCACCCGCTTGGCCACCGCGCCATAGTCGATGGTGTCGGCCACGTTGTCGGTGCCGCCCGCCTTGCTGTCGGGCAGTCCGATCTCCAGATCGAGCCGTACCGGCTGCGGCACTTTGCGTTCCCACTCGTATATGCCGATAATCAACTCGAGACGGAAGTCCCGCAAAAATAGAATATCCATCGTGCAGCCCCCAAGGGCTCAATCAAAACCCGCCATTTTACTGACTTCGTTATGACCACGCTGTTGTTTATTGCTGTTGCCTACCTGCTTGGCTCCCTGTCGTTTGCCGTGATCGTCAGCCGCGCCATGCGCCTGCCCGACCCGCGCAGCTTCGGATCGGGCAACCCCGGCGCCACCAACGTGCTGCGCACCGGGCGCAAGGCGGCCGCCGCACTGACGCTGCTCGGCGATGCCTTGAAGGGCTGGGTCGCAGTGGCGCTGGCGCGCGCGCTGGCGCCCGAGTTCGGCCTCGTCGGGGACGTTGTCCTGCTGTGCGCGCTGGCCGTGTTCATCGGCCACCTGTTTCCGCTGTTTTTCCGCTTTCAGGGCGGCAAGGGCGTGGCGACGGCGCTCGGCGTATTGCTCGGCCTCAATCCCTGGGTCGGGCTGGCGTGCCTGGCAACCTGGCTGTTCATGGCCGGGGTGTTCCGCATTTCCTCGCTCGCCGCGCTGACCACGGCCGCGCTCGCGCCGGTCTACACGGGACTGCTGATGGGCTGGGGCAACACGGCAATCACCGTATTGGTGATCGCGCTGCTGCTGGTCTATCGTCACAAGAGCAATCTCATCAAGCTGGTAACCGGCCAGGAAGGACGCATCGGCGCCCGCTCCTGATCCTACCCCCCGCATATGGCCTTCTTCGACAAAAGTATCGAACACGCAAAAGAAAGCCTCGCCGAGGTGTCGCGCGAGGCGATCGACCACGCAGGCGAACGCCTGGCGGGGGTGGTCAAGGAGGGCGTGTCGCAGGCCGGGACCGAACTGAAGGATGTCATCTGGCGCGCCAGCCAGGAAATCGACGCCAAGCTCGACAAGATTTCTGACGAACTGCACGAACAGCGGCAGTTCACCAAGGACGATGTGCGCGAACTGGTCGACTATGCCGGCGAACGGCTCGGCGCGCTGATGGACGCGCGCATCGTCCACGCCAAGGCGGAGTTCTCGTCGCTGGTGCAGGAAAAGGTCGAATACTTCAAGCACGAAGTCGACAGCTTTTTCATCGAGCGGCAGCGCGACCTCGCCCGCGAACGTCGGCGACTGTTCATCAACGTCGCCATCGCGATCCTGGCGTCGCTATCGCTGGGATTCGTGTCCTGGCTGTATCACCAGTATCTCGGCGGTGGACTGGACGTGTTCGCCATCTTCCGCATCGTGTTCGCCTCGCTGGCCGGCGGCTATGCGGCCTACCTCGCGGTCAAGCTACTGCGGCGCTGGCTGTCGATGTCGGAGCACAAGAAGGACACGCTGTTCCTGGTCAGTCGCTACTGGGGCGTGCTGCGCCCGGAAAGCATTTTCGGCACGGTGATTCTGGTATGCCTGATGGCGGCGCTGGTAGGATTTTTACTGTTTCCGGACCAGATCGCGCACTTCGCCGGCGGCGAAAAGTGGCTCAAGGCCTTGCGCGAGGCCTACCCGATGTTCCGGCGGTAAGCCGTCCCCGGCTTACACGGCCTTGAGCGTCGCCAGTTCCCAGCGCGGCTTGACCGCAAACGTCAGATCCCCATCCTGAGCGTGAGCCAGCCGCTGCGCACCGGCGTAGGCGATCATCGCGCCGTTGTCGGTACAGAATTCCAGCCGCGGATAGAACACGCTGATGCCGCGTGCCGCCGCCTTGCGGGTGAGCCGTTCGCGCAGGTGCGTGTTGGCGCCCACGCCACCGGCAACCACCAGCCGCGTGGCGCCACTGTGCAAGCAGGCCGCCAGGCTCTTGCTCACCAGCACCTCCACCGCTGCCGTCTGGAATGCCGCTGCGATATCCGCCGCCTCGCCCAGCCCCACCTTGCGCACCAGCGTCAGCACCGCGGTCTTCAAGCCGCTGAAACTGAAATCGAAATCGCCCGAATTGAGCATCGGGCGCGGCAAGGTAAAGCGGCTGGCGTCGCCCGTGGCCGCCAGCTTCGACAGCGCCGGCCCGCCCGGATAGCCCAGGCCCAGCAATTGTGCGGTCTTGTCGAAGGCCTCACCGGCGGCGTCGTCGAGCGTCTCGCCCAGCAGCGTGTAGCGGCCAACGCCCGACACCAGCATCAACTGCGTGTGCCCGCCCGACACCAGCAACGCGACGAAGGGAAATTCCGGCGGCGTATCGGAAATCAGCGGCGACAGCATGTGGCCTTCCAGATGGTGCACGCCGACCGCCGGGATATTCAGCGCAAACGCCAGCGCACGCGCCATCCCGGCCCCCACCAGCAACGCGCCGGCGAGTCCCGGCCCCTGCGTGTAGGCAATCCCGTCGATGTCGGCCAGCGTGCGCCCGCTCTCGGCCAGCACCTGGCGCGTCAACGGCAGCACCCGCCTGATATGGTCGCGCGACGCCAGCTCAGGCACCACGCCGCCATAGTCGTTATGCATGGCGATCTGCGAATACAGGGCATGCGCCAGCAGGCCGCGCGCACTGTCATACAGCGCGACACCGGTTTCATCGCAGGAGGATTCGACACCAAGCACCAACATGGGGGATAAACAGGGGGGACTGGAAAAAAGCTTGAGGGCTTGTTATTATTCTTGTTTTTCCCGTTTCCCGGAAGCCATCTTCATATGCCTCACGTCAAAGTCAAAGAAAACGAGCCGTTTGATGTCGCCCTGCGCCGCTTCAAGCGTTCCATCGAAAAAGTCGGCCTCCTGACCGAGCTGCGCGCCCGCGAGTTCTACGAGAAGCCCACCGCCGAGCGCAAGCGCAAGCTCGCTGCTGCGGTCAAGCGCCAGAGCAAGCGCCTGCGCGGCCAGCAACTCCCCCCCAAGATGTATTGATTCTGCCCCAGGCAGAACCACGCCCCGTCATGTCGCTCAAGGCACGCATCACTGACGACATGAAAACCGCCATGCGCGGCCGCGCCAATCCTGATGAGGCGCAACGCGCCAAGGACACGGCGCGCCTCGGCACGATTCGTCTGCTGCTCGCTGCGATCAAGCAGAAAGAAGTCGACGAGCGCATCGAGCTGGACGACGCGGCAGTCAGCGGCATCGTCGAAAAACTCATCAAGCAACGCAAGGATTCGATCAGCCAGTTCCAGGCTGCCGGGCGTGACGACTTGGTGGCCGCCGAACAGGCCGAACTTGCCATTTTGCTAGCTTACCTGCCCGAGCAGCTCTCCGCCGCCGAGGTCGAAGCCGCGGTTGTCGCCGCCATTGCCGAATCCGGCGCGTCCAGCGCCAAGGATATGGGCAAGGTCATGGGCCTGCTCAAACCCCGCCTCGCCGGCCGTGCCGACATGGGGCAGGTCTCCGCGCAGATCAAGGCCCGCCTCGCAGGCTAACCCAACCCGGCGCGGTGCGCCCGGGTTTATCATGCGGTCATCATGATCCCGCGCGATTTCATCGACACCCTGCTCGCCCGCGTCGACATCGTCGACGTCATCGACCGGCGTGTGCCGCTGAAGAAAGCCGGACAGAACTACCAGGCCTGCTGCCCCTTCCACAGCGAAAAAACCCCCTCCTTCACCGTCAGCCCGACCAAGCAGTTCTATCACTGCTTCGGCTGCGGCGCGCACGGGACCGCGCTCGGTTTCCTGATGGAATACGAGCACATGAGCTTTCCCGATGCGGTGGCGGCGCTGGCCCAGGACGTCGGCCTGCCGGTGCCCGAATCCGGCGAGCCCGAGCGCCCCAAGCCGCCACCCGCGCTGTGGGACGCGCTGGAACAGGCGGCGCAGTTCTACAAGAAGCAGCTCAAGCAGACGCCGCGCGCGATCGACTACCTCAAGCGGCGCGGACTGACCGGCGCCATCGCCGCCCGCTACGGCATCGGCTACGCCCCGGACGGCTCGCCACTGAAGCAGGTCTTTGCCGATTACACAGCCGACGCCCTCGCCGCGTCGGGCCTCGTCATCGACGGCGACCGCGGACGCTACGACCGTTTCCGCGACCGCATCATGTTCCCCATCAGGAACGTCAAGGGCCAGATCATCGGCTTTGGCGGACGCGTGCTCGACAAAGGGGAGCCGAAATATCTCAATTCGCCGGAAACGCCGCTGTTCCACAAAGGGTCGGAAATCTATGGCCTGTTCGAGGCGCGCGCCGCGATCAAGGCCGCCGGACGCGCCATCGTGGTCGAAGGCTACATGGACGTGGTGGCGCTGGCGCAGCACGGGGTGGAGTTCGCCGTCGCCACCCTCGGCACCGCCACCACGCCGGTCCACGCACGCACCCTGCTGCGCCACACCGACCGCCTGATCTACGCCTTCGACGGCGACAACGCAGGCCGCAAGGCCGCCTGGCGCGCGCTGGAAAACTCGCTGGAAGCGCTGCAGGACGGCAAGGAAGTCAGCTTTCTGTTTCTGCCCGAAGGCGATGACCCCGACAGCTATATCCGCACCCACGGCCACGATGCTTTTCTGCACCTGCTGGATACCGACACGCTGCCGCTTTCGGCCTTTCTGGTGCGCGAACTGGCACGCGGCCTCAAGCTCGACAGCCAGGAAGGCCGGGCCGCCCTGATCAAGGATGCCAAGCCGCTGCTGGAAAAAATTGCCGCCCCCCTGCTGGCCAGCCTGATCCAGCGGCAAATTGCGGAACTTGCGCACCTGCAGGCCGACGAACTCGGCCACATGGGCGTGAAAGGCCATGTCGCCCGGCGTGCGCCTCCCCGCCCACAGCGCCGACCGGCACCTTCGCGCCTGCGCAGCCTGGCACGCACCCTGTTGATGAACCCGCAGCGCGCGACCGAAATCGATCCCTGCTGGCTGGACGCCAATGACCCGTTGAGCGCTCGCATGGACGAGTTGATCGCCTGGCTGCGCAGCATCGACAAGCTCAGCCTGCCCGCGCTCGCGGAAGCCGCGCGGGGCAGTTCGGTAGAAGCCCTGATCGATGAACTCATGACGGATTTGCTCGACAAAGACGAGACCTGGGACTGGAACGCGGAGTTCGATGGCGCCGTCAAACAGCTACGGGACGACTGGCGCCGGCGACGGCAGCAGGAATTGGCCACGCGCCCGCTCGGCAGTTTGAGCGCCAGCGAACGTCAGGAACTGACCGAACTGGCACGTTCCTAGCTTGCCAGAAACGGCGAGACAAAGTCCCAGTTTGCGGTATAATTGCCGGTTTTTGAACGATTTTTTCCGCCCTGCCCACGCTGGCAGGCGGGACCTGAGCGGAGAATACCCTGTGGCTGTACGTGGAAGAAAACCAGGCGGTAGCGCCAAAAAGCCCGAAACGCTGCTCCCCCTGAAGGAACTGACGCCGGTGGAGGCCGAGGCGCGCCGCACCCAGCTGAAAAACCTCATCATCCTGGGCAAGGAACGGGGTTTCCTGACCTACGCCGAGATCAACGACCACCTGCCCGACGAGGTGCTGGACGCCGACCAGATCGAAGGCGTGATCAGCATGATCAACGACATGGGCATCCAGGTCTACGACGAAGCGCCGGACGCCGAAACCCTGCTGATGCAGGAAGCCACCCCGGCCGTCGCAGACGAAGACGTCGTCGCTGAAGCCGAGCAGGCGCTGACCACGGTCGATTCCGAATTCGGCCGCACCACCGATCCGGTGCGCATGTACATGCGCGAAATGGGCTCGGTCGACCTGCTCACCCGCGAGGGCGAAATCGAGATCGCCAAGCGCATCGAAGAAGGCCTGCGCCACATGGTGCAGGCGATTTCGTCATGCCCGCTCACCATCCAGCAGATTCTGGACATGGCGACCCAGGTCGAGAAGGACGAGCTGCGCATCGACGAACTGATCGATGGTTTCGTCGAAGCGGAAACCGAAGCCGCGGCCGCCGAGGAAGACACGTCTGCCGACGAAGAGGAAGCCGACGAGGACGACGACGAAGAGGCCAGCGCCAAGCTCGCCGCCGCCAACCTGGCGCAACTGAAGGCCGAGGCGCTGGCGCAGTTCGAGTTCATCCGCAAGGCCTACAAGAAAGCGCAGACCGCCCATGCCAAATATGGCCTCGGCAGCCCGCAGCACTTGAAGGCGCAGGCCGAAGTCACCGAGCTGCTGATGGCGATCCGCTTCTCGGTGCGCCAGGTGGACAATCTGTGCGAGCAGATCCGCAATGCGGTGGAAGAGGTGCGTTCGCACGAGCGCAAGATCATGGAGTTCTGCGTCACCCGTTCGGGCATGCCGCGCCCGCACTTCATCAAGGCCTTCCCCGGCAACGAAACCAACCTGGCCTGGCTGGACAAGGAAATCGCCGCCAAGAAAGCGTACTGCTCGACGCTCGCCAAGGTGCAGTACGAGGTCAAGGCGCACCAGGAAGCGCTGATCACCATGCAGGAACGCGTCGGCCTGCCGATCAAGAACCTCAAGGACATCAACAAGCAGATGTCCACCGGCGAAGCCAAGGCACGCCGCGCCAAGCGCGAGATGATCGAGGCCAACCTGCGCCTCGTGATCTCGATCGCCAAGAAGTACACCAACCGCGGCCTGCAGTTCCTCGACCTGATCCAGGAAGGCAACATCGGCCTGATGAAGGCGGTCGACAAGTTCGAATATCGCCGCGGCTACAAGTTCTCGACTTACGCCACCTGGTGGATCCGCCAGGCGATCACGCGTTCGATCGCGGACCAGGCGCGCACCATCCGCATCCCGGTGCACATGATCGAGACGATCAACAAGATGAACCGCATCAGTCGCCAGATCCTGCAGGAAACCGGCATCGAACCGGATCCGGCGACGCTGGCGATCAAGATGGAGATGCCGGAAGACAAGATCCGCAAGATCATGAAGATCGCCAAGGAGCCGATCTCGATGGAGACGCCGATCGGCGACGACGAGGATTCGCATCTGGGCGACTTCATCGAGGACTCCGCCACGCTGTCTCCGGACGATTCCGCGATCTACGCCAACCTGCGCGACGCGACCCGCGAAGTGCTCGACAGCCTGACCTCGCGCGAAGCCAAGGTGCTGCGCATGCGCTTCGGCATCGAGATGAACACCGACCACACGCTGGAGGAAGTCGGCAAGCAGTTCGACGTGACCCGCGAGCGGATCCGCCAGATCGAGGCCAAGGCCCTGCGCAAGCTGCGCCACCCGACCCGTTCGGAAAAGCTGAAAAGCTTTGTCGGCAGCGGCGAGTCGTAAGCACCCTGCCCCGCAACGCGGGGCAGTTTTTTTCGGGCCTGTAGCTCAGTTGGTTAGAGCAGGGGACTCATAATCCCTTGGTCCACGGTTCAAGTCCGTGCAGGCCCACCATTTAATCCAACATCAGCGATAATCACCCCGAATAAAATCGGGGGAGTGTCTGATGCAAGGGGAAGCCAGAAAACCCGGCGAGCGCCGTTTGCAGATCCTGCAAACGCTCGCCGCCATGCTGCAGGAACCGCAGCCGGAAAAAATCACCACGGCTGCGCTGGCCGCACGCATCGGGGTATCCGAAGCGGCGCTGTACCGCCATTTTTCCAGCAAGGCGCAAATGTACGAAGGGCTGATCGAGTTCATCGAGCAGACCCTGTTCGGACTGATTGCGCGCATCACCGCAGACACGCCCTCGCCAGCCGCCCAGATCGAGGCCATCCTCAGCATGCTGCTGAATTTTGCGGCGAAGAATCCCGGGATGACACGCGTGCTGATCGGCGATGCGCTGGTGCACGAGAACGAGCGCCTGCAAAAACGCATCAATCAGCTGCATGATCGCATCGAAGCCCAGTTGCGGCAGTGCCTACGGTTTTGCGGCGAAAAACAGTCCGAACTGAGCGGGCCGCTGGCCAATCTGCTGCAGTGCGTGGTGGTGGGGCGCTGGCACCAGTTCGCCAAGAGCGGGTTCGCCCGCCCCCCCGGCGGCGACATCGATCTGCTGCTATCGCGCCTGCTCGACGTTCATCCCGCCTGACGCGGGTAGGGGCTGTTCACACTATTTTCATGCCTGCGGCGAGGCCGATTCGGGGATGAGCCCGCGAAGCGAGGCTCATCCCCGAATCGGCCCGCCCCTCCGGGTTGCTGCGAGAAAGCGCGTCTGCGGCGTTGCGCCGCTTGGCAAGGGATGGCCCTTGCCGGTGCGACGCGCCTTGCATCCATCGCTTTCTCACAGCAACGCAGGCATGAAAATAGTGTGAACAGCCCCTAATGCCCGCACACCGGGCAGTCCGGGTCACGCGGCACTTTCATCACGCGGGCGTCGGCGCGCAGACCGTCCCACAACAGCAGCCGGCCCAGCAGGGGCTCGCCCACCTGGGCCAGATATTTCAGCGCTTCCATCGCCTGCATCGCCCCGATTACACCGACCAGCGGCGCAAACACGCCCGCCTCGGCGCAGCGCATTTCCGGCTCGCTGGCCTGGTCCGGGAACAGGCAGTGGTAGCAGGGACTGTCGGCGCGGCGCGAATCGAAAACGGCAAGCTGCCCCGAAAATCCGATTGCAGCGCCTGACACCAGGGGTTTGCCGAATTGCACGCAGGCCCGGTTGACCGCATGCCGGGTGGCGAAGTTGTCCGAGGCGTCGACCACCAGATCGACTGCCGCCACCGCTTCGTGCAGCGCGCTACCGCCCAGCGCTTCGCGTATGGACCGCACTTCGATCTCAGGGTTGATGGCGCGCACGCTGCGCGCAAGCGAATCGGCCTTGTTCTCGCCGATGGCCGCGGTGGCATGGCCAATCTGGCGCTGCAGGTTGGTGAGGTCGACCGTATCGCCGTCCGCCAGCCGCAGCTGACCCACGCCCGAGGCACCCAGATATAGCGCCACCGGGCAACCCAGTCCGCCGGCGCCGACGATCAGCACAGAAGCATCGGAGATGCGTGCCTGTCCGGCCACGCCGACGTCGGGCAGCAGAATATGGCGGCTGTAGCGCAACAGCAGATCGTCATTCAGGTTCATGGCCAGCGACGCAACTACTTGTAGCCCCGCCATTCCTCCGGCGTCTCGTCGCTGTCGCCATGCAGATGGCGCTCGTAGACTTGCATAAAGGCCTGCTGGGATTTGATGTCGGGTTCGTTGGCCGCGACGTTGCGCCGCTGCACGCTCTCGCAGAAATAGGCCAGCGCGCGCTTGAGCTTGCTGAGCAGACTGTTATCGAGATGAAACCCTTGGCTTGCCAGCGCCGTTTCCAAGCCTTCCAGCGTGTACACGCAGACGTGGTAACTCACCAGCAGGCGGTTGCCGTCCGGCCCGACGGTCACCACCAGCCCATCCAGGCCTTCGAGCAGGACCAGCGCGCGCTCCACCTGACCAGGCGGCAAGGGATGGAAGACTATTTCGCGGCTTTTTTCGAGGTCACACGGACGCATGGCACCTCCCCCAAACTAGGTCAATGCAGTATACCGCGCCGTTCGGGCTGTGGCTGCTGGGGCAGCCACAGCCTATTCCGATCAACGTCCCTGCAGGATCTGCAACCCTTTCAGCAGGTTCAGCGCCTGGTTCACCTGGAAATCGTTCTTCGACACGATCTCGCCCGGCTCCAGCGCAGTCGGCTTCTTCTCGACGCCGCCCGGCGCGGCACGGTCGGCTGGCGCGGCCTTAATGACCTCGCTCGGCTTGCTCTCGGGAGACGAATCCCCGCCGTTGGGATTGCTCAGGTGATGCTCGAGGTCCGCCTCGCGTATCCCCAGGCCCTGATCATCGGACGGCATGGTCGGGTCTTCCACCACGATATCCGGCTCGATGCCCTTGGCCTGGATCGAGCGCCCACTCGGCGTGAAGTAGCGCGCCGTGGTGAGCTTGATCGCCGTGCCGTTGCCGATCGGCAGGATGGTCTGCACCGAGCCCTTGCCGAAGGTGCGGGTGCCCATGATGACCGCGCGCTTTTGATCCTGCAGCGCACCCGCCACGATTTCGGAAGCCGAAGCGGAACCGCCGTTGACCAGCACCACCATCGGCACCTGCTTGACGCCCTCCGGCAGGTTCTTCAGATAGTCGCTCTGCATCGGGCGCAGGTAATTCTCGCGGCTGGCGGTCAGGCGCATCTTGGCGTCTTCGGTGCGGCCCTCGGTATACACCACCAAGCTGTCCGGCTTGACGAAGGCAGCGGTCACCGCCACCGCGCCATTCAGCAGGCCGCCCGGGTCGTTGCGCAGATCCAGGATCAGGCCCTTCAGCGGCGCCTTGTTGTCCTTGTAAAGCTTGTTCATGGCCTCGGCCAGCAACTCGCCGGTGTGCTCCTGGAACTGCGTCACGCGCACGTAGCCGTAGCCGTTTTCCAGCAGTTTTAACTTGACGCTGCGGATCTTGATGATCGCGCGGGTCAGGGTCAGCACGAGGGGCTTGTCGACGCCCTTGCGTGCGATGGTCAGCTTAATGGTCGAGCCCGGCTTGCCGCGCATGCGCTTCACCGCGTCGTTCAGCGTCATGCCTTTCACCGGGGCGTCATCGAGCTTGATGATCAGGTCGCCGGGTTTGACGCCGGCCTTGAAGGCAGGCGTGTCCTCGATCGGCGAGACCACCTTGACGAAGCCGTCTTCCATGCCAACTTCGATCCCCAGGCCGCCGAACTCGCCCTGGGTTCCCACCTGCAGATCCTTGAAGCCTTCAGCGTCAAGGTAGGCCGAATGCGGGTCCAGGCCACTCACCATGCCGTTGATCGCCGAGTCGATCAGTTTCTTGTCGTCGACCGGCTCGACGTAATCGCTCTTGATACGGGCAAACACATCGGTAAAGGCACGCAGCTCCTCGACCGGCAGCGCCGTCTGCGCATCCTTGTCGGCGATCGCCGGCAGGTTGAGCGTCAATGCCGCGCCAGCCAGAATGCCCGCCAGGCCGACCAGTACGAATTTTGCCTTTTGTGTCATCTCACTTCACCCAATCGAGGGGGTTTACAGGACGGCTCTGATGCCGCATTTCAAAATACAGACCGGTGTCGGGCTGGCCGCCGCTGTTGCCGACGGCGGCGATGGTGTCGCCGGGCTGGACCCGTTCGCCCACCTGCTTATACAGACTTTCATTATTGCTGTATAGGCTCATATAGCCGTCGCCATGATCGACAATGATGAGGTTGCCGAAGCCGCGCAGCCACTCGGCAAACACCACCTGCCCGGCTGCGATCGCCTTCACCGCCGTGCCTTGGGCCGCCCGGATGAACAGCCCTTTCCAACTCAGCCCGCCACCCTCTCTCGGAGCACCGAAACGGTTCATCAGTTCCCCGGCGACCGGCAAATGCAGGGAACCTTTCAGACGGGAAAAAGGCTGGCTTGAGCGAAATGCCACCGGTGTCTCGGTATTCACCGCCACGGGGTGGCGAGACTGGCCAGCCACGCCCTTCTCCGTCTTGCGGATTTTTTGCGCCTGCTGCTCGGCCCGTGCCCGTGCGGCCTCACGCTCGGCCTGCTGTGCCATCAGGCGGTTGAGGCGCTCGACCAGCTGGGTCAGGCTGCGCTCGTTGCGTTTCAGGCTGGAAATCTCTCGCCGCTGCTGCTGGATTTTCACGGAAAGTTTCTGCAGCACTTCTTCCCGGGCCTGCTTGTCGGCCAGCAGCTTTTTCTGCTCGGCCTCGTGTGAGGCCTGCAATTGCGCCAGTGCGGTCGTTTTTTGCGTGGCCTGCTGCTGCAGGGTGGACAGCTGCGCAAGATCGGCGCGCAGCGTTTCGATCATGGCCTGCTGCGCGCGCGACAGCTGCGCCAGATAACGCAGATCGCGCGCGGTCTGGTTGGGGTCTGCACCATTGAGCAAGAGCTTGAGCGCATCGCCCTGTCCGCGCAGGTACGCGCCCTTGAGCGTCTGCGCCAGATGGGCCTGCTGTGTGCGAATACGCGCCGAGGTGGCGTCGGCCTGCTGCGTCAGCGATTGCAGGTCACTCTGGGTCCGCTGGCGTTCACCGTCCAGCTGACGCAACTGGCGCACGGAGCTGCTGATGGCGCGTTCGGACTGACGCAGTTCGTCGGCTGCTTCCTGCTGATGCGTCTGCGTGGTGTGGAAATCCTGCTGCAGGGTTTGCAGGCGCTGCTTGAGGGCGTCGAGCTCGGATTGCTTACGATCGGCCTGATTGGCGCTGACGCTCAGCGGCCCGCACAGCGCCAGCACGACCAGGAAATGTTTGAAGTTCACCCTGTCGAGCTTACCCGAAGCGGGCGGGCTTACTCAAACTGCACCAGGGCTTCGCCGGTCATTTCGGAAGGTTGCGCCAGCCCCATCATTTTCAGCAGGGTCGGACTGATGTCTTCGAGGGCACCGGTCTCAGCCAGCGTGGCGTGGCGGCGTCCGACGTAAATCAGCGGCACCAGATTCAGGGTATGCGCGGTATGCGCCTGGCCGGTTTCGGCGTCGCGCATCAGCTCGGCGTTACCGTGGTCGGCGGTCACCAGCACTTCGCCGCCGCGCGCCAGCTGGGCATCCACCACCCGGCCCAGGCAGGCGTCGACGGTTTCGATCGCCTTGATCGCAGCCTGCAGGTCGCCGGTATGCCCCACCATGTCCGGGTTGGCGTAATTGCAGACGATCAGGTCATATTGTTTGCTGCCGATCGCCGCAACCAGTTTGTCCGTCACCTCGGCGGCACTCATCTCGGGCTTGAGGTCATAGGTCGCCACGTCGGGCGACGGCACCAGCACGCGATCCTCGCCCGGGAAGGAGATCTCCTCGCCGCCGTTGAAGAAAAAGGTGACGTGCGGATATTTTTCCGTTTCGGCGATACGCAACTGGCGCAGCCCCAAGTTGGCGACGTATTCGCCCAAGCCGTTCTTGATGCGCTCGGGCGGGAACGCGACCGACACCTGGAAGTCGTCGCTGTAGCCGGTCAGCGTGCAGTAGGTTGCCAGACGCGGGGTCACCTCGCGTTCGAATTCGCCGAAATCGGACTCGATGAAGGGCCGCGACAACTGGCGCGCACGGTCGGAACGGAAATTGAGAAAAATGACCGAATCGCCATCTTCCATTTTCACCGGCTTGCCGTCGGGCGGCAGGATCGCCGTGGCCTTGACGAATTCGTCAGTCTCGCCCCGTGCGTAGGCCGCTTCCAGGCCGGCCAGCGGATTCTCCGCCATGAACTCGGCACGCCCCTGGGTCAGGAGGTCGTAGGCCGACTTGACGCGCTGCCAGCGCCGGTCACGGTCCATCGCGTAATAACGGCCGATCATCGACGCAATGTGGCCGACGCCGGTCTGCTCGATCTTCTCGGAGAGGCGGTGCAGGTAGATTTCTGCACTCTTCGGCGGCGTGTCGCGGCCGTCCAGGAACACGTGCAGGCACACCTTGTGCAGGCCCTCGCGCCGCGCCAGTTCGAGCAGCGCGTGGAAATGCGCTTCGTGGCTGTGTACGCCGCCATCCGACAGCAGCCCCAGCACGTGCAGGGTCTTCTGGTTGTCGCGCGCCAGATGCACGGCGTTCAGCAGGGCCGGATTGGTGTAGAAATAGCCGGACTCGATGGCGCGGTCGATGCGGGTGAACTCCTGATACACCACTCGCCCTGCGCCGATGTTCAGATGCCCCACCTCGGAGTTGCCCATTTGCCCCTTGGGCAGTCCTACCTCGGATTCCGATGCATGAATGAGGGTATGGGGATGGTGCTTCCAAAGCCGGTCCCAATTGGGCTTGTCGGCCTGAGCGATCGCGTTGTCCGCGCGCTCCGCGCGGCAACCAAAACCGTCGAGGATGATGAGGAGAACCGGCACGGTCTTCATGAAAAAGTTTATATAACCTGACTCGTTTTCGTGGAAATATTTTAATATATGCGTGATTGCTAATCTATACGCAATCCGCAAAGTTGGATAAAAGTGGCGCGCGGGGTGTTTTGCGAAAAGCTGACCGCGCCGTTGCGCACCTGAAGGATCGAGGAATGAATATGGCAGCTGACTGGGACGAAGTGGACCTCATGGACAAGGACGAGCACATCGAGCAGGCCTCGCGTGCGATGAAGGCCATGTCGCATCCGCTGCGCCTGAAAATTCTCTGCGTGCTGGGCGACAAGGAAGTCAGCGTCCAGGACATCGTCGACCATGTCGGCACCTCCCAGAGCAATATCTCGCAACACCTCGCCATTCTTCGCGACAAAGGCGTGCTGCGTACCCGCAAGGATGCCAACCGCGTGTTCTATCGCGTCGGCGACACCCGCACATTGAAGCTTCTGGGCATGATGCGCGACGTCTTCTGCGGTTTCACCAAGTAAGCTGGCCACATACCGCGGGGCCCGGCTACGCGCAAGCGTGCCGGGCCTTTGTTTTTAGGCGCCTACGCACTCATTTGCGCCCGCCGCGCCGGGGCCGGCCGACCTGGTGGATATAATTGAGCGCCAATCGGAACATCCACGCACAACGCCACGTGGCAGGACGGAAGGAAGTGCCATGCGCTTGACCAAATTCACGGATTATTCCTTGCGCGTGGTGATCTATCTGGCGCGCCATCCCGAAGGCCTGGCGACCATTGCCGACATCGCCCACGCGTACGACATTCCCGCCACCCATCTGATGAAGGTGGTACATCGGCTGGCGCAATGCGGCTACATCGTGACCGTGCGAGGAAAGGGCGGCGGCATGAGGCTCGCCCGCACGCCCGACAGGATCAACATTGGGGAACTGGTGCGGGATACCGAGGACAACATGGATATCGCGGAATGCTTCAGCGCCGCGCACCAGGATTGTCCGATGCTGCCCGCATGCGCCCTGCAATCCGTGCTTGTCGAGGCGCGCCAGAGCTTTTTGGCCACCCTGGATTTTTATCGTCTGTCCGACATCATGGGGGACGCCGCTCCGTCCCGTGATCCCGTGCCCCCGGCAATTGGCACGTTTCTCCCGGCAACCCCACGCACAAAACAGGGAGGCAGCTGAGCGGACCGGGCCGCAGGGGAAACATCCCCGTAATAAGGAAGGGGTTATGATTCGGCGGGTGCCTTGCCACAGCCAGACGAGCTTGTGGCACCATCGCAGCACGCTGGCTGTGGCACAACGATTGTCCCCCAGTATCCAGTTCGTTGGAGTTGCCAGGGACATAAGGTGGGCTTAGAGCTGGATTAATTATTAATATATAATTAATTGCTAATACATACCCGCGTACCTTTTGTTGCGGGCCCATTAATTGAGGGGGGATTGATGCGGCTTACGAAGAAAAATCCAGCCCGGCTGAAAGCGCTGACTTTCTTCTCGTTATTGGCCATTGCCACCGGGGCGCCAGCGGAAACGCTGGATTTCGGACAGGCCGTGCAGCGTGCACTGGCGCAAAACCCGGACATCCTCGTCGCGGGTGCGCAAATTGGCCAGGCGCAAGCGGCGGTCAGGCAGAGCGAAGGGGCGCGCCTGCCCAAGCTGACGGCATCGGTCAATGTCACGCGCACCAATGACGCACTCAATGCCTTTGGCCTCAAGCTGTCGCAGCGCAGCGCCACATTCAACGACTTCGGCGCGGGTGAGTTCAACCCTGCCAATCCCAATGTTCTGAATGTCGCGCCGTACAACCTCAACCACCCCGACCCGGTCAACAATTTCAACACCCGCCTGGAGGCGCAACTGCCGCTGTATACCGGCGGCATGATCTCGGGCTACAACGAGCAGGCCAAGGCGTATTTGCGGGCCGCCCGCCAGGGCGATGCGGTGGCGCGCCAGAAGGTGATTTTCGACGTGCTGCGCGCCTACGAAGGCGTGCATGCGGCACGCGCGTATGCGAATGTCGCCAAGCAGGGACGCAGCGCTGCCGAGTCCTATGTCAAGACCATCGACAACCTGTTCAGGGGGGGCGTGGTGGTGAAAAGCGACCTGTTGTCCGCCAAGGTGCACCTGGAGGACGTCAAGGTGCAGCAGGTGCAAGCGGAAAATGCCGTGCAGCAGGCCCTCGATCAACTTCACCTGCTGCTGGGCATGCCGCTGGCGGAGCCGCTGGACGTGGCAGGTGACGTGGAGGTGCGGCCGCTGGCGGGCAAGCTGGCCGACTATCAGGACGAGGCGCTCAAATCCAATCCCGGTCTGGCCGCCTTGCGCAGCCAGCTGGACGCAGCGCAGGCTGCCGTCAAGGTGGCGCGTGCCGGAAAATATCCGCAAGCAGGCCTGCTGGCACGCTTCGACACCAACGACAACAACGTCGGGTTCGATGCCCATTCCTATACGCTAGGCGGCCAGGTGTCGTGGCAGCTGTTTGACGGCGGCGTCACCAGCGGCGCCATCCAGCGGGCGCAGGCCAGCCGCGACGAACTGGCGGCCAAGCTCAGCCAGGCCGAAAACGGTATTCGCTATCAGGTGGCGGATGCATGGCGGCGTGCCGATGAAGCACAGCAGCGGGTCGCGGCACGGGAACAGGCGGTGAACCAGGCCGAGGAAGCCCAGCGCATCGTGGAAAAACGCTATGCCAGCGGGGTGACGACCATCACCGAACTGCTGGGCGCCCAGGCCCAGTTGGACAAGACCCGGGCGGACCTGGTGGCAGCGCGCTATGAACTCAAGGTGCAACGCGCCAACGCCCGTCTGGCGGTCGGCCGCCTGCAACCGGACCAACTTTGAGCAATCCGAAATGAACCCCATGGCTAAATCCCACTTTTTGCGTGTTGCCTTGCTTGGCCTGGCAGTCAGTCTGGTCAACGGTTGCAGCAAACATGAGACACCCGAAGAACAGACTGTCGCCGTCGGCCGCACGGTGGCAGCCGAGGTGCAGACGGTGCAGCAGGCCCCGCTGAGCGTGCGCGTGGAAGCGCCGGGCGCGGTGGTTTCGGAAGACCAGGTCCAGGTGGCCTCACGGCTGATGGGCTATATCCGTGAGATCAAGGTCGAGGAGGGGCAATCGGTCAAGGCCGGCCAATTGCTGTTCGTGGTCGACCCCGCCGATATACAGGGGCAGATGAACCAGGCCCGCGCCGGGCTGGCGCAGGCTGAGGCTGCGCTGGCGGATGCCAAGCTCGACTACGAGCGATTCGGCACGCTTTACAAGGAAGAGGCCATACCCAAATTGCAGTGGGACAAGGTCCGTCTGCAATACCAGGTCGCGCAGCAACAGGCCGCAGCCGCCCGCGCCGGTCTGGGACTGGCCTCCAGCCAGATGCGCTACGCCTCGGTGGTGGCGCCGATCAATGGAGTCGTCACGCAGAAGATGGCCAATGCCGGCGATCTTGCCGCCCCCGGCCGGCCGGTGCTGGTCATCGAAGGCCTGAAGAAACTCCAGGTGCGCACCCAGGTGAGCAGCGACGTGTACGCCCGCATCAAGACGGGCGATAAGGTCACCATCACGCCCGATGGCGATGCGAACCTGGCGCCGATCGAAGGCGTGATCGCCCAGGTGGTGCCGGCGGCCGACCCGGCCAGCCACTCCCATCTGGTCAAGATCGACCTGCCCGCGGGCAGCGGCCTCTCCAGCGGCAATTTCGTGCGCGTAGGGTTTGCCGTCGGCAGCCGCGAGGGGATTCGCGTGCCGGCTGCGGCCTTGGCCGAGCGCGCCGGCATCACCGGCGTGTTCGTGGTCGACGCGCAGGGCATCGCGCGCTATCGCATGGTGCGCACCGGCGCGGCCGAGCAGGACAGGGTGGAAATCCAGTCCGGCCTGAACCCCGGCGACAAGGTGGTCGTTTCCAACGTCAGCCAACTGGAGAATGGCGACAAGGTAAGCGGGGCTGCCCATGACTGAGCGTTCCGCTCCGCTCAATATCGCCGGCAAGCTCGCCGGCATATTCATCGAATCCAAGATCACCGCCATGATCATGCTGGCGGTGGCGCTGGCCGGCATCATGGCGCTGTTCGTCACCCCGCGCGAATACAACCCGCAGATCGTGGTGCCGGCAGCCAACATCATCGTCGCCAAGCCGGGCGCCTCGCCGCAGGAAATCCAGAACCTGGTGGTCAAGCCGCTCGAAGCCATCATGAACGCCCAGTCCGGCGTCGACCACACTTTCGGCTATGCTGCCCCGGATTTCGGCCTGGTGACCGTGCAGTTCAAGGTAGGGGAGGACCAGGAAAAGAGCCTGGTCAAGCTTTACAACCAGTTGATGCAGAACATGGACCGCATGCCGCCCGGCGCCATGCAGCCGGTGGTCAAGCCGGTCAACGTCGACGACGTGCCGATCATGACGCTGACCCTGTCGTCCAACAAGCTCGACGATCTGCAGATCCGCCAGGTGGCGAGCCGCATTCTGGAACACCTGCGCAATGTTCCGGGGGTGTCGTTCACCCAGCTCCTGGGCGGTTCGCCGCGCGCGGTCAACGTGTGGATTTCTCCCGCCAGGCTGGCGGCAGCAGGTATCGCGCTCGATCAGGTCGACCAGATGCTGCAGGGGCAGAACGTCTCCGTGCCGGCCGGCACCCTAGTGGACAACAACCGGGCCTCGCCCTTGCGGGTGCAGGGCTTCCTCGGCAGCGCCCGGGAAGTGGGCGACATCGTCATCGGCGCGCCCAACGGACGTCCGGTGTTCCTGAAAGACGTCGCCACCATCGTGGATGGCCCGCAGGAGGTGGATCAGAGTACGCGCTTTGCCTACGGCCCGGCGGCCGGCAAGGACGCCGCGCGCGGCGAGGCGCCGGCCGTGACGCTGGCCATCGCCAAGAAAGCCGGCACCAACGCGGTGGTGGTGGCGGATGCCGTGCTGAAGAAGCTCGACCAGCTGAAGCGCCAGGCGATTCCCGCCGACATCACGGTTGCCGTGACCCGCGACGACGGCGCGCGCGCCAACGATGCGGTCAACACCCTGGTCGAGCACCTGGGCATCGCCATCGGCTCGGTGGTGGTCATCCTGGTGTTCTTTCTCGGCTGGCGCGAAGCCGGCATCGTCACCCTGACGGTGCCGCTGATCCTGTTCGTGGTGCTGACCATCGGCCTGTTCGCCGGCCAGACCATCAACCGCATCACGCTGTTCGCGCTGATCCTGTCGCTGGGTCTGCTGGTCGACGCCGCCATCGTGGTGGTGGAGAACATTCACCGCCATCTGCATCACGGCATCGGCGACCGCGATTTCAAGGACGTGGTCATCCAGGCCACCAATGAAATCGGCAATCCCACCAACATCGCCACCATCGCAGTGATCCTGGCCTTCATCCCGATGGCCTTCGTCACCGGCATGATGGGCCCCTTCATGCTGCCAATCCCGTTCAACGTGCCGGTGGCCATGATCGCCTCGCTGCTGATCGCCTACATCGTGGTGCCGTGGGCGACCAACCTGTGGCTCCGGAAGAAGGCCGCGCGGAGCGAACTCGCGCGCAAGGAAAGCCTGGAAGAAGCCGGCGCACGCAAGACCGATCCGCTGCATCGCGCCTATGTCAAAACCGTCACGCCCTTCATCGAGCACAGTGGCCGCCGAAATCTGATGTTTCTGGCGGTGCTGGGCCTGCTGCTGGTGGCCATGCTGATGCCGGCGTGGCAGTTCATCCGCCCCTCGGGCATCAATGGGCCGCTGTCGGCGCTGGGCGTGGAACTGAAGATGCTGCCCAACGACAACACCAACACCTTCCTGGTCGAAATCGACACCCCGGCCGGCACCACGCTGGAAGAAACCGACCGCGCCGCGCGCGCGGTAGGCGGCGTGCTGGCGCAAAACCCCTTCGTCACCGATTACCAGACCTTCCTCGGCATGACCGCCCCCATCGACTTCGCTGCCTTGGTGCGCGGCGACCCGATCAAGCGCGGCGACAACCTGGCGCAGATCCGCGTCAACCTGGTCGACAAGCATCAGCGTTCGACCTCGTCGCACCAGATCGTGCAGGCACTCAACGACACCCTCAAGCCGCTGCGCCAGGCGTTCCCGCAGGCCCGCATCAAGCTCTACGAAACGCCGCCCGGCCCGCCGGTGCAGGCGCAGGTGCTGGCCGAACTGTATGGGCCCGACTATGAAAAACTGCGTGGTGCCTCGCCCGAGGTACGCCGCGCGTTCGAGTCAGTCTACGGCATGATCAACACCGACGATTCGGTGACTGCCACCATGCAATCCTTCTCGGTGCAGGTGGACCGCGAGAAAGCCGCGCTGTCGGGCATCGTCGCCGGCCAGGTGGGCAAGCTGCTGCGCGATTACGTGTCGGGCCTGTCGATCGGCTCGGTGCACGTGGACTCCGCACGCGACCCCATCAACATCGTGGTGCGTCTGCCGCGCGCGGAGCGCCAGTCGCCCGAGTCGCTGATGGCGATCCGCCTGACCAACATGATGGGCAAGCAGGTGCCGCTGGGCGCAATCGCCAAGGTGGAAACCGTCCCCTATGGCAAACCAATCTACGACCGTGACCAGCATCCCATGGTCATGGTGGGCGGCGAAATGATCACCTCCAGCCCGGTCTATGCCGTGCTGGCGCTGGACAAGATGCTGGACGGCACCCTGCTACCCAATGGCGTGCGCTTCAAGACCGGCAATCTGGGCTTCACCCAGGCAACGCCGGACGACGTCACCGGTTACCACCTGCTGTGGGGCGGGGAAATGCGCCTGACCCTGGATGTGTTCCGCGACCTCGGATCGGCGTTCATCATCGCCCTGGTGTTCATCTACCTGCTGCTGGTGGGCTACTACAAGTCCTTCATCATGCCGATGATCGTGATGGGCGCCATTCCGCTGACCCTGATAGGCGTCTTCCCCGGCCACTGGGCGACCAGCCAGGCCTTCACCGCCACCTCGATGATCGGCGTCATCGCCCTGGCCGGCATCGTGGTGCGCAACTCGCTGCTGCTGATCGACTTCATCGTCGATTACCGCGCCCAGGGCTACGGCCTCAAGGAAGCAGTGATCGAGGCCGGCGCGGTGCGGCTGCGGCCCATTCTGCTGACCGCGCTCGCCATCATCCTGGGATCGGCGATCATGATCACCGACCCGGTGTTCGGCGGCCTCGCGGTGTCGCTGATTTTCGGCACCTTCGCCTCCACTGCGCTTACCCTGGTTGTCATTCCGCTGCTGTATTACATCTGGCAAAAACGCAGCGAGCCCCAGGCTTGAAAAAACATGGACCGCCCTTATCTTTTTCGTTGTTTCTCCGAGGAATAAATCATGACCGTTGAACGTATGGTCCGCATCATCGCCGGATTTTTCATCATGCTTTCGCTGGCGCTGGCGCACTTTTCCGGCAGCATCGACATGGCCCATCTGTCGTGGCTGTGGTTCACCGCCTTCGTCGGCTTCAACCTGTTCCAGTCCGGCATCACCCGCTTCTGTCCGATGGACATCATGCTGAAGAAGGCCGGCGTCAAAACCGGCTGCGGCCTGTAAGGGGAAGACGTATGGATGTTCAATTCCTGACCCAGAACTGGATGCTGGTGGCGGTGGCGGCGGTGTCCGGCGCCATGCTGGTGTGGTCCTTCATCGGCGGCAAGCTGTCCGGCATCGAGGAGGCCGACACGCTGAAAGCCACCCGCCTCTACAATGACGACGCCCTGATCCTGGACGTGCGCGAGGACAAGGAATTTTCCGCCGGGCACATTCCCAAGGCCAGGCACATTCCGCTCGGCCAGTTGGCCGGCCGCCTCCAGGAACTCGAGAAATTCAAGGCAAAACCCATCCTCGTCACCTGCCGCAGCGGCCAGCGCTCGGCGCGCGCCTGCGGCATGCTGAAAAAAGCCGGTTTCGAGACCGTGTACAACCAGGCGGGCGGCATCATCGCGTGGGAACGCGCCAACCTGCCCGTCGCCAAGTAATCCAGTAACAAGGAAGCCCTCATGGCCAAAGTCGTAATGTATTGCACTGCCGTCTGCCCCTACTGCGTCGCCGCAGAGCGCCTGCTCAAGAGCCGCGGCGTCACCGAGATCGAAAAGATTCGCATCGACCTCGACCCGGCGAAGCAGGAAGAAATGATGGCCCGCTCCGGCGGCCGCCGCACCGTCCCGCAGGTCTTCATCGGCGACACCCACGTCGGCGGTTTCGACGACACGTCTGCGCTCGACGCCGCCGGCGAACTGGTGCCGCTGCTCGCCCGCGCCTGAGCCCCCTCTGGCGTTGCGCTTGAATTTCCAGCGCACGCCACCACCTTGAAGCGGTCATCCACCGTTTCAAGGACCGCCCCATGGAACTCGCCTGCCCCCACTGCCTCGCCGTCAACCGCGTGCCGGACGACCGGCTGACGAATGCCCCCAAATGCGGCAAATGCGGCACACCGCTGCTGCCCGGCAAACCGCTCGACCTCACCGCCGACACGTTCGATCGCTTCATCGCGAAGGCCGGCCTGCCGGTGCTGGTCGACTTCTGGGCCGGCTGGTGCGGCCCGTGCAAGATGATGGCGCCGGTGTTCCAGCAGGTGGCCGCTGAGATGGGCACGCGCGTGCGCTTCGCCAAGGTCGATACCGAAGCCCATCCGCAGGTGTCGATGCGCCACCACATCAAGGGCATTCCCAGCCTGATCCTGTTCAGGAATGGTGCCGAGGCGGCGCGCATCTCGGGGGCGATGGAGGCCCACGCGTTGAAACGCTGGCTGGCGTCACAGGGCATTCAGTAAGGGCTGGTGCCTAGCCGAAACGCGAACGGCCATGCGGGTGCGCGGATTCATGGAGACGACTTAAAGCCCGTGTAAAATACGCCCATCCCCGGAGCGCACGCTCCGGTTTTCTTATTCAGGGAGACGAGACATCATGGCCGACGCACAACAACCCGTATTCAATATCGAAAAGCTCTACGTCAAGGACCTGTCGGTGGAAGTGCCCAACGCACCCGGCATCTACCTGGAACGGGAAGCCCCGCAGATCGACGTCAACATGTCGACCGAAAGCCGCGCGCTGGGCGAAGACCTGTACCACGCCAGCATCACCGTCACCGTCACCGCCAAAACCGGCGACAAGACCATGTTCCTGGTCGAATGCACCCAGGCCGGCATCTTCCGCATCGAACACGTGCCGCAGGACCAGTTGCCCATGGTGCTGGGCATCGGCTGCCCCAACATCGTCTTCCCGTATCTGCGCGAAACCGTGTCCGACGTGGTGATCCGCGCCGGCTTCCCGCCGCTGCTGCTGAACCCGGTCAACTTCGAATCGCTGTTCCTGCAGCAACAGCAGGCGCAACAGCAACAGGCCGCCCCTGCGCAAACCCATTGAACCTAGAAACCGCAGTTGACCGCTCATCTCCTCAATGAGAACCGCATGAACGCTGATGTTTTTGCCTTCGATATGCCTCACCTTTTGGGTGACTTCGCTACGCACCCGCTGGCACGCCTGATCACGCACCTGCCTTTGTCGCTCGTCGTTGCAGGCCCCGGCCTGCCGCCTCCTCGCTTCGCGGCAGCCACGCGCCCAGACGCACCATCGGGCGCGTCCAACTTCGGTTCCTAGGTTGAACCAGGCGTGCTGACATTGCGACCGTCCCGCGCCGCCCTGCTCCTCGCGGGCGGCCTGCTGTTCGCGCTGGCGCAGCCTGCCAGTGCGCTGGAATACCGCAACACCGGACGCGCCGCCCTGCTGTATGACGCGCCCTCGACCTCGGCCGGCAAGCTGGCCGTCGCTGGGAGCGGCCTGCCGCTCGAAGTCGTCGTCGACACCGAAGCCTGGGTCAAGGTGCGCGACTACACCGGCCGCCTGGCATGGATCGAGAAATCCGCCCTCGGCGGCCCCCGAAGCGTCATGGTCAAGGCTGAAACCAGTGCCATCCGGCAGCAGCCCCACGCCGATGCCGACGTCGTGTTTCGTGCCGCACGCGGCGTCCTGCTCGAAGTCACCGGCAAGCCCGACGCCTACGGCTGGCTGCCGGTGAAGCATGCCGACGGCCTCGCCGGCTGGGTGCCTGTGCGCGAGGTATGGGGACAATGAAACTGGCGGTACTCGGTGCCGGCGCATGGGGCACCGCGCTGGCGGCCAGCTGGGCGCCCCATCATGACGTCACCCTGTGGGGACGCAACGCAGCCGAACTCGACGCCATGCGCGCGGCGCACGTCAACGCGCGCTATCTGCCTGATTGCAGGCTGCCGGACGCGCTGCATTTCAGCCCCGACCTCGGCCATGTCGTCGATCAGGCCGACCTCATCGTCATCGCCGTTCCCAGCGGCGGCCTGCGTCCCACCCTGGCTGCGCTGGCCACCCGCCCCGACCTGCCGCCGATCGTCTGGGTATGCAAAGGTTTCGAGCCCGGCAGCCGCAAATTGCCGCATCAGCTCATCGCCGAACTGCTGCCCGCACACAGCCAGACCGGCGTGCTGTCGGGTCCCAGCTTCGCCCAGGAAGTCGCGCAGGGCTACCCTACCGCGCTCACGCTGGCCTCCCGCGATACCGTTCTGGCGCACCATCTGGCCGAGACCCTGTCCAGCCACCGCCTGCGGATCTACGCGCACGACGACGTCATCGGCGTCGAACTCGGCGGCGCGCTGAAAAATGTCATGGCAATCGCCGCCGGCATCTGCGACGGCCTGCAACTCGGCCACAACGCCCGCGCCGCGCTGATCACCCGTGGACTCGCCGAAATGACCCGCCTCGGGGTCAAGCTTGGCGGCCACTTCGAGACCTTCATGGGCCTGTCCGGCCTCGGCGACCTCATCCTCACCACCACCGGCGACCTCTCGCGCAACCGCCAGGTCGGCCTGCGCCTCGCACGCGGCCAGGCGCTCGATACCATCCTCAGCGAACTCGGCCACGTCGCAGAAGGCGTCACCACTGCCCCCGAAGTCTCCGCGCTTGCCGGTGAACTCGGCGTCGACATGCCCATCACCCGCGCCGTCTGCCAGATGCTGTTTGAAGGCCTGCCCGCCGCCCAGGCAGTCGATGCCCTGCTGAACCGGGAAATCAAGGCCGAGTTTTGAAAACCCGCTCTCTATCCCGCTCCTGAAGACCGTATTGCCCGTTCTGCGGCAGACCTGCATTCAGGCATCCACGCATCAAGTCGTGCTTGTTGTCGCGTAAGTGCCCAGCTACAGTCCAAACTAGTAATGCTCGTCACACCGACTCCGAGGCGCGCCGAGGGAACGCCACGATGCCCGGCACAAGACTGGCGGCATTCAACAACACAACAACTTTTTTATCCGGGAACAGCCGCCTATAAGGCCTCGCCGCCAGCATGAGCCGCCTCAGCAATCCATCATCCCAGAACGACCCCAGGCTTCTGCGCGGCCTTTTTTATGTCTTGATCGGATTTTTCGTGCTGGCCTATTTCATGGCCATCGCCCGGAATTGGGTTGACGCAAAACAGGATGCCGAAACGCAATTGCGTTATTTCAACGGCATCCTGGTGCAGAACACGCGCACCACGTTGAAGAACTATGAACTGGTCCTGCGGGGATTGGGCAGCGAGCTGATCGCCCAAGGGGCCTTGCAGTCCCCCGCACGCGGACGCGAACTCATCGAACGAATGAAGTCGATTGATCCAGGAATGGCAGGATTGGGGCTGGCAAGGCCCGATGGGCAACTCGTCCTGGTCAGCGGCATCCGGGACGGGGAGCCTTTACCCAATCTGCTGAACCAACCCGAAACCCGCGACAGCTTCCGCGCAAGCATCACCTCCGGCCACATCCAGCTTGGCAGGCCGTATTACATGCAGGCTCTGAAACTTTGGGTGAACCCTGTTCGCGTACCCATTCTCGACCCACTGGGCCGGACCGTGGCGGTCATGACAGCAGGATATTCCATCAATGGCGGCACCACCTTGGGGGCTCACGTCGCGCTGCCGCCGAACATCCAGATGGCGCTACTGCGCGACGACAATTACCTCCAGTATTTCTATCCGCTGCCCGCGGGTTCGGAACAGGTCAGTGTACGTAATACGTATGGTCAGCCGATCCACCCCAGAACCGTCCAGCAGCTTGCCACGGTCAGGCACGAGCAAGGTGTCATGACGATCGACCTGCCGCGCGACCAGGGTCTTCATTATGTCGTCTATGAACGCATGGACGAGTATGGGCTGCTGGCGGCATCCCTCATTCCCTGGCGTTCTATCGTGCATTCCTGGTTGCAAAAGCTGCTGCTGCCCAGTCTGCTGTTAGGTGCCTTCCTGTTTGGCGGTCTGTGGGTCTATCGGCGTTCGCGGGCACGCCAGATCAAATCAGACGCGGCGGTCGCCCATCTCTCGGCCTGGCAACAGGCCGTTCTGGATGGTGCCGACTACAGCATCATCTCCACCAACACGGCCGGCATTATTGTCAGCTTCAACGCGGCGGCCCAGCGCATGCTGGGCTATACCGCTGAAGAAGTGATCGGTGAACGCACCCCGGCCCTCTTCCACGACGAGGACGAGATGCGTCAACACGCTATCGAACTCTGTGAGGAACTGGGCGAACCCATCCAGCCTGGCTTTGACGTCTTCGTCGCCAAAGCCAGGCGCGGCCAATCCGAGGAACGCGAGTGGACCTGCCTACGCAAGGATGGCAGCCGTTTTCCGGTACGGCTATCGGTCACCCCGTTGCACGGCTCGGATGGCAGGATCGAGGGATTCATCGGGATCGCCGCCGACCTGTCCGCGCATAAACAGGCCCAGGCCAATCTGCGCGACAGCCAGGCGCGCTATCGCACCCTGTTCGAACGTGCAGGCGACAGCATCTTCCTGATGAAGGGTGAGCAATTCGTGGATTGCAACCCGGCAACGCTGGAGATGTTCGGCTGCACGCGCGATCAGATCGTCGGCGCCACGCCTTATCGGTATTCCCCCGAGTTCCAGCCGGATGGACGCCCCTCCAAAACCAAGGCACTAGAAAAAATCGCAGCGGCCTTCGACGGCGAAACCCAGTTCTTCGAGTGGCGCCACCAACGCTACGACGGCACGCCCTTCGACGCGGAAGTTACGCTAAACATGGTGATGATCGGGGACGAGGCCCACATCCTTGCCACCGTTCGCGACATCAGCCAACGCAAAAAAGCCGAGGCAGAACTGCTGCAATCCCGCCAGGCCCTGATCGAGCGCAACGAAAACCTGCGCCTCATCAACCAGCTGGCCAACCGTCTTCACGCCTCGCTGGCACTGGACGACATCCTGAAGGAAACCATGGATGCCCTACTCGGATTGAGTCACGCGCCAAATATTGCGATTTACCTGCTGGATTCGGGCGCAGCTCGCCTGAACCTGGTAGCCAATCGCGGGTTCAAGGCGGAATTGCCGCAACTGGGCGCCAGCCTCCCCCTAGAGGGAAGCCTGAGCGGCCTGGCGCTGACCAGCAAGCATTTGCTGGTCAGCAATGACTTTGCCCATGACATGCGCCTGTACCCCGCCATGAGAGATGGCCTGGTGGCTGCGGATTTGCACTCGGGGGTCGTCATACCGATGATCTATCACGAACAACCGCTGGGCAGCATCAACCTGGTCTACGGGGAACAACGGACATTCAGCGAGGTGGAACTGGAAACGCTCAGTGCTTTCAGCAATACGGTTGCCCTGGCGATTGCCAATTCGCGCCATGTCGTCAGCCTGGCATTTCAGGCCAGGCACGACAGCCTCACCGCCCTGCCTAACCGTTCCGTCCTGCACGAGGAGTTTGCGGATCGGATCGGGCGTAGCCCGGATGGAAAGACCGCACTCCTGCTACTGGATCTGGACCGTTTCAAGGAAATCAACGACACCTTGGGCCACCACGTGGGCGATCACCTGTTGACCCACATCGGCCCGCGCCTGCAAGAAGCGCTCACGGAATATGACGCACTGATCTGCCGTCTGGGTGGCGACGAATTCTCCATATTGCTGACCGGCCTGACCGACCAGACCGATGCCGTTGCGCTGGCAAGGCACGTGACCGAAGCATTACGCCGTCCCTTCATGGTGGAAGGCATGGCCTTGCAGCTTGGTGTGAGCGTAGGGGTGGCGTATTACCCAGAACACGGTGAAAACAGTCATGCCCTGTTGCGGGCGGCAGATGTCGCGATGTACCAGGCGAAGAAGCTGACTGTGGGCGTCGTGGTCTACGACCGCGGATTCGATGACTACAGCCCGGACCGTCTCGCACTCGCCGGCGAGCTGGTTCAGGCGGTCCGGAATGGCGAACTGATCCTGCATTACCAACCCAAGCTGGACATCGCCAGTGGACAGATCACGGGATTCGAGGCGTTGGTACGCTGGCTGAATCCCCGACTGGGCATCCTTTACCCAGACACTTTCCTCCACCTGGTGGAAATGAACGAAGTCATTCATCCCTTTACGCGCGCCGTCATGGATCTCGCGCTGGCAGACAAGCGCCAGCTGCATGACCTCGGATACACACAGCCGGTTGCGATCAATCTTTCCGCACGCAATCTGGTGGATGCCCTCTACGTATCCCGACTCGCAGATGCCATCGCCACGCACGGAATTCCCCACCAGGAGGTTGAACTGGAGCTGACCGAGACCGCCCTGATGTACGATCCGGACAGTGCAGTCGTCCTGCTGCAGGAGATCGCAGCCATGGGCGTGAACATCGCGATCGACGATTTCGGCACCGGCTATTCCTCCCTGGCCTACCTGCGGCGCCTCCCCCTTAAAGCCCTGAAAATCGACCGCTCATTCGTCATGGGCATGAACGACAACACCCAGGATGCGATCATCGTGCGCTCCACTGTCGCCCTTGCCCACAGCCTGGGGCTCAGCGTCATCGCCGAGGGCGTGGAAAACGCCGAGACACTGGCCCTGTTGAAGGGGATGGGATGCGAGCAGGCCCAGGGCTACCACCTCAGCCAGCCACTCCCCCTGGATACACTTATTGACTGGCTGCGGACGCACTGAGGGGCTGCAGGAACCCGATTTTCGGGGTCGCAACATGCCGTGTATCCCGGGTGCAGGCGGGTGTTACCGATACCCTGCCGAACGGGGAAATCAAGACGAACTTCTGAATGAAATCGGGCGTAGCCATCGGGAAAAGAAAGCCGCTTCAGAAGAGCTCGATCGATCCGCTGTGACGTTTCTCCGGCGCGAGCTTGCCGCTGCATACCAGCGCGCGGTAGTCGCAGACCTGGTTGCGGCCGTTCTCCTTGGCGTAATACAGCGCCTTGTCCGCTTCCTCGAATACGTAGGGCGGCAGCTTCTGGTCGGCGATCGCCGTGTAGCCGATGCTCGCCGTCACCTGTCCGACCTGCGGAAAACAATGGTTCTGCACCTTGATCCGGATGCGCTCAAGGATGGCCACGATGGTCTCGGGTGATACATCCTTGATCAGCACGACGAATTCCTCGCCGCCGTAGCGAAACACCCAGTCCACATCACGCAGGGCGTTACGCATCAGGCCGGCGAAAACGAGGAGCACCTCGTCGCCGATCAGATGGCCGTGGCTATCATTGATGCGCTTGAAATGATCGAGGTCGATCACGGCCAGGTAATCGGCCGTGTCCCGGTCGCGCTTCCGGTTGCGTCCATTGAGCCGGCCCGTGAGCAGTTCGCCCAGTTTCTGTTCCAGCTTCTTGCGGTTGTACAGCCCGGTCAGCGTGTCGCGTTCGCTGTCGAACAGCATTTTCGCGTAGTTGGCGTAGATCTTGAGCATCCCCTGGGCGATGCGCAGGTCGGCCACAACCCATTCGGACTGCCTGAGCACGATCGCCTTCCGCCTGTCCTCCAGCAAGCCCAGGCTGCTGATGAGATAGCTCTGACCGTCCTGAACCGTCTGCCTGGCCGGCGCATCGGCATTCAGACTAGCCGCTTCCGCCACCAAGGCATCGGTCACCGGGAACATGGGCTTCGGCAGGGGGCAGGCCGCGTCCTGGACCCACTGGCCGTGCTGCGGGCCCGGCACCAGGCAGACCATGGACACCTGCACGCCCGGCAGCATCTCTAGGATCGACGCCTGCAGACTGCGCAGCAACGTCAATTCGTCCCGTTGCTCGGTCAGGTGCACCACGGACTCGATCACCTCATGGGCGATTTCGGACTGCCTGGACGACTGCATGGCGACGGACAACGAATACCCCGGAAAAATAGGTTTTATGATTTTACGCCTTCACGCCGCATAAAAGGCGGGTTCACGCGGACAGTTCATTGCCTGCAGCCCGCTTCATGCCGTCTCCCGCCGGCCCAGGCAACCATCGCTTATCCCGCTGCGCTCGCAGTCGTCTCGGCAATCCGCCGGATCGTTGCCACAAACCCCGGGTCTTCGCCATGCAGCAACGGCGGCAAGGCGGCGCGGAAATCCTGGCGTGTGCACCATTCATGCATGTAGTCCTCCCACGACTGCCACAGCCGCGCCTGTTGGCGGCTCATCTTTTCTTCGTAGACCAGCACATAGGCACGTTCGAACAGGCTGACCAGGATGGCGAACAAGGCGTGCTTGCGCTCCCGCTGTTCTTCGCTGAGTTCGCCCTTTACGGTGGGCGACAGCAGATGCAGGTCGGCGTTGTCGATGACCAGCCGCATGAAATCGGCATACTCGTCGGACAGCCGCAGGAAGATTTCCTCCTCGTCGTTCTGCCGGTCGCGGCGGCGGTCATAGACGTACACACCGATGGCGAACGGCAGGCCGATGATGGTGACGAGGTAACTCAGCGCTTCCAGCCATTGCATTGCGTCCATTCACACCCCTCCGGCAAAACCGTTTTGTCGCCAGGCTTCGAACACGACCACGCTGACGGCATTCGACAGATTCATGCTGCGCGATCCCGGCAGCATAGGCAGGCGCAGGCGATGTCCCGCGTCGAACCGGTCCAGGATCTCGGGGGGCAGGCCGCGCGATTCGGGGCCGAACAGCAGCACGTCGCCGGGCCCAAAGGCGATATCGGCATAGCGGGCGCTCCCTTTGGTGGTGAGCGCAAACCAGCGCCTGCCGGGCAACGCCGCCTGTACCGCCTCCCAGTCCGCATGCACGGTCACGCAGGCCATGTCGTGGTAATCCAGCCCGGCGCGCGCCACCTGCTTGTCGGACAAGTCGAAGCCCAGCGGCTCGATCAGATGCAGGCGGCAGCCGGTGTTGGCCGCGAGACGGATGAGGTTGCCGGTGTTGGGCGGGATCTCGGGCTGAAACAAAACGATGTCAAACATCCGGCTTGGCCTAAAATAAAAACATTCTTGGAGTCCGTCTATTCTATGGTCCCTTACCTCACCACTGCACTCACCGGCCCGCTGCTGGAACTGGAAAAGCGCCTGCTCGATGCCCAGCCGACCATCGAGCACTGGTTTCGCCAGCAATGGAAAGAACAGTCGGCACCGTTCTATACCTCGGTCGACATCCGCAACGCGGGCTTCAAGCTGGCGCCGGTCGATACCAATCTGTTTCCGGGCGGCTTCAACAATCTCAACCCGTCGTTCATGTCGCTGTCGATCCACGCGGCGATGGGCGCGGTGGAAAAGATTTGCCCCGACGCGCAGCGCCTGCTGCTGATCCCCGAGAACCACACCCGCAACACCTTCTACCTGCAGAACGTCGCGGTGCTGGCGCACATCCTGCGCCAGACCGGCCTCATCGTGCGCATCGGCACGCTGATTCCCGAGATCACCCAGCCGACCACGCTGGAACTGCCTGCGGGCGGGCGTCTCACGCTGGAGCCGCTCGTCCGCAAGGGCGACCGGATCGGGCTGGAAGGCTTCGACCCCTGCGCGGTGCTGCTCAACAACGATCTCTCGGCGGGCGTGCCGGATATTCTGAAAGGCATCGAGCAGACCATCATGCCGCCGCTGCACGCCGGCTGGGCAACGCGCCGCAAGTCGCGCCACTTCGCCGCGTATCAGAACGTCGCCGTCGAGTTCGCGCGGCTGGTCGGAATCGACCCCTGGCTGATCGATCCCTACTTCAACCACTGCGGCAAGATCGATTTCCAGGCGCGCCAGGGCGAGGACTGCCTGGCCGAAAAGGTCGATGAAATGCTGAAGAAGATCCGCGCCAAGTATGACGAATACGGCATCGACCAGCCGCCCTTCGTCATCGTCAAGGCCGACGCCGGCACCTACGGCATGGGCATCATGACGGTGAAATCGCCGGACGACGTGCGCGAGCTCAACCGCAAGCAGCGCAACAAGATGGCGGTCGGCAAGGAAGGCATGGAGGTCAGCGAGGTGCTGATCCAGGAAGGCGTCTACACCTTCGAGAGCATCAACGACGCGGTGGCCGAGCCGGTGGTCTACATGCTCGACCACTTCGTCGTCGGCGGCTTCTACCGCGTGCACACTGGGCGCGGGTCGGACGAGAACCTCAACAGCCCCGGCATGCACTTCGTGCCGCTGGCGTTCGACGACACCTGCCTGACCCCCGATCGCAGCGCCAACCCAGACGCCACGCCCAATCGTTTCTATGCCTACGGCGTGATCGCGCGGCTGGCGATGCTGGCCGCCAGTATCGAACTCGACGAAGTACTCAACGAGACCGAAAACGCGGCCGCCGCATGAAGCTGCTGTTCGTCGTCGATCCGCTCGCGGGCCTCAAGCCCTACAAGGACAGCTCGGTGGCCATGATGCGCGCGGCGGTGGCGCGCGGCCATGCCGTGTTCGCCGCCGAGGCACGCCAGCTCTATGTCAAGGACAGCATCGCCCGCGCCGCCTGCGCCGGACTCGATGTGCGCACCAACGATGACTGGTATCGCGAAACGCAAACCGACGACTGTGCGTTGAAAGATTTCGATGCCGTGGTGATGCGCACCGATCCACCGGTGGACACCGACTATCTGCTTGCCACCCACCTGCTCGGCATCGCCGAAGCCAACGGCGCACGCGTACTGAACCGGCCGGCCGCCTTGCGCGACTTCAACGAGAAACTGGCGATTCTCAACTTTCCGGCTTTCGTCGCCCCCACGCTGGTTTCCGCCGACGCCGCGGACATCGGACGTTTCCTCGCCGAACACCACGACATCATCGTCAAGCCGCTCACCGAAATGGGCGGCAGCGGCGTCTTCCGCCTGACGACCACCGACCTCAACCGCAACGCCATCCTGGAAACGCTGACCCGGCGCGGCCGCCGCGCCATCATGGCGCAGCGCTATCTGCCTGCAATCAAGGACGGCGACAAACGCATCCTGTTGATCGACGGCGACGTGGTGCCATGGGCGCTGGCGCGCATACCCCTGGTGGGCGAGACGCGCGGCAACCTCGCCGCCGGTGGCACTGCGCGCGCACAGCCTTTGAGCGCGCGCGACCGCGAGATCGCCGAAACGATTGCGCCATGGGCCAGGGCGCACGGCATCTTCCTCGCCGGGCTCGACGTGATCGGCGACTGTCTCACCGAAATCAACGTCACCAGCCCGACCGGTTTCCAGGAAATCACCGCGCAGACCGGGCACGACGTCGCCGCACAGTTCATTGCCGCCGTTGAGCGCGTCCGGCTCGACGAAGATTCGCCGGCATGACCGCCGACATCGTTATCCAGAGAGCGCATGCCGAGGATGCCCCCGCGGTCGCCGTCCTGGTCGGCGAATTGCTGGCAGAGATCATGAACACGATCGGCGTCCAGGCATTCAACTTCAACCTCCAGGAAACGACCGAAAGGCTTGCTACCTACCTGGCCAACGAGACCTATTTCGTCTTTGTCGCCCGGCCTGATGGCGGGAACCCGATCGGATTCGTGGCGCTCAGCGAATGCCATGCCCTCTATGCCGAAGGCGCCTTCGGCACGATTCCGGAACTGTACGTTCGGCCGGAATACCGCACCCGGAAGCTGGGGATGCGGCTTGTTGGCGAGGCCAAGGCATTCGGCGCGGCGCGGGGGTGGAAACGGCTGGAAGTCACCACGCCGCCGCTTCCGCAATTCGACAGAACCCTGGCGTTTTACGAGCGGGAAGGCTTTGCCGTCGCAGGTGGGCGCAAATTGAAGACGCTGTTGTGAGCCCCCGACATGTCCGACCTTAACGCCCTCACCCTGCGCGTCGCACGCTTCGGCCTGTGGCTCGTGCTCCTGCCCGTGCTGTTCGCCTGCAGCCCGCCGCCTCTGGTTCAGCAGCAGTCCTACGTATTCGGCACCCTGGTCGAAGTCAGCGTCTACGGCGCGCCGGAGGCCCAGGCCCGGCAGGCGATCGCCGCGGTGCTGGCACGCTTCGACGAACTCCACCACCGGCTGCACGCCTGGCAGCCGAGCGAGTTGTCGCGGCTCAACGCCGCGCTGGCCAAAGGCGAACGCACCCCGACCAGTCCCGAGCTCGCGGCCATGCTGCGCGATGCGCAAATGCTTTCAGCTGCGTCAAACGACCTGTTCAATCCCGCCATCGGCGGGCTGATCGCGTTGTGGGGATTCCATGCCGACACCCCGCAGGGGAAAGTGCCGGATGCCGCCGCCATTACGCACTGGGTGAAGGCGGCCCCGCGCATGCGCGATCTGCATATCGAGAACGGCACGATATGGAGCGACAACCCGGCCGTGCAACTGGACCTGGGCGGGTACGCCAAGGGACGCGCGCTGGACGACGCGGTGGCCATCCTGAAAGCCCACGGCATCGCAAACGCGCTGGTCAACATCGGCGGCAACGTGATCGCGCTGGGCCAGCATGGCGACCGTCCGTGGCGCGTCGGGATCCAGCATCCGCGCAAGCCGGGCACGCTGGCGACGCTGGATTTGCACGACGGCGAGGCGATCGGCACCTCGGGCGACTACCAGCGCTATTTCGAGGCGGGCGGCCACCGCTACTGCCATCTGATCGATCCGCGCAGCGGCTGGCCCGCGTCCGGCATGCAGTCGGTGACGATCCTGGTATCGGGTGAGCATGCCGGCACGCGCTCGGATGCGCTGTCCAAGCCCCTCTTCATCGATGGTGTCGCGCGGCTGGCGGAGCATGCCGCCCGCCTTGGCATCGCCGACTATCTGGCGGTGGACGCCGCGGGTAAAACCCACATATCGCCTGCGCTGGCGGCGCGGCTTCGCTAGAATGTCGTTTTTGGCCTGACGCACCCCCCATGATAGGCATCCTCATCGTCGCTCACGGTTCGCTCGCCGACAGTCTGGTCGAGTGTGCAACCCACGTGCTGGGACAGAGCCCGCGTGGCCTCGCCACGCTGGATTTCATCGGCCATGCCGATCCCGACGAACGGCAGAAGGCCTTGCAGTCCCGGCTGGCCGAACTGGACGAAGGCGACGGCATCCTGGTACTGACCGATGTGTACGGTGCCACGCCCAGCAATACGCTGTGCCGCCTGCTCGAGCCCGCCCACATCGAGGGCGTCTCCGGCGTCAACCTGCCGATGCTGCTGAAGGCGCTGAATTACCGCGAGACGCTGGCGCTGCCGCAACTCATCGAACGCATCGTCGAAGGCGGCCGCAACAGCATCAACCATATTTCCGAGACCATGTGCCATGCAGCAACGGGACGTTGAAATCGTCAACAAGCTGGGGCTGCACGCCCGCCCGTCGGCCCGGCTGACGCAGCTGGCGTCCAGCTTCAAGAGCAATGTGCACATGTCGCGCAACGGCCGCCGCGTCAACGCCAAGAGCATCATGGGCGTGATGATGCTGGCTGCCGCCAAGGGCAGCACCATCACGCTGGAAACCGACGGCGACGACGAGGCGGAAGCCATTGACGCGCTGGCCAGTCTGATTTCCAGCGGTTTCGGAGAAGAACTGTGAGCTTCTCGCTGCACGGCATCGGCGTCTCCGGCGGCATCGCCATCGGCTATGCGCATCTTGCATCCAGCGCGCGCGTCGAAGTGCCGCAGTACATGCTCGACCGCAAATACATCAAGGACGAGCTGGCGCGCTTCGACGAAGCCATCTTCGCCACCCGCGCCGAGCTCGAAGTCCTGCGCCACCACATCCCGCCCAATGCGCCGGCCGAACTGTCGGCCTTTCTCGACATGCACCTGATGTTCCTCGGCGATTCGATGATCGCCGAGGCGCCCAAGCGCCTGATCCGCGAAACCCAGTGCAACGCCGAATGGGCGCTGGCGCAGCAGATGGAAGCGCTGGTGGCGCGCTTCGAGGAAATCGACGACGCCTACCTGCGCAGCCGCCAGGAAGACGTGGTACAGGTGGTGCAGCGCGTGCTCAAGGCCCTGATGGGCCACCCCAGCCACCTGCCGCTGGACGTCGATTTCGACAGCGAACGCATCCTGGTCGCGCACGAGCTGTCGCCGGCCGACATGGTCATTTTCAAGAACGTGCATTTCGCCGCCTTCATCACCGATCTCGGCGGCACCACCTCGCACACCGCGATTCTGGCGCGCAGCATGGGCATGCCGTCGGTGATGGCGCTGCACAACGCACGCGGCCTGATCCGCGACCACGATCTGCTGATCGTCGATGGCCGCGACGGCGTGGTGATCGTCAATCCCGACGAATCGGTGCTGGCCGAATACCGGTTGCGGCAGAACCAGTGGCGCATCGACACCGACAAGCTCAAGCGCCTGAAGACCAGCAAGTCGGCCACCCTCGACGGCACCCCGGTCGAGTTGATGGCCAACATCGAACTGCTCTCCGACATCGATGCGGTGAAGGCTGCGGGCGCGCACGGCATCGGTCTGTTCCGCAGCGAATTCCTGTTCCTCAACCGCAGCGACCTGCCGAGCGAGGAGGAGCAATACGTATCCTACAAGGCCGTGGCCGAGGCACTGGACGGCAAGCCGGTCACCATTCGCACGCTCGACCTGGGCGCCGACAAGCAGGCGCCATGGGGCCACACGGTAGCCGACAATCCGGCGCTGGGCCTGCGCGCGATCCGCCTGTGCCTGGCCGAGCCGGGCCTGTTCCATGCTCAGTTGCGCGCCATTCTGCGAGCGTCGGTCCATGGCCAGGTGCGCATCCTCATCCCCATGCTGGCGAGTTTCATGGAATTGCGCCAAACCCTGCAGCGCATTGACGAGGCCAAGGCTTCGCTGCGCAAGGACGGGCTGAAATTCGACGAAGGCATCCCGCTCGGCGGCATGATCGAAGTGCCCGCTGCCGCGCTCTCGGCCGGCTTTTTTGCCGAACAGCTGGATTTCCTGTCGATCGGCACCAACGACCTGATCCAGTACACGCTGGCGATCGATCGCGCCGACGACAGCGTGGCGCACCTGTATGACCCGCTGCATCCGGCGGTGCTCAACCTCATTCAGCAGACGATCCGGGCAGGCGACAAGGCCGGCAAGCCGGTCTCCGTATGCGGCGAAATGGCGGGCGATCCGCTGCTGACGCGGCTGCTGCTGGGGCTGGGATTGCGGACATTTTCGATGCAACCGGCGAGCCTGCTGCAGGTCAAGCAGCAGGTGTTGAGATCCCACCTGGAAGAGTTGACCTCCCCCACGCAGCGGCTGCTGAAGAACACCGATCCGGACAAGACCCCGGTCCTGTTAAACCGGCTGAACGGCTAGGGAGCCTGGCGGACGCCTAAGCCGTGAGTTGCGCGGCCATGCGGGTGAGTTCCACCTTGTCGTGGCGCAGCGTGCTGATTTCCTGCTTGATCTGCGCCATGCGGCTGTGCAGGGTACTCATGTTTTCCAGAATGCGCTGCAGGCTGGCGAGCCGGGTGTCGAGATACTGCTTGTGCTCGCGGATGCGCGTCATGACAGGGTCGAGTGCGATGCGCAGCCAGCGTTCGGCCTCCAGCCGCGCAAGCTTGAAGGCCTTGCGCGCCTCCTCGGCCAGCCCGGCATAAAAGCGCCGGATCATGAAACGCTTCTCCAGCATCAGGTTGGCCGGATCCTTGCAAAAGGCTTCCGTCTCACGGGTCAGCGCATCCAGCCGGTTGCGGTAGGCGCCCAGATCCAGCCGCGGCACCTGCATTTTCGGCAGGTTGTGATTGCGGTGAAACCGCAGATAGGCCTGATCGAGCGCGTCCAGCATGTTGTCGGCCAGCTGGCTCGCCTGCTGGAAACGGTTGCCCATCTGCTCGCTCAGGTGGCGGATGCCGCCGGTCAGTCCGCGCGTGGTCCAGCTGTTTTCCATGGCATCGCGGCCCGCCTTCAGGATCGTGTCCAGCGTTTCCTCCGACAAGTGCGACAGCAGGTGCTCGCCCTGGCCCTGCACCATCTTCCGGGTCGTGCGGAACTGGTCGGCAGTGGCATCGTAGCTGTCCTTTTCCTGCTGCAGGCCGGCCCGCGTCTGTTCGATCAGCTCGCGGTTCTTACCCGACAGCTGGGTAAGCTGGGTCAGTTCGTCGCTGCTGCGCTTGAGCCGCGTGGCCAGGTCCACCCGGCTCTCGTCGAGCAGGGCACTCACTTCGCGGCTGACCGCGTGATACAGCATGTCGCGTCGCGCCGGAATCACCTGATGCGCCAGCAGATATTCCAGCGACTCGATGCCCGAACGTACGCGCAAGGCGGCATCGCCGCGGATGGTGGCCGCCAGTGCCTTCTGCGCAGACACCGTGAACACGCGGCTGCGCGGCAGCTTCAGCACGCGCGCGGTTTCCTCGGCCTGGCGCTCGATGGTCGCCAGCACCTCGGCGTCGCTCTTGAGTTCGTCCCACAACATGTCGATCTTGTTCAACACCGCCACGTGGTAGTTGGCATGGCGATGGACGTGTTTCTGCCAGATTTCGAGATCCGAGCGGGTCACCCCGGTATCGGTCGCCAGCAGGTACATCACCGCATGCGCATTCGGAATCACCGACAGGGTGAGTTCGGGTTCTGCCCCCAGGGCATTGAGTCCCGGGGTGTCCAGGATCGTCAGCCCGGCCTGCAACAGCGGATGCGGATAATTGACCATGGCATAGCGCCAGGCCGGCACCTCCACGGTGCCGTCGGCGCGCAGCAGGTGGCGCTCGCTGTCGTCCTCGCCGTTCCACAACCCCATCTCGATGGCATCCACAGCCGGCAGCAGCTTGGTCTCGGTGAGTTTTTTCAGGCTTTCCTGCAACTGGCGCGGATCGGTGGGGTCGAGCAATACCCGGCACCATTCGATCGGCATGTGCTTGAGGCGCGCCAGCGATTCGCCACGGCGGCGCGTTTCGATCGGCAGCAGGCTCAGGCTGGGGGGCTCGTCCGCGCTGGCGAACAGTTCGGTCGGGCACATGGTGGTGCGCCCGGCGTCGGACGGCAGCAGGCGCTGACCATGGTTGGCAAAGAACAGGGCGTTGATGAGTTCGGTCTTGCCGCGCGAAAACTCGGCCACGAAGGCCACCACCAGCCTGTCCTGGCGCAGGCCCGACGCGGTATCGGCCAGCCGCAGGGTGCGTTCGGCATCAATGCCGTGCTGGCGGTCGAGCCAGTCGGCATAGTCGGTAATCGCGGTCGCCAGCCGCAACCGCCGCTCGCTGTACTCGGCGACTTCCTGTTCCAGGTGGATACTCATGTTTGAGTGTTTTTCTCGATATCACGCCAGGGTGTGTCGGCGCCACACACCGCAACGGTTTTCTGCCGGGACGTTTCGCCTCGCACCAGGCGCACCGCGGATTTCGGCAGCCCCAGTTGCGCGGCCAGCCAGGCCAGCAGATGCGCATTCGCTTTGTTATCGACCGGCGGCGCAGCAATCTTTAATTTCAGGCGGCCGCCATGCTCGCCGACGGCGGCAGTCACCTTCGCGCCCGGCTGCACGTGCAATTCCAGCAGCCAGTCCGCACCATTGCGGTGCGCCCAGATCGGCGGTTTATTCGGGTTCACAACCAACTGTGACGCGAAGATGAGCCGAAGACAGTGCAAATAGCACGGCAGAGCGTGGTTGTTGCCGCTTCAGCGGCTTTACAACCACGGCCTGCCCCTTGCGGGCAAGGCGAAGTCGACAAAGTCACGGTTGGTTTTGAACCCGAATCAGAGTGAACCAAGCAGGGCCCGCTCCAACGCCAGCACCGGCACCATCAGGATCAACTGGCACAGGATGAACAGCACCAGCGGCGTCAAATCCACATTGGCGATAGTGGGAACGATGCGCCGCAGGGGACGCAGGAAGGGCTCAGTCAACTCGTAGACCACTGGCATCAGGGGGGTATTCGAATTGACCCACGACAGCACCGCGCGCACCAGGGTCAGGCCGATGATCATGTACACCGCCAGGCTGACCAGCCGCACCGCCGCCAGCCCGAGCATGACCGGCCACACCTTGCCCCCCGCCAGGGCGAAGGGGAATCCGTCCAGCCAGTACCCCGCCATCACCACCACCAGTTCGACCAGCCAGGCGAGCAGCAGGCAGGCCCAGTCGAGACCGAACAGGCCCGGTACCACACGGCGCAAGGGCTTGACCGCAAAGTCGGTGACGGCGACGATGAACTGGGCGAAGGGGTTGCGAAACGGTACCCGGAACAGCTGCATCATGAAGCGCAGCAGCACCGCGACCACGAACAGGTTGCCCAGCGTCTGGATCAAGAAGGTCAGTGCACCCGAGATCATGCGAGGCGTCCCAGTTCGTCACCGAGTTCGGCGCTGCGCAGGCTGGCTGCCTCCACCGCCTGACCAATGCCGGCTTTGACCGCCGCCGCGTCCAGCGCCGCGAGGCCGCGTTCCGTGGTGCCGCCCTTGGAGGTGACGCGCTGGCGCAGCATCGCCGGTTCCTCGCCCGATTCAAGCGCCAGCTTGGCCGCGCCGAAAAAGGTCTGCAGCGCCAGCTGGCGCGCCGTGGCGGCCGGCAGGCCCTGCGCCACGGCCGCCGCCTCCAGCGATTCGATGAAATAGAACACATAGGCCGGCCCGCTGCCCGACACGGCGGTGACCGCATCCAGCCGGGATTCGTCCTCCACCCATACCACGCCGCCGACGGCGCGCAACACGGCCTCGGCCTGCGAACGCGCATCCTGGTCGACGTCAGGCGGCGCATACAGGCCGCTGATGCCGGCCCGCACCAGCGCGGGGGTATTGGGCATGGTGCGCACGATGCGCCGGTGCCCACCCAGCCAGCGCGCGAGGTCGGCCACCCGCACCCCGGCGACGATCGATATCACCAGATGACCTGCGAGGCGCGACGCCAGCGCGGCCGCCACCTCGGGCAGGGTCTGCGGCTTCACCGCCAGTACGACCAGGGAATGCAGCCGCGCCTGCGACAGATCCGTGTGGACCACGACACCGAAACGCGCGGACAACTGCGCCCGCGCATCGGCATTGATCTCCACCACCTCGATGTCGGTCGGCTGGGTGCCGCTGGCGATCAGGCCGCCGATGATGGCGGCGGCCATATTGCCGCCCCCGATGAAACTCACTTTATGCATTTTTCTTAATCCTTTCGCCAAAGAGTGCGGTGCCGATTCGAACGATCGTCGCACCTTCCAGAATCGCAGCCTCCAGATCGCCCGACATGCCCATCGACAGGGTGTCGAGCGCAAGACCGCGCGCGCGCAGCGCATCGTACAGTTCACACACCTGCCGGAAGGCGGCACGCTGGGCGGCCACTTCGGAAGTCGGCGCGGGGATCGCCATGAGACCGCGCAATCGCAGACCCGGCAGCGCCGCAACCGCCGCGGCCAGCGCGGGTAGTTCGGCCGGCGCCACCCCGCCCTTGCTGGCTTCGCCGCTGACATTCACCTCGATGCACACCTGCAACGGCGGCAAGCCGGCTGGGCGCTGGGCGGAGAGACGCTCGGCAATTTTCAGCCGGTCGACACTGTGCACCCAGCTGAAGTTCTCGGCGATCGTCCGCGTCTTGTTGCTCTGGATCGGCCCGATGAAGTGCCATTCGAGCGGCAGATCGCGCAGCGCTGCCTGCTTGTCCAGCGCTTCCTGCAGGTAATTCTCACCGAATTCGCGTTGTCCACAGGCGGCCAAGCCGCGCACGGCCGCCGCGTCGAAGGTCTTGCTGACCGCCAGCAGGGTCACCTCCGCCGCATCGCGCCCGGCCTCTTCCGCGGCACGCGCTACCTGTGCCTGTACGGCATGCAAACGGGCATCTGCCGTGCTGCCGCGCGGCGGCATGCCGGGCTCAAGTTTGCGCGTTTCAAGGCCGTTATCCATAGGGCTTATTATCTGACAAAACCCCACCCAACACTGAACGAGGCACGCGTGGATATTTCTGAACTGCTGGCTTTTGCCGTCAAGAACAAGGCGTCGGACTTGCACCTATCGGCAGGCCTGCCGCCGATGATCCGGGTCAACGGCGACATCCGCCGCATCAACCTGCCGCCGATGGACCACAAGGACGTGCACCGCATGGTGTACGACATCATGAACGACAGCCAGCGCAAGGTGTACGAGGAAACGCTGGAAATCGACTTCTCGTTCGAGATTCCCTCGCTGGCGCGCTTCCGCGTCAACGCGTTCAACCAACAGTATGGCGCCGGCGCGGTGTTCCGGACAATTCCGTCCAAGGTGCTGACGCTGGAAGAACTCAACGCCCCGCCCATCTTCAAGGAAATTTCCGACCAGCCGCGCGGCATCGTGCTGGTCACCGGCCCGACGGGCTCGGGCAAGTCGACCACGCTGGCGGCCATGATGGACTACGTCAACGAAAACCAGTACGCGCACATCCTCACCGTCGAGGACCCGATCGAATTCGTGCACCAGAGCAAGAAATGCCTGATCAACCAGCGCGAGGTCGGACCGCACACGCTGTCGTTCAACAACGCCCTGCGCTCGGCCCTGCGGGAAGACCCGGACGTCATCCTGGTGGGCGAATTGCGTGACCTGGAAACGATCCGCCTCGCGCTGACCGCCGCCGAAACCGGCCACCTGGTGTTCGGCACGCTGCACACCTCGTCGGCTGCCAAGACCATCGACCGCGTAGTCGACGTGTTCCCGGCCGCGGAAAAGGAAATGGTGCGCTCGATGCTGTCCGAATCCCTGCGCGCGGTGATTTCGCAGACGCTCTTGAAAACCAAGGACGGCAACGGCCGCGTCGCCGCACACGAGATCATGATCGGCACGCCCGCCATCCGCAACCTGATCCGTGAGAACAAGGTGGCACAGATGTATTCGGCGATCCAGACAGGCGGCAATCTGGGCATGCAGACGCTCGACCAGAACCTCCAGGACCTGGTCAAGCGCAACGTCATCGCCTCGAACGTGGCGCGCGCCGCAGCGCAGAACAAAGATGCCTTCATGGGTTGAGGACTGAACGATGAACGCTGAAAAAACCATCCACGACCTGCTGCGCCTGATGCTGGCGAAGAACGCCTCCGACCTCTTCATCACCGCCGGCTTTCCCCCTGCCATCAAGGTCGACGGCAAGATCACCCCGGTGTCGAACCAGAGCCTGACGCCCGCGCACACCAGCGAACTGGCGCGTTCGATCATGAACGAACGGCAATGGAAGGATTTCGAGGCCACCAACGAATCCAACTTCGCCATCAGCCCGCCCGAGATCGGCCGCTTCCGCGTCAACGTGTTCGTGCAGCAGGGTCGCGTCGGCGTCGTGATGCGGACGATCAACACCAAGATCCCGAAGATGGAAGAGCTGAACCTGCCGCCCATCCTGCGCGACGTCGCGATGATCAAGCGCGGCCTGGTGATCTTCGTCGGCGGCACCGGCACCGGTAAGTCGACCTCGCTGGCCGCGATGGTGGGCTACCGCAACGAAAACGCCTGCGACCACATCATCACGGTCGAAGACCCGATCGAATACGTGCACGAGCACCGGAAATCGATCATCACCCAGCGCGAGGTCGGCATCGACACCGACAACTGGTTCTCGGCGCTGAAGAACACCCTGCGCCAGGCGCCCGACGTCATCCTGATCGGCGAAATCCGCGACCGCGACACCATGGAATACGCTATCGCCTTCGCCGAAACCGGCCACCTGTGCCTGTCGACGCTGCACGCCAACAGCGCCAACCAGGCGCTCGACCGCATCATCAACTTCTTCCCTGAGGAAAAGCGCGACCAGCTCTTGATGGACTTGTCGTTGAACCTCAAGTCCTTCATCTCGCAGCGCCTGATCCCGCGCAAGGGCACCAACGGCCGCGTCGCCGCAGTGGAAATCCTGCTCAACTCGCCGCTGATCGCCGACCTGATCTTCAAGGGGCAGGTCCACGAGATCAAGGAAATCATGTCGAAGTCGCGCGAACTCGGGATGCAGACCTTCGACCAGGCGCTGTTCGACCTTTACGAAGCCGGCATGATTTCCTACGAGGACGCGCTGCGGAACGCAGACAGCCTCAACGACCTGCGCCTGCAGATCAAGCTGCACGGCCAGGAAGCCAAGGGCCGCGACATGATGGCGGGGCTGGATCACCTCGACATTGTTTGAGGCGTTGGGAATGGAAAAGAAAACGGGGTGCTTGGCACCCCGTTTTTTCTATATCTCATGTCGCCCTCCACACTAATTGAGCACAGGCGACTGAAGCACAGCGAACGGCCCATTGCGTTCCGTCTGCTCGCGCAACCGAGTAACCATCCCCTCTAACTTCCCCACGAGCGTGCTACCAAAGACAACAAGGCCGAACGAATGCCCAAATCTCGCTTGCAGAACAAAGATGTCCTGCTCGGGAGATATAGAGAGCTTGTACTCAAACTGATCGTTCAAATAGCTTCCACCTCGCTGAAGCGGAGGAGCAACTCCATCAAGCCCCTTCAGTACATCGAAAACAGGATACTTACCGTTGCGAAGAATGTCTGCATTGGTAAACCAATTCAAAAGCAGGCAGCCGTCATCTGGGAATGGCTTACCAGCCTCACGATAGTAGACGCCTTTAGAGAGTTTCCGCGCGAAGACACTCACGGCGGTGTGAAACTCCTCAGGGACTTTTACTGCTCCAGCTTCTTGATGTGTCTGACCGGGGGACGGATGCACCCCTAGCTCCCGATTACTTCGACGGGCTTCTACCGCAGAAGGCATCATCTTTTCGAACAGGCCGGGGAATTGCCGATTCACCGCCTTCATAAGCCCCATCTGCTTTCCATCCAGGTCGCCTTTGAGTTCAAATGGATCCATTCGGGCAAGCATTGCAATCAGCAAATCGTCGTCGTCGGACCCATGATTGCACGGCTCACAAGATGGAAACTCAAACCCTTCCGGCCACAAACGAAACTGGAACATGGCACGTGGCGGGCAATGTTCTATTGTCGTAGCAGGCGCTTTGCCCGCGCAGAAGGCGCACCGGGGATGAGCCTCCAAAAACTTTCTTCGATAACGAGTAGCTGCTCCCATAAGACCTAATGCAGAAGGGGTTAGGACACCATTATTGCTGGCTGCTTCCAGCATCCGGCTTTTTCACTTTCATCGAACCCGCAATCAGCTTGTACTGCAAAAACCGCGTCTCGATCGGCCCGTTGAACAGCGGAATGCGGCGGCTCGCCTTGAGTCCGATCAGCTTGGGCAGCAGCGGATCGCCGGAAATGATCCACGCCTCCCAGCCGGAGAAATTCTGCTTCAGCCAGTCGCCCAGCAGCGGATACCACGCGGCCAGATCCTCGGCCTCACCCAGCCGCTCGCCATAGGGCGGGTTGGTGACGATCGTACCGACCGGAGTCGGGGCCTTCAGCTCGAGCGCGTCCGACACCTTCAGCTCGATCGCGTCGGCATAGCCGGCGGCGGCGAGGTTGTTGCGCGCCTTGTCGAGCACCCAGCGGTCCTGGTCGGCGCCGAAAATGGGCAGGCGCGTGAGCGGCTTTTCCTGCGCCTGCGCCTCGTCCTTGATGCGCTTCCACAGCGCTGCATCGAAGTCACGGTAGTGCTCGAAGGCGAAATGCCGGCTGCGCCCCGGCGCGCGGTTCAGTGCCATGTCGGCCGCCTCGAGCAGGAGGGTGCCGGCGCCGCACATCGGGTCGAGCAGCGGCGTGCCGGGCTCCCAGCCGGACAGCATGAGCAGCCCGGCGGCGAGGTTTTCCTTGATCGACGCCGCGCTCGCCTCGCGCTTGAAGCCGCGCTTGAACAGCGGCTCGCCGCTGGTGTCGAGGTAGAAGGTCACCGCGTCGGGGGTGAAGAAGGCATACACCGGCACGTCGGGCGCTTCGGTGTCGACGCTCGGACGCTCGCGGGTTTCCTCGCGGAAGCGGTCGCAGATCGCGTCCTTGATCTTCAGCGTGATGAAGTTGAGGCTCTTGAGCGGCGCGTTCTGCGCGCCGACCTTGACCGCGATGGTCTTGTTCACGTCGAACCACTCCGGCCACGGCAGGTCGAGCGCGGCGCGGTAGATGTGCTCTTCCTTGCGATAGCGGGTGTAGCCGACCTTGCGCAAAATGCGGGTGGCGATGCGCGAGGTCAGGTTGGCACGCATCTCGGCGGCGGCATCGGCCATGAACAGCACGCCGGCGGGCACCTGGCGCACCACCTGCGCACCGGCCGCGGCAAGCTCGGTTTCAAGCAATGCCTCCAGCCCGCGCGGGCAGGTGGCAAAGTGGCTGGCAGGCGGCAGCGCCTCGCGCTCGGGGCGAACGGGATGCGGCGTTTTGGTGCGACGGGATTCGGGCTTCAAAAAATACTCTCAAGAATTCTTAAAATGGTTTCAGCACGACCAGCAATACCACGGCCAGCAGCACGATCACCGGGATTTCATTGAACAAGCGGAACCAAACATGCGATTTGGTGTTCTGTCTGGCTTCGAATGCGCGCAGCAGCTTTTTGCAGACGTGGTGGTAGCCCACCAGTCCGGCAACCAGCGCAAGCTTGAGCCATAGCCAACCCATCGTCGGCAGCCAGTACGCCAGCCACAGCCAGACGCCGGTAATCAGCGTAAGGAGCATGATGGGCGTGACGAACCGATACAATTTGCGCGCCATCAGCAGCAGGCGATCATAGGCGGCCTCGTTGGTCTCCATCGCCAGATTGACGAAGATGCGCGGCAGGTAGAACAGGCCGGCAAACCAGCTGACCACCATCACGATATGAAACGACTTCAGCCACAACATGGATAGACGCGCCTTTGTAAAGAAATGGACACCGAGTCCGCTGACCCTGATTTTACTGGGTTTGATCGCCTGGCTGTGGTTTCGCCCGCCGGCCGACGTCAGCGATGAAAATCGCGCCGTGCCGCCCTGGCAGGTCACCCTGACCGATGGCCGGACGCTGGGCAGCGATGCGCTCAGGGGCAAGGTCGTGCTGGTGAACTTCTGGGCAACCTGGTGCCCGTATTGCCGCAAGGAGATGCCCGCGATCGAAGCGTTCATGCGGGATTATCGAAACCGCGGCTTCGAGGTCATCGCGATCAGCGTCGACGATCCGCCGGAAAAAATTGCCGCCTGGATGAAGGATCAGGGCCATGCCTTCCAGGCTGCCCCCACCAACGCGTCGGTGGCCACGGCTTTCGGCAGCGTCACGAGTGTGCCGACCTCGTTCATCCTCGATGCCGACGGCCACATCCGCCACAAGATCGCCGGCCAGGTGTATTACGCCCGGCTGGAGAAACTGGTCACACCCCTCTTGAAAGCACCCGCACATGACTGAATTACCCGACAGCCTTGCGGCTTGGGCACAAGCCCGCCTCACCGAACTCGAAACCAAGCTCGCTTTTGCCGAAGACCTGCTCGAGACGCTGAACCAGACCGTGATCCGCCAGCAGGGGCAGATCGATCTGCTGCAGCAGCAACTCCGCCTGCTCCACCAGCAACTTCAGGAGAAGCTGCCCGAGGAGGCACATGCCCCGCGCGACGAGATTCCGCCACACTACTGATCAGACCGCGATCTTCACCACCACCTTGCGAATGAAACCCGTGCCCACCAGCGGCGCATGGGCATCGTCTGGAAAGAACAGACAGAAGGCCCCGGGCGACGTCGTGACCCAGCTTGCAGGCGCATCGTTGAAGAACCGGATGTCGCGCGCGGCGTCGTAATCGGTCGCCGGATCCACGCACGCGGCCACCGGCTTCCAGCCCATTTCATCGACACCTTCGAGCACCAGCTGGATATCGATGTAACGGCTATGGCATTCCAGCTTCGCTTCCGCGCGCGTGCGGCCGGCGCAGGCTTCGACGATGGCGAACAGCTGTTCGCCCTGAATCGTATGCCTGCCGGGGGCCAGCGTGCCCAGGTCGGGGCTGCGCAGGAATGCGAAGGCGCGCACAAACAGCGGATGCAGCTTGAAATAACGGTCAGCCTGGGAAAGCGTGTCGAGAATCATCGGAAGAGAAAACCAGAAGAGGATCGGACGGAGCCGTTGTGCATCATGACCCCTCTCTGGCGTGCGAGCACATCAACCAGCCGCCTTTTCCTTGGCGCGATACATCGCCTCGTCCGCCTCATGCATCAGGGCATCCAGCGTGGGCGTGGCATCGCTGCATGTCGCCACGCCGATGCTGATGTGCAGCCTGATGGGAACCTCGGCGCCGGGCAACATGACATCAATCGCCGCATGCAGGCGATCCAGCAGCGCATCCAGCGGCGGTCCTGCCGGGGTGTCCGGCAGCAGCACCACAAACTCGTCGCCGCCCACCCGCGCCAGCAGGTCGGATTCACGGCAGCACGTACGCAGCGTATTGGCAACATAGACCAGCACGGCATCGCCGGCGGCATGTCCGTAGGTGTCGTTGATGGACTTGAAGTCGTCGATATCGATGTTGAGCAGTGTCAGGTGGCAGCCGCTGCGTCGGGCCAGCGCAAACAGGTCCTGTCCACGCAGCTTGAACTGGCGGCGGTTGGCCAGGCCGGTGAGATGGTCGTGCAGTGCCATGCTGCGAATGCGCTGATGGGCCGACAGCGAGTAGGCCATGAGCGCGCCTGCAACGGCAGCGAGCACCCCCAGCAAGACCTGCACCCACAGCCCATATTCATCCGCCGGGGCAAGCGGACATGCCGCCAGTTGCCAGCTCCCGCCCGGGATGACGACCTCCATCAACACCGCATCGGGGTTGTCAAATAGCGCGGCATCTCCCAGGAACACCTCACCCCGCGCCCCCAGGCCATCCTTGCCGCGCAAGGCATAACGCACGCTGTCGCGCGTGTCGGACCGGATGCCGGCCCGCTCGAAAATGGGAATCGGGTTGATCGCCACCGAGGCCAGTCCCCAGTAATGTGGCGAACCGTCCGGCCGGGTAAAGATGATGGGAATGCGGTTGATGATGCCAACGCCACCTTGCACCAATTCGATCGGTCCTGCCGTCACCGGGCGCTGCTCCCGCATCAGCCGCAGCACCGCGTCGCGCTGGGTGGGGGCCTCGAGGTAACGCAGGCCCAGCGCCTTTTGATTGCCCGCCAGCGGATAGATGTAGCGAATCACGTTGTCGGGCGCCAGCGCCACGCTGCGGATCGCTGGCTGCAGGCGGATCAGCGAAGCCGCGACCTGCGCCAGATCGGCCTGCGAAAAATCGGGCTTGGCGAGCACGAAGGTCGACAAACCGAGGCTCAGCGACAGCGTGGCGTTCAGTTCCGACTCGAGCCGCGACCGCACCGTGGCGGCCTCGGCCTGCAGCACCGCGCGTTCGGCCTGATGGCGCCGCTCCTGATCCAGCCAGACAAAAGTCTGCAGCAGCAGCCAGACTGCGCAGGCCACCAGCACCCCTGCCGCCAACGGCAGTCTGCGCAGACGATCAGACGGGCTGGCGCGTTCCATGCGCTGGTTCAGCGGCTGATCGGCTTGTAGCGAATGCGCTTCGGCTTCGCGCCTTCCTCGCCCAGGCGCTTCTTCTTGTCGGCCTCGTATTCCTGGTAGTTTCCGGGGAAGAAGGTCACCTGCGAGTCGCCCTCGAAGGCGAGGATGTGGGTGGCGATGCGGTCGAGGAACCAGCGGTCGTGCGAGATCACCAGCACGCAGCCGGCGAATTCGAGCAGCGCGTCTTCCAGCGCGCGCAGGGTCTCCACATCGAGGTCGTTCGACGGTTCGTCGAGCAGGAGCACGTTGCCGCCGGCGATCAGCGTCTTCGCCAGGTGCAGGCGGCCGCGTTCGCCGCCCGACAGGTTGCCGACGAGCTTCTGCTGGTCGCCGCCCTTGAAGTTGAAGCGTCCGAGGTAGGCGCGCGACGGGGTTTCATAGCGGCCGACCGTGAGGATGTCGCGGCCTTCGGCGACTTCGTCGAACACGGTCTTGTCGGCCGCCAGCGCATCGCGGCTCTGGTCGACGTAGGCGAGCTTCACCGTCTGGCCGATTTCGACCTCGCCGGAATCGGGCTTTTCCTGGCCGGTGATCATCTTGAAGAAGGTCGACTTGCCGGCGCCGTTGGGGCCGATGATGCCGACGATAGCGCCGGGCGGAACCGAAAAGCTCAGGTCGTCGATCAGCAGACGGTCGCCGAAGGATTTGGTCACGTTGTGGAAGTCGATGACCTTGTCGCCGAGACGCTCACCGACCGGGATGAAGATTTCCTGCGTCTCGTTGCGTTTCTGGTATTCGACCGAATTCAGCTCCTCGAAGCGGGCCAGACGCGCCTTCGACTTGGCCTGGCGCGCCTTGGGGTTCTGCCGCACCCATTCGAGTTCCTGCTTCATGGTCTTGATGCGGCCGGCCTCCTGCTTGGATTCGGTTTCCAGCCGCGCCTCCTTCTGCTCGAGCCAGCTGGTGTAGTTGCCCTTCCACGGGATGCCGTGGCCGCGGTCGAGTTCGAGTATCCACTCGGCGGCGTTGTCGAGGAAGTAACGGTCGTGCGTCACCGCCACCACGGTGCCGGGATAGCGCACCAGAAACTGCTCGAGCCAGTCGACCGACTCGGCGTCGAGGTGGTTGGTCGGCTCGTCGAGCAGCAGCATGTCGGGATTCGACAGCAGCAGCTGGCACAGCGCCACGCGGCGCTTCTCGCCGCCCGACAGATTGCCGATCGCTGCATCCCACGGCGGCAATCTCAAAGCATCCGCAGCGATTTCCATCTGCGTGTCGAGGTCGGCGCCGGCGGTGGCGAGGATGGCCTCGCATTTGGCCTGCTCCTCCGCCAGCTTGTCGAAGTCGGCATCGGGCTCGGCATACGCCGCATAGATTTCGTCGAGACGGGTCTTCGCGGAAACGATCTCGCCCAATCCCGCCTCCACCGCCTGGCGCACGGTGTGTGCCGAATCGAGTTGGGGCTCCTGCGGCAGGTAGCCGATGCGGATGCCGGGCATCGGGATCGCCTCGCCCTCGATGTCCTTGTCCACCCCCGCCATGATGCGGATCAGCGAGGACTTGCCGGAGCCGTTCAGGCCCAGCAGGCCGATCTTGGCGCCGGGAAAAAAGCTGAGGGAAATGTCCTTGAGAATCTGCCGCTTGGGCGGAACGATCTTGCCAACGCGGTTGAGGGAATAAACGTATTGCGCCATGAAAGAAAAAATCCGGGAAATTTTATTGGGGGATGCTGCCGGAACAGGCGTCGAACTCGCATTCGTTCGCCGGGTTGCGGCCGACGGACCGGCCGTCGGGGCAAAGCTTGGTTTCGGTCGGACAGACCAGCGGAATGTCGGGCATCGCCGGCGGCGGCGGCCCTGGCGGAGCGGGCTTCTTGTGCCCGTCAGGGTAGGCGGAAGCAGGCCGGGACGGGACCGCGCCGCACGCCGTCAGCGTCAGCAGCACGGCGGCTGCGGCAAGCGCCCTGATCATGACAATTCCTTGTCGAGCATGGCCTTCAGCTTGGGAAAGTCGAGATCGCCCAGCTTCTCTTCGATGATGCGGCCGTCCTTGCCGATGATGAAGCTGGTGGGCGTGAGCTGCACGTTGCCGAAGGCGCGCGCGTGCTCGCCGTTGACGTCGAGCGCCACCGGAAACGGCAGCTGGCGCGTCTTCGCAAAATTGGCGACATAGTTCGGCGGGTCGTAGCTCATCGCCACCGCGACGATTTCGAAGCCGCGGTCCTTGTACTGATTGTAGGTCTGGATCAAGTCGGGCATTTCCTTGACGCAGCCGGGGCAGGAGGTCGCCCAGAAATTGACCAGCACGATCTTGCCGCGCAGCTCATTGAGGGCGATGGGCTTGCCTTCCAGGGTGGTGAAGGTGGCCGCAGGCGCAGCGGGCTTTTCCATCAGGGCGTACACCAGCGCGCCCGCAATGGCGAGCACGGCCACGGCAATGAGGAGGGGTTTGGCGAGTTTCATACGGATTCCATGGGATTAAACGTTCTGGTACGACCGCGCCAGCGCCACATAGTGCTGCGCGGAATAGCTGAAATAGGCGATTTCCTCGTCGGTAAGCCGGCGCACCAGCTTGGCGGGGCGGCCGAGATAGAGGTGCCCCGATTCGAGCACCTTGCCTTCCGGAACCAGCGAGCCGGCGCCCAGCAGCACATGCTTCTGCACCACGGCGCGGTCGAGGATGATCGAACCCATGCCGATCAGGCATTCGTCCTCGATCGTGCAGGCGTGCAGGATCACCGTATGCCCCACCGTCACCCGCGCGCCGACGACCAGCGGCCCGCCTGCCGGATTGGCGGGCGTCTTGTGCGACACATGCAGCACGCTGCCGTCCTGGATGTTGGTCGCCTCGCCGATGATGATGCTGTTGACGTCGCCGCGGATCACCGCGCCCGGCCACACCGAGGCGTCCCGGCCCAGGCTGACCTCGCCGATGACCGTGGCGCGCGGGTGCACCCAGGCGCCGGCGGAAAGCGCCGGGGCGACGCCGTGATGCGGTGCCAGTCTGTCAGCGTAAACCTTGTCTGTCATGGGGTTGAAAATCCGGGCTTGAAAATTATGCTTCCAGCCCGAAAGTATAATTCCCTTCCCCCTCCATGTTGGTTATCGCCATGAATACCCTAAAGGGCATCAATCCCCTGCTCGATTTTTCCGGTCTGCCCCGTTTCGGTGAATTCAAGCCCGAATTCGTCACCCCCGCCATCGACCAGCTGCTGGCCGACGCCCGCGCGGCCGTGGCGCGCGCGGAAGCCGCCGATACCCCGGCCGAGTGGGACGCCTTCGTCGCCCCGCTCGACGACGCCAACGAGAAACTCGGCCGCGCTTGGGGCCAGGTATCGCACCTGCATTCGGTGATGGATTCGCCCGAGCTGCGCGAGGTCTACAACGCCAACCTGCAGAAAATCACCATCTACTATGCCGAGTTGGGTCAGAACGAGGCGCTGTTCGCCAAGTTCAAGGCGCTCAAGGCCCGCCCTGATTTCGCCGCGCTGTCCGCGCCACGCAGGAAGATCGTCGACAACGAGCTGCGCGACTTCCGCCTCGGCGGTGCCGAGCTGCCGGCCAACAAGAAGGCGCGCTTCATACAGGTGCAGGAGGAACTGGCACAGCTGTCGGCCAAGTTCGAGGAGAACCTGCTCGACGCCACCAACGACTTCGCGCTGTATGTCGACGATGCCGCCCAGCTCGCCGGTGTGCCGGACGACGTACTGGCCATGATGAAAGCGGCGGCCGAGGCCGATGGGAAACCGGGCTTCAAGATCACCCTGCACATGCCGTCCTACCTGCCGGTGATGCAGTACGCCGACAACCGTGACCTGCGTGAGCAGGTGTACCGCGCCTACGTCACCCGCGCCTCCGAATTCAGCAAGCCCGAGCTCGACAACACGCCGCTGATCGGCGGCATCCTCCGGCTGCGCCGCGAGGCCGCCGAGCTGCTGGGATTCCGGAGCTATGCCGAGGTGTCGCTGGCGGCCAAGATGGCCGACACCCCGGCCGAGGTGCTGAAGTTCCTCGACGAACTCGGCGTCCGCGCCCGCCCCTACGCCGAGAAGGACTACGCCGAGCTCAAGGCCTTCGCCCGCGACGAACTGGGCCTCGCAGACGTGCAGGCCTGGGACACCACCTACGTGTCGGAAAAGTTGAGCGTCGCCCGTTACAGCTTTTCCGATCAGGAAGTGAAGCAGTATTTCCCCGAGCCGCGCGTGCTGGCCGGCCTGTTCAGGCTGATCGAGACGCTGTACGGCCTGCACGTACGCGAGGACAAGGCGCCGGTGTGGCACCCGGACGTCAAGTTCTACACGCTCACCGACCACGGCGGCCAGCGCGTCGGCCAGTTCTACCTCGACCTCTACGCGCGCGCCTCCAAGCGCGGCGGCGCCTGGATGGATGACGTCATCACCCGACGCAAGACGGCTGACGGCATCCAGACGCCGGTGGCCTACCTCAACTGCAATTTCTCCGGGCCAGTCGGTGACAAACCCGCCCTCTTCACCCACGACGAAGTCATCACGCTTTTCCACGAAACCGGCCACGGCCTGCACCACCTGCTGACGCAGATCGAGGAGCTCGGCGTCTCCGGCATCAACGGCGTCGAGTGGGACGCGGTCGAACTGCCTTCCCAGTTCATGGAAAACTTCTGCTGGGAATGGGACGTGCTGAAACACATGACCGCACACGTCGACACCGGCGAGCCGCTGCCGCGCACGCTGTTCGACAAGATGCTGGCCGCGAAGAACTTCCAGTCCGGCCTGCAGACGCTGCGCCAGATCGAGTTCGCCAGCTTCGACATGCACCTGCACGACGACTTCGACCCCAACGGCAGCCGCAGCGCGCAGGACCTGATCAACGACATCCGCAAGAAAGTCGCGGTCATCATCCCGCCTGCCTACAACCGCTTCCCCAACAACTTCTCGCACATCTTCGCCGGCGGCTACGCGGCCGGCTACTACAGCTACAAGTGGGCGGAAGTGTTGTCGGCCGACGCCTACGCGCTCTTTGAGGACGAGGCCGAAGGCTACGGCGGCGTGCTCAATCCGGAAGTCGGCCACCGCTTCTGGAGCGAGATCCTCGCCCAGGGCGGCGCCCGCCCGGCGCTCGAGTCGTTCAAGGCCTTCCGCGGCCGCGAACCGACCATCGACGCCCTGCTGCGGCACAACGGCATGGCTTAAAGTTCGCGAGGGGCGCTTCCGTTAAAAGGGTGATTACGACTTTCGGGAGCGCGGCATGAAAGCAGGACGCATCATGATGGCAGTGTGGCTGGCGGCGGCAAGCACGTCGCTGGCGGCCGCCTCGCTATATCAATGGAAAGACGCACAGGGCCGCACGGTATACAGCGATCAGCCGCCGCCGCCGAATATCCACAACGCCCAGCAGAAAGCCTTCAAGGGCAGTGTCATCGAAATCGGCGAATCCTACGCCACCAAGACCGCGCGCGAGAAATATCCGATCACCCTGTATGCCAGCGCCTGCGGCGCCCCCTGTGACCAGGCGCGGCAGTTGCTCACGCAACGCGGGGTGCCTTTCAGCAGCAAGGATCCGCAGGCCAGTCCCGAGGCACAGGCCGAACTGCAGAAGCTCACCGGGCGCTTGAGCGTGCCGGTACTCGTCGTCGGCAGCGACAAGATCGACGGCTTCGAGGCAGGCCAGTGGCAGGCCGCGCTCGATCGTGCAGGCTATCCAAAATCGGCGCCCCCCGGCAGCAAACCTGCTGCCGCAGCCGAACCTGCGGCAACCCCCGCACCCGCAACCCCCAGTCATTAATCAAGCGCCACACGCCACGGCCCCAGCGCCTGCCGCAGCCCCAATGGCTGCCCTAAAGGATTCTTTTCAATTCCCCCTTGCGGGGTACTCCGATCCACTAGGGCTCTTGTGCCCGCAAGGGTAGAAGCCCATGTGGAATCGTATGCGCTACACTCCGCGGCATGAAAATCGCCGCCTGGAACGTCAACTCCCTCAAGGTCCGCCTGCCCCAACTGCTGGACTTTCTCGCCACCCGCCAGCCCGATGCGGTGTGCCTGCAGGAAACCAAACTCACCGATGACGTCTTTCCCGTCGCCGAACTGGCCGCCGCCGGCTATCGCGTCGTTTTCGCCGGCCAGAAAACCTATAACGGCGTCGCCATCCTCAGCCGCATCGAGCCGGCCGACGTGCAGGTCGGCATTCCCGGATTGGACGACGAGCAGAAGCGCGTGATCGCCGCCACCGTCGACGGCGTGCGGCTGGTGTGCGTGTATTGCCCAAATGGACAAAGTCTCGATTCCGACAAATATCCCTACAAGCTCGCCTGGTTCGACGCCCTCACCGTCTGGCTGAAGGACGAACTCGCGCGCCATCCCAAACTCGCCGTACTCGGCGACTACAACGTCGCACCGGAAGACCGCGACGTGCACGACCCCGCAGCGTGGAAAGACAGCGTGCTGGTGTCGGAACCCGAGCGCGAGCGTTTCCGCGCGTTGCTGGAACTCGGTCTGAAGGACAGCTTTCGCCTGTTTGAGCAGCCTGAGAAAAGTTTTTCCTGGTGGGACTACCGCATGATGGGTTTCCGCCGCAACCACGGCCTGCGTATCGACCACATCCTGCTGTCTGCACCGCTGGCGGCTGCCTGCTCGTCCAGCAGTATCGACCGCGACATGCGCAAGCTGGAACGGCCCTCGGATCACGCCCCGGTGGTGGCCGAAATCGGCGTGAACATGTGAATGGGCACCAGGATCATTTCCATCAGGGTTCCCCCGTTTTCCTTGTGAGTTCAACCTATAATCCCCACAGCCGCGGCGCAGACCGGGGGCTGGGTAGAATGAGTTTAACTTTGGACGGAGATTGAGATCATGAAAAAAACGATGTTGGCCGCGCTCACGATGGGGTTGTTCACGCTCAACGCGTACGCTGCGGATACAGTCAAAATTGCCCTGACCGGCCCCTTTACCGGCGGCTCGGCGCCGATGGGCGTTTCCATGCGCGACGGTGCCAAACTGGCGATCGATGAAATCAACCGCGCCGGCGGCATCCAGGTGGGCGCCAAGAAAATGAAAATCGAGGTGATCGAGCGCGACGACGAGGCGAAGAACGAGCGCGGCGCCCTGATCGCCCAGGAAATGGCTTCGATGAACGATCTGGCGGGTGTGATCGGCACGGTGAATACCGGCGTCTGCCTGGCGGGGGACAAGTACCTCCAGGAAAAAGGCATCACCAAGATCATCACGCCGGCTGCAGGGTCCGCATCCATGACCCAGTGGAGCAAGGCCGGGGTGAAGGATCTGTCCATCTTCCGCTTCTCCGCCGATGACGGCATCCAGGCCGCCATGGTGGTGGAAGAGGCCATCGGCCGCAAGCTCACCAAGGTGGCAATCATCCATGATTCGACCAACTACGGGGTGTCCGGGCGCGACGATCTCCTCAACCAGATCAAGCTGCAGGGCAACAAGCTGCAGGTGGTGGCCACGGAGAAGTTCAACATCGGCGACAAGGACATGACCGCCCAGTTGCTGAAAGCCAAGCTCAGCGGCGCCCAGGCGATCCTGATCTGGGGCATCGGGCCGGAACTGGCCGCCGTTTCCAACGGCATGGCGAAGCTGAGCATGAAAGCCCCCCTGATCGGCGGCTGGACCCTCTCGATGTCCAACTTTATCGACAACGCGGGCAAGAACGGCAACGGCACCCTGATGCCGCAGACCTTCATCGAGGATCCCATCACGCCCAAGGCCAAGAGCTTCATCGACAGCTATCACAAGGCCTATGGCGTGGATCGCATCCCTTCCCCGATGTCTGCCGCCGAGGGTTACGACGCCGTTTACATCTTCGCCGCCGCCGTCAAGCAAGCGAAAAGCACGGATACCCACAAGATCAAGGATGCCCTGGAAGACCTTCGCGAACCGGTGAAAGGCGTGATCGCCACCTGGAAGCAGCCCTATGCCAAATGGAATCCGGCCAACGAGCAAACCCATGAGGCATTCCGCCGCAACCAGGTTGTGATGGGCATGGTCCAGGACGGCCGGGTGGTGTTCGCCAACAAGGCCGACCGTCAGCGTCTGATGAAGGGCGCAGGCAAATAAGTTCGGGGGGGAGGGAGCCCCCCTCCCCGGCTGCATTCAGCTCAGCCAAAACAGTAAACGACATGTATACCCTTTTGATCATTCAACTCGCCGTGAGCGGGGCGCTGATGGGCATGGTCTACGCGCTGATCGCCTACGGCTTCCAGCTGACCTTCGCCACCAGCAAGAGCATTAATTTCGGCCAGGGCGAACTGGTGATGCTGTCCGCCCTCTTCAGCCTGACCCTCATCGATACCGGCCTGCCCTACTGGCTGGTGGTGCCGGGGGGCATGCTGTTCGGCGTCGTGCTGGGCTTGTTCGTCGAGCGGGCGGGCGTGCGTCTGTCACTTGAGCAGAAGAGCGAGGGCTGGATCCTTCTCACCATCATTCTGGGCCTGCTGGGTTTCTCCGCTGCAGAAAACATCTGGGGCCGTGACGACCGGCCCTTCCCTACCCCCATTTCCTCCGATCCGCTGCACTTTTTCGGCATCGACGTCACCCCCCTGGAACTGTCCGTGGCGATTGGCGTGCTGGCGGTGATGGGACTGGTCGAACTGTTCAAGCGCAAGACCCTGCTGGGCAAGGCGTTCGAAGCGGTGTCCGCGGATCGGGATGCCGCCCAGTTGATGGGAATCTCGGCTACCCGCACCATCCAGCTTTCCTATGGCCTGTCGGGCCTGGTGGCCGCAATGGCGGGCATCCTGGTCGCGCCGATCACCACGGTGGGACCGACCATGGCGTCGGTGCTGATCCTCAAGGCCTTTTCGGTGGCTGTGGTGGCGGGACTCGATTCCGGTTTCGGGGTGGTGCTGATCGGCCTCTTCCTCGGCGCCCTGGAAAGCCTGACCAGCTTCTATCTCGGCAGCGGCTGGCGTGAGGCGCCCGGCCTGGTCCTGCTCATTCTTGCGCTGGCCGTGCGCCCCAACGGGGTATTCGGCAAGGCCAGCATCCGGAAGGTGTGACGGAAATGTGGAAACGCCTGTTACTGATTCGTGGCGCCGAACTGGCAACGCTGGCCTTGCTTGCCTCGATTCCCCTGATGGTGGACAACAGCTACGTCCTCGGTTTGCTGACCCTGTTGGCCATCTACGGGATCCTGCTGATCGGCCTTGATGTCACGGTAGGTTACCTCGGCCAGGTGAACCTTGCCCAGGCAGCCTTTCTCGGTCTGGGTGCCTACGCGGCCGGCCTCAGCGTGGCCCATTTCGACTTCGGCATGCTGGCTGCGCTGGCGATGGCCTTCGGGGTGGGACTCCTGTTCGGAACCTTGCTGGCCTTTCCCGCGCTGCGTCTGGAAGGCCCCCAGTTCGCCCTGGCGACCCTGAGCTTCTCGGCCCTCAGCGCGACCACCCTGAACGAGTGGGAAGGGCTGACCCTGGGCGCCCAGGGCCTGCAGGTCACCCGGCCGCCCTTTCTGGGCATGACCCTGGATGCGCCAGGCTTTTTCTGGATGTGCCTCCTGATGCTCGCCCTGGTCTGGATGGGCATGCGCAATCTGCTTTCATCGCAGTGGGGAAGGGCCTTCGAGGCCTTGCGTGACAGCCCCATCGCCACCGATGCCATGGGGGTGGGAACCTACCGCCACAAGGTGGCTGGCTTTGCCCTCGCTTCCGGACTGGGCGGCCTGGCAGGCGGATTGTATGCCTTCAACTTCCAGTATCTCCAGCCGCAAAGTTTCGGCTGGGACCTGATGGTGATCCTGCTGCTGGGCGTGGTCCTCGGTGGACGCAAGAGCCTGTGGGGCGCGCTGGTCGGCGCGGCGCTGATCGCGCTGCTGCCCAACCTGCTGTCCAACCGCGGCCTGTTCGAGGCGATTTCCGCCATCGGCCTGTTCATCGCCATCGTGGCGGGGACGCGCGGCCTGCTGAAGAAGACCACGCGGCCGTTCCAGGCGCTGGCGCCGGTCGTGGCCATGGGGATCCTGGTGGTGGGGAGCTTCATCGTGGAGAACACCGAAGACTGGCGCAAGGCGATTTTTGCCCTGATGCTGTTTGCCGTGGTGGTCGGCTTGCCGGAGGGCCTGATGGGCTTCGCCGCGCACTTCCTGGCCAAGCTGTTCCGCATCGCACCGCCGCCCTTGCCGGCGCCGGCCTCGCTGGACGCCGTCCTGCCAAAGCGGACGGCGGACGGTGGTGGGCTTCTTGAATTGCGCGGCCTGGAACGGTATTTCGGCGGCGTCAAAGCGGTGGACGGCGTTTCCATGACAGTACGGGCGGGGGAGGTTCACGGCCTGATCGGCCCCAACGGCTCCGGGAAGAGCACGGCGGTGAACGTCATTTCCGGCCTGTACACCCCCACCGGAGGCAGCATGCTGCTGCGGGGCAAGGCCCTGCCCGAAGGGAGCCTGTTCAAGGTGGCGCGAACCGGGGTGGCGCGCACCTTCCAGAATCTCCAGCTGTTCGGCGAGTTGAGCGCCCTGGACAACGTCATGGTTGCCCTCAAGGACGTTTACCGCAGCCCGCTGCCGCTTGTCCTGCTGGGACTGGCCAAGGCAGAGGAAAAACGCGCCCGCGCCGCTGCACTGACCCTGCTGGAACTGGTGGGGCTCAAGGCGCAGGCACGCAGCCTGGCAAAGGATCTGACCTATGGCGACCAGCGCTTCCTCGAAATCGCCCGCGCCCTGGCGCGCAAACCCGAACTGCTGATCCTCGACGAACCGGCGGCGGGCCTGGCTCATCCCGACGTGAACAAGTTGCTGGAGATCATCAAGCTCATCCATGAGCGTGGGATCAGCATCATCCTGATCGAGCATCACATGGACGTGATCAGCGAACTGTGCAGCGTGGTGACGGTGCTGGATGGCGGCCGGATTATTGCGGCCGGAACGGCGGAGCAGGTCAAGCGCGACCCCAAGGTGATCGAGGCCTATCTGGGCCTGGCCGACAACACGGCTGGCGCCGCCGCGCCCGCCCCCCAGGTCGGATGAAGGGAAGGATGAAGCAGTGTTGATGGTCGAGAATCTGCATGCGGGATACGGGACGAGCGAGGTGCTCGTAGGCGTCTCCCTGGAAGTGAAAGCGGGCGCGGTGGTGGCCCTGATCGGCGCGAACGGCGCAGGCAAGACCACCACCATGCGGGCCATTTCCGGCATGGTCAGGCCGAATCGGGGACGCGTGTTGCTGGACGGCAGGCCGGTCCAGGATCTGGAAGCCTCCCGTATCGCCCGCCTCGGACTGGCCCACTCGCCGGAGGGGCGGAAGGTGTTCGGCCCGCTCTCGGTGGAAGACAACCTACTGCTGGGTGCCTATAGCCGCCTGCCCCGCTTCTTCGGTTTTCGCGCCCGGGCCGCCGCCGACCTGGAAGGGGTCTACGCGCTGTTTCCCCGTCTCAAGGAACGGCGCCTGCAGGCGGCCGGCACCCTGTCGGGCGGAGAGCAGCAGATGCTCGCCATCGGCCGTGCCCTGATGTCCAAACCCAAGGTCATGCTGCTGGACGAACCCTCCATGGGCCTCGCGCCCATCATCGTGCAGGAGGTGTTCAACACCATCCGCCGCCTGAAGGAAACCGGCATCACCCTACTCCTGGTGGAACAGTTCGCCAAGAGCGCCCTGGAGGTGGCGGATTACGCCTACGTGATGGATCGCGGCCATATCGCCATCGAAGGGACACCCGCCCATCTGCGTGAGGACGAGCGGGTACTCGCTGCCTACCTGGGCTGATCAGTACTGCACCACCCCCGGATCGAGGCTGCGCCACAGATACCAGGTGGCGACCGTGCGCCAGGGCGCGTGGCGCTCGCCGTGCCGGCGCAGCGTTTTCGGCGTGGGGCGTTCGCCGCCGAGGTAATGCAAAGCCACGGCCTTCTGCAGCCCGATGTCGTCGACCGGCCACACGTCGGGACGGCGCAGGCTGAAGATCAGGAACATCTCGGCCGTCCAGCGACCGATGCCGCGCACGTCGACGAGCTCGGCGATCACTGCTTCGTCGTCCATTTTTTTCCAGCGCGCCGGCTCGATCCGACCATCGGCGAAGTGCCCGGCCAGGTCGCGCAGATACTCGGCCTTGCGGCGCGACAGGCCACAAGCGGCGAGTGCCTCCAGCTCCAGCGTGGCGACATGGCCAGGGGTGACGTGCCGGGCAAATTCGGAGAAACGCGCCCATACGCTGTCGGCGGCCTTGACCGAAATCTGCTGGCCGACGATGGCTCGGGCGAGCGTCTGGAAGGGATCGCCGCGATTGGCGAGGATGGCATCGGGATAGCGCGCGATGAGCGCAGCCATCACCGGATCGGCGGCGGCGAGTTCGACACAGGCCTGTTGCCAATACGTGGGGGCTGCCAGGGATCTCACAGCAGGATGATGTCGTACTGTTCCTGCGGGTAGGTGGTCTCGACCTGCAGCGACACCGGCTTGCCGATGAAGTCGATCAGCTGGGCGAGACTGCCGGATTCCTCATCGAGAAACAGGTCGATCACGCTCTGCGCGGCGACGATGCGGTATTCGCGCGCGTCGAACTGGCGCGCCTCGCGCAGGATTTCGCGCAGCACGTCGTAGCACACGGTCTGCGCGGTCTTGATTTCGCCGCGTCCGGCGCAGGTGGGGCAGGGCTCGCACAGCACGTGCGCCAGCGATTCGCGGGTGCGCTTGCGCGTCATCTCGACCAGCCCCAGCGCGGAGAAGCCGCTCACCGTGGTGCGGGTGGGGTCGCGCGCCAGCGCCTTCTTCAGTTCGGTGAGCACCGCTTCCTGGTGCTCGGCGTTGTCCATGTCGATGAAGTCGATGATGATGATGCCGCCGAGGTTGCGCAGGCGCAGCTGGCGCGCGATGGCCTGCGCGGCCTCGAGGTTGGTCTTGAAGATGGTGTCGTCGAAGTTGCGCGCGCCGACGAAGCCGCCGGTGTTGACGTCGACCGTGGTCAGCGCCTCGGTCTGGTCGATGATGAGGTAGCCGCCCGATTTCAGGTCGACGCGCCGCCCCAGCGCCTTGGCGATTTCGTCCTCGATGGCGTGCAGGTCGAACAATGGCCGGTCGGCACCGTAGTGCTGCAGCTTTTCGAGCACGGCATGGGTGTAGTTCTGCGCGAACTCAGCCATGCGCTGATAGGTCTCGCGCGAGTCGATCAGGATGCGGCTGGTTTCGCGGTTGACGAAGTCGCGCAGCACGCGCAGCGAGAGATCGAGGTCCTGGTATAGCAGGCACGGCACGACGCAGTTGCCGCGCGACTGGATGCTGCCCCACAGCCGCCGCAGATAGTCGATGTCCGCCTGCATCTCGACGTCCTCCGCGGTCTCCGCCATGGTGCGCACGATGAAGCCGCCAGTGGCGTCGGCGGGCATCAGCTGGTGCAGTTTCTGGCGCAGGTGCTCGCGCTCCTCCTCGCCCTCGATCTTCTGCGAGATACCGATGTGGGTTTCCTGCGGCAGGTACACCAGATAGCGCCCGGCAAAGCTGATCTGGGTGGACAGCCGCGCGCCCTTGGTGCCGATCGGGTCCTTGATCACCTGCACCATCAGGCTCTGGCCTTCGTGCAGAACCTGCTCGATCGGACGCTCCGGGTCGCCGTTGTGGCGTTCCTCCCAGATGTCGGCGACGTGCAGGAAGGCCGCGCGCTCTAGGCCGATGTCGATGAAGGCCGATTGCATCCCCGGCAGCACGCGCACCACGCGCCCCATGTAGATGTTGCTCACCAGGCCGCGACACTTGGCGCGCTCGATGTGCAGTTCCTGCACCGCCCCCAGATGCAGCACGGCGACACGCGTTTCCTGCGGCGTGACGTTGACGAGGATTTCTTCGCTCATGGCAGATACTTCATCCATTTCTAAATCAAAACTGACGCGAATACCGCTGGCATCAGGGCGGACCGCAAGCAACCAGCCGATCCGCCAAGGCCGGGCGGCGCTTCAGCTTTGATTTAGGAAAGGGGTCGGCTAAATATCCTCAGACGGCGAGACCAAAGGCCCTCAACAAAACGGCTGTGTCATATAACGGCAGACCCATGATGCCGCTGTAGCTGCCGTCGATGTGTTCGACGAACGCGCCGGCGCGTCCCTGGATGCCATACGCGCCGGCCTTGCCAAGGTATTCGCCGGTTTCCAGGTAGCGCGCGATGCTGGCCGCGTCGAGCTCAGCCAGCCTGACCCGGCTGGAAGACAGGCGCAGTTCCAGGCGGGCCTCATGCTGTACCGCCACGGCGGTGTGCACCTGATGCTCGCGTCCGGACAAACGCCTCAGCATGGCCTCGGCCTCGGTGCGATCGGCCGGCTTGCCGAGAATGGCGCCGTCGAGTTCGACCACCGTGTCCGCACCCAGCACCGGAAAGCGCAGCAGGCGGCGCGCATCCACCGCACGCCAGCCGCAGGCGGCCTTTTCGCCCGCCATGCGCTGCGCGAAATCGGGTGCGGCCTCGCCGGCACGCGGAACCTCGATGACGTCCATGCGACCGGCCACGGCGCGCAGTGCCAGCACGTCGAAGGCCACCCCGATCTGTTTCAGCAGCTCGCGCCGCCGCGGCGATTGGGACGCCAGATAAATCCGTTTGTCGACCAGCATATTTTCGTTATTCCCCCTAGGGCGTGTTAACACTAATTTCGCACCCGCGTTGCCGCGAGAAAGCGATGGATGCAAGGCGTGTCGTGCCGGCATGGGCCATCCCTTGCCAAGCGGCGCAACACAGCAGACACGCTTTCTCGCGGCAACCCGAAGGGACGGGCCGATTCGGGCGCACCCCTTTGTCGCGGCCTGCATCCCGAATCGGCTTCGTCGCGGGCGTGAAATTAGTGTTAACACGCCCTACTCCCGATGGTAGGGATGCCCCTTGATGATGCATACGGCACGATACAACTGTTCGGCCAGCATCACCCGCGCCAGCGCATGCGGCAGGGTCAGTTTCGACAGCCCCAGCAGCCTGGCGGCACGCGCCTTGACGCTGTCGTCCAACCCGTCCGCCCCGCCGATGACAAATGCCGGCGATACCCCCTCCGCCATCCAGCCCTGCAGCCACGTCGCGAGTTCGCGCGTGGTCGCCTGGGTGCCGCGCTCGTCGAGCACGACCGGCACGCAGCCGGCAGGCACGGCCGCCAGGATGCGCTCGGCCTCCTGCTGGCGCGCCCGCGCGCCGTCCTCCCCCGCCACCCGATGCCCCGGCTTGATCGCGGCGAGCACCAGCGGCATGTCCGGCGGCATCCGCCGCGCATAGTCATCGTAACCGGCATCGATCCAGCCCGGCATCTTGTGGCCGACGGCGATCAGGTGCAGCTTCACCTAGTGGTCTTTTTGTATGTGCCGTGCGCGCGCCGCTTCGCCCGCGCCCCATAACTCTTCCAGATTGTAATGCGCGCGCGTGGCGGGCTGCATCACATGCACCACCACGTCGCCGAGGTCGAGCAGCACCCAGTCGCCGGTGTCCTCGCCTTCCATGCCGCCGACGTGCTCGCCTGCCTCCTTCACCTTCTCGCGCACATGCGCGGCCAGCGCCTTGGTCTGCCGGTTGGATTCGCCGCTTGCGATCACCATGCGTTCGAACAGCGAGGTGAGCTTGCTGGTGTCGAGCACGGCGATGTCGCGCGCCTTGATGTCCTCGAGCGCGTCGACGATTAACTTGATCTTGTCTTCAATGTTCATATGGGTGTGTACAGTTGGTATTCGTGAATATAGTCGAGCACGGCGTCGGGCAGCAGATAGCGCGCGCTGTCGCGCCGGGCCAGGATGTCGCGGATCGCGGTGGCCGAAATGTCCAGCGGCGGCGTCGCGCGCAGCAGCACCGCTCCCGCCGGGCCGGCTGCCGAACGGCTATCGGCCACCCGGCGGTGCGACACTTCGCTTTGCAAAGGCTCCATTATGGCGTCGGACTGCATCAGTTGCGCACCAGGCCGCGCCGCCACCGCAATATTCGCCAGTTCGAACAGCCGCCGCCAGTCGTGCCAGCTGGGCAGACCCAGAAACGCATCCGCCCCCAGCAACAGCCAAAGTGGCTGTGCGTCGCCCAGTTCGGCGCGCAGGGCGGTGAGCGTGTCGACCGTGTAGCTCGGCTGCAGGCGCAGCACTTCGCGCGCATCCGCCACAAAGCGCGGGTTGCCGGCGATCGCACGGCGCACCATCTCCAGCCGGTGGGCTGCCGCCGTGCGCGGCGCCCCGCGGTGCGGCGGCTGCCCGGCGGGGATAAACAGGACGCGATCCAGGCCCAGTGCATCGGCCATTTCCTCGGCCAGCCGCAGATGGCCGAAGTGGATGGGATCGAAGGTGCCGCCAAAGACGCCGACAGGCGGCATGGCCTTATCCGCGGACGTGCCCGTCTCCCAGTACCACCCATTTCTGGCTGGTGAGGCCTTCCAGTCCGACCGGGCCACGCGCGTGGATCTTGTCGGTGGAAATGCCGATCTCGGCGCCGAGGCCGTACTCGAAGCCGTCGGCAAAGCGGGTGGAGGCGTTGACGATGACACTGGCCGAATCGACCTCGCGCAGGAAACGACGCGCCCGGCCGTAGTCCTCGGTGACGATGGCGTCGGTGTGCTGCGAGCCGTGGGTGTTGATGTGGGTCATGGCGGCGTCGAGGTCGTCGACCACTTTCACCGCGATGATGGGGCCGAGATATTCCTCGGTCCAGTCGGCTTCCACCGCGGCCTTCAACTTGTCCGCCGCGATGCCTGCACCCCTCAGGATCGCCAGCACTTCCGGACAGCAGCGCATTTCCACGCCCTTGCCGGCCAGCATTTTCCCGATCTCGGGCAGCGCCACGCTTGCAATCCCACGGGCAACCAGCAGCGACTCAGTGGTGTTGCAGGTGCCGTAGCGCTGGGTCTTGGCGTTCTCGACGATCTTCACCGCCTTGGCGAGGTCGGCACGGTCGTCGACGTAGACGTGGCAATTGCCGTGCAGGTGCTTGATCACCGGCACCCGCGCCTCGCCGGTGATGCGCTCGATCAGGCCCTTGCCGCCGCGCGGCACGATGACGTCGACGTAGTCCTTCATGGTGATGAGCTCGCCCACCGCGGCGCGGTCGGTGGTCTCGATCACCTGCACCACGGTCGCGGGCAGACCGGCGACCTCCAGCCCCTCGCGCACGCAGGCGGCGACCGCCTGGTTGGAATGCAGCGCTTCGGAGCCGCCGCGCAGGATCGCCGCGTTGCCGGATTTCAGGCACAGCCCGGCAGCGTCCGCCGTCACGTTCGGGCGCGCCTCGTAGATGATGCCGATGACGCCGAGCGGCACCCGCATCTTGCCGACCTGGATGCCGGAGGGACGGAATTTGAGACCGTCGATCTCGCCGACCGGATCGGGCAGCGCGGCAATCTGCTCCAGCCCTTCGGCCATGCCGGCCACCGCTTTTTCGTTGATCTGCAGGCGATCGAGCAGCGCGGCGTCGAGGCCGCTGGCGCGCGCGTGTTCCATGTCGCGCGCATTCGCCGCCAGCAATTTGGCGGCGTCGCGCCGGATCGCTGCCGCCATCGCCAGCAGCGCCCGGTTCTTCTGATTGGTGTCGGCGCGGGCAATCGCGCGCGAGGCTTCGCGCGCCTGTCTGCCCACCGTCTGCATGTAGCTTTTCACGTCCATCATCTTGTCCTGTTGCCCAGCCGCCCGGAACGAGGGCGGGTTAACGCTAATTTTACGCCCGCGACGAGGCCGATTCGGGATGCAGGCCGCGAAGCGAGCCGCGCGGCAGTGTCGTTCACTGCAAGCGGTTTGCGACAAAGGGATGCGCCCGAATCGGCCCGTCCCTTCGGGTTGCTGCGAGAAAGCGCGTCTGCGGCGTTGCGCCGCTTGGCAAGGGATGGCCCTTGCCCGCGCGACACGCCTTGCATCCATCGCTTTCTCGCGGCAACGCGGGCGCGAAATTAGCGTTAACCCGCCCTAGCCAGCGTCATGCCCACGCGCAGCAGCGTATCCCAGGGATCGCCCACACGCTCAAGCCCCTTGGCCTGGCGGTCGATCAGCGCCAGATCGGCCAATGCTGTTTCGACCTGCGCCAGGCTCAGGCGTTTCAGCGCCCGTTCGATCTGCGGCACGCGCTGCTTGTCGCGCCCCCACAGCGTGCGCATCAGCCCGGGCAGGCTGTCGCCCTGCGCCAGCGCCAATTTTAGCCTGAGCAGCAGCTGTACCGCCGACGATACCTGCCACAGGATCGCCGGCACGGCTTCGCCGCTGTCGCGCAGATCGGTCACCACCTGGGCGAAACGTGCGCCATCACCCGCATACAGCGCATCCTGCAAGGCATCGGCCTCCAGCCGGCTGACGTCGACCACCGCATGCTCGACGTCGGCCAGCGTCACGGTCCCCGGCGGCAACAGCAACGCGAGCTTGTCGATTTCCTGCTGCGCGGCCAATAAATTCCCTTCAACCTGATCGGCCAGGAAGTCCAGCGCGGCGCGCTCGGCGCGCAGGCCCTGTTTCGTCAGCCGGCGGTCGATCCAGCCTGGCAGCGCGGCACGGTCGACCGGCTTCGCCTCGACCACCACGCCCTGATTGGCGAGTGCGGCAAACCAGCGGCTCTGCATGGTCTTCCAGTCCAGTCCCGGCAGGCTGATGAGCGTCAGCGTATCGGTGGGCAACCGGGCCGCGTAGGCTTCCAGCGCCTTGGCGCCGTCCACGCCCGGCTTGCCGGACGGGATGCGGATCTCGGTCAGGCGGCGCTCGCCGAACAGCGAGAAGTTGTCGCCGCTGGCGAAGAGGCTCTGCCAGTTGTAGCGCCCCTGCACGGTAAATACGCTGCGTTCGCTGTGGCCTGCCTCGCGGGCCGCCGCGCGAATGGCGTCGCCCGCCTCCTGCGCCGCCAGCGGCTCATCGCCCACCACCACGTAAAGCGCGGCCAGGCCGCGCGCAAGCTGGTCGGGCAGACGCTCAGCCGGGATGTTCATCAACTGCGATGCCGGGCTTGATCGCCTGCAGGCGGCGCACGATCCGCTGTGCGGCGTTATCGTCCATATCGCGATACAGCAGCTGCTCTTCCGCCCCCTTGGCCAGCACTTTCGTGTCGTCGTAGGTGATATCGCGGGTAAGTTCGATGGCCTCGGGCGCTGCCAGACTACGCCCTGCCTTGTCGTCGACCGAATAGCTCAGTCGCAAACCCAGCCGGTATTCGGTGACGCGCCCTGCGCCGGACAGCGAGAGAATGACCTTGGTGCGTTCTTCCTGGGTGATCTTGAGCACCGCCTCGGCTTCGCCGGCCGTGGCGGCCAGGCGGGTTTTCCGGTTCGAGGTCAGGCTGTTCCGGATGCGCTGCGCCACCAGGCTGCCGGGTGGTGCGTCGACATACAGGGTGGCAAACGGAATGCCATCAGAGCGGCGCAGCTGGAAACCGCAGCCGGTAGCAAGCAGCGCCGGAACGGCCGCAAGGAAAAGTCGTCGATTCATAGCACGATATTAACCAAACGCCCGGGCACCACCACCACTTTTTTCGGCGGCTGGCCTTCCAGGTATTTCTGCGCCGCTTCGCTCGCCAGCGCGGCGGCCTCGATCGCCGCCTTGTCAGCCGCGGCCGCCACGCGGATCTGCCCGCGCAGCTTGCCGTTGACCTGCAGCATCAGCTCGATCTCGTCCTGCACCAGCGCGGATTCGTCCACCACCGGCCACGACATCGTTGCACCCGGCTTGAGTTCGGCGTACAGCGTTTCGGCAATGTGCGGCACGATGGGCGCAAGCAGCGCGACCGCGGCCTCGAGCGTTTCCTGGCGCACGCTGTGGATGACGGCGTCCACGCCTTCCAACTTGCCGAGCGCGTTCATCAGCTCCATCACCGCGGCGATCGCGGTGTTGAATTGCTTGCGGCGCTCGATATCGTCGCCGACCTTCTGGATGGTCTGGTGCAGCTGGCGGCGCAGGGCCTTGGCCGCGTCCGGCAGTTCGCCGCCGGCGAACGCCGCCACCGCGCCGCCCTGTACATGCTCGTAGGCCAGTTTCCACAGCCGCTTCAGAAAGCGGTGCGCCCCCTCGACGCCGGCGTCCGACCATTCCAGGCTCTGCTCCGGCGGCGCGGCGAACATGGTGAACAGGCGCGCAGTGTCGGCGCCGTACTGGTCGATCAGCGCCTGCGGGTCGACGCCGTTGTTCTTCGACTTCGACATTTTCTCGGTGCCGCCGACGATGACCGACAAACCATCGGACTTGAGAATCGCAGCGCCGTCGCGCAGCTCCACCTCGGCCGGGTTGAACCAGGTCTTCCTGCCGTCCGGCGTTTCGCGGTAATAGGTGTCGGCGACCACCATGCCCTGCGTCAGCAGGTTGGCGAAGGGTTCGTCGCTCGCCACCAGCCCCTCGTCGCGCATCAGCTTGTGGAAGAAGCGCGCGTACAGCAGATGCAGGATGGCGTGCTCGATGCCGCCGATGTACTGGTCGACCGGCAGCCACTGGTTGGCACGTTGGTCGAGCATGCCGCCGGCGAAGTCGGGGCAGGCGTAGCGCGCGTAGTACCACGACGACTCGACGAAGGTGTCCATGGTGTCGGTCTCGCGCCGCGCCGCGCCGCCGCATTTGGGGCAGGTGCAGTTGACGAAGTCGGCGCGCTTGTTGAGCGGGTTGCCGGAGCCGTCGGGCACCACGTCCTCCGGCAGCACCACCGGCAGTTGCTCGGCCGGCACCGGGACGTCGCCGCAGCTGTCGCAATGGATGATGGGAATCGGGCAGCCCCAGTAGCGCTGGCGCGAAATGCCCCAGTCGCGCAGGCGGAACTGGGTTTTCTTCTCGCCCAGGTTCAGCGCAGCGAGGTCGGCTGCGATGGCATCCACCGCAGCCGCGTAATCCAGACCATCGTACTTGCCGGAATTCACACAGCAGCCGCGGACCTTGTCGCCGTACCATTCCTGCCAGCCGTCGAGCGAGAAGGCTTCATTCTCGACGCCAATCACCTGCTTGATCGGCAGCTTGTATTTCTGCGCGAAGCCGAAGTCGCGCTCGTCGTGCGCCGGCACCGCCATCACCGCGCCCTCGCCGTAGCTCATCAGCACGTAGTTGCCGACCCACACCGGGATGGACTCGCGGGTGAGCGGATGCGTGACCTTGAAACCGGTGTCCATGCCCTTCTTTTCCATCGTCGCCATGTCGGCCTCGGCGACACTGCCCTGCTTGCATTCGGCAATGAAGGCCGCTAGCGCGGGGTTGTCCTGCGCCGCGCGGGTGGCGAGCGGGTGCTCGGCGGCCACCGCACAGAAGGTCACGCCCATGATGGTGTCGGCGCGGGTGGTGAAAACCCACAGCTGCTCGTCTTGGCCATCCAGCTGATACGGGAAGGCGAAGCGCACGCCGACGCTCTTGCCGATCCAGTTGGCCTGCATGGTCTTCACCCGCTCGGGCCAGCCCGGCAGGCTGTCGAGACCGGAGAGCAGTTCGTCGGCATACTGGGTGATGCGGAAGAAATACATCGGGATGTCGCGCTTTTCGACCAGCGCGCCGGAACGCCAGCCGCGGCCGTCGATCACCTGCTCGTTGGCGAGCACGGTCTGGTCGACCGGGTCCCAGTTGACCGTTGCCATTTTCTTGTAGATCACGCCCTTCTCGAACAGGCGTGTGAACAGCCACTGCTCCCAGCGGTAGTAGTCCGGCTTGCAGGTGGCGAGCTCGCGCGACCAGTCGATGGCGAAGCCCAGCGCCTGCAACTGGGTGCGCATGTGGTCGATGTTGGCGTAGGTCCAGGCGGCAGGCGGCACGTTGTTGGCGATGGCGGCGTTTTCCGCCGGCAGGCCGAACGCGTCCCAGCCCATCGGCTGCATCACGTTGTAGCCGCGCATCGCGTGGTAGCGCGCCAGCACGTCGCCAATGGTGTAGTTGCGTACGTGCCCCATGTGCAACTTGCCCGACGGGTAGGGGAACATCGACAGGCAATAGTATTTGGGACGGTCGGACGCGTCGCTGGCGCGGTAGGCCTGGCTGGCCGCCCAGTGCGCCTGCGCGGCGCGTTCGATTTCCGAGGGAAGGTATTTTTCCTGCATTGCAAAAAACCGCACAAAATCAAGGCGGCTGATTATACCTGCCCGCCCTCCCGCTCCGGCCACACACGCGCATAGGGTTCGGAAATCCCCCTTCTCCATCACGCATGATTTTCTATGCTTCGAAACAGGGCACGTGCTGCCCGATTGGTTCGCGATTCACAACGAAAAAGGAGAATTCATGAAAACACTGCTTCCGCTCGCCCTGCTTTCCGCCTCCCTGCCTGCCCTGGCCGCCCAGCCCGACGTGCTGCCAGTCAAGCAGATCAGTCTGGAACTCGCGCGCGACATCGCCATGGACGCGGTCGAGACCTGCCGCAAAGAGGGCTACACCGTCTCCGCCGTCGTGCTCGACCGCGCCGGCAATGTGCAGGCCGCCCTGCGCGACACCCTGGCGCCGCGCTACACGCTCGAAATCGCCGAGCGCAAGGCCGGCATGAGCGTCATGTCCGGCATCGATTCCGGCGAATTCCGCGCCGCCCGCAGCGACATCCGCCCCGAACTCAACCACATCGACGGCCTCATCGTCATGGAGGGCGGCCTGCCGATCCGTGCCGCCGGCAGCCTGATCGGTGCGGTCGGGGTGTCGGGCGCGCCCGGCGGCGACAAGGACGCTGCCTGCGCCGCCGCCGCGCTGAAGAAAGTGGAGGAACGGCTGGAATTCGCGCCGTAGCCCGCAAGGGCGGGGCACCGCCGTGCGGATGACAAACCCTCTCCCGCAAAGGTAGTGCGTGGTTGTTGGCGCATACGACTCCACATGGGCTTCAGCCCATAGTGGATCGGAGTACCCACAAGGGGCATCGCGATCCTTTGGGGCTTTAGCGCCTCTACTACCACGGCCTACTCCTTGCGGGTAAAATGGTGCGTTTTCGCTTTCATTTTCATACCTCTTCAGGGAGTCCAAGCATGTCCAAGAAGCATCCCGTCATTGCGGTCACGGGTTCATCCGGCGCCGGCACCACCACCGTCAAGCGCGCGTTCGAGCACATTTTCTTCCGCGAGAAGATCAACGCCGCCGTGATCGAGGGCGACAGCTTCCACGGCCTGTCTCGGGTCGAGTTCAAGGAAGCCGTGAAAAAGGCCGAGGCCGAAGGCAACATGTCGTTCAGCCACTTCGGCCCGGCCGCCAACCGTTTCGACAAGCTGGCCGAACTGTTCGAGACCTACGGCAAGACCGGCGGCGGCCAGAAGCGCTACTACATCCACAGCGACGAAGAAGCCGCCGAGCACAACAAGCGCCTCAACACCAGCCTCAACCCCGGCGAGTTCACCCCGTGGGAAGACGTACCCGCCGGCTCCGACGTGCTGTTCTATGAAGGCCTGCACGGCCTGGTGAAAACCGACGACATCGACGTCTCCAAGCACGTCGACCTCGGCATCGGCGTGGTGCCCATCGTCAACCTCGAATGGATCCAGAAAATCCACCGCGACGGCGCCGAGCGCGGCTATTCAGCCGACGTCATCGTCGACACCATCCTGCGCCGCATGCCGGACTACGTGAACTACATCACTCCGCAGTTCTCGCGCACCGACATCAACTTCCAGCGCGTCTCCACCGTCGACACCTCCAACCCCTTCATCACGCGCGACATCCCGACGCCGGACGAAAGCTTCATCGTCATCCGCTTCCGCAATCCGGATGGCGTCGATTTCCCCTATCTCTTGAACATGATCCAGAACTCCTTCATGTCACGCCGCAACACCATCGTGGTGCCGGGCGCCAAGATGGGCTTCGCCATGGAACTGATCCTGGCACCGATCATCCAGGACATGATCGCGAACAAGAACAAGTAATCGAACAGGTATTGCCTGAATGGAAAGCGGAGCCAAATGGCTCCGTTTTTTATGGCCGCTCTCGCAACCCATTTCAGTCATTCAATCCGACCAGACCGTGTGTCCGGCTATCGGTGCCAAAGCGGACACGCAGCTTTCTTTAATGATCAACACTATCTAGAAGCAAGAGAGATTCAGGGGCGCTTTAAATAAATTAGCGACGGAGTGACATACCAATACTGTCATACTGACCTTTGCAAGTAGCAAATCCATCATCCCACCCGGTCTTATAGACAGGGTCAGCCAGGAATCTTGTTACATTTTTTGTGGCTTTTGCATACGGATGGCCTGCTGCTACATATCCTGATCCGCATCCGTCCGAATATCCGTCAACGTAAGCGGGTGGCTGTCCGGCTGTGTTTCGCCGAGTAACGGCATCAACAGGCGCACACCCCGAAATGATCATCATCAAGCCTAGCGGAATAGCAACCAACGTCATTCCAAATTTCACTTTCATGGCCTCCCTCTTGATTAGTTTTTATAACGGAACCTACTTAGAAATATCTGTTTATGAACCGGGTATCCAGTTCCTGAAAAAACTTTTTCCGATATGTTTCGATGAGCTTGCGGTATGACGCAGCAATGGCCCCCTGATCGGTAGCCTTGTCCTGAATGACTATGTTTTCATCGAACTGGTAGGATGAAATCACTCTCCCGGAATCCTCAATTTCAATAAGCACCTTGAGGTTCATTCCAATGTCTGTGTTGGCTCCCGCAAGCGCCAAACCTACAAATGGCATCTTGGCAGCACTTCCCCAAACCCAATATGCATCGGCTTTAGAAATTGTTACATACACTGATCGCTTTGCGCTGTGGTCTGTCACCAATTGTTCCCCCAGGTATCGTTTGATGTCCTGTTCAACCGTGACTCGGGTAGGCGTCTCCGGCTTGATAGGGAAAATGCTATCCGATCCTAGCGTGGTGTTGACCACTTTTCCGTCGTCAGCCTTGTTAACGATAGTCAGAGCCGAAATATGATGTTCTGCCGAGCGAATCGGGGTTGCCCCACGATAAATTGAATCTGAGACATCCACGACAAGTGGAGTCCCGGCACAACCAGCGAGAACCAGACAAGATAAAATTCCAACAAGATTGCGGCGAAGCTTCGGCATACGGTTCCTTATCCTTGTTGTTAATAATTATCCAAACGGGCCAAGACGCTTAACCCATCACCAGTTTACTTAACTCGCTTGATCTACAAGCTTGTTCGTCTGCTTTGGCCAAGGAAGAGACGGTCATACGACGCGTATGAACTTCCTCATATTGGCCGGTCTCAGCCACTCACACCACCGAAAACCCAACCAGCGCAATCTCGTCCCCATCCTTGACCGGGGCAGACTTCTCGGCGAACTGCTTGTTGATGGTGATGTTGAGCTTGGGATTGCCGAGCAGCATCTTCTTCCACATCTCGCCGCGCTTGGACAGCACGAACAGCAGGCGCTCGACGTCGGTCACGTCGGGCGGCAGGGCGAGTTCGTCGGAGGCCATTCCGAGCGTGTCCACGAGGTCGCCAAAAAACAAAATCTTCACCATCTCCAGGCCTTTATAATCTGCGATTGACTGCCCGATTTTACCCCCGTATGTCCGACCCCCTGCTGGAAAATCTCAACCCCGAACAGCGCGCCGCCGTGACGCTGCCGCACGAATCCGCGCTGATTCTGGCCGGGGCCGGCTCGGGCAAGACGCGGGTGCTGACGACCCGCATCGTATGGCTGATCCAGACCGGGCAGGTGTCGCCGCACGGCATCCTGGCGGTGACCTTCACCAACAAGGCGGCGAAGGAGATGATGACGCGCATCTCGGCGATGCTGCCGATCAACACGCGCGGCATGTGGGTCGGCACCTTCCACGGCCTGGCCAACCGGCTGCTGCGCACGCACTGGCGCGAGGCGGGGCTGCCGCAGTCGTTCCAGATCCTCGATTCGCAGGACCAGCTGTCGGCGATCAAGCGGCTGATGAAGGCGATGAACGTCGACACCGAGAAATACGAGCCGAAGAAAGTGCAGTGGTTCATCAACGGCCACAAGGAAGCAGGCCGGCGCGCGCGCGACGCCGAGGCCTTCGACGAATACTCGATGCGCATGGCCGAGCTGTACGAGGCCTACGACGCGCAATGCCAGCGCGAGGGGGTGGCGGATTTTCCCGAGCTGCTGCTGCGCTCCTACGAGCTGCTGTATCGCAACGAGCCGCTGCGCCAGCATTACCGCGACCGTTTCAAACACATCCTGGTCGACGAATTTCAGGACACCAACACACTGCAGTACCGCTGGCTGAAGCTGTTCGCCGGCCCGCACACCGCGCTGTTCGCGGTCGGCGACGACGACCAGTCGATCTACGCCTTCCGCGGCGCCAACACCGCCAACATGGCCGAGTTCGAGCGCGAGTTCGCGCACGGCAACGTGATCAAGCTGGAGCAGAACTACCGTAGCCACGGCCACATCCTCACCGCCGCCAACACGCTGATCGCGCAGAACGCCCATCGCCTCGGCAAGAACCTGTGGACCGCGGAAGGCGAAGGCGAGCCGATCCGCATCTTCGAGGCCTACTCCGACCAGGACGAGGCGAGCTTCGTGGTCGACGAGGTGAAGACGCTCAACCGCGAAGGCGTGGCGCTGTCCGACATGGCGCTCTTGTACCGCTCCAACGCGCAGTCGCGGGTGCTGGAGCACGCGCTGTTCTCGGCGCATGTGCCGTATCGCGTATACGGCGGCCTGCGCTTTTTCGAACGCCAGGAAATCAAGCACGCGCTGGCCTATCTGCGCCTGCTGACCAATCCCGAGGACGACGGCGCGTTCCTGCGCGTGGTCAACTTCCCCACCCGCGGCATCGGTGCGCGCAGCCTGGAGCAGCTCGCCGACAACGCCGCGCGCTCGGGCAGCAGCCTGTGGCAGGCCGCCTGCACCAGCGGCGGCAAGGTCGCAGGGTTCGCCAAGCTGATCGAGGGGATCAAGCAGGCCACCGCCGATTTGCCCCTGGCCGAGGTGATCGACCATGTGATCGAAACCTCGGGCCTGGCGGATTACTACCGTGCCGACAAAGAGGGCGCCGACCGCCTGGAAAACCTCAACGAACTGGCCAACGCCGCTGCGCTGTTCTCCGAAGAGTCCGAGGAAAACATATACGACTCCACAGGCGCTTCAGCGCCTAGTGGATCGGAATCCTTTAGGGCCCTCGATGCCTTTTTGGCCCACGCCGCGCTGGAGGCCGGCGAACATCAGGCCGGCGCCGGCCACGACGCGCTGCAGCTGATGACGGTGCATGCCGCCAAGGGGCTGGAGTTCCACACGGTGTTCATCACCGGTCTGGAGGAAAGCCTGTTTCCGCATGAGCAGAGTGCGAACGAGGAAAACGGCCTCGAGGAGGAACGCCGGCTGATGTATGTGGCGATCACCCGCGCGCGGCGGCGGCTGTATCTGTCGCACGCGCAGTCGCGCATGCTGCATGGACAGATACGCTATGGCCTGCCGTCGCGCTTTCTCGACGAACTGCCGGAGCAGGTGCTGCTGCATCTGAACCGCCGCGCAGAATCCGCCTATCCGTCAGGCGTGCAGCAGACTACCGGCCACTACGGCACGCCGGCGCCACGCAGCCATGGCAACGACACCGGCTACAAGGTGGGCCAGAGCGTCGCCCACGCCAAGTTCGGCACCGGCATCATCATCGACTTCGAGGGACGCGGCCCCGACGCGCGGGTGCAGGTGAAATTCCGCGATGCCGGCACCAAGTGGCTGGCGCTGGCTTACGCCAAGTTGTCGCCCGCCTGAGCCGGCACGGAATCGTCCGCCCATACCGCAAAGATCGCCTGATACGAGGCATACAGCGAACCGAACAGCACCGGCATCGCGACCAGCAGACCCAGCAGCATCGGCACCAGCGCGGCGATGAACAGCAGCAGGCCGAGCGCGAGACTGTTCGTCAGCATTGCCGCCCAGTTTTTGGCGACGGCCTTGAGACTCACGCCCAGCGCGGTGGGCGGGCGGGCGCCGCCGAACAGGATCAGCGCCGGCGCAAACCAGGTGGCCATGATCAGCGGGGTAAACAGCGCCATCCCGACGAGCACCGCAGGCAGGGCTTGGTTCATCATCGCCTGCATCTCGGCCGGCGAGGCCTTGCCGCCCTTGGCGGCATCCATCACCGCCTGCGGATCGAAGCCCATGGCAAGCATGATCTGGCCGATCACCAGCGCACCCAGCAACTGCACTGCCCCGACGGTCATCAGCGGGATCAGCGGCCCGCGCACACCGGCCAGGAAATGCGGCAGTTCGAGTTCGCGGCCCTCGTCGAGTGCGCGATATGCCGCCATGAACCCGGCCACCATCAAGGGCGAGGCCAGATCCGACAGCGAGCCGCCCACCAGGGGAATGAGGCCGAGCGCCATCACCACGCCGAACAGCAGGCCGAACGCGGCAGACAACAAGAGGGGATTCTTGCGATACAGGCGAAAGCCGGCGACCACCCACTGAAACCCCTGGCTGGCCGCGACCTTGCGCGGGACGTCTTGATTGGAAGCAGTATTCATGCGGCCGATTTTAACCGACGCGCATGCAAAGATTCAGGACTACTTGATCACCACTCCTTGATTACCCACAGCGGCGGCTGCAGGCCAGGCAAGGTCTCCTGCCTCTCGAAACGGCCATCTCCGCGCGGGTCGACGAGGTAATACGGCTTGCCGACCTTGGGAATGACCTTCAGCATGTAGAGCTTGCCGTGCGCGCGGTATTCGATCACGCGCCCTCCCTGGCTGCTCGGCTTGATCGTCACGGGCGGCGCATCGTTGGGCCCTGGGGGGCCATCCGGGACGGGCGTGAGCCCGGGCGGCCGCTCGGACGGGTCGGCTGCAACGGCAAGGCCGCTCAACAGCAAGGTCAACAACAAAACGGGATAGCGCATGACAGGCTCCAGAGTAAGGCGAATAGTATTAGCTTAGATGAGAGACGCGCCGGCCACTCACAGATTGAGCTGGATTTCGCGTTCGGCCAGCGAGGGCATGAAGCCGCGTTTTTCATAATGGCTGAAGATGGCGTCGACCACCTCTTCCGGCTGGTCGATGATGCGCAGCAGGTCGACGTCTTCGGGCGAAATCATGCCCTCGGCGACCAGCCTGTCCTTCACCCAGGCAGCCAGCCCCGCCCAGAATTTCGAGCCGACCAGGATGATGGGGATGCCGGCAATCTTCCCGGTCTGCACCAGGGTCAGCGCCTCGAAGAGTTCGTCCAGCGTGCCGAAACCGCCGGGCATGACGACATAGGCGGCGGCAAACTTGACGAACATGACCTTGCGCGCGAAGAAATGCTGGAAAGTCTGGCTGATGTCCTGATAGGCATTGGAGGACTGTTCGTGCGGCAGCTGGATGTTGAGGCCGACGCTGGGCGACTTGCCGAAATACGCGCCCTTGTTGGCCGCTTCCATGATGCCGGGGCCGCCGCCGGACACGACCGAGAAGCCGGCGTCCGACAGCTTGCGCGCGATGTCTTCGGTCTGCATGTAATACGCATGGTCCGGCGGCGTGCGTGCGCTGCCGAAAATCGACACGGCCGGGCGGATGGAGGCCAGCCGTTCGGTCGCCTCGACGAACTCTGCCATAATTCCCAGCATCCGCCATGACTCGCGTGCCGAGTAATTGATCTCGGCGGTGCGCCCCGGGTCAGCGGTGGCAGGCAATTTATCCAAGTGCATTTTCGAGCGCCTCGTGAACGATTCTAATGTAAGCCAGCCCAGGAAAATCCTGTTATTGGTGGACGGCTCGTCCTACCTGTATCGCGCATTTCATGCGCTGCCCGACCTGCGCAACAAGGCTGGCGAGCCGACCAATGCGATCAAGGGCGTGCTCTCCATGCTGCACAAGCTGCGGAAGGACCATGCGGCGGATTATATCGCCTGCGTGTTCGACGCGAAGGGCAAGACCTTCCGCGACGATCTCTATCCCGCCTACAAGGAGCACCGTCCGCCGATGCCGGACGACCTGCGCAGCCAGATCGAGCCCCTGCACGAAGCGATCCGCGCCGAAGGCTGGCCGCTCGTCGTCATCGACGGCGTCGAGGCCGACGACGTGATCGGCACGCTGGTGCGGCACGCCGCGCAGAAAGGCATCCGCAGCATCGTCTCCACCGGCGACAAGGACATGGCGCAGCTGGTCGACGACCGTGTGATGCTGGTCAACACCATGAGCCTGGAAACGCTCGACGAGGCCGGCGTCGCCGCCAAGTTCGGCGTCCCGCCCGAGCGCATCATCGACTACCTCACGCTGATCGGCGATACGGTCGACAACGTCCCGGGCGTGGCCAAATGCGGGCCGAAAACCGCAGTGAAATGGCTGGCCGAATACGGCACGCTCGACAACCTGATGGCGCACGCCGGCGAGATCAAGGGCGTGGTCGGCGACAACCTGCGCGCGGCCCTCGACTGGCTGCCGCAGGCGCGCGTGCTGATCACCATCAAGACCGACGTGGCGCTGCCCTTCGACTTCGACGACCTCGTCCTCAGGCCGCGCGACACCGACGCGCTGCGCACGCTGTTCGAGCGCTATGAATTCCGTACCTGGCTGCGCGAACTCGATGCTGCCGCGACCGCCCAGCCCGATGCGCCCGAACAGGACGAAAGCGGCGATCATCGCGTCCACTACGAAACCATTCTCACCGAGGCCCAGCTCGACACCTGGATCACCAAACTGAACGCAGCGACGGCCTACGCGCTCGACACCGAAACCACCAGTCTCGATGCCATGCAGGCCGAACTGGTCGGCATGTCGTTTGCCATCCAGGCAGGCGAAGCGGCCTACCTGCCGCTGGCGCATCACTATGCCGGCGCGCCCGCGCAACTGGATCGCACCCGCGTGCTGGCAAAACTGAAGCCGCTGCTGGAGAACCCGCAACCCAAGATCATCGGCCAGCACCTCAAGTACGACCGCCACGTGTTTGCCAACTATGGGATACGGCTCGGCGGCGTCATTGACGACACGCTGCTGCAGTCCTATGTGCTCGAAGCGCACCAGTCGCACGAGCTCGGCAACCTGGCATCGCGTCACCTCGGGCTGGCGACGATCAGCTACGACGACGTCACCGGCAAGGGCGCGGCGCGCATCGGCTTTGAGCAGGTCGCGATCGAGCGCGCCAGCGAATACGCCGCGGAAGACGCCGACGTCACGTTGCGCGTGCGCGATGCGCTGGCGCCGCGGATCGATGCGTCGGACAAGCTGGTTTTCGTCTACCGGCATATCGAGCTGCCCGTAGCGGAAATCCTGTTCCGCATGGAACGCACCGGCGTGCTGCTCGACCGCACCCTGCTCGCCGCGCAAAGCGGCGAGCTCGGCCGCAAGATGCTGGAACTGGAACAGCGTGCGTATCAGGAAGCGGGGCAGCCATTCAATCTCGGTTCGCCCAAGCAGATCGGCGACATTCTGTTCACGCAAAAAGGCCTGCCGGTCGTCAAGAAAACGCCGAGCGGCGCGCCGTCCACCGACGAGGAAACGCTGGAACAGCTGGCGCTCGACCATCCCATCGCGCGGGCGATTCTCGACTATCGTGGCATGGCCAAGCTGAAGTCGACCTACACCGACAAGCTGCCGCAGATGATCAACCCGGCCACCGGGCGCGTCCATACCAGCTATTCGCAGGCCACCGCGGTGACCGGCCGGCTGGCGAGTTCCGATCCCAATCTGCAGAACATCCCCGCACGCACCGCCGAGGGCCGCCGCATCCGCGAGGCCTTCATCGCGCCGCCCGGCCACATCTTGGTGTCGGCCGACTATTCACAGATCGAGCTGCGCATCATGGCGCATCTCTCGGATGACGCCGGCCTGCTGACCGCCTTCGCCGAGGACCGCGACATCCACACCGCGACCGCCGCCGAAGTGTTCGGCGTGCCGCTCGACGCCGTCAGCGCCGACCAGCGGCGCATGGCCAAGGTCATCAACTTCGGGCTCATCTACGGCATGTCGGCGTTCGGGCTGGCCAGCCAGCTCAACCTCGAGCGCGCCGCCGCGCAGGCCTACATCGACCGCTACTTCGCGCGCTATCCCGGGGTGGCCGACTACATGCAGCGCACGCGCGAGGCGGCGCGCAGCCAGGGCTACGTCGAGACCGTGTTCGGCCGCCGGCTGTACCTGCCCGAAATCAACGCCCGCAACCCGCAGCGCCGCCAGGGCGCCGAGCGCGCTGCGATCAACGCGCCGATGCAGGGCACCGCCGCCGATCTCATCAAGCTGGCGATGATCGCCGTGCAACGCTGGCTCGATGCGGAAAAACTCGAAAGCCGCCTGCTGCTGCAGGTGCACGACGAGCTCATCCTCGAAGTGCCCGAACACGAACTCGACCGCGTGCGCGCCGACCTGCCGGCGCACATGTGCAACGTCGCTGCACTCAAGGTGCCGCTGCGCGTCGGCGTCGGCGCGGGCCGCAACTGGGAAGCGGCACACTGACCCCGGCGTTCGCGTCCCCATGAAAAAAAGGCAACCCGGCTTGGCCGGGTTGCCTTTTTACGTGTACGCGCCGCCTTACTTTTTCAGGCTGTCGCGGATTTCGCGCAGCAGCACGACGTCTTCCGGCGTTGGCGGCGGGGCGGCGGGCGCTTCCTTCTTCAGCCGGTTGAGCTGCTTGACCAGAATGAAGACGATGAACGCCAGAATGATGAAGTTGAGCAGGATGGTGAGGAAGTTGCCGTAGGCAAACACCGGGACGCCGGCCTTTTTCACCTCAGCCAGCGTCATCGCCACGCCTTCCGGCACGGCCTTGAGCGCGATGAACTTGTTGGAAAAATCGAAGCCACCGAACAGCGCGCCGACGATCGGCATGATCAGGTCGCTGACGATGGAGTCGACGATCTTGCCGAAAGCGGCGCCGATGATCACGCCGACCGCCAGGTCCATGGCATTGCCCTTGACCGCAAACGCCTTGAATTCAGACATGAAACTCATGCTTTTTCCTCCATTTATCGATGAAATGTCGCCCTGTTGATAGTAGTCGCTCATGCGGCCTATCTCCAACCCGAAATGTAATTTTTCCACGCTTGGTCGAGACCCTCGAGAAGGGTAAAATGCCACCCCTTATGCGTATCGGCCGCCACCTTCTCAAGAACCGCCTGATCGTCGCCCCCATGGCCGGGGTGACGGACCGGCCTTTCCGCCAGCTTTGCAAGAAACTTGGCGCAGGGATGGCCGTGTCCGAGATGGTGACGTCGAACTCGCTGCTGTATGGCTCGGCCAAGACGGCGCGGCGCGCCAACCACGAAGGCGAGGTCGACCCGATCAGCGTGCAGATCGCTGGCGCCGACCCCGGGATGATGGCCGAGGCCGCGCGCCACAACGTCGACCGCGGCGCGCAGATCATCGACATCAACATGGGCTGCCCGGCCAAAAAGGTGTGCAATGTGATGGCGGGCTCGGCCCTGCTGCAGGACGAAGCGCTGGTCGGCCGCATCCTCGACGCCGTGGTCGCCGCCGTACCCGAAGTTCCGGTGACGCTGAAGATCCGCACCGGCTGGGATCGCGAACACCGCAACGCACTCAACATCCTGAAGATCGCCGAGAACGCCGGCGTGCAGGCGCTGGCGATGCACGGCCGCACGCGCGCCTGCGGCTACACCGGCGAGGCCGAATACGACACCATCCGTGCGGTGAAGGCAGAGGCCCGCATTCCCGTCATCGCCAACGGCGACATCACCACGCCGGAAAAGGCCCGCTACGTGCTCGACTACACCGGTGCCGACGCGGTGATGATCGGCCGCGCTGCGCAGGGCCGCCCGTGGATCTTCCGCGAGATCGAGCATTTCCTGGCCACCGGCGCGCACCTGCCACAGCCCGAAGTCGCGGAAATCCACGCCGTGCTGCTCGAACACATCCACGACCTGTATGCCTTCTATGGCGACGTCACCGGCGTGCGCGTGGCGCGCAAGCACATTTCCTGGTACACCCGGGGGCTGGTCGGCAGCAGCGCCTTCCGCCACACCATGAACCAGCTCGACTCGGTGGCCGAACAGCTTGCCGTCGTGAACGAATACTTTGCCCAGGCGGCACGCGCAGACAACCGCCTGCGTTATGAGACCAGCCACGACAACAATAATGCGGAAGACATGCCAGCGGCCTCCAGGCTCGCAGCATAAAGGGGAACTTTAAAATGATAGAAGAAAACGAAATCGCCGCCTGCATGCGGCGGTCGCTCAACCGCTATTTCAAGGATCTTGATGGCGAAACGCCGAGCGAGATCTACAACATGGTGGTGAGCGCAGTGGAAAAACCCCTGCTGGCCTACATCCTCGACCGCGCCGAAGGCAACCAGACCCGCGCCGCCGACATGCTCGGCATCAACCGCAATACCCTGCGCAAGAAAATGCGCGAACATGGCCTTTCCGACTGAAACCCATCATGACCATCGCCACCCCGAAAATTCAGCGTGCCCTGCTCTCCGTGTCGGATAAGACCGGCCTCGTCGATTTCGCTCGCGCGCTTGCAAACACGGGCGTCGAGCTGCTGTCCACCGGGGGAACGGCCAAGGCGCTGCGCGACGCCGGCCTCGCGGTGATCGACGTCAGCGAATACACCGGCTTTCCCGAGATGCTCGACGGCAGGGTGAAGACGCTGCACCCGAAAGTCCACGGCGGCATCCTCGCGCGACGCGACCTGCCCGAGCACGTCGCCACCATGGCGACACACGGCATGGGCTACATCGATCTGGTGTGCGTGAACCTCTACCCCTTCGTCGCCACGGTGTCGAAGCCGCACACGCTCGACGACGCGATCGAGAACATCGACATCGGCGGCCCGGCGATGGTGCGCTCGTCGGCCAAGAACTACCGCCATGTCGCCATCGTCACCGACCCGGCCGACTACCCCGCGCTGGTCGCCGAGATGCAGGCTAACGCCGGCGCGCTGACCGACGCCACCCGCTTCAACCTGGCGAAAAAAGCGTTCACCCACACCGCGCAGTACGACGGCCACATCAGCAACTACCTCACCGCGCTGAACGACAAGGGCGAGCGCGAGGCCTTCGGCGAACAACTGACCCTGCAGTTCAGCCGCGCGCAGACCTGCCGCTACGGCGAAAACCCGCATCAGGCCGGCGCCTTCTACGTTGAGGCCCATGCGCCTGCCGGCACCATCGCAACGGCCCGGCAGATCCAGGGCAAGGAACTGTCGTACAACAACATTGCCGACACCGACGCCGCGCTGGAATGCGTCAAGCTGTTCGACACCGCGCCCGCCTGCGTCATCGTAAAGCACGCCAATCCGTGCGGCGTAGCCTACGGTACGAATCTTCTGGATGCCTACAACCGCGCCTACCAGACCGATCCCGAATCGGCCTTCGGTGGCATCATCGCCTTCAACGGCCGGCTCGATGGGGAAACCGCACAGGCCATCGTCGAGCGCCAGTTCGTTGAAGTCATCATCGCCCCCGAGGTCAGCCCCGAGGCTTCCGCCGCCGTCGCCGCCAAGAAGAACGTGCGCCTGCTCGAATGCGGCCAATGGGCCGGTGCCGTCGCCCAGCTCGACATGAAGCGCGTCGCCGGCGGCCTGCTGGTGCAGGACGCCGACGTGCTGCTCAACGCCGAACTCAAGGTCGTCACCCAGCGCGCGCCGACCGACAAGGAAATGGACGACCTGCTGTTCGCCTGGCGCGTCGCCAAGTTCGTCAAGTCCAACGCCATTGTCTACGCGAAGGACCGCATGACCGTCGGCGTCGGCGCCGGCCAGATGAGCCGCGTCAACTCCGCGCGCATTGCTGCCACCAAGGCCGAGCACGCCGGCCTCGTGGTGCCCGGCTCGGTGATGGCCAGCGACGCCTTCTTCCCCTTCCGCGACGGCATCGACCAGGCCGCCGCCGCCGGCATCAAGGCCGTGATCCAGCCCGGCGGCTCGATGCGCGACGACGAAGTCATCGCCGCCGCCAACGAGTACGGCATCGCGATGGTGTTCACCGGGACGCGACATTTCAGACATTGACTACTGGGTGAACGGCAAGCGGTGAGCAGTGCGCGGAAAAAGCCCGTCCTCACCTCCGAACGTTCACCGCTCCCCGTTTACTGCTCACCACTCACTCACATGAAAATCCTTGTCATCGGCTCTGGCGGACGCGAACACGCACTGGCGTGGAAACTCGCGCAGTCTCCCCGCGTTTCGCAAGTGTTTGTCGCACCCGGCAACGGCGGTACCGCGACCGAGGACGGTCTCGTCAATGTGCCCTTGACGGAGATTCCGTCGCTGCTCGAGTTTGTCCGCCGCGACGAAGACATCGCGTTCACCGTGGTCGGCCCCGAAGCGCCGCTGGCGGCCGGCGTTGTCGACGCCTTCCGCGCCGCCGGACTGAAGATCTTCGGCCCCACGCAGGCCGCCGCCCAGCTCGAAAGCTCGAAGGATTTCGCCAAGCAGTTCATGGCGCGCCACGGCATCCCCACCGCCGCCTTCGGCACCTTTACCGATGCCGCTGCCGCGCACGCGTATATCGACCAGCATGGCGCGCCCATCGTGGTGAAAGCCGACGGCCTGGCGGCCGGCAAGGGCGTGGTCGTCGCGACGACCGCCGAGGAAGCGCATGCCGCCGTCGACGCCATGCTCGCCGGCAACAGCATGGGCAACGCTGGCCACCGCGTGGTGATCGAGGAATGCCTCTTGGGCGAGGAAGCCAGCTTCATCGTCATGGTCGACGGCGAGCACGTGCTGGCGCTCGCCTCCAGCCAGGACCACAAGCGCCTGCAGGACGGCGACCAGGGACCCAATACCGGCGGCATGGGTGCCTATTCGCCGGCGCCGGTGGTCACCCCCGAGCTGCACGCGCGCATCATGCGCGAAGTGATCCACCCCACCGTCGAAGGCATGGCCGCCGACGGCATCCGCTACACCGGTTTTCTGTACGCCGGCATCATGGTCGGCCTGGATGGCGCGCCCAAGGTGCTGGAATTCAACTGCCGCATGGGCGACCCTGAAACCCAGCCCATCATGATGCGGCTGAAGTCCGACCTCGTCGCCCTGTTGGAGGCCGCCGTCAACGGCAGACTCGACCAGATGGAAGCCGAATGGGACCGCCGTACCGCGCTGGGCGTGGTGCTCGCCGCCGCCGGCTATCCGGACGCCCCGCAGAAAGGCGCCGTCATCGGCGCGCTGCCCGCCGCGGCGGAGGACCTGCACGTATTCCATGCCGGCACCGCAGCCCAGGACGGCCGCACCGTGGTGAGCGGCGGCCGCGTGCTGGCGGTGACTGCGCTCGGCGACAGCGTGCGCATGGCGCAGAAGCGCGCCTACGAGGCGATCGCCGGCATCCACTTCGACGGCATGCAATACCGCCGCGACATCGGCTGGCGCGCGCTTGACCGGAAAAAGTGAGGCTGCGGTGCAGCTTGCCGCTTACCTGAAACGCGGCGGCGTCATCGCCTACCCGACCGAATCCTGCTACGGCCTCGGCTGCGACCCGCGCAATCCGCGCGCACTGAAGCGACTCATCCGGCTGAAGGGCCGCAGCGCAGGCAAGGGCCTGCTGCTGATTGCCGACCGCTTCAAGCAGCTCAAACCATTCATCCGTCCTTTGAACGCCGCAGACCGGACGCGTGTTGATCGCAGCTGGCCCGGCCCCGTCACCTGGGTTGTTCCCGCCTCCGCGACCTGCCTGCCCGAACTGACCGGCGGGCGCCCCACCATCGCGGTGCGCGTCACCGCCCACCGCGGCGCCGCGCGCCTGTGCCGCAGCCTCGGCATGGCGCTGGTTTCCACCAGCGCCAACAAAAGTGGCAAAAAACCCGCCAAAACCGCGGCGGAATGCCGCAGAATATTCGGCGCGCAGGTGCGCGTGATCGCCGGCCGCATCGGCACACGAAAACGCCCCTCCACCCTGATCGACCTTGCCACCGGAACGCTACTTCGCCCCTGATGCCTGACCACGCCCCCGTCACCACCCCATTTGATACCAGCGCAGTCAAAACCTGGTTGCTCGATCTGCAGGCGTGCATCGTCGCCGCGCTCGAAGCGGCCGATGGCCTGCCCTTTCGCACCGACGCCTGGACGCGCCCCGAAGGCGGCGGCGGCATCTCGCGGCTGATCGAGGAAGGCCGCGTGTTCGAGCGCGGCGGGGTGAATTTCTCGCACGTAACGGGCAGCCAGCTGCCGCCGTCGGCCAGCGCGCACCGCCCCGAGCTCGCAGGCCGACGCTGGGAGGCGATGGGCGTCTCGCTGGTGCTGCACCCGCGCAATCCCTACGCGCCGACAGTGCACATGAACGTGCGCTGCTTCGTCGCGCTGAAGGATGGCGAAGTGCCCGTGTGGTGGTTCGGCGGCGGCATGGATCTCACGCCCTACTATGGCTTCACCGATGACGCGCAGCACTTCCACGCCACCTGCAAGCGGGCGCTCGACCCGTTTGGCGCCGACCTGCATCCGCGCTTCAAGGAATGGTGCGACCGCTACTTCTTCCTCAAGCACCGCAACGAACCGCGGGGTATCGGCGGCATCTTCTACGACGACTTCTCCGAAGGCGGCTTCGACCGCGCCTTTGCCATGACGAAAAGCGTGGGCGATGCCTTCCTCGCCGCGTACCTGCCCCTCCTCGAACGCCGCAAGGACATCTCCTACGGCGAGCGCGAACGCGATTTCCAGGCCTACCGGCGCGGGCGCTACGTCGAGTTCAACCTGGTCTACGACCGCGGCACCCTGTTCGGCCTGCAGTCGGGCGGGCGCACCGAGTCGATCCTGATGTCGCTGCCGCCCATCGTGAAGTGGCGTTACGACTGGCACCCCGAAGCGGGCACGCCAGAAGCCTCGCTGTATACCGATTTCCTGACCGCGCGCGACTGGATCTGAAGCCATGCATAAAGTCCCGCGTCGCATCCTGATCGGCCTCGGCATCCTGCTGCTGAGCGTCAGCCTGATCGGCCTCATCGCCTACGAGTTGCTGTCGTCGGCACTGGAGGCGAAATACCTCGCCAAGGCCGCGCAGAAAATGACCTGGCAAATCCGGCCGGGGCCCTCCGACCGCATCCGCTATCCGGGTCAGGGTCCGTACGACGTGCGGCTCGGCTACAGCGCGCTGCCGCATTTCCTGACCCGGCTCGACAAGGCGGGCTGGCAGGTCGACCAGCAGGCCAAGATCAGCATCCAGATGGCGCGGGCGAGCGACCTCGGCCTGTTCCTGCCGTATCACGAGAAAGACCAGGCCGGCCTCAGCCTGCTCGACAGCGACGGCAAACCCTTGTATCAGGCGCGGCACCCGACACGGGTGTACCACCGCTTTGACGAGATTCCCAAGGTTCTGGTCAATTCCCTGCTCTACATCGAAAACCGCGAACTGCTGACCGAGCAGTACCCCACCCGCAACCCGGCAGTGGAATGGGACCGCCTCGCCGAAGCGCTGATGGAAAAAGGCATCAGCCTCATCGACACCCACCGCAACGTGCCCGGCGGCAGCACCCTGCCGACGCAGATCGAGAAATACCGCCATTCCTCCGAGGGTCTGACCAGCAGCATGAGCGAGAAGCTGCGCCAGATGGCGACCGCCAGCCTGCGCGCCTATCTCGACGGCCCCAACACGCTGCCGATGCGGAAAAAGACGGTGATGGCGTATCTGAACACCGTGCCGCTGGCTGCAGCGCCGCGTTTCGGCGAAGTCAACGGCATCGGCGACGGGCTGTGGGCGTGGTACGGGCTGGATTTCGCCGAGCTCAACAGGATCCTTGAAAAAACCCCGCGCGCCGGCGAAGCGGCCTATGCGAGCGCGCTGAAGCACGTGCTGTCGCTGATCATCGCCGAACGTCGCCCGTCGTACTACCTGGCCACCAACCGCAAGGCGCTCGATGCGCTGACCGACGACCATCTCGACCTGCTGGCCAACGCGCACGTAATTTCGCGCGAACTCGCCGACCGCGCCAAACAGGTCAGGCTACGCAGCACGAACCAGCGCGTCGATCCGCCTGCCCCGCGTTTCGTCGACCAGAAAGCCGTCAACGCCCAGCGCATCCGCCTCGCGCAACTGCTCGGCGAATCGCGCCTGTACGACCTCGACCGCCTGGACCTGCAGGTCAACACCACCATCAACCAGCCGGCGCAAAAGATCGTCAGCACCTATCTGCAAAGCCTGGCCCACCCCGAGGCCGCCGCCGCGTCGGGCCTGATCGGATTTCGACTGCTGAAGCCGGACAACGCGTTCGGCAAGGTGATCTACAGTTTCACCCTGTACGAGAAAACGCCGCTGGGCAATGTGCTGCGCGTTCAGGCCGACAACCTCAACCAGCCGTTCGACATCAACAGCCAGGCGCGGCTGGATCTCGGCTCAACCGCCAAGCTGCGCACCCTGGTCACCTATCTGCAGATCATCTCGAATCTGTACGACGACTACCGTACGCTCGACGCCAAGGTGCTCAGGCAGAAGGCCCAGCCGCAACGCGACGTGCTGTCGCAGTGGGTGGCCGCCACCCTGCTGAGCCAGCCCGGCATCAAGCGGGATGCCCTGCTCGATGCCGCGATGGGCCGCCAGTATTCGGCGGCACGGGAAATGTTCTTCACCGGGGGCGGGCTGCACGATTTCGTCAATTTCGATGCCAGTGACAATGGCCGCGTGATGGACGTATGGGAAGCCACGAAGAACTCGGTCAACCTCGTCTACATCCGCATCATGCGCGACATCGTGCGGCACTATGCCAGCGCCACACCAGGCGCGGCGGCGCGCATCCTGGAGGATGCCAACAATCCGCTGCGCCAGACCTACCTGATGCGTTTCGTCGACCAGGAAGGCCGCCTGTTCATCCACCGCTTCTACCAGAATCACCAGAACCAGACGCCTGCACAGATGGCGGACGATCTCTACGCGCGCGTGCGCGCGAACCCGCGCCGCTTCACCTCGGTGTACCGCTATCTGGAACCGCAGGCGGGGTTCGAGGCCTATGTCGCCGCGCTGCACGCCAACGTGCCCGCCAGTGCCGGCCTCAGCCCGAAGATCCTCCAATCGCTCTACAAGACCCACGCGCCCGACGCCTACAATCTGGCCGACCGCGGCTACGTGACGCAGATCCACCCGCTGGAACTGTGGGTGGTGAAATCCCTGCGCGCCGCGCCCAAGACCACGCTGAGCGCCCTCTACGATCAGGGCACCGATGTTCGCCGCGAGGTCTACAACTGGCTGTTCAAGACCAGCCGCAAGAATGCGCAGGACATCCGCATCCAGTCGCTGCTCGAGGTCGAGGCCTTCGAGGGCCTGCTGCGCGACTGGAAACGACTGGGCTACCCGTTCGACAACATCACGCCTTCCTATGCCACCGCCATCGGCGCCTCGGGCGACCGTCCTGCCGCGCTGGCCGAACTGATGGGCATCCTGGTCAACGACGGCGTGCGGGCGCCGACGGTGAGCCTCACCGGCATGCACTTCGCGGCCAACACCCCCTACGACACCCGTCTGTCGTTGAAGCCGCCCAAGGGCGAGCGCCTGATTCCCGTCGAAGTGGCGCAGACCGTGCGGCGCGCGCTGGCACGGGTGGTGGAAGGCGGCACCGCCGGACGACTGGCCGGCGCGCTCAAGGACCCGGCCGGCCAACCCATCACCATGGGCGGCAAGACCGGCACCGGCGACCACCGCTTCGAGACGTATGGCAAGGGCGGCCAACTGATCGATTCGCGCGTGGTCAGCCGCTCCGCCACCTTCGTGTTCTATTTGGGCGACCGCTACTTCGGCACGCTGACCGCCGTGGTGGAAGGCGAACAGGCCGGCCAGTACGGCTTCACCAGTTCGCTCACCGCGCAGATGCTTAAAACCCTGCTGCCGCAACTGCAGCCCCATCTGTACCCGGAGTCGGCTGTACCCCCGAAACCCGCACCCGAAACGGCAACTGCGCCCGCTCCGAAGCCAGTCCCGGTTGTTCCGCACGTACCGGTGAAGGAAAAGCCCGACGACACCACCAGCCGGGCCGACCCGGTGGTCAAGCAGCCCCCGACCCAGGGCGGTTTCCCGGAGGATCTCGAACCCAACGTGGTGCTGCCGGTTCCGATCACGCCCGCGGCGCCAGCGTCCAATTCATCGTCCCCAGCCCCGGCGCCATGACACCGGGTTAGTGCTGCGCCTTGCGGGACTTGTACCCTGAAGGGTACAAGCACGCGTGGTGCATGGAATGCCTGGGGAACGCGCTGCCAATCGGAACAGCCTGAAAAACGGCTTTGTCTGACCGCCCCATGCGGGGCGATATTCACCCCCCCCGGGGCCATGTCAGCGTCGCTTGCCGGTTATGCTGTTATGCGGTACAGGCTGGCCTTCTCCGGAAGGGGGGCCGACCGCTTCATGCCAGGCGCTGCTGTCCGGACGAACTACCCGCCTTGCCGGTGCTGCTCGCGCATCCCGTGACTCAGGTGTTTGCCGACCACCGAAAGAAGACGCAAGCCTTCCTGGGTTCCGGGATCGCGCACCACCCGCAACAGACAGCCCAGCCCGCCCGTTGCCGGCGGATTCGACGGGATTTCCTGGCTGGCCGCATGAATCGCGTCGGACAGGGCAATCAGCAGGTACTGCGTATCCTGGCGATCGAGCACCTTGAGCAGGTGCATCAGGCCCTCGTTGCGCGTCAGCCGGTCGAGCAGGGTCAGGCCCTCACTCATCGCCCATGACAGCCGCGTGACGATTTCGTCCGACATGGCATCCCGGGCTGCGGTGACGAGCTGCGCGACTTCGACGAGCCGCTGCAGGTCTTCGGTGGCCATCACCGGGATAGGCGTTTCAGTTTGTGTTGTCATGGTTTGGCTTTCTCAAAGCAGTCCGCGTACGCTCGTCCAATACATCTGGTTGTACGACATCTTGAACCAGTGCATGGGTTTCGACGGTGGTTTCAGATCGGGTGGGTTCTGATAGTTGAACATCGCGTAGGTCGCACTGTCGTGGCCTGTTTCAATGAAGCAGTAGACCTTGCCGTCATAGTCGCGGACCGGGGTGCCGATCTTGATCATCGAGGCGATGTTTTCGGCGATCACTTCTGCCTGGAAGTGCGCTGCCGAGCCTGTCTTGCTGACAGGCAGATTGGTCGTGTCGCCCACAACGAAGACGTTGTCGTGGCCGTTCATGGTGAGCTTGAAGCGGTCGGTCGGAATCCAGCCGCCCTCGCCCATGTTGTTCTGCTCGACCACCTCCATGCCACGATGCGGGGGGATGGCGATGAGCAGGTCGTACTGGGTCTCGGTACCTTCTTCGCTGCGCACCACCTTGTTTTCCACGTCCACTTCGCTGACGTTGAACAGCGTCTCGTACTCGATGCCCATGCGGTCGAATTCGGGCTTGGCCCAGATGGCGACTTCCTTGATGGTGTGAATGCGGCCGATCGGATAGTGATACTTGATCTTGATCTTGTCGCGGATGCCGCGCGCCTTGAAATAATCGTGCAGACCGAAGATGAGTTCGACCGGGGCGATCGGGCATTTGTGCGGCACCCCGACGACGACGGCAACGGTGCCTTCCTGGATCTCGCGCAGGCGCTTGAACAGCTTGACCGCAGTGGCCTCGGTGTAGAACGTCTCCGCGCCCTCCTCCAGTCCGGGAATCTGTTCGGGCACGATGCGCGAGCCGGTGGCCATCACGAGGATATCGTATTCGTAAACCTTGCCGCTCTGGGTGACGACCTTGTTCTGGTCGAGCTGGAATTGTACGACCGGGTCGACATGGAAATCGATGGCGCCTTCGAGCAGGCTCGCCTGGTCGCGATACAGCTGGTCTGGCGTCATCTGCCCGAACGCCACATACAGCAGCCCGGGCTGGTACATGTGCCTGTCGGACGCCGAAAGCATCGTAATCCGGACCCTGCGGGAACGAATCTCAGCAGACAGCCGCCGTGCCAGGTTGTTGGCCACAATAGTCCCGCCTGTGCCACCACCGACAACCAAGATTCTCATTGCATTCTCCTATCCAAAATGAATTGCCAGGGCGTCTTCTGCCTGGTCAAACAGACTTGCACCCCACACGCGCCCCATTACTTGGCCTTGCGGATCTTGATGTGCCAGACCCCGTCGATCTTTTCGTTGCTGATGATTTCGTGCCCGACCTTGTTGACCCACTCCGGCACATCGGCGCCTGAGCCCTCATCGGTCGACAGCAGTTCAAGCGTATCCCCCACACTGCTCTGCTTCATGTGGGTGATGAGTTCCATCAGCGGTCCGGGGCAGAAGGTATCGCGTGCGTCGACAATCTTGGTATCACTCATTGCAGTTCTCCAGAAAACATGGGTTCAATTCGCCGAACCGCTCAGAACGTCAGCATCTGCCCACCCTCGGCATCGCTCAGAAAGCGCGTCAATCCAGTCGCGGGGCCGAGTCCGGGATCCAGGTCTTCATGCGTGATCTTCATCAGGTCCAACGCCATCGAGCAGGGCAGCAGTTGTGCATCGCCCAGCTCGACGGCCTGCTGGAACAATTGCTTGAAAGGCGGGACGCCTTTCTGTGCCATGAGCGCCCCCATTTCGCCCTCGACCGGTGCGTCCCCGATGTGGCCCTTCACGAAATAGGACAGGGCATTCATGGAGAGAAACACGGAGACTTCATCGCCGGTCGCTGCCGCAACCGACGCGAACATCGCGGCCATCTGCAGCTTCTCGCGCGTACCCGTGACGCAGATGATGTTGATTTTTTGGGACATTTGCTTCTACCTTACTTTGTGAGAATTCATGTGCGGCTCGAACCGCAGGGCCGTGTTTGGCGACTGTTCATCCAATCACCCCCGGTGCCAGCTGAAGCGCCTGATGAGCATCACGCAGATGCTGTCCAGCACGAAACCGACCACGCCAATAACCAGCACCAGCCCCATGAGGTGGGCGTACTCCAGTCCCTCGCGTGCATCCTCGATGGCAAAGCCGAAGCCCGAAGTCACCCCGAGAAACTCAGCCGGGATGATCACGATCCACGCGACCCCCAGCGCCAGTCGGATGCCGGTCAAAATGTCGAAGGTGATCGCCGGCATGATGATCCGCGTTACCATTTGCCAAGGCTTCGCACCGAGGTTGCGCGCCACCTTGAACCAGGCGGGATCGACCTTGGCCAGGCCGGACGCGGTGGCAAACGCAACCGGCCAGACGGACGCGATCGAGATGAGGAAGATGATCGCCTGCTCCCAGCCCGCGAATACGACAACCGCGATCGGCTCCCAGGACAGCGGGCTGATCATGCGCAGGAACTGGAATGGCACGTTGGTCAGTCGCTGGAACCATCTGATCCGGCCCATGAGGATGCCGAGCGGGATACCGATGGCAATGGCGAGGGAAAGTCCCGCACCCAGCCGATAACCGGTACTCGCCAGCGCCTTGGGAATCACTCCGTTATCCCACAGCTCCGGCAGGGCCTTGAGCGCCGGGAGGGGGCCGAAATCGGCAAACTGCGACGTCGACGGATTGAGCGAAACGACGTAGATGCCGAGCCCCCACAGCGCGAAGAGGACAGCCAGGCCCACGAAAAAATGCAGCGACCTGTCCGCCGTATTCCTGATGGCCCGGGACAAGCAGTTTCCACTGACTCCAGCGGTGACCATGCCGCCGCCTACCGTTGCGGTGTTGCTGCTCATCGTTCGTTTACCCCCGCCCGGGAACCGGGCATAGCGGGCGCCGGACAGCGGTGCGCCCCTTCGTTCAAACACGTGCGATCCCTGTCTGCTAACTTCCTGCGGGCGCTGTGGTGATTGCCCGGATGAGCGGCCAGCCCCATGCAGCCAGGCGCACCCAGGGAACATGGTGTCGCCATTGCGTACGATGCTTTTCTCATCAGCCCCCCCGATGCCAGCTGTAGCGTTTGATGAGCGCCACGAGGATGCTGTCAAGGAAATAGCCGACGATACCGATCGTGACCACCATCGCTGTAAGGTGGTTGTACGAAAGCGTCTCGCGCGCATCCTCGATGGCATACCCCAGGCCGGACGTCACCCCGAGATATTCGGCCGGAACGAGCACGATCCAGGCGACCCCCAGGGCGAGGCGTATGCCGGACAGAACGTCGAACGTGATCGCCGGCATGATCACCTTGGTCAGGATGTGCATGGGCCGGGCGCCCAGATTGCGCGCCACCTTGAACCAGTTGGGGTCCACTTTTGCAAGACCGGCGGCGGTCGCGAACATCACCGGCCAGACCGCCGCGATCGCGATCAGGAAGATGATCGACCCATTCCACGTCGCGAACACCAGCACCGCCAGCGGCATCCAGGAGAGCGGGCTGATCATCCGCACGAACTGGAACGGCGAGTTGGTAAAGTCGCGGAACCACTTGATGCGGCCCATGAGGATGCCGATCGGCACGCCAATGACGATGGCGAGCAGAAGCCCCGAACCCAGTCGAAAGCCGCTGGCGGCAAGCGCATTCTGGATCTTGCCTGCCCCCCACAACTCCGGGAACGCCTCGAGTGTCGGGATCAATCCGAACTTGACGAAAGTTTTCGTCGTCGGATTGATGGAGATAAAGTAGCCCCCGATCAACCAGAGCGTGGCCAGGATCGCGATCCCGCCCGCGGCCCATCCCAGACTCTGCACCGCAGGATGCTTCATCAGACGGCAGAACCCGCCCTCTTCGGCGGGATTGACTGCATGACTCATACCTCGATCACCTCAGTACGGACAAAGGGATCGCCTTTTTGCGGCACGCTCGGATCCAGCTTCCATGCCGGGTTGGCATTGAGCGCCTTCTTGACGTAGGTGTAATTGACGAGGTCCCTGGCCACGAAATCGGCGGTGAGGTTGTTCAGGAAGCCCAGGTCGCCGCCGACCACCGTGTGCTTGAGCTCGTCCACGACATACTTGGTGGCGCTCGGATACGGCCAGCCCTGGAAATTGATGCGGCTCTGCCCCCATTCCGGATGCTTGATTGCCGGGGGCGTCGCATAGTCGGCCGGGCTGTAGAACAGCATCGCACGCTCGACGACTTCGGCCGGGAACGGCAGGTATTTCTTGCCGTCCTTGGACAGCATCTGGGCCATCGCCTTCTTGTTGTTGGAAAGATAAATCTGCGCCTCGACAATCGCGTTGTGCACCCCCTGCGCCCAGGCGGCGCGGGCGGGGTCCATGGCATCGTCCTCGTGCATGACGACCACGCAGCAGGGATGGCCCTTCCAGACGTCGCCGGTGAAGCGCAGCATCTGGCCCCCCGCCTTGAGTTCGCCGAGCGCATTGAAAGGCTCGGCGACGCAATAGCCGTCGATCTGTCGCGCCGCGAGGGCGGGCGGCATGTCAGGCGGATTCAGGACGAGGAAATTGCACTCGTTGGGTGCGAGCTTCGCATTTTGCGGGCGAACCACAGGCGTAATGCCCGCCTGCCGCATGATTTTCTGCGAGATGATGTTGTGGATCGAGTACCAGTACGGCACGGCGAACTGCTTGCCGCCGAAATCCTTGGGCGAGGCGATGCCGCTGCTCTTGTGGACGATCATGCCGGAGCCGTTGGTATGGTTCCAGGCCGTGATCTTCACCGGGAATTTGTTGTTGTAGCGCATCCAGATCGGCACCGGAATGAGCATGTGCGTGAGGTTGAAGCGCTGGGACGAGAACGCTTCGACCAGCGGCGACCAGCCGCGAATCAGCGTCGGCGGCTCCGACTGGATGCCCTGCTTCTTGAAGAAGCCCATTTCATGGGCGACCAGAAGTGCGGATGCGTCGGTGATCGGGATATAGCCGATCTTGACCACCGGGTCGAACGGCTTGGTGAATTTCTTCTTGTCGGCAGCGTAAGCCGATGGAGACAGCATGCCGCCCATACCACCCAAGGCGGCGAGACCTGCCATCTTGAGCATGTCGCGCCGGCTGACGCCAGAGCCGAGCACTGAACTGAAAAGAGGATCGTAATCGAGCGCCAGACTGGGGTCTTCCATGCCGTCGGCGATGTCCGGATTGTCCGGCATCATCTGCATGCGCGGATCGATCGGCCGGGCCTTGCCGCACGTACCGCATGAACATCCATCCACGTGCACCAGCGGACGCGGCTGGGCATGCTCTTCGTATAGATATTTCTTCATTCTCGGTCTCCTAAGGTGGGGTCGGTTGTGCCGACCGGTACGTGCTCATCCCCGCTTCTTGTCTCTGAGCAATTCTGTCGGGGCGCAGATCAGACGGCTGCCGCCAGGGTGGCAGACACGGGTTTCTTGTAATTTGCCGCTTCCTGGAACGTCGCCATCAGACGCGTGCGCAATGCCTGGACCGCCGTGTCATGGCGATCGCGCGGGTCGGGAAGGTCGATATCCAGTTCGTGAACGATGTTGCCGGGGGAGCCCGCCATGATCACGGCGCGATCGCCCATGATCACGGCCTCGTCGATGTCGTGGGTCACAAAGACGATGTTGAACCCCTTGCGCTTGGCGATGGAACGCACATCCTTTTGCAGGGAGGCACGCGTGAAGGCGTCGAGCGCGGAGAAGGGTTCGTCCAGCAGCAGGAGTTCCGGCTCCATCACCAGCGAGCGGGCAAGCGCCACGCGCTGCTGCTGGCCACCCGAGAGATCCTGAACATTGGACCCGGCAAAATCCTGCAGCTCGACGAGCTTGATCGCCTCCGTCACGCGCTCCTCGGTTTCCTGCCGGGACCAGCGCCCGAAACTCAAACCGACCCCGACATTCTGGGAGACCGTCATCCAGGGAAACAGGTGCGGCGCCTGAAACATCATGACCCAGCGGGGCGACGGTGCCGAAATTGCCGTTCCATTGAGCAGGACCTTGCCTTCGGTAGGCTTCAATATCCCGGCCAGGATATGCAGGAGTGTGGATTTGCCGCACCCGGAACGGCCGATGATGGCCAACGCCTCGCCGGGCGGCGACACCAGGTCAACACGATTGAAGGTGACGCCGCTGCGCGAACCGTAGCGGTGGGTCAGGCCCTGGATCTTGATTTCTGTTCCGCGTATTGCCATCTGCCTATTCCTCTGTCTGTTTCCATCGCCCGGCCCGCAAGGGCGCACGGCAGGATTCTGCTTGGTTCGCCGGGACATCTGCCCACAGCGCGCCCGGCGCCTTGCCGGGCTGCCGCCTCACGCGCTGTTGAGCCGTTTTCCAACTTCCTCCAGACGACGGGCCAGTTCCGCCTCGTCGATCAGGCCACGCTTGATCAACGAGTGAGCCAGTGCCAGGAGCTGCCGTTCGGGGAACGGCACATCTTCGTAAAGCGTTTCCGACAAATCGTCCTCCTCGGCCCGGCGCTCGAGCGAAGGCAGCGCACAAGAGCCCGGTTCAACCTGGTCGTACGGCTTGACGCAGGAGTCGGCAGCGAGCATGTCGCAGGTCGCTTCCAGGTCAATTTTCCAGGGGGGATCCGGATTGGTGACGCCGTATTGCGCAGCCAGATCCTCCCAAACCCGCCCGCGGCCGCGGACTTCCTCAAGCACGCCAATAGGCGTCACATCCGTCCCCTGCCAACGCTTGAAGGCGTGATTGCTGTTTTCGACTGTAGCCATGACTCGCTCCTAACCGGTTAATACAAATGTTGATCAATGGTCGTGGTGCACCGGCCGGTTCGCCTTGATGACCGGACGCTTGGCGTTCGCGGTGATGCCGGGTTTCGGCACGGCGACGCCGATCAGGCAGTCGCGGGTCACGATTTCGGCCAGCTGGTCCTCGGTCCAGCCCTCCGTACCCTCGGGACGCACCGGCATCACGATGTAGCGGGTCTTCTGATTGGAGTCGGCCACGCGGACCTGGACCTCGGGCGGCAACTGCAGGCCGAACTCGGTGAGCACTTGGCGCGGCCAGCGCACCAGGCGGCGACGGTAGTTCGGGGTGCGATACCATTCGGGCGACTGCCCCAGGATCGGCCGGGGGTAGCACGAGCACAGGGTGCACACCACGACATGCTTCAGGGTGGGGGTGTCAGCCAGCACGCGCAGGTTGCAGTAGTCGCTGGGGGTGCCGAACTGGGTCGGGGGACTCGTAACCCAGTTCACGCCAACCGCCTTGCTGGCCTCGACGCCATCTTCAATGCAAAGCTTCTTGTACTCGGGATCCAGCCAGGCCTTGGCAACCAGGCGCGCTGCGGGCAGCGGGCCGAGGGTATGCACGTATTCCTTCCAGACACGATGGTCTTCGGCTGAAAAAAGCCCTTTTTCGATGGCAAGTTCGCGGACAGCCATTTCGAGAATTTCGAAATCGCTGACTTCATCGACCATCGGAGCCGGCTTGTGGCCGTGGCCGTGGTCATGGTCATGATCATGATCCGACATGTGTATTTCCTCTTGTCAAAAATGTCCGTGAGTCGATTCAGGCCGACTCAAGATAACGCTCCGGGATCTCGGTCTCGACGGTATCGTTGGCGAAGGCGTCGCTGTACTCGGGCCAGAGTTCTTTCTGCGGAAACACGATGCTGTAGAACCACTCGGAGCGATCCTCGTTGCCGAAGGCTTCGTCTTCCGCCGCCGGGCTCTCGTACACCAGCCTGACGATCGTGCCTACCGCGCCGCGGGTATAGGTCATGGTTCGGGTGTAGAACAGATCCGGCAGGTCCTTGATGCGTACGCGGTCGCCTTCCTTGAACCTGGCCTTGCCGGCCATGCCCCGGAAGCACTGCGGGTCGCCAATGCCGGTGGCCATCTTGGCGTGATGGGTTCTGTCGTAATGTGGCTTGTTGCTCATAGCGTTTTCACCTCGTGTTTTACTTGGTCTTTGCAGGCAGGTACTCGCCCAGGCCCTGCCCTGACTTCGCGCGCGCTCTCAGTTCGACAATCTTGTTGTGCAGCTCGGTCAGCGTGCAGAACTGCTTGTCGACCAGGATGCGTGCCGCAGTCATCAGCCAGCGGCCGTAGTAGGGCATACCGAGGTATACCGTCTGGCCGACGTCGACGTTCTGCTTGCGACGACGCTCTTCCGCCGTCCACACGCCGCGCCACGCCAGGCATTCGCAGGTCGCGAAGGTATTCAGCTCCCAGACCTCCTCTTCCTTTTCGTGATACACGATGGGCACATCCGGCTCGCCGCCGACATCGTGGGGCGTCCGCGTGTAGGCCCTGAAGAGCGTATGGTCGATTTCAGTGGGGGCGGGAGCATGGGTCTGCTTGTGCAGCGCCGGCTGCAGCTGGCCGACCGTGTTGAGGTGCCGGAGTACCTCTTCTCTGGTAGACGATGACATTGCGTTGACTCCTATGTGGATGACGGACTAGTCCGACTCGCCGTAATGCGACAGCTATGCCTTGCCTTACGAATACGCCGGCCGTTCTTGTGCTGATTCCCAAACATCAAAGACCTTGCGCCCCCGCTTAACGCTCGCGACGCCTGTTGCCAGGGTTTGCGCCACACGTCGTTGATGGCCTTCAATATGAACCATTATTTTTTTGTTTTCCAAGACTTAATTCCGATAATCCCCATAGGTCTTGGCTATAACCCGACATGCCGCTTTTTCGTGCGCGATCCCATGTCTGCCTATAGGTGGCGAACAAGCCGGCCAGCTGGATGCGGGCAAGGCTTGTGCCGGCAATCGCGTCAGACACGGCGGGCGAGATACGTGTAGTAATTGCATGCGGCAAAGAAGGTTCCATTCACCATGGCCTGTCGTTGCGCATCCAGCCAGATTTCCACCGAATGCTCCGGCAGCCCGCCCGCCCGCTTGACGTAAGGCACGTACGTTTCCGCGAATGACTTGAAGTAGCTCCCGTGCCCGATCTCGACCACGGCATCCCCCCACCCTGCGACCAGCTTCAATCCGAGTTCCGGCAGCAGCCGCGGCAGATCCCGCATGACCCTCGGGTTATTGAATGTGGCATTCGCCAGGGCCGCATCCATTCGATTCCCGAAATCGTGGTCCGCAAACGCATAGGTCAGGGAGGCGTAATCCCCATCGAAGATGACCACCGAGCCACCCGGGCGTACAACACGCGCCATTTCGCTCAGGACGGCCAACGGGGCCGTGACGTGACTGATCAGGGTGTGGGCGATCACGACGTCGAATGAAGCCGTGGGAAAATCGAGGTGGTGGGCATCCCCGACCTTGAACGTGAGCCGGTCGTCGACCTGCTCGGCCTGCGCAAACCTGCTTGCGGTTTCGACAAAAGTGCGGCACTGGTCTACGCCAACCGCCTGGCCATTGAAGTCGCCACGACGTGCGAGCGACCGCAGCACCGCGCCCGTGCCGCATCCCACCTCCAGTACCCGGGCGGCCGGAGGGATGGCCAGATGCGTCAAATACTTGTCCAGCAGCCGCGCGAAAGCGTCGTCCTGGGCGCGGCTTTCGAGCCGGGCGACAAGACGTTCGAGTGCGGCATCATCAAGTTCGTTGATGAAACGGTGAGGATCGCGTGCAGCCATGTTTACCTCTTGCTTGGTTCCGGCCGGATGTTCTCAGCACAAGCAGGGCCACCGGTCGGGCGGCGACATACTGAAAAAAACCGCCCCGGGTAGAGGCGGTGACCCTAGTGCATCCGGCCCAGGAGGAGAGTGCCGGATTGAGGAGCCCTAGTTCGTACCCGATGGCAGTCGCCACGTCCTTGCGTGGCGGCCATCGGTTCCTGCGGCACGCCGGAAACACATGCCGCATGAATTGGACTGGCGAACATCCCTTGGGGCATGCCGCGCCCCCTTCACTCAGGGGGCCGTCCGTGCCCCAGCCGCCAGGATTGGCAGGCGCATCGGGCGCATTACCATGACTTGTAAGGCAGGAACTTGCCGCTGATCGTGACCAGTACGCGATCGCCTTTCGTATCTGCCTGCCTGTCGATGTTCATGGTGAAGTCGATCGCACTCATGATGCCGTCGCCGAATTTCTCGTGTATCAGTTCCTTGATGGTCTCGCCGTACACGTTCAGCATTTCATACCAGCGGTAGATCACTGGGTCGGTCGGGACGGGGCGTTCCCAGGTCTTGTGCGGGAAGCGCTGCAGTGCCGTGGAAACCCGAGCGTCAAGACCCAGCACGCCCGCGACCGCATCGGCCTGCGGCTTCTCCAGATGGTTCATGCCCAGGCAGGCCGAGCAGGTGTATTCGGCCGACATGCCCGCGGCCTTGGCGAGTTCGCTCCATGTCAGGTCTTTCTCGAATTTGGCCTCGAGAATGGCTTCCTTCATTTCTGCTTTGTTCATTCGCACTGCTCCTTGCGGGTTGACTTGGCGCGCTGGGCCATTGGACAGATACCTACCCGGGTCGAGGACGGCTATGTGAAGAGGCATGCACGCCGGGAAGCCATTTCCATCTGACTGAAAGCCTCCCGGCAGCTGGCTGCCCGAACGCTCAGCTTTCCACGCGGACCGCCGCCCGATAGAAGCGTTGCTGGAATACCGTGCTGTCCCGAAGCTGATGCATTCCCTTCACGGCGGCGAGAATGGCCAGGTCCAGCAGCGGCTCGACCAGGACAACCGTCATGTAGGCGACGCCAAACGTCCCGATTTGCGCCAGATTGGCCACACCCACGCCCTGACCGTAGATCGCCCAGAAGGCAACCCAGGCCACCACGCCGCCCTGGTAAGCGGTCGACAGCGCCAGGCACTGGCTGTATTTGACATCCTTGTATGCCGTGTTCGCCGGGATGTAGCGGCGCGCCATGGCACTGAGCGCAAACAGGGGCACCAGCAGCGTCGTGACATTCATGCCGTACTGAGGCAAGTCCCATGGGGTGAAGAAGAGCCCTTGCGTCAGCAATCCAACCGCCAGACCAATGGCCGCTGGCGCGGCGCCAAACATGAGAAAGAGCGTCGACCCCAGAATCAGATGAACTTCGGAAACGCCGATGGGATAGTGCGGAAACACCTCGAAGAAACAGAATACGAGGGAGGCCGCGATCAGACTGCGAAGTGCGAGCGGAATGGCGCCATCCTGCCTGATCGCATTCATTGCCAGCTTGGCCGTATAACCGAACACCCCCACCGCTGTGGCGTAGCTCAGTACGATCTTGGTGCCTTCAACAATACCGGGTTCAATATGCATGATGTTTCCTCCTGATGTTCACTCGCCATGAATCGTGTTGCCGGCCCGGCAACGACTAAGAACCAGGCAGACACTCGAACGACTCGACCGCCTGCCCACGACATGCGATGCCCGGCCCGGATACACTTCAAAACATGCAAATGGGTCCGGATCGGCTCGGCGACAGCGAATGACACATCAGTACTACTGTGCACATCGCTTGAACGCCGAAACAAATCGTTGTTCACAACAATGGACCATGCGGCTATAGTTTTCCAAGACTTAATTCCGATGAGTGTTATAAGGATTAGCTATGGAACGTCACATCGTCTTTCCGCGCTCGATCCGCTACCTGATCGCCGTTGCCGACGTGCAAAGCTTCACGCGTGCGGCAGAACTGTTGTTCGTTTCGCAACCGACGCTGTCGCAGCAAATCAAACAGCTGGAGGACCTGCTCGGCGTGCAGTTGCTGGATCGCTCAGGGCGAGCCGTGCGACTGACCGCTGCCGGCGAAGTCTATTTGCACTATGCCCGTCGTGCCCTGCGGGAACTCGAGGAGGGAACGCGGGCCATTCATGAACTGCAGGATTTGAGCCGCGGCTCGCTCCGTCTGGGGATGACCCCCATCACCGATCATCTTGTCAGTCCCTTGCTGGAACACTTCAATTCCCGCTATCCAGGCATCACGGTCAGCACGCAGGAAATGCCCCAGGATTCCGTCGAGACGGGCGTGGCTGAAGGACGCCTCGACATGGGCATATCCTTTTCCAACGTGCTCTCGACCGAGGCGCGATCCCACGAAATCAACACCAACATTCTGTTTACCGAAAGGCTCAATCTCGCCGTCGGCAAGACCCACTCCCGTGCCGGGCAGAGCGAGCCGCTGAGCGTGCGCGCTCTGGAGCAGGAATCGCTGATATTGCTGAATACGGATTTCGCGCTGCGCCGGCACTTCGATCTTTACTGCCTTGAGCATGCCATCACGCCCCACATCGTGATGGAGACCAACTCGTTGAGCGTGATCGTGGAAGTCGCCCGCCTCGGCCGGCTTGCCACGATACTTCCCAACACGATCGCCAGTCCGCAGTATGGGCTCTACCCGGTGATGCTGAAACCCGAAATGCCCCACCATACGATTACCCTGATTTGCCGCAAAGATGGCTACAAGAGTCCGGCCTGCTCGGCCTTTGGCGTGCTGGCGGCGCTCTGGTGCCAGAACAGACAGGCAGGCCCCCCCCTGAGTCCGCGCCCGAAATCTCGCCAGGACTCGCATTCGCCGATTCTGATGAGGTATCCCTGCTCGTGCCCGATACCGATATCGGTCATCCGAAAGCACATCGTGCCCAGTCCATCGGCGACAAGGGCACAGACCTGAAACCGCCCGGTAAAGTGATGGTGTGACGCACCGCGGTCCGCCAGAAGGCCGCGGCAATGCCTGCACGTATGGTACAGCGATCGTTCCGGCACGCCAGAGAATGGCCGCACGGAAACGCGCACCAGGTCGGGTATTTGAGGCCGGCAGCCTCCACCCAGTTCAGGCTCGATCGCGGTGAACGCCCATCGTCCTTTGATGCAAGCGCTTCATGGCACGCATGAATAGGGCGGAGTCACCGTGGGCTCTGGCCAGTACCAGCGCCCCCTGAATGCCCGCGACGACATCTTCGGCCGTCTCGCGTGCGGCCCTGGTATCGAACCCCCTGCGTTTCAGAGCAGCGGCGAGCACCCGGGTCCAGGCGGCGAAGTAGGACCGGATCTCCGATGCGAAGCGATCCCGCGTATCGTCAAGGGCGAAGGTGCCCACCAGGCAGACCCGCCTGCCGGAGTGGAAAAAGCGGACGACGGCCTTGAACATATGGTCAATTCCGGCAGCCGGATCCTCGTTTTCGCGCAGCGGCATGAAGACGTTCGCCTCGAACCAGCCCGCCACATCGTCCAGTACCGCCTGGGCCATCTCCTCCTTGCCGTTGGGAAAGAAGTGATACAGGCTGCCCTTGCCCAGTCCGGTTCTTTTGGTGATCTCCGACAGGCTTGCACCCGCAAAGCCGTGCTCCCGGAAAGTCTCCGCCAGGGCCGGGATCACGTCGCCGCGCTCGGCGATCCTGCGCACCACGGACTAGAGGCCCATCTCCGTCAGGCCGGGATGGCCTTCGGGCCGCGGGCCCTGCCCCCAAAGGAACTTCCGCTCGGATGCAAGAATGGGCGCGTCGTTGATGCTGGCCTCGCGCCGGCGCATCAGGCCATGTTCGTCGAATTCCCACAGCTCGTTGCCGTGCGAGCGAAACCAGTTTCCGGAATCGTCATGCCATTCGTATTGGAACCTGACCGCCATGCGATTCTCGCGAAAGCCCCACAGTTCCTTGACCAGGAGATAGTCCAGCTCGCGCACCCACTTGCGTTTGAGAAACGCCACGATGGCTTCGCGCCCCTGCAAAAACTCGGCACGGTTGCGCCAGCGGCTGTCCTCAGTATAGGCCAGCGAAACCTTTTCCGGGTCGCGCGTGTTCCAGGCGTTCTCGGCCATGCGGACTTTCTGCACTGCGGTTTCCAGGGTAAAAGGCGGCAGCGGGGGGCGTGCGGTCATGATCGTCTCTCCAGGATTTGTACCGTTCGGTACAAATCCTAGCAGGCTTCACGCAGGATTTCAATGAACCCTTCCAGGTTTCCGGCACACGCCAACCCGGACCATGTGCTAACGCATAAACAACGTCGCCACGATCGCACCCTGCAGCGGATCAGCCGTTGGAGCAGGATTTTCGAAATCCATAATCTATTCCTATGGTTGCAATCGGAATAAGGTCTTGGACAACCCCTTTTGCCTGATCCATAGTTTGATACAAAGACGACCAGCCGAATCGGCTCCTGGAACGTCACAACGCTCGCCTTGATCTGAAAAAAAGTGCACCTTATATACAGCGCGTTTGCGGCATGGTCCTTCATGTACCGGCACCCGAACATCGAGAACAATCTTCAATCCGGCACGCCAATAAAATTCCAGGTGTGTCCATTGGGAGGGCTGAAATGAAAATCGAGCTGACCGAAACCTACCGCAATACCGATCAGGGCCGTGAAGCCGAAGCACTCCTGCTTCCCTGCGTTCAATGCGGCCAATGCACATTCACGTGTCCCACCTTCCGCCTGCTCGACGACGAATGGGATGGGCCGCGCGGACGCATCTATCTGATCAAGCAAATGCTCGAAGGCATGGCGCCGAGCGCCTCTTTCCTGCCCCCGGCCTATTCCCTGGACACCCTCGAAGGAAGGACGCTCGGCGCCAACGTGCAGCTGCATCTGGATCGCTGCCTGGGCTGCCGATCCTGCGAAACCAGCTGCCCACAGGGCGTGCGCTACGGACGCCTGCTCGATATCGGGCGGGAACTGGCCGAGAAGGAAGCACCTCGCCCCCTGAAGGAGAAACTGGCACGCCGGGCGCTGCGTGCCGTGGTTCCCTACCGCACCCGGTTCACCGCCTTGCTGCGCACGGGGCAAGCCCTGCGCCGCTTCCTGCCGGACGATCTGCGCGCCAGGATTCCGGAGCGCCGCAAGGCGGGCGCCTGGCCCGACCGCGCGCATGCCCGGAACATGCTGATCTGGCAGGGATGCGTGCAACCGGGCCTGGCACCGGACATCAATGCCGCGGCTGCACGCGTGCTGGATCGCTTCGGGATTCGGCTGATTCCTGCCAGCGACGGCTGCTGCGGCGCCCTCAGCCATCACATGGCCGAGCCGGACGAGGCGCGCGCCTTCATGCGCAGGAACATTGATGCCTTGTGGCCGCACATCGAAGCCGGCGCCGAGGCTATCGTCCTCACCGCCAGCGGCTGTGGCATGCACTTCCGCGATTACGGCCAGCTGCTGCACGACGATCCCCGCTATCGCGACAAGGCGAAACGCGTCGCGGAACTGATCCGCGACATCGCGGAGATCGTCGCCGAGGAATGGAAGGATGACCCGCTTCATGATTTGCCGGCGCCGCAGCGACAGCGCCGCATCGCCTTCCAGTCGTCCTGCAGCTTGCAGCACGGCGAAAAACTGAACGGGGTGGTCGAAAAACTGCTGAAGCGCGTCGGATTCAAGCTGGTTCCCGTCACCTATCCCTTCATGTGCTGCGGCTCGGCAGGCGCGTATTCGCTCCTGCAACGGAAGCTTTCGGAATCATTGCGTACGCGCAAGCTGGAAGCGCTGCTGGCAAGCCGTCCGGAGACCATTGCGACGGCAAATATCGGCTGCCTGACCCACCTGTCCGAAGTTTCGCCCGTACCGGTCAGCCACTGGATCGAATTGCTGGACGAAACCTTGTCGGCCACGGGTAGCTGATGCGGGCCCAATTTGAATGCCATCCAGCCAGGAGGCGCCTCATGGCAGCAACAGAGGGCCTGATGAAACCCGGGCTTTTTGCCCTCCTTCTTTTTGCTCACTGGACGGAAACCGCCCTGGCAGCGCACCCCCTGCTCACGGAAGACACGGGCACGCAAGGGACCGAGCACGTCCAGCTGGAATTGACGCACGACCTGAGCCACGCGAAGGATGCCGCTTCCGATACCCGAGCCCGGCGCATCAATGCCGTCTTGTCTGTCGGCCTCGCCGAGAATCTCGATGTAATCGCCGCCCTGCCGTATGAACGCCTGACCGAACGGCTGGATGCCGCAGGCTCCACGGCAAAAGGGTTTGCGGACATGGAGATCGCGGCCAAATGGCGCTTCTACGACGAGAATGCGCTGAGCTTCGCATTGCGCCCGGGACTGGGATTGCCGACCGGAAATGAAGACAAGGGCCTGGGTGCGGGACACGTCACCCCCAGCCTGTTCGCCGTGATGACATACGCCCGCGACCCCTGGGCCTTTCATCTGCACCTCGGCTATACCCACAATCCCCACCATGCCCCGGATGAACGAGACCACGTTTCCCATGCTTCGGTTGCAATGGAATACAAGCTCAGCGGATCGGTACGCCTTGTCAGCGATGCCAGTCTGGAAAGCAATAGCGAGCGCTCGGGTCATCCCGGCGTAGGCTCCATGGTGCTGGGGCTTGTCTATTCCGTGACCCCCGATCTGGACATCGACCTCGGATATCGCAAAGGCCTGACCCAGCCCGCCCCCGATCAGGCGTGGCTGACCGGACTGGCCCTGCGCTTTTGATTCCGGCTCCGACCGTCCGCCGGACACGCTGCACTCAAGGAAACTTTATACTGCCCAGTTGAACAGTCGCGGGACAGGCGAGACCATGACGCACCCTTTTCACATCGTGGATGTTTTTGCGGAGCAGCCCTACTCCGGAAACCAACTGGCCGTCGTAACCGGCGCGGACGATCTCCCCAGCGAAACCATGCAGCAGATCGCGGCGGAGATGAATTTCTCGGAAACGACTTTCGTCAGCAGCGTTCCGGAAGCAGATGGCGGCCACCGAGTACGGATTTTCACGCCGGCGCGTGAAATCGCCTTTGCCGGGCACCCGATCCTGGGTACGGCATGGGTCATCCGGCAGCACCTTGCGCGCGACACGCCCGGTCCGCTACGGCTGAATCTTGCGGTGGGGCCGGTCCCCGTCACCTTCGAGGGTGCCGCCGAAGGCTCCGAAACCGCGTGGTTCCAGGCACCGCCCGTGACGCTCGGGGCGACGTGCGCGCGTGAACCTGTCGCCGCAGCGCTGGGGATATCACCGGAGGACATTGAGACCGGGAGTCCTGTCCAGCAGATGACCGCCGGCATCTCGGCCATGATCGTGCCGCTGCGCAGCCTCGACGCGCTGCGCCGCTGCAAACTGGATCTCGACGTTTTCGCACCCCTGGCCGCGCAAGGCTTCCCGCCACTGGTTTATCTTTTTAGCCGGCAGACTTACCGTCCCCAGAACGACCTGTGCGTCAGGTTCTTTTTCGAAGCGCACGGCGTGCGCGAGGATCCGGCCACGGGCAATGGCGCGGCATTCCTCGGCGCCTATCTCCTGGCGCATCGCGTCTTTCCCGAGCCCAGCCTGTCCCTGCGGATCGAGCAGGGGCACGCGATGAATCGGCCTTCCCTGGTCATGCTGCGCGCCCAATCGGTCGCCGGATCGCGCGAGGTGAGCGTGGGGGGGCACGTGATCCCGATCATGAAGGGGGAACTGCTGTGATCCGGGGATTCTGGCCATCCCAGCTTAGGCGTTAAAATAGCAGTCTGTTCGCGCTGCCCCGGCCAGGCGTACCGCCTCATCGCCTGGTGCCGTGAAGGAATCCCCTCATTTGTCCTGTTCCGCCATTTTCGATTCACGCCCCTTGGCTTGGGATCAGGCATAAATGGGATATGCTGAAAAGCTACGTCTTCTGATCGCACCATGAAAGACAACATTCACCCCCTGATCCAGCACACCCCCACCGACTCCGGCAATGTCAGCATTCCGGCGCTGCGGGTGCTGTCTGAAATCACCACCAGCCTGTCCACCGATTCCAACGTCGAACAGCTGCTGGGACGCTTCCTGTCGACCATGATCCGGCTGGCCGGTGCGCAGGCGGGTGCGGTGCGCGTGATCACCGACGACCGCACCCATCTGCGGCTGATCGGTTCGGTGGGCCTGCCGCCCGAACTGATCGAGCACGAAAACATCGTCAGCGTCGATTGTGGCGTGTGCGGCAAGGCGGCGCGCGAGGTGACGGTGAGCAGCTGGAACAACGTCGCCTTCTGCAAGCGCCAGGCCAACGATCCCTATTTCAGCGGCACCTGCAACACCGTGGTGGCGGTGCCGCTGATGCACAAGAACCAGGTCATGGGCGTCTACAACCTGTTTCTGGAAGAAGGCCACGTCGTCCCCGAAGACGTGCGCCTGCTGTTCCGCTCGATCAGCGAGCACCTCGGCATCGCGCTGGAAAACGCGCGGCTGACGCGCGAGAACATGCGCATCTCGCTGATGAACGAGCGTCAGATGCTGGCCAACCAGATCCACGACTCGCTGGCGCAGACGCTGGCCTACGCCAAGATGCGGCTGACCGTATTGAGCGACGCGATGCGCCACGAGGACTACCCCAAGGCCAACCGCTACCTCGGCGACGTCGAGGAAGCGGTCGACCTCGCCTACGCCGACCTGCGCGACCTCATCACCCAGTACCGCGACCGCATCAACCCGCGCGGCCTGGTACCGGCGATCCAGGAAATGGCCAAGAGCTTCCGCAAGAAGGCCAATGCCGACGTCGACTTCCTCAATCTGGTGCAGGACGTCTCGTTGTCGCCCGACGAGGAAATCCAGGTCTTCCACATCATCCAGGAATCGCTCTACAACATCGCCAAGCACGCCCGCGCACGCCATGTCGTCATCACCTTCGACCTCGAGGACGGCCAGTACATCGTCAACGTCGCCGACGACGGTGTCGGCGTGCAGAAGAAGAACGACGAATCGTCCACCATGGGCAAGAGCTTCGGCCTGACCATCATGCGCGAGCGCGCCGCCAAGCTGGACGGCAAGCTCAGCGTGGAGTCCCGGCCGGCCGGCGGCACCGTCATCCGCCTCGTCTTCCCGCAACGCGCCGCGTCCCACCAACACAGCGAGCCCGCCGCATGAGCCTCACCCGCATCATCCTCGTCGACGATCACACCCTGTTCCGCAAAGGCCTGGCCGAGCTGCTCGAACAGAGCGGCAGCATCGAAGTCACCGCCTTCACCGGCAACCCGGACGACGTCGCCATGCTGCTGAAGGCGCACCGTCCCGACGTGCTCATCCTCGACCTCAACATGCCCGGCACCGACGGCATCACCCTGATGCAGCAGCTGCGTGCCGATGGTTTCGCCCTGCCCATCCTCATCCTGACCCTGTCGGAAACCGAGGACGATCTCGCCCGCGCCCTGCGCGCCGGCGCCAACGGCTACCTGCTGAAGAGCATGGAACCCGACGAGGTGGTCGACGCCATCCTGCGCGCCCAGCGCGGCGAGACCGTCGTCGCCCCCGCGATGACCGCCAAGCTCGTCAAGCTGTACGACCAGAAAGGCCAGGATGCCGGTTCCCTGCTCGACGCGCTGACCCCACGCGAACGCGAAATCCTCTCCCACCTGTCGCGCGGCGAAAGCAACAAGGCCATCGCGCGCACCCTCGACATCAGCCACGACACCGTCAAGTTGCATGTGCGCCACATCCTCGCCAAGCTGAACCTGTCGTCGCGGGTGGAAGCCGCGGTGTTTGCAGTGGAGCATCGGGTGGCGCCGGGAGGGCGCGGCGAGGGCCGATAGACGCAGGACCAGGGATCCGGCATGAGCCGGCCTGCTCCTCAAGCCAGAATGAGGTTCCACGGATTCGATCGTTCAGCGGAAGCATGATTCGTGACCAGGCGACTGAATTTCCAGCATCCCCTGTTGTCTGATTTCCGTTGGGCCGCCGGTGTCAGGCGGCGTCCGGGAATCAAACGATGATCATAGTTGCCACGTTCTGCATCGCACTGCTTGTCTTCACCACCCTCATTCACTACGAAGTCCTGCGGGCGCTGACCGTCAGCCTTCCGGCAATCGCCGTCCCCCCCCGCACCAAGCTCATTGTGGTCATCGTCGGCGCGTTCTTCGCCCACGCGGCCGAGATCATCCTCTATGCGCTGACGATTTATGTTCTGGCCCGCTACATGGGCCTGGGATCGCTGGGCGACGCCCACCGCTTCAGCATGAGCGTGGTCATGTACTTCTCCGCGGAAACCTTTACCTCCCTCGGCTACGGGGATGTCATTCCGAGCGGCGACCTGCGCATGCTCGCCGGCGCGGAAGCCCTCAATGGCTTGCTGCTGATCGGCTGGTCGGCTTCCTACACCTACATCGCGATGGAACGCTTCTGGAGCGATGACGAAGCCCTGGAGGACGTGCCATCCTCTGGCGCACCCAGGCAGCGTGTGCGCCGCCGCCACGCTGCCGTATTCAGGCGCTAGTTGCCCCCGGCGCATCCCGCGCCGGGAATCCGCTGAGGCGAACAGGCCTCATGCCCACACCCCGTGGCGCGGCGAGAAGCTGTCGAGTACACGCAGATAGCTGGCGCGTGCGACGAGCGAGGGGTCGGGCAGGTTCTTCTGGCTCATGCTGCCCTTCAGCTGGGCGACCGATTCGTATTCCTTTTCCTCCATCCAGTTCTGCATCCCCGCGAGGATTTCGGTGAGCTTGTCGGGCCCATGCTGCAGCAGGCACGAAGCAAGGTGCACGACGTCGGCGCCGGCCAGCAGCAGTTTCAGCGCCTCGCTCTCGCTGTGGACGCCGCCGGTGGCGGCGAGCGTCAGGCGGGTGCGGCCGTGCAGGATGGCGATCCAGCGGATGCGCAGCAGCGCTTCTTCGGCCGAGGACAGATGCAGCTGATCCGTCATGCGCATCTCGTCGAGGTCGATGTCGGGCTGGTAGAAGCGATTGAACAGCGCCACCCCCTGCGCGCCGGCCTGCTCGATCTGCTGCACGAAGTGCGGCAGCGAGGAAAAGAACGGTGACAGTTTCATGACGACGGGCAGGCTCACCACGCGGCGCAGATCGGCAAGCAATTCGATGTAGCGCGCCTCCACCGCGCCACCGGTGGCGTGCATGTCGGCGGCGACGTGATAGACGTTGAGCTCGAGCGCGTCGGCGCCGGCCTGCTCGAGCGCGCGCCCGAGTTCCACCCAGCCCGACGGCGACACGCCGTTGAGGCTCGCCACCACCGGAATTTCCAGCCGCCGCTTAAGCTGGTGCAGATGCGACAGATAGCGCTCGAGACCGCCGTGGAATTCGCCATGGCCGGGCAGGAAGCTGTCGGCTTCGCCGTGGCCGAGCTCGGCGTGCAGCAGGAAGCGGTCGAGCATCGCGTCTTCCGCCTGCAGTTCCTCCTCGAACAGCGAATACATCACCAGCGCCGCGGCGCCCGCATCCTCCAGACGTAGTGCGGTGTCGAGATTGCGCGACAGCGGCGAGGCCGAGGGCACCAGCGGATTCTTGAGCCTGAGGCCGAGATAGTCGGTGGAGAGGTCGATCATGTCAGGCTCCGGGTTTGGATGCGTCGGTGGGCCCCTGCGCCAGGGCCTGATAGCTCTTGAAGCGCCGCTCGGCTTCCTGCTGCGCCTGTTCGAGGAAATGCAGCGCCGCCTCGGGGTGGCTGCGCTGCAGCATGGCGAAGCGGGTTTCCGATTCCATGAAGGCCTTGATCGGCTGGCTGGGCGCGGCGGAATCGAGCTTGAATGGGTTGCCGCCCGTTTCCGCCAGGCGTGGGTCGAAGCGAAACAGTGGCCAGTGCCCGCTCTTCACCGCGAGCTCCTGCTGGCGCTGGTTGTAAAGCAGGTCGTAGCCGTGCGCGATGCAGGGACTGTAGGCGACGATCAGCGAAGGGCCGGCATACGACTCGGCCTCGTGGAACACGCGCAGGGTCTGCACGTCCTTGGCGCCGTAGGCCGCAGTCGCCACGTACACATGGCCGTAGTCGGAAGCCAGCTTGGCGAGGTCCTTCTTGGCCGTGGACTTGCCGCCGGCAGAAAATTTGGCGACGGCGCCGATAGGCGTCGCCTTCGATGTCTGGCCGCCGGTGTTGGAGTACACCTCGGTGTCGAGCACCAGGATGTTGACGTCGTACGGCAGCGCCAGCACATGGTCGAGGCCGCCGTAGCCGATGTCGTAGGCCCAGCCGTCGCCGCCGATGATCCACACCGAACGGCGTATCAGCCATTCGGCGACGCTGGCGAGTTCCTTCGCGCGGGGGTGAGTCGAGACTGACAACTTGTCGAGCAGCAGTGCGACACGGCCGCGCTGTTCGACGATGCCGGCTTCCTCGCGCTGCGCGGCACCGACCAGCGCGTCGGCGAGGTCGCCGCCGATTTCCATGGCCATTTCCTTCACCAGCTGCTGCGCGTACGCCATCAGCTGGTCGGCGGCGAGGCGCATGCCGAGGCCGAATTCGGCGTTGTCCTCGAACAGCGAGTTGCTCCACGCCGGGCCACGCCCGGCGCCGTTCACCGTGTAGGGCGTGCTCGGCAGATTGCCGCCATAGATCGACGAGCAGCCGGTGGCGTTGGCGACCAGCATGCGATCACCGAAGAGTTGCGTCGCGAGCCGGATGTAGGGCGTCTCGCCACAGCCGGCGCAGGCGCCGGAAAACTCGAACAGCGGGTCGAGCAGCATGGCGCCCGGGAGGGTGCCGTGTTTGAGCGCACCGCGGTCGAACTCGGGCAAACGCAGGAAGAAGGCGAGGTTGTCGCGCTCGGGATCGCGCAATGGCTCAACCGGCGCCATGTTCACCGCGCGCCGGCTGACGTTGGACTTGTCGTGGATCGGGCAGGCTTCGACGCAGTCGCCGCAACCGGTGCAGTCCTCCGGCGCCACCTGGTAGCTGACATGGGTGCCGGCGGGGAACTCCTTGCTCTTTGCTGGCACGTGCTTGAAGGTGGGTGGGGCACTAACTGCGTCTTCGGCGCGGAAGGCGCGCGCGCGGATCGCGCTGTGCGGGCAGACGAATACGCACTTGCCGCACTGGGTGCAGAGATCGGCCTCCCACACCGGGATTTCCAGCGCGATGTTGCGCTTTTCGTATTGCGCGGTACCTAGCGGATAGGTGCCGTCGGCAGGCAATAGCGACACCGGCAGGCGGTCGCCGTGGCCCTGGTAGATCGGCAGGGTGAGGTTGCGCACGAAGTCGGGGATGGGCGTCGTCACGGTAGGCATGGATTTCGATTCCGCATGGTCCGGCTCGACGGGAATCGCGACGCGATGCAGCCGCGCCAGCGTCATGTCGATGGCGCGGTAATTCAGCTCCACCAGACGTGTGCTCTTCTTGCCGTAGGTCTTGTCGACCGCCTGCTTGATCGCGGCAACGGCCTCGTCCTTCGGCAGGATGCCGGAAATGGCGAAGAAGCAGGTCTGCATGATGGTGTTGATGCGCCGCCCCATGCCGGCTTCGGCGGCCACGGCGTAGGCGTCGATCACCCACAGTTGTAGCCGCTTGTCGCGAATCTGCGCACGCAGGGTCGCGGGCAGCGTGCCCCACACCTGACCTGGCAGTGCCGGCGTATTGAGCAGGAAAACGCCGTCGGGTGCGGCATGCGCCAGCAGGTCGTAGCGCTCGACGAACACCGGCTGGTGGCAGGCGACGAAACCGGCCATGCCCGGCTCGACCAGATACGTGGAATGGATCGCTGCGGGGCCGAAGCGCAGGTGCGATACGGTCACTGCGCCCGACTTCTTCGAGTCGTAGACAAAGTAGCCCTGCGCCTGCAGGTCGGTGGCCTCGCCGAGGATCTTGATCGAGTTCTTGTTGGCCGACACCGTGCCGTCGGCGCCCAGCCCCCAGAACACGGCATGCTGCAGCTGCCGCGACGCGTCGGTGCGAAAGTCCTCGTCCCACGGTAGCGACAGCAGGGTAAGGTCGTCGTGAATGCCGATCGTGAACTGGCGTTTGGGCGCGGGGTGTTCCAGTTCGTCGAATACCGCCTTCACCATGCCGGGGGTGAATTCCTTGCTGGCGAGGCCGTAGCGGCCGCCGATTACCCGGGGCATTGTGCGCTTCGCGTCCGCCGCAGCCTGCGCCAGCGCAGTCACCACGTCCTTGTAGAGCGGCTCGCCGTCGGCACCCGGCTCCTTGCAGCGATCAAGCACGGCGATGACCTTTACCTCGGAAGGCAAGGCCGCCAGCAAGGCTACGCTGGAGAATGGCCGGTACAACCGCACCTTCAGCACGCCCACTTTTTCGCCACGGGCATTGAGATGCTCGACCGTCTCGTGCACAGTCTCGGCGCCTGAACCCATCAGCACGATGACACGCTCGGCGTCCGCTGCCCCGACGTAGTCGAACAGCGTGTAATGCCGGCCGGTGAGTTCGCCAAAATGGTCCATGGCGTCCTGCACGATCTGCGGAAACGCGTCGTAGAAAGGATTGGCGCGCTCCCGCGACTGGAAGAATACGTCCGGGTTCTGCGAGGTGCCGCGCAGCACGGGATGCTCCGGCGACAGTGCGCGTGCGCGGTGTGCTGCGATCAGGCCAGGATCAAGCATGGCACGCAACGTGTCCTGCTCCACGGCGGCGATCTTCGCCACCTCGTGCGAGGTGCGGAAGCCATCGAAAAAATGGATTACCGGAATGCGCCCGGCGAGCGTCGCCGCCTGCGCAATCACCGCAAAGTCCTGTGCTTCCTGCGGCGAGTTGGCGGCGAGCATGGCGCATCCGGTGGCGCGGCAGGCCATGACGTCGGACTGGTCGCCGAAGATCGACAGCGCATGCGTCGCCAGCGTCCGTGCCGCCACATGCAGCACGAAGGGGGTCAGCTCACCGGCGATCTTGTAGAGATTGGGGATCATCAGGAGCAGGCCCTGGCTGGCGGTGAAGCTGGTCGCCAGCGCGCCGGAGGTGAGTGCGCCGTGCAGTGTGCCGGCCGCGCCACCCTCCGACTGCATCTCGATGATTTTCGGTACCGCCCCCCACAGGTTGGGCTTGCCCTGCGAGGCCCACTCGTCGGCCCATTCGCCCATGCTCGACGCGGGCGTGATGGGGTAGATCGCGATCACCTCGTTGGCGAGGTAGGCCATGCGGGCAACCGCTTCGTTGCCATCGATGGTGAGCGTGGTTCTTGACGCTTCAGCGTCTTTAGAACCACGGCCTACCTCTTGCGGGTGGAGCGTGGTGGTCATGACGGGTTCTTTCAGGACAAATCCGTCTTTAATTCTAGACCTGAGTCGCGAATGACACACCCCCCACAGGGGGCTTGCGCACTGGAGCGCAGTCAGGCTGGACGTCTCGGGGTCGTTCGTGGCGGGAAGGGATGAACCCGATCACAACAGAATCGGCCAGGCACAACGGGATGCACGCGCGACGGACAATCCTTGCACGCGTGCCTTCAACGCGTACTCAGGGCAGGTGATCCGCGGCCTCGAGCGGCGTGCGGTGAGCCTGCTCGCTATGCAGTTCAGGCTGGTACCAGCCGAGCTTTTCGCGCAATTTGACCACATTGCCGACGATGATGAGGGTGGGCGCCTTGAGTCCGGCCTGCTCGGCCAGCGCCGGCAGCGTGGTGAGGTCGCCGGTGATGACGCGCTGGGTCGGCAAGGTGCCATGCTGGATGATGGCCGCCGGGGTGTCGGCAGTCAGTCCATGCTTGATCAGCGCCTCACACAGCAGCGGCAGGCCCTTCAGCCCCATGTAGATGACGATGGTCTGGTCTTTGCGCGCGATGCCCTCCCAGTTCATGTTGAAGGTGTTTTCCTTCAGGTGCCCGGTGACGAAGGCGACCGACTGCGCATAATCGCGGTGGGTGAGCGGGATGCCCGCGTAGGACGCCACGCCAGCGGCGGCAGTGATGCCCGGCACCACCTGGAACGGCACGCCGTGCTCGACCAGGGTTTCGATTTCCTCGCCGCCGCGGCCGAAGATGAAGGGGTCGCCGCCTTTCAGGCGCAGCGTCCGCTTGCCTTCCTTGGCCAGGCGCACCAGCATCAGGTTGATTTCTTCCTGCGGCACCGCGTGGTCGTCGCGCTCCTTGCCGACGTAGATGCGCTCGGCGTCGCGCCGGCACATGTCGAGGATGGGCTGCGAGACGAGGCGATCGTAGACGATGACGTCGGCCTGCTGCATCAGCCGCAGCGCGCGGAAGGTGAGCAGATCAGGATTGCCCGGGCCGGCGCCGACCAGATAGACCTCGCCGCGGCTGATGTCGTGGGCGGCTCCGTCCTTGATCATGGCGTCGAGCTGCACCTCGGCTTCGGCGTCACGGCCGGAAAACACCATCTCGGCAACCGGCGAGAGGAACACCTTTTCCCAGAAGGCGCGGCGCTGTTCCGGCTTGATCGCCGTGCGCACGCGGTCCTTGTAGCGCGAAGCGAGCGTGCTCAGGCGGCCGTAGGCCGCGGGAACCAGGGTTTCCAGCCGTGCGCGCAGCATGCGTGCCAGCACCGGCGATTCGCCGCCGCTGGACACCGCCACCATGATCGGCGAGCGGTCGATGATCGACGGCAGGATGAAGCTGCACAGCGCCGGCTTGTCGGCCACGTTCACCGGAATGTGGCGCGCGCGGGCGGCATCCGCCACGACCTTGGCGGCCACCGCATCGTCCTCGACCACGATCACCGCGTCCTTGCCGTCGAGCAGTTCGGGGGTGAAGGCATCCGCCACCCGCGTCACGCGGTCGGCGTGCGGCAGGCGTTCGAAGCCTTCGTGCAGGTCAGGCGCGGCGACATCGACGCGCGCACCGGCGCGCAGCAGCAGTTCGGCCTTGCGCGCGGCGGTTTCGGAGCCGCCCACCACCAGGCAGTGGCGGTCGCGCAGATCGAGGAAAATGGGCAGGTAATTCATGAGATTTACTCGGCGGCTGCAGCGTCGTCGCCCGACTCGGCGGGCCCGTCTTCTGCTGAATAGGGCGGGATGAAAATGAAGCGCATGTCGCCCGGATTCATTTCGACGAAATCGAGCGTCACGCCCTGCAGATAGGGGGTGCTCGATGCGGCGATCAGGATTTCGATGCCGTTGATGACGAGGTGCTCGTCGGCCTCGCGTTCGGTGTCGAAGCCCATGCCGTAGTTCACGCTGCCGTCGTCTTCCTGGTAGGCGGCCACCCGCAGGATCATCTCGAACACATCAGGGTTGTTGTTGGCGGCGCGAATCTGCGCGGCGGCGGCGTCGGTGATCTTGATCATCGTGTGTCCTTCGGTAATTAAGCTGCGGCACGCGCCTTGTGCGCGCGTACCTGGTTCAAAAAGGGCGCGATCCAGCCCTGCTCGCCGCTGCCGCGGCGGTGCACGTAGCCGGCCAGCAGATTGTGTTGCTGATAGCCGTCATGTTCGCCATCGATGCCATGGCCGCGCGTCACCTGATATGCGTATATGGAGTCGGCCGGCAGGTTTTCCAAGCTGGAATAATGAAATTCGTGCGCCGGGATGCTTTCGGCCTCCTGCCAGCGGTCGTTCCCGGTCGGCTGCAGGCGTGCATAGCCGCGTCCGACCGGGCGCTCGTGCATGACGGTGTCGCCCGGTACCACGCCGACCATCTGCCGCGTCTGGCCCTGCCAACTGAGACTCTTCGACAGGTACATCAGCCCGCCGCATTCGGCATAGGTGGGCAGCCCCGCCTCGATGGCGCCACGAATCTGGGTGCGCAGGGGCGCGTTGGCTTCGAGTTCCGACATGAACATTTCAGGGAAGCCGCCGCCGATGATGAGGCCGTCCACCTCGGGCAAGGTCTGATCCTGCAGGGTGTCGATGTCGACCAGTTCCACGTTGGCAGCATGCAGACTGTCGAGATCCTCGCTGTAATAAAAACCGAAGGCCTGATCGTGCGCAATGCCGATGCGCACCCGTTCAGCGGCCGCCACCGCTTCAATCGATTGCGGAATTTCGAAGGCCGGCGCACTGTCGCCAATCGCCAGCAGGCGATCCAGGTCAACCTGCGCGGCCACGCGCTCGCCCACATGCCGGATCCGTGTACGCGCGGCATCCTGCTCATTGGCCGGCACCAGGCCGAGGTGACGTTCTGCGATCTGCATGCTGGCGTCGTGCTGGACTGCGCCAATCACCTCGACGTCGGTGTAGTGCTCGATCACCGCGCGCAGCTTGGATTCGTGGCGACTGCCGCCGAGATTGTTGAGGATGACGCCGGCTATGCGGATATCCGGGTCGAACGCCTGATAGCCCAGGATCAGGGGCGCAACCCCGCGGGTCATGCCGCGTGCGTCGATCACCAGGACCACCGGCGCGTCAAGCAGCTTGGCCAGCGCCGCATTGCTGTTGCTGCCGTCGAGATCGAGGCCATCGTATAAGCCCTTGTTGCCCTCGATCAGGCTGATGCGCGCACCGGCCGCAGCGCGGGCGAACTGGTGCTCGATTTCGCCGCGCTGCATCATGTGGAAATCGAGGTTGTAGCAGGGGCGCTGCGCCGCCATCCCCAGCCACAGCGGATCGATGTAATCGGGACCTTTCTTGAACGGCTGGACCGCATGGCCGCGCGCATGCAGGGCGGCACACAGACCGAGCGTAAGCGTGGTTTTACCGGACGATTTGTGCGCGGCAGAAATGAAGACGCGGGGCATAGGAGCCCCGCGCTTGAAAGCTTCGGTCGAAGTGGCTTGCTGGTTCATGCCGGACACTCCCCCGCCAGGCATCCGCCCGGCAGGTTCATGCATCAATGTTCCAGTTTGGCGACGGTGGCGTCGTCCAGGCTTGCCGGCAGCAAACGCAGCACCTTGACCGCAAAGGTGGTGACCAGCAACGCGATCGCCACGCCGCCCAGGCCCAGGAAGAGCTCGGGCATGCTGGGCGTGTAGCCATGCACCACGCCGTCATAGAAGCTGCTCTTTACGGTCATCCCCGGGAACATGTCCAGCGGATAGGCCTGCGCCCCGATGATGGTGACATACATCTGCGCAATGCCGCCAAGGACGATGAGCGCGGAGGCAATCATGATCCATGCACGCTGCCTGCCCAGGCCGGTCAGCAGGATCACCAGCGGAACCACGCAGCCGATGACGATCTGGCCAACCCAGAACAGCGTGGTAAGTATGCCGCCATCGCGCAGGATGAAGGCCTCAACGCTGTGCATCTTGGTGAAATACAGGTTGGTCAGGTGATACACCACGACGAAGTAGAGCGCCGCAGCGACGAACACGGCCAGCAGGGTCTTCAGGCGCATCATCACCGCGTCGCCGAGCGTGCGACCGGTCCAGGCATAGGCTGCGGCCAACACCATCAGGTAGATGGCCAGACCGTAGGCGAACGACATGATGATGAACATCGGCGCCAGCATCGAAGTGCCATACAGTTCACGTGCAATGAGAAAGCCGAACAGCGAACCGGTACCGGTGGTCAGCGTCAGGCGCCAGATGAATGCCGCCGTGCCCGCGGCCTTGGAGTAGGCCTTGACGTTGCGATCCAGCATGGTCCACAGGTAGATCCCCACCAGCGCGAAGAACCCGGAATACAGGAATACGTTCCAGGTGAACATCGACTTGAAATTGAAGTGGGTCATCGCCACGATCAGGCGATCTGAGCGGCCGAGGTCGAGCACCAGCACCAGCAGGCCGCCCAGCATCAACGCCAGGGACAGAATGGCCGACAGCGGCGCCAGCGGCTTGTACATTGGTTTGTTGAACACCGATGCAATCGAGGCAACGTTCAGCGCACCCGAGGCGGCCACGATCAGGAACACCGCAAACACGTGCGGCAGGCCCCAGACGATCTGGTTGTCCATGCCAGTCACGACGTGGCCGTGGTGATGCATGTACAGATAGGACAGAAAGCCGAACAGCACGAAGAGGCCGATGCCCCCGAACAGCATCCAGTACTTCAGGCTGCTGCCTTCTACTTCGCGGAAAGTAATGCTTGCCATGTTGTTTTAGATTCCGTGATAGCGAACGCCGAGGTTGAGATTGAGGTCGGCCCGTACCTGCTTGGTCGGCAGTTCGCGCAGGCGCTTGGAAATCTCGCTTTCGGGGTCGTTCATGTCGCCGAACACCAGGGCGTTGTGACCCGAGGCCGTACACGCTTCGACACAGGCCGTCGTGCCGTCGCCGCGATCGACTTTCTGCACGCAGAAGGTACAGGCTTCAACGCAGCCGATGCCACGCGGCACATCCGGCTTCTGGGTATCGTTCAGCGGCTCATGCACCAGCGAGCGCGCCTTGTAGGGGCACGCCATCATGCAGTAGCGGCAGCCGATACAGGTATGGCGGTTGACCAGCACGATGCCGTCGGCTCGCTTGAACGAGGCCCCGGTCGGGCACACGTCCACGCATGGCGGCTCGGCACAGTGCTGGCACATCATCGGCAGATTGGTTTCCATCTGCGTCAGCGGGTCCTGCAATTCCAGCTTGCGGATCCATTGCGGCGCCTGCTTCTTGTGCTGGCTTTCCGCTACCGGCGTCCAGCCGTTTTCGGTGCTGCACGCAGACACACATTCATCGCAACCGCTGGCACACTTGGTCGCATCAACCAGCATGCCCCAGCGCACGGCACTGCTGGCCGCCTGATCTTCCGGACGGCCATGCGCCACTTCAATCAGCATCACGCCAGGAACCAGGGTCACCCCTGCCGCCACGGTTGCTGCATTGATAAAACGGCGCCGCTCAGGCGAGTTGGGCGTATTGTCGGACATCGATTTCATATCGCTCATTGGGCAACCCCGGCCATCTCTTCTGCGCTGACCTTGCTGTTGGCTTGGGCAGCAAGCTTGTGCGCGTAGTGCGCCGTTTCAGCATTCAGCGGATGCATCGCCATCGAGCCCTGCGGCTTGGTGGAATGACAGTCGAAACAGTCGATTTTCACCGCTGCATAGCTGTGACAGCTCACGCAGAAATCATCCTTGGAGGCCGCAACGCTGCCGGTCTTTTCGCTGGCGTGGCAGTTGATGCATTCCTTGAGGCTGTACTTCTTGGTGCGGATACCTTCCAGCACGGTCTCGTCACGATGATGCAACAACACCTTCATGTGATTGCGCCGCATGAAGTCGTTGGGTTCGACACAATGCTCGCCCTTGGCGGCCTTGGTGATCACGGGCTTGGGCGCCCCCCCGGCCTTGGGCTGGTCTTCCGACCCGGCCCAGGCCAGGGCTGCAGTCGTCAGCACGACCGCACCCAGAGCCAGGAGGCGTTTTATCTTGCCTGCCACGCTTAGTCACCCATACCCATGACGATGTAGCCGGTCGGGCAGACGTCGGCACAGATGTGGCAGCCGATGCACTTGCCGTAGTCAGTGTCGACGTAACGGCCCACGGTAGGGTTGTCCTTCTTCTTCACCTTGAACACGGCGGTCTGCGGGCAGTACACCACACAGTTGTCGCATTCGAAGCACTGGCCGCAGGACATGCAGCGCTTGGCCTCGTCGACGACGGCCTTGTCGGACAGCGCATGCAGACGCTCTTCGAAGTTGCCCAGCGCGCCCTCCTTGTCGAGCACGGTCACTTCACGGATGTGGCGTGCCACATTGGGGAAGTGGCCGAGGAACAGCTCGTTGTGCGGGATGACGTGGCGCTGCGAACGGTCTTCGAAGTTGTGCAGGATGTCCTTGCGCTCCGAGGTGCCCCAGATCTGGCCCTTGACTTCGCTGTACTCGTGGCCGGATTCGAGCCACTTGCGGATTTCGTCGAAGTGGTGAACGTCGACCTTCGGGCGCTTGTCCAGTTCCTTGCCGGCGAGGAAGGCATCGATGCCGTCGACCGCGATCGAGGCGTGGCCGATCGCGGTGGTCAGCAGGTGCGGACGCAGCACGTCGCCGCCGACGAAGATGTGCTCTTTGCCGGGGAAGCGATAGTTCTTGTCAGCCTTCATCAGGCCGTTGTTGTTGTTGAACTGCTCCAGGCCGGTGAAATCAACGCCCTGGCCGATCGCGGACACGATCAGGTCGGCCGGCAGATCACGCTCGGTGCCGTCGACGATCTTGGTTTCCTTGCCTTCCATCACGAAGTCGGCCACGCGCAGGGCGGTGGCACGGCCATTCGCGTCGACGACCACTGCAACCGGGGTCACGCCGCCGATGATCTCGATGCCTTCCTGCTGGGCATGCTCGACTTCGTGCTTGTTGGCAGCCATCTTGTCGATGGTGGCACGCGACACCAGCACCACTTCGGCGCCTTCACGGGCGGAGATCGAGGCAACGTCGGAGGCCATGTGACCGGCGATGACGTTTTCCGGGCGATCGTCGTGCGAGCCGGACTTGGTGACGTTGCCGAGACGGCGGGCAACGGTCGCGACGTCGATCGAGGTGTCGCCACCGCCGATGACCACCACGCGGTTGCCGACGTGCTGCAGGCGGCCTTCGTTGAAGGCGCGCAGGAACGCAACGGCGGTCACGCAGTTGGGGGCTTCAGCACCGGGAACCGGCAACGGACGGCCTGCCTGGGCACCCATCGCCATAAAGATGGCGTCATATTCCTTTTCGATCTGCTCGAAGCTGACGTCGGAGCCGATACGAGTCTTCAGCCGGGTTTCGACGCCGAGGTCGATGATGCGCTTGATTTCGGCGTCGAGCATTTCACGCGGGGTGCGGAAGCCTGGAATGCCGTAGCGCATCATGCCGCCGAGTTCTTCGTGCTCGTCGAAAATGGTCACGCCATGGCCGCGCAGGCGCAGCTGGTAGGCAGCGGCCAGGCCGGCAGGGCCGGCGCCGATCACGGCAACCTTCTTGCCGGTCTCGGCAGCGGTCGACGTGTAGGCCATGTTGTTTTCGATACCCCAGTCGCCGACGAAGTGCTCGACCGAATTGATGCCGACATGATCCTCAACCATATTCCGGTTACAGCCGGATTCGCACGGTGCGGGGCAGACGCGGCCCATCACGCCGGGGAAGGGGTTGGCTTCGGTGATGCGGCGGAATGCGTATTCCTGCCAGGTCACGCCTGCGGGCGGCTTCTCGATGCCGCGCACGATGTTGAGGTAGCCGCGGATGTCTTCACCGGCCGGGCAGGAACCCTGGCAAGGCGGCGTGGAGAGCATGTACTCCGGGCACTTGTGCGTCCAGCTCGACTGGAAAATCCTGTCCTGGGCAGAACGGAAGTCAGCATCTGACTCGCCGTCCTTATAACGACGCCATGTAACGCCTTCGGTTTTTGCTTTGTTCGTCGTGACAGCCATGTTGGTTCTCCTAACGCCTACGTAACTAAAGATAGATAAATCGCAATCAGCCAGACCGGGGTCAGTCGAGTTTGATCGCCTTGCTAACCAATTGATGCACACCGCCCACCATGCTCATGTCGAAGCCATATTTGGGCAAAACCTTGGTGAACTGCGCCTTGCAGATCGCGCAGATCGTGGCCATGAAATTGACCTGGTGTTCCTTGACCACATTGTTCAGCGCGGTGACGCGCGGCAGCGCACCCTTGACCCGGACTTCCATCAGGTCGTCGGTCAGCAGGCCGCCGCCGCCGCCGCAGCAGAAGGTTGACTCGTAGATCGTGTCGTCCGCCATGTTATGGAAATTGTTCACCACCGACTGGATCAGCTCGCGCGGAATGGTGAACTGGCCGCCCGGCTCGGTGCCCATGCGCGATGCGCGCGCCACGTTGCACGAGTCGTGGTAGGTCACGACCAGGTCGTCGTTGAGAGACGGATCGACCTTGATCTTGCCGGACTTGATCAGGTCATTGGTCAGTTCGCAGATGTGCTGCGGCTGCGGATAGGTCGGGTCGAGTTGCTTCTGCAGTTCGATCGAGAACGGATCGTTGCCACCGTAACCGATGCCGGTCAGCGTATTCCAGAAGCTGTAGGCGACGCGCCAGGCGTGACCGCACTCGCCGACCACGATGCGCTTGACGCCGAGTTCCAGTGCGGCGTCGCGGATGCGCATGGCGACCTTGCGCATGGTCTCGTAGTTGCCGTTGAACAGACCGAAGTTGCCGGCTTCCGACGCATGCGAGGACAGGGTCCAGTTGATGCCGGCCGCGTGGAACACCTTGGCGTAACCGATCAGCGATTCGACGTGCGGCTCGGAGAAGAAATCGGCCGACGGCGTGACCAGCAGCACTTCGGCACCCTTCACGTCGAGCGGCAACTTGACCGGCACGCCTGTGTCGGCTTCGATGTCTTCTGCCAGGCCCTCCAGGGTATCTTCCAGCGCCGGCCCGGGCAGGCCGAGGTTGTTGCCGATCTTCTGGACCTTGCCCAGAATCTCGTTGGAATACTTCTGCCCCATGCCGACATGGTTGAGGATCTCACGCCCGGCCATGGTGATTTCCGCGGTGTCGATGCCGTACGGGCAGAACACAGAGCAGCGGCGGCATTCGGAGCACTGGTGATAGTAGCTGTACCAGTCGTCCAGGATTTCCTTGGTCAAATCCTTGGCGCCCACCAGCTTGGGGAACAGCTTGCCTGCGGTGGTGAAGTAGCGGCGGTAGACCTGGCGCATCAGGTCCTGGCGTGCCACCGGCATGTTCTTGGGATCGGAGGTGCCCAGATAGTAGTGGCACTTGTCGGTGCAGGCGCCGCAATGGACGCAGGCATCCAGGAAGACCTTCAGCGAGCGGTACTTGCCCAGCAGGTCGCCCATCTTGTCGATGGCGCGCTCCTTCCAGTCCTCGCCCAACTCGTGCGGGTAGCCCATGAAGTCCTGAACCGCCTGGCCCGCAATAAAGGACTTGGCATGCGCCATCACGCCTTCACGCAGCTTGGGAATCTCGATTTCGTCCTTGAGTTCCGGGATATCAAATTCAGCAGCAGCCACTTGTAAGTCCTCTGTCCGTACTTAGCGTTCGTTAATCGATGTCAACGAATCAGTTGTTCTGATCGAGCCGGGCCGCCCACGCCGCCACATGGCGGTGTTCACGGGGATTGTCGGCCTGGTTGCGGGTCGGGCTGAAGAAGATGCCCGGCGCATGCAACAGTTTGCTGATCGGGAAGATCACCATCAGCGTTGCCACCAGCGCAAGGTGGACCATCAGAACCGGATCCTGCGGAAGGGGCTGCACATCGAAATACATCAAGCCCATGAAGAATTCCTTGAGCGAAATGATGTCGGTGTGGGCGACAAAGGTCATCATCATGCCCGACAGGCCGATCGCGATCAGCAGCACCAGCATCAGGTAGTCGGACGGCGTCGAGATGTAGCGCACGCGGTCGACCACGAAGCGGCGAGCCAGCAGGCCAGCCAAGCCGGCCACCATCATGATGCTGGCGTATTTTCCGAACGGTTGAACGATATCGACCCAGAACCAGACTGGCTGGGTAAAGTAGCGCAGGTGGCGGGCCAGCACTAGGAACAGGCCGAAATGGAACAGCCAGCCGAACACCCAGATCCATTTGTTCGATTTGAACAGGGATTCGAACAGAACCACTTCTTTCGCCATCCGGTACACCACGCCAGATTGCGTAGTCGGCGCAGGGGTGGTCGGGATCTTCAGCGGCGCAGGCGTGCGGCTGTAATCAAAAATCTTGTAGACTAGGCCCACCACCAGCAACAAGGTGGCGATATAAAACAACCCGGCATAAATCATCGTCACAGTAGACAAACCTATCCCCTAACAACGTTCTGTTTACGAATCAAACGCAATTCCTGGCAGGGCCAGCCACATTCGATTGGGAAACACAGCCTGAAAATCGAAGTCGCCCCGAGAATCACCGGGGCGACCCGACAGCATTACAACAGCTTAGATACAGCCGGTCGGCTTGGGCAGGCCAGCGATCTTACAAGCCTGCTTGGCGGGGCCGTAGGGGAACAACTCGTACAGGTACTTGTTGTTGCCTTTTTCCGGGCCGAGCTTCTTGCCGATGGCCTTGGTCAGAACGCGGACAGCAGGCGCGATCTGGTATTCGGCGTAGTACTCACGCAGGAAGTTGACGACTTCCCAGTGGCTCTCGGTCAGGTCGACCTTTTCTTCGACAGCCATGTACTTGGCGATGTCTTCGTTCCACTGCGACAGGTCGACCAGATAGCCTTCTTCGTCGACTTCGACTTCTTTACCGGCGATATTCACCATGGGCATAGCAATACTCCTTCTATTAAAAGTTACAGCCAAGACTGACAGTTGCTGTGCTCTGCGACCAGATCCACAAAACCGCCGTAATCCACGACATTGACTCCGTCCAGCACACGCCCGGCCATGCCGCGCGCTGCCAGATCAGGACCGAGTGCGTAAATCTTGAGGTCAGCTGCTGCTGCCTGGATTTTCGCCGCTGCCGCGTTGCCGTTTGTCGCCGCGTACACCGCGTCTTCGATCAGCAATACAGCAGAACCTTTGGTGGCCATGCGCAGGCAGCTTTCCAGCGAACTGCGCTCTGCGGCCGATTTGTTCACAATATGCAGCATGTCTATCCCCTTAGAAGCTGATCACGACGTCTTGCTCAGCCATGAGATTCGCCATCTCATCGACGGAGAGCACCGTCACATCCACAATCAGGTCATCTTCGGTCAAACCGCGTGCATCCATCGACGCCTGATCGACATACAGCTTCTCGATGTCGTAACCTTCAAGCGCACGGTAGGTCTTGGAGAAATCCTTGACTTCAATGCCCTTGCTGTCGATGCCCTTCATCAGCTGGAAGACACCATCATCGGTGAAGACCATGCTCACATCCTGATCGAAAGCAGCAGTAATCAGCACCACTTCCAGACCCTCCAGCGCGTACACGGTACCGTGCGGCGCCTTGCGGTTCAGGAACATGAATTTCTTGACGATGCCGGAGCCTTCGTCCATTTCGTCCATATCGCTCATCTCGTTATTCCTCAATCACCGAACGTCACGAGACGATCGTACTGAATACCCATTTCCACCAACTGACCCAGACCGGAAATCCGGAAACCGGGCGCCAGAACGTCATCGTTGATGCCGCGACGCTGTGCAGCAGCGACACACACAACCAGATCAACGCCATGGTCGGCAGCCAGCTTGGACCAGCGTGCGGAGACGTTACGATCATCCTGCGGAGGCGTTGCCAGGCGCGTGGAATTGTTCACGCCGTCATGGTAGAAAAACACACGCGGAACTTTGTGACCCTTCTCGATCGCCGTGCGGGCGAAGAGATAAGCGGTGTCACTGGCCTGATGGGTGTAAGGCCCTTCGTTTACAAGAATGCCGAATTGCATGGCTAGGTCAAACTCCGAAAAATCCAGTCATTGTTTTCGCACTTCTTCCCGTCGCGGCCAACCCGCGACGGGCGCACACATCTTAGAAACGGATGTGAGCAGAAGCGTTCAGGTTGGCACGACCGCCACGCCAGTTATCGATGTGATACTTGGTGAAGGGCAGGCCGGTCTTCTCGAAGAACGCGGGCCAGCCGATGCGGTCGATCCAGTCGATCATGCGCTCCCAGGGCTTGCCGTCAGCCTTGTAGGTGGCGAGGATCTTCTTGACCACTTCGCCGACTTCCGGCCAGCGCGGCGCGCTGTTCGGCAGGCCAGCAGCAACCAGCTTGTGGAAGGTCGGCTTGGAACGGGCGTTGGAGTTCTTGCCACCCACCCAGATCGCGATCTTGGAATGCTCGGGATCGTTGATCTGCATCGGGGGGCAGGGCGGGAAGCAGGCGCCGCAGCAAATGCACTTCTTCTCGTCGACTTCCAGCGAGGGCTTGCCGTTCACCAGAGCGGGACGGATCGCAGCCACCGGGCAGCGTGCCACGACGGAGGGACGCTCACACACGTTGGCAACCAGATCGTGGTTGATCTTCGGCGGCTTGGTGTGCTGAACGATGATCGCGATGTCAGCCTGGCCGCCGCAGTTGATTTCGCAGCAGGAGGTGGACAGCTTGACGCGGTTGGGCATCTCGCACTTGACGAAGTCGTCGTACAGTTCGTCCATCAGTGCCTTCACCACGCCCGAAGCGTCGGTGCCGGGGATGTCGCAGTGCAGCCAGCCCTGGGTGTGTGCAATCATGGACACCGAGTTGGCGGTACCGCCGATGGGGTAGCCCTTGTCGTTCAGCGCCTTGATCAGCGGCTCGACCTTGGAACCGTCAGCCACCATGTATTCGATGTTGGAACGCGCGGTGAAACGCACGAAACCGTCGCCGTATTGGTCAGCGATGTCGGCCAGTTCGCGGATGGTGTAATGGTCCATCTGACGCTGGGTGCCGGCCTTGACCGTCCAGATTTCGTCGCCAGACTCGGCGCGGTGATACAGGACACCCGGCTTCGGATGGCTATGGAAAGACCACTTGCCGTAGTTCTTCACCATCACGGGGTGCATGTAGGGCATCGGATCCGGTGCGCCGGATTCGATAGGCGGACGTAGTTCTGCCATGTTTTTTCTCCAACTGATTTAATGCACGGACCCCAGCCGGAACCGGGGCCCGCCCTATGTGAAACTGGTACAGCGCGAAACTTAAGCGGCGGACGACTGCTTGTACTCGTTCCACTTCTCGACCTGCTCGTCCCAGTCGTCGGAACGGAAGTAGGGGTTGGAACGCGGCTCTTTGATCATGTTGGGATCGACCGGGATGTCCAGACCTTCGAGGAAGTTGGTCAGGCCGATACGCTCGATCATTTCACCGGTACGCTCATGCTCCAGCGCGTTTTCAGCGAAGAAGTCGAGGATGTTGCGAGCCAGTTCGTTCAGCTTTTCGAAGTCCTCGTCGGACTCGAGCTTCATGAACGGAATCACCACGGTACCCATGGTCGCGCCGATCTTCAGCACGCCCTTGCCGCCCACCAGGATGGTCACACCCTTGTCGACGCCGGTGCGCAGACCGCCGGGGATAACGTTGATGCAATGCATGCAGCGCACGCAGTTCTTGTTGTCGATGCACAGGGTGTTACCGTCGCCCAGGTTGGCGGCGGACACGTGCTCGCTGGCCTTGAACTTGTCGCTGGAAACCAGGGTGATGGCCTTGGTCGGGCACTTGCTGATCACGTCGTTGACCAGGTCGTTCATGCCGTGGGCCTTGAAGTAGGCCTGGACCTGCTCTTCGTTGACGCGGATGTTGTCGCGCCAGGTGCCGATGGTGGCCATGTCGGAACGCTGGATGGCGTTGACGCAGTCGTTACCACAGCCGGAGAACTTGAACTTGAACTTGTACGGCAGGGACGGACGGTGCATGTCGTCCAGATTGTTGTTGATGACGGTGCGCAGCGCCTTAGCTTCGTCGAAGCAGGAGTTTTCGCAACGGGCAGCACCCACGCAGGACATCGAGGTACGCAGCGCGGGACCGGCGCCACCAAGGTCGAAGCCCATTTCGTTGAAGGCGTCGAACGCGCCCTGCACGTCGGCGGTTTTGATGCCCTGGAACATGATGTCGCCGGACTGGCCGTGGAACGCGATCAGGCCCGAGCCACCGGTTGCCGACCAGACGTCGCACATCTTGCGCAGCAGGTCGGAACTGTAATGCATGCCGGCGGGCGGCTGGATGCGCAGAGTATGGAATTCAGCCGCTTCGGGGAACAGGGGGTTGTGATTTTCGTCTTTCAGTTCGGTGAAACGGGGGATCACGCCGCCGCCGTAGCCGAACACGCCAACCGTACCACCTTTCCAGTAACCGAACTTGGTCTTGTAGGACGTTTCCAGCTGACCCATCAGGTCAACCATCATGTCGTTGTCCTTAGCCAGACGCTTCAGACCGGTTACGAAGCTCGGCCACGGGCCTTTCTCGAGCTCGTCCAGATTGGGCGTATCAATCATCTTCTTTGCCATAGTTTTCTCTCCTAGAACATTTCGAAATGCCCGCTCAGCCGACAGCTCAACGGTATCCCAGCATCGTATTGAGTTGACGGCCGCATCACCATCATTCTCATGGGTAAATCGTCTACTCCATCGCGGTAGGTCAAAACCTACCCAAAAGGAGTAGATCAATTTCCCCAACGCGGTAATGCCTCATCTAGGCAAAGGGTGAGACATTACGGGTCCGCCACAGGAACAAATAAGAGTATTAAAATATTGTTGCAAACGCAAGCCCCTGTGCTGAGCAGGGTTGAAATACTACGCGATGGCCCCATTAAAGCCAAGGTTTGGCTGTGTTGCTGTGCAACGCATTTCATATCAAATTGAAGCAACACGGATTGAGATTCCATGCCTGAGATCACCCCACTAGACAAGATGCGGCTCCCCTTCGGCGGCCAGGAAGTCGAGTTCCAGCACCTGACCCATGAATCGGGCGGCGTGCCGTTTCTGCGTATCCGCATCCGCGAGAACAAGCGCTTCACCATATTTGACGTGGATCCGGTCAGCGCGCAGAAATGGGCCGAATTGATGATGGCCTGGGCCAAGGACCATGCCGGGGATGCGCCATGAGCTGGGCAGGCTGGCCTGAAAACAAGCCTGAGGTATACACGCCGCACATGATCGACCTGCAGTTCGATTTGGTCGGCACCACGATCCCGGCCGACAACGCGCTGTGGTTGTCCGAGGCGTTGCAGCGCCTGCTCCCCTGGCTGGGCGAGGATGGCGGAACCGGCATCCAGCACCTGAAAGGGGCGGAAACCAACAGCGGCGATGCCACGCTCAACATCAACCGGCGCACCAAGCTGTTCATTCGCGTGCCCAAGGCGCGGGTAGACGACATGCAGCGGCTGGTCGGACAAACGCTCGACCTGGCGGGTCACAGCCTGCAGATCGGCAGTTTCAAGACGCGCGAGTTCGCTGCCTTTGCCAACATCTACGCGCACTTCGTTGACACGGGTAGTGCCACTGAAGAACAATTCGTGCAGGACGTGATGCGCGAACTGGACGGTCATTTCCAGTTGCGCTGCGGATTTATCTGCGGCAAGCGGCAAACCCTGCAAAGCGCATCCGGCCCGATCCACGGCTATAGTCTGATGCTGCACGACGTGCCGCCGCACAAATCCCTGCAACTGCAGGACGAGGGCATGGGACGCAACCGTTTGTTAGGCTGCGGGATTTTCATTCCGCACAAATCCATTGCGCCGGTGATGCCGGCGAACCATTAAACCAACGGCCGGACATTCCGGCGAATCTTTAAACTTGACCAACCCGAAAGGAGAAAACATGTCTTATGTTGTAAACGGCGAAGAGCTCGAAACCGGCGAAGAGGAATTTCTGCTGGAAGCCAACTTCAGCGACGACGTTCCCCCCGTCATCGCCGCGGCTGAAAAAATCACGCTGACCGATGATCACTGGACGGTCATCAATTTCATGCGCGAGAAGTACAAGGAAGACGGCTCGACCCCCAACTTCCGCAATATGCTTGCCGAAATGGATGAACTGCACCCTGGCACCGACTGGAAGAAAAAGCTGTACGAGCTCTTCCCCAACCAGCCCGCACGTCAGTCGGCCCGCATTGCCGGCCTGACCAAGCCTTACGGCAAGGGCGGCTACTGATACCCGTCAGAAGCGACACCTAAACGGGCAGCGCGAAATACGCTGCCCGTTTTTCCCAAGGCCCCTCTCACAGCACCAACCATGTTTTCCAATACCCTCGTTACCACTGAAGACCTGGCCGCGCATCTGGACGATCCGAACTGGGTCATTCTGGACTGCCGCTTCACCCTCACCGACACGGGGGCAGGCCGTCAGGCTTACGAGAAAGCACATATCCCGGGTGCACGCTACGTGCATCTGGACGACGACCTCTCCGCTCCCGTCAGCGAAACCAGCGGACGGCACCCCCTGCCCGACCCGCGCACGCTGACCGAAAAACTCTGCCAGTGGGGCGTCGGGGTCAACAAGCAGGTCGTGGTGTACGACGACAGCTACGGCGCCATGGCCGGCCGGCTGTGGTGGATGCTGCGCTGGCTGGGCCACCCCGGCGTGGCCCTGCTGGACGGCGGTTATCCCAAATGGCTGCGCGAGAAACGCCCGGTCAACGCCGATCCGCCCGAGTTGCACAAAGCCGCGTGCGCCTGCCTACCCGAACCCACCCAGATTGTGGCGGCTGACGAGGTCCTGCACGCGTCGCGAACCGGCGAACAGCTCATCCTCGATGCGCGCCCCGATCGCCGCTTCAGCGGCGAGTTCGAACCCCTCGATCCGGTGGCCGGGCACGTGCCCGGCGCCATCAACTACCAATTCGACGAAAACCTCGACGTGGACGGCACCTTCCTGCCGCCCGAGGCGCTGCGCGAGAACTATCAGGCGCTGCTCAAGGGCAAGCCGGCCTGGCAGGTGATCCACATGTGCGGTTCCGGCGTCACGGCCTGCCACAACATCCTGGCGATGGAAATCGCCGGCCTTCCCGGTTCACGGCTTTACCCCGGTTCGTGGAGCGAGTGGATCACCGATCCCGCCCGCCCCGTCGCCACAGGAGAATAATCATGGCCATGCCCATCCGCGTCAAAACTGTCTGGTTCAAGAAGGACGGCGAGCGCAGCGCCGAAGAAATCGCCGGTGCCGTCGCCACCACCACCTGGCGCGTTGCCGACAAGGCCGTCGACAACCTCGGCCGCGAAAACTACGACATCATCACGCCGGCGCGCGGCTTCAAGCTGATCGCCGAATTCCTCGCCTTCCTGGTGCATTACTGCGACCGCATGGCCTACGCCACGCTGACGCCGGAGCGCCGCGTCGCCGTACTGCAGGCGGTCGCCAACCGGCTGGGCGAAGTGATGGAAGAGAACATCATCAGCGTGGTCGGCCCCGACCCCAGCCGCAATTTCAAGGCCGAGTTCATCGACTTCCTCAACCGCCGTTTCAACGATTACGCCGAGTTCGAGTTCCCTGACGACGAGAAGGCCAGCTTCCCGGCGCTGCGTTTCCTCGGTCTGCAGATCCGCGACGAGATGGGCGACAACGACAAGACCTGGATCATGGACCAGATCATGGACATCGAAATGCCCGAGATGATGGGCACGGTCAGGAAGAGCTTCAAGGGCCTGCTGTCCGACGCGCCGGTCAAGCGCGGCTTCGGTTCGCCCGACATGCTGCCGCCGGAATAAGGCGCGGCATGGCGAATTCGCCTTTCGATCTGGGCAACGAAACCGGCTACCGCGCCTGGCGCGACGCCAGGCTCGCTGCGTATCCGCGCAGCGTCGACGACCTGATCGTGCCGCTGGCCGATCCGCGGCATCTCACCGCAGACGAAACCCGTGCGCTCGGAGAGCGCTGCGCGCGTGCCAACATGGCGATCTACAGCGCGCCGCACTTGCCCGCCGCCGGCAAGTCGATCCCGCATCAACTGGCACAGCAGCTTGGCCTCGTTCGCCTGGAAGGGAACTACCTCGCCGACGAGGACGGCCTGTCCAGCATCACTCCGGCCGGCGGCGACGGCAGCAGCGTGCGCGGCGACTTCATCCCCTACACCCACAAGCCGATCAACTGGCATACCGACGGCTACTACAATGCGCTTGACCGCCGCATCCTCGGCATGACGCTGCACTGCGCGCAGAACGCCGAATCCGGCGGCGAGAACGCGCTGCTCGACCACGAAATCGCCTACATCCAGTTGCGTGACGTCAATCCCGACTACGTCGCCGCGCTGATGCAGCCCGATGCGATGACCATCCCCGCGCGCATGGACGAGGACAACGTCGCGCGCCCCGAGCAGAGCGGCCCGGTGTTCGCGGTCGATCCGGACGACGGTTTTCTCTACATGCGCTACACCGCGCGCACCCGCTCGATCGTATGGAAAGGCGACGCCGTCACGCAGGCCGCCGTCAAAGCCCTGGCCGACATTCTCGCCAGTTCGGAATACATCCTCACTGCGCGCTTGAATCCCGGCATGGGCCTCATCTGCAACAACGTTCTGCACACCCGCAGCGCGTTCTCCGACTCACCCGAACACCGCCGTCTGCTCTATCGCGGGCGCTATTACGACCGCCTGAGCTTTCCCCCGCGCCCGCAGTAGCGGGAGCGGGTAAAATAGCGGTCTTCGTTTTTCGGCCAACTGCCGTCATGCAGCTTCTCGCCCTCGGGGTCAACCATCACACCGCGCCACTCGCGATCCGCGAGCAGGTGGCGTTCGGCCCCGAAAAGCTGGTGCAGGCACTGCATGAACTGACGCAGAGCCAGCGCGCGTCCGAAGTCGCCATCCTGTCGACCTGCAACCGCACCGAACTTTACGTCAACACGCCCTCCCCCGAGGCCGTGGCGCAATGGCTGGCCGACTTCCACCATATCGAGCGGCGTGAACTCGCGCCCTACCTGTATACGCTGCCGCGCGAACAGGCGGCACAACATGCCTTCCGCGTCGCCGCCGGACTCGATTCGATGGTGCTGGGCGAGACCCAGATCCTCGGTCAGATGAAGCAGGCGGTTGCCGCCGCCGAAGAGGCTGGCACCCTCGGCCTCCTGCTGCACAAGCTGTTCCAGCGCACCTTCTCGGTTGCCAAGGAAGTGCGCACCAGCACCGAGATCGGCGCCAATTCGGTGTCGATGGCCGCCGCCGCGGTACGGCTCGCCGAGCGCATTTTCCCCAGCATCAGGGATCAGGCCTGCCTGTTCATCGGCGCCGGCGAAATGATCGAACTGTGCATCACCCACTTTGCCGCGCAGCACCCGCGCCGCATGACCGTCGCCAACCGCACCGCCGAGCGCGCGCGGCCGCTGGCCGAGCGCTTCAACGCCGGGGTGATTCCGCTGACCGCGCTGCCCGACGAGTTGCCCAGCTACGACATCATCATCACCTCCACCGCCAGTCCGTTGCCCATCCTCGGCAAGGGCATGCTGGAGCGTGCGATCAAGCAGCGCCGCCATCGCCCGGTCTTCATTGTCGACCTCGCAGTGCCACGCGACGTCGAAGCCGAGGTCGCCGACATGAACGACGTGTTCCTCTACAGCGTCGACGACCTCGGCCAGGTGGTGCGCGAAGGCATGGACAACCGCGTCGCGCAGGTGGCACAGGCCGAGGCGATCATCGAAACCAGCGTGGAAAGTTTCGTGCACTGGATGGAAGGCCGCGAGCTGGTGCCGGTGATCCGTTCGCTGCGGGACAATGCCGAACGTCATCGCCGCCACGAGATCGAGAAGGCCGAAAAGGCGCTGGCACGCGGCGACGACCCGCGCGCCGTGCTCGAGGCGATGAGCCACGCGCTGTCCAACAAGCTGCTTCATGCGCCCACCCACGCGCTCAATCACGCCAGTAGCGTCGAGCGCGACCAGGTCGTCCGTCTGATCAGCCAGCTCTACGGGCTGCGCTCGGAATGAAAGCCTCCTTACAGGACAAGCTCGCTCGCGCCGACGAGCGGCTGGAGGAACTCGACGCGCTGCTGTCGCAACCCGAGATCGCCGGCGACATGGACAGCTACCGCAAGCTCACCCGCGAGCATGCCGACCTCAGCCCGGTGGTGGCACTGTACCGCCAATACCGCCAGGCCGAGGCCGACCAGAAATCCGCCTGCGAGTTGCTCGCCGATCCGGACATGCGCGAACTGGCCGAAGCGGAGCTGGCCGACAGCGCCGCCCGCATCGCGCAGCTGGAAATCGCGCTGCAGACCGCGCTGCTGCCGAAAGACCCCAACGACGAGCGCAACATCTTCCTCGAAATCCGCGCCGGCACCGGCGGCGACGAGTCGGCGCTGTTCGCCGGCAATCTCCTGCGGATGTACACGCGCTACGCCGAACGCCAGGGCTGGAAGGTCGAGATCGTGTCGGAGAACCCCGGCGAGGTCGGCGGCTACAAGGAAGCCATCGTTCGCATCGTCGGCCAGGGCGCCTATTCGCGGCTGAAGTTCGAATCGGGCGGCCACCGCGTGCAGCGCGTGCCGGAAACCGAATCGCAGGGCCGCATCCATACCTCCGCCTGCACGGTGGCGGTGATGCCGGAAGCCGACGAAGTCGGTGAAGTCGACATCAACCCGGCCGACCTGCGCATCGACACCTTCCGTGCCTCGGGCGCCGGCGGCCAGCATATCAACAAGACCGACTCCGCGGTGCGCATCACCCACCTGCCGACCGGCCTCGTGGTCGAATGCCAGGACGACCGCTCGCAGCACCGCAACCGGGCCCAGGCGATGAGCGTGCTGGCGGCGCGCCTCAAAGACCGCGAAATCCAGGCGCAGCACGCCGCCGAGGCCAGCACCCGCAAGAGCCTGATCGGCACGGGCGATCGCTCCGACCGCATCCGCACCTACAACTTCCCACAGGGGCGCATCACCGACCACCGCATCAACCTCACGCTATACAAGATCGATGCGATGATGGACGGCGACCTGACCGAACTGTTCGATGCGCTGGCGGCCGAGCATCAGGCCGAACTGCTGGCGACGCTGGCCGGCGAGGGCTGAGGCGGTGAAAGATGGGGCAGCCAGCGTTGCCGGTCTGATTGACGATGCCAGCGCGCGCATTTCAACCGCGCTCGGCCTGGAAAAACGCGAGGCGCGCCTGGAAGCGCGGGTACTCGCCGCGTTTGCCTGGGATGTAGCCCCGGCCTGGCTGATTGCGCACGACACCGACCCGCTGACCGAGGCGCAAAGCGCGCAATTCGAGATGCTGTTGGCACGCAGGCTGTCCGGCGAACCGGTCGTCCACCTCACGGGCACGCGGGAATTCTACGGTCGCAGTTTTCAGGTGTCGCCCGACGTCCTGATCCCGCGTCCCGATACCGAACTGCTGGTCGAACTGGCGCTTGCGCGCATGCCCCCCGGCCAGGCTGTGAAAGTGCTCGATCTCGGTACCGGCAGTGGCTGCATCGCCATCACCCTGGCGCTGGAACGTCCGCTTGCACAGGTTACGGCAGTGGATCGTTCCGCCGCCGCGCTGGCCATTGCCCGGCACAATGCCGACATGCTCGACGCTCGTGTCGAGTTCCTGAACAGCGACTGGTTCGACGCACTTTCCGGACGACGCTTCGACCTCATCGTCGGCAACCCTCCCTATATCGCCGCCGCCGACCCCCATCTGACGCACGGCGACGTACGCTTTGAACCCCTGAGCGCGTTGGCCGCCGGGCCAGATGGCCTGGAGGACCTGCGCCGGCTGGCAGCGGCGGCCGGCGGCCATCTCCTGCCCAGCGGCGCGCTGCTGCTGGAACATGGGTACGACCAGGCCGACGCCGTTCAGGCCTTGTTGCAGTCTGCGGGTTTTCATCCTGTTCAAAGCTGGCCGGATCTGTCGGGCATCCGCCGCGTCAGCGGCGGCGACCTGTCGGAATAATTTACACTCGCGCGCGTCGCGGCTCCGCCAGGATCACCGCACCACCCGCCCAATGGGCATTTCAGGCCGGGCGGTGTATATTTGGTGCGATTCTTGCTGCATCCGGTACGAAACCAAATAATGACCGAGGCATGCCATGTCTGACCTTACCCATGACAACATCCCCGCAACTGCTCAAGACGAAACGATCGACCAATCCCGCCGCAAGCTGGCGGGCGCCGCGCTGGGCGTGTCGGTGGTTTTCACGCTGGCGAGCCGTCCGGTATTGGCGGCCGACCAGTGCATGTCGCCTTCGGCTGCCGTTTCGGGCAATCTGAGCCAGCATGGCACGCCTACGCTGTGTAGCGGCAGGACGCCGGGGTACTGGAAAACGCATCCTGAATCCTGGCCATCTCCCTATCTTCCCGGGAGCTGCAACGGCGGTCAGAATATCTGCAACCAAGCCCAGAACTGGAAAAACGGCACCTTGTTCCATCCGCTTTTTTCCGGAACCCAGTTCATGGCGGATCTTGATGGCAATCCTGGCACGCCCAAGACATCGCTTTCCATGATGCAGGTCTTGATGTTGAGCGATGGCTCCAATCCATGGGGCCTGACCGACCCCGACAATTTGGGTGCGCATATTGTCGCCGCGTTGCTGAACGCCAGCACTACGCCAAGCTTGACGCCCGTACTGTCGGCAACCGATGTGATCAATATATGGAACGAATGGGTGAGCAAAGGGTATTTTGAGCCCACGGCCAACGTACAATGGAACTCGGCGCAGATCGTGGATTACCTCAAGACCACCATGCCCGTGTGACCTGAGTTTTCCTTCAATACGTTTCCCGACTCACACACGATTGGCACGTTTCCAGATCAAGTCCTTTGAACAGGAAGCTGTCGTATTCGATACGGCATCCGGCGACACCCACTACCTCGCGCCGTTCAACGTGGTACTGTTCCAACTGGTCCAGAGCAATCCGGGCATGACGTTGGACGAGATGCATGTAGCCCTGGCCTCCCGGCTATCTCTCGGGGTCGGCCCGGATCTCGTCCATCAAACGGACCAGGCGCTCGCCAGCCTGCGCCTGATCGGCCTGCTGGAAACACCATGAAATTGCTCCAGCTTCTTCCATCCGATTTGCGGCATCAACTCGCCGGAAACGGCGTATGGCTGCGTACCGGGCCCTTCTCGCTCAGGATCCGCTCGCGCCTGCCGCGTGTCGCCGAGGGACTGGCGGAGCTTTACGGCCAATTTGAAGTACGCAGTTCGCATCAGGCCTTTGCGGATTTTCATGTCGAACTGAATCCTCCCTCCCGCCTGCGACGCTGGTTCCGCCCCCAAGTCAATTTTTCCTTCGACGGCGCCCAGCCCTTCAAGCCCCTACCACTGGATCAGGCCTACCCCATGCTGGAATGGGGCTTGAACTGGTGCGTATCGATGCATGCGCACCACTACCTGATCATTCATGCCGCCGTGGTGGAGAAGAATGGTCTGGCAGCCATTCTTCCGGCACCGCCCGGCTCGGGAAAAAGCACTCTGACCGCAGGACTGGTTTTGTCAGGCTGGCGGCTGCTTTCTGACGAACTGACGCTGATCGACCGCAAGACGGGCCTGCTTCATGCATTGCCTCGCCCCGTCAGCCTGAAAAACCAGTCGATCGATGTCATCCGCCGGTTCAGCCCCGAAGCATTCATCAATCGCGTCTCCCACGATACGGCCAAAGGTTCCGTGGCACACATGCGCCCCCCCCGGGACAGCGTTCTGCGCCAGCATGAACCGGCTCGCCCTGGCTGGGTGATTTTTCCGAAATGGGAAGCCGGTGCTGCAACGCAGTTGACTCCCCGCTCCCGTGCCGAGACATTCATGTTTCTGGCTCAGAACGCATTCAATTACAGCCATCTTGGTGCAGATGGCTTCCGTGTCGGCACTGCACTGATCGACCAGACGCTCTGCTACGATTTCCGCTACAGCGCGTTGGATGAGGCTGTCGCTGCTTTCGATCGCCTGGCGGAGCAGCGAATTCCCTGAAACCCATGAAATCCGTGTCCCGCGATTTGCTCACCCGCACGCTGCGCTCACCCGATGCCGTCAGTCTTTTTTCGATGGGAGAATGGGACATTCTGGTACGGCAGGCGCGCAGCGCCGGCCTGCTGGCACGCCTTCGCCATTTGCTCGCCCAATACAACCTGATAGAAGCCATTCCGGCCGAAGCGCGCTGGCATTTTGACGCTGCCGCGACGCTGGCCGCGAAGCAACAACTGGCCGTGCGCTGGGAAGTGGAAAAAATCCGCGCTGCACTTGCAGGGCTGGCCATCCCCATCATCCTGCTGAAGGGGGGCGCCTATGTCATGGCAAACCTGTCCGCAGCAACCGGGCGCCTATTCAATGACATCGACATCCTGGTGCCACGGAAGCAACTCGGCCCAGTCGAAGCTGCACTCATGCTCGCAGGCTGGCATCCGACATTGCTGTCGGTCTATGATCAGCGCTACTACCGGCGCTGGATGCATGAAATTCCACCGCTGCAGCATGTCATGCGCGCCACGGTGATCGACGTGCATCACGCGATCCTGCCCGATACTGCTCGTTACCACCCCGACTCCGCCAAACTGCGCAGCCGGGCCGTCGCGGTGGACGACCTGCCCGGCATCCATGTGCTGGCGGCGGAAGACCGCATCCTGCATTCGGCCACGCATTTGTTCCACGACGGCGAACTGCCGCACGGCCTGCGCGACCTGACCGACCTCGACCTGCTGCTGCGCGACGCCGCTGCCGATCCCGATTTCTGGCCCCGCCTGACCGCGCGCGCCGACGAACTGGAACTCGGTCGCTCGCTGTTCTACGCCCTGCGATATCTGCGCCATTTCCTCGATACGCCGATCCCCGGCAGCGTGATGGCCGCCCTCGATGCCGCCGCGCCGAATCGCGTCACGCTCGCCCTGATGGACCGCATTTTCACGCGTGTGCTCGCGCCTGCGCATGCCAGCTGCGCGGACGCTTTCACACCGCTTGCACGCCAGGCCGCCTTCGTGCGCGCCCACTGGCTGCGCATGCCTGCGCATCTGCTGATCCCGCACCTGTTCCACAAGGCCTTCATCAGCCCCTATCAGCGCGACCCGAAACCGGCTTGACGTCGCATCCGTCGCGCGTATAATTCCCGACTATTCCAGTCAAGTATTGTTCAGGAGCCCACCATGACGACCCCTCTCGACCGCATCCGCGACCAAGTCACCAACAACACCGTCGTGCTGTATATGAAAGGCACGCCCCAGTTTCCGCAGTGCGGCTTCTCGTCGCGCGCAGCACAAGTGCTGCAGGCCTGCGGTGTGAAGGACTTCCTGGCGGTCAACGTGCTGGCTGATCCGGAGATTTTCGAAAACCTGAAGTACTACGCCAACTGGCCGACTTTCCCGCAGCTGTATGTGAAGGGCGAGTTGATCGGCGGCTCCGACATCATGATCGAGATGTACCAGAAGGGTGAAATCCAGAAGTTGCTGGAAGAAGCGCAGGCCGCCTGACCTGCCGCCACCCACGCAAAAAAGCCGACTCAGGTCGGCTTTTTTGTTGTGCGAATTCCGCCCTTCACGCGGACGACTATTTGGACTCGTCCCCCTCAGGTTCCGCATCCATCCCCAGTTCGTGGATTTTCCGCGTGAGCGTATTGCGCCCCCAGCCGAGGAGGTGTGCAGCTTCGATCCGGCGTCCCCCGGTGTGGCGTAGCGCCACCTCGATCAGCGTTTTTTCGTAAGCCTGAGTGAGGTCGTCCAGAATCGCCGCCTCGCCGCGCGCCAGCCGCGCGCTGGCTTCGGCGGCCAGCCCCTGGAGCCAGTCGCCGCTGGCTTGCTCGGCCGTGCCCTGCATCAGATCGGCCGGCAGATCGCCCACCTCGACCACCTGGCCGGGCGCCATCACGGTCAGGTAATGGCTGACATTCTCGAGCTGGCGCACGTTGCCGCTCCACGGCAGGTTGACCAGCGTCTTCATCGCTGCATCCGACACGCCCTTGGTCTCCATCCCCAGTTCACGCGCGCTTTTCTGCATGAAATGGCGCACCAGCAGGGGAATGTCCTCACGCCGCTCGCGCAGCGCCGGCAGGCGCAGGCGGATGACGTTGAGGCGGTGGAACAGGTCTTCGCGGAACAATCCCTCGCGCACCCGTACCTCCAGATCCTGGTGGGTAGCGGCGATCACCCGCACGTTGACCTTGATCGGCGTATGTCCGCCAACCCGGTAAAACTGGCCGTCGGCCAGCACGCGCAGCAGGCGGGTCTGCAGTTCGGCCGGCATGTCTCCGATCTCGTCCAGAAACAGCGTGCCGCCGTCGGCCTGCTCGAAGCGGCCGCGCCGCTGCGCCGCAGCCCCGGTAAACGCACCGCGTTCGTGCCCGAAGAGTTCGGACTCCAGCAGATCCCTGGGGATGGCCGCAGTATTCAGTGCGATGAATGGCGCGCCGGCACGCGGGCTGTGGCGATGCAACGCACGCGCCACCAGTTCCTTGCCGCTGCCCGACTCGCCGGTGATCAATACGGTGGCATGCGACTGCGCCAGTCGCCCGATGGCGCGAAACACCTCCTGCATGGCAGGAGCCTGTCCAAGGATTTCCGGCACCGGCGCATCACTGGTGGCGGGCACGTCTCGGCTGGCGTTTTCCGCCAGTGCGCGGCGCACCAGTTCGAGCGCCTGATCGACGTCGAAGGGCTTGGGCAGATATTCGAATGCACCGCCCTGGAATGCCGCCACCGCGCTGTCGAGGTCGGAATACGCAGTCATGATGATGACCGGCACCTTGGGCAGCCGCTCTTTCAGCGCCTGCAGCAATTCCAGGCCGCTCACCCCCGGCATGCGGATGTCGGACAGCACCGCGGCAGGCGTGCTGCGTTCCAGTTCACGCAGTGCGTCGCTGGCCGAGCTGAAGGTCATGCATGCGATGTCCTCGCGCAGCAGGGCTTTTTCGAGCACCCAGCGAATGGAGCGGTCGTCGTCGATAATCCAGACACAGCTAGTTTTTGGCATGGCGTTCAAGTCGGTAAAGGGAGAAAAATCGAGAAAACAGTGCGGCCGGGACGGCTTTCGCACTCGATGGTGCCGTGGTTCTGTGCGACCAGCGTCTGCGCAACGGCGAGCCCGAGTCCGCTGCCACCTTCGCGTCCGGACACCAGCGGAAAGAAGATCTGTTCGCGTATCTCTTCGGGAATGCCGGGGCCGTTGTCGATGATCTCGACGCGCATGCCAAGCTGGTAGCGCCGGCTCTCGAGCGTGATCTGCCGCGCCACCCGGGTCCTGAAAATGATCTCGCCGTTACCGTGCATTGCCTGCACGGCATTGCGCGCAATGTTGAGCGTGGCCTGAATCAGCTGTTCCGAGTCGGCGCGAATTTCCGGCAGGCTGATGTCGTAGTCGCGCCGCAGCGTCACACTCGGCGTTTCGGCCAGGATCAGGCTGCGGACCCGCTCCAGCACTTCGTGAATGTTGACCGCACCAAAACGGGGCATCCGGTGCGGCGTCAGCAGACGCTCCATCAGCGACTGCAGCCGATCGGATTCCTTGATGATGACCTGGGTGTATTCGCGCAAGGATTCGCGCGGCAACTCGTGCTCCAGCAATTGGGCCGCGCCACGGATGCCACCGAGCGGATTCTTGATTTCATGCGCTAGGTTGCGCAGCAGTTCGCGGTTGGCTTCCTGTTGCAGACGCGCCTGCTCCAGCCGGGCGATGCGCAGGTGCGGATCGACCGCGCGCATTTCGATCAGCGCGGCCTGTGACGGTTTCTCCAGCGGCGATACGCTGCAGCCAAGGCGAATCGGCGGATGACCGCTCACCACGACGTCGAGCTCATATTCAATGACGGTTTCCTGCTGCGTGCACGCCGTCTGGATGGCCGCAAGCAACTCGGGACTGCGCTCGAACACAGCCGTCGCGCCCTCCCCGAGCAGCAGGACACCCGACACCCCCAACAGGGTTTCGGCGGCCGGATTGACGAATACGATATGGCCGTCGGCATCCAGAATCACGACGCCGGTAGACAGGTAATCCAGTCCGGAAAATTCGGTGGGCGAGAACGGCGACATGCTCATGCACTCAGTTGAAGCACTGATTGTGCCAGAGCGTGGTTCTTGATGCTTTAGCATCTTTAGAACCACGGCCTACCCTTTATGCCCTTTAGGGTGCTTGCGGGTGGAGCATGGTTCTTGAAGCTTCAGCTTCTTTATTTATCCCACGGGGCAACCACGGCCTGTCCTTAATGTCCGCAGAGTGTTTGCGGCAAAGACAAAACCTATTTCAGATTGGCAAGCTCACGCTGGATAGCAGTAATGTTCTGCTCGTGCTGCTGCACAGCGGTGCGCAAGCTTTTTACGCGATTGAGATAGGTGGCATCGGTGGCGCGCTCGCCGGGCTGGAGACGCTCGCCCAGCGTCAGTTGACGGCGCGCCTCGTCGGCATTGCGGCGTTCGCCTGAAATTTCATCCTGCAGCACCTGGCGGCGAACGTCGTCGCGCCGTTTCTGCGTACCGGGATCGATACGGGGGAAGTCCGCCGGGCTGGGCGTATAGGAGGCGCGCCGGGGCGATTTGTCTCTGGCCGGCAACTGCGTCGGCGCACCGGGCAGGTCGACACGTCTGGCGCCTTTTTTGTAGACATCGGTAAACGTCACCTGGCCGTTTTCATCGACGTACTTGTAGATATCGGCCTGCGCGGGCGCAGCCAGGATCAGGCACAACAGAAAGGAAAGACGGGCGATCGACATAGGGCTGAGTGTAGCGTACCCGATTTTTAACGGACACCAGCCGGCAATCTTGACACTCCCTTCAACGGCCATCCCGGGGGAACATCAACAAAAAAGGGCAGCCGAAGCTGCCCCTTGGGTGCACCAAGTGCTGTTTACAGCGAGTAATACATCGCGAATTCGACCGGATGCGTGGTCATGCGGTACTTGGTAACTTCCTGCATCTTCAGTTCGATGTAGGCGTCGATCATGTCGTTGGTGAAGACGCCGCCGCGGGTCAGGAACTCGCGATCCTTATCGAGTTCGTCCAGTGCCATTTCCAGGCTGTGGCAGACCTTCGGGATCTTCGCGTCTTCTTCCGGCGGCAGGTCGTACAGATCCTTGTCCGACGGATCGCCGGGGTGGATCTTGTTCTGGATGCCGTCGAGGCCGGCCATCATCAGCGCGGCGAAGCACAGGTAGGGGTTGGCCGTGGGATCCGGGAAGCGGGTCTCGATGCGGCGGGCCTTCTCGCTGGCGGCGATCGGGATGCGGATCGAGGCCGAACGGTTGCGGGCCGAGTAGGCCAGCATCACGGGCGCCTCGAAGCCGGGCACCAGGCGCTTGTACGAGTTGGTCGACGGGTTGGTGATCGCGTTCAGCGCCTTGGCGTGCTTGATGATGCCGCCGATGTAGTACAGGCACAGCTCCGACAGGCCGGCGTAGCCGTTGCCCGCGAACAGGTTCTTGCCGTCTTTCCACAGCGACTGGTGGACGTGCATGCCGGAACCGTTGTCGCCGACGATGGGCTTGGGCATGAAGGTCGCGGTCTTGCCGTAGGCGTGGGCGACGTTCTGCACGATGTACTTCAGGGTCTGGGTCCAGTCGGCGCGCTTGGTCAGCGTGTTGAACACGGTGCCGATTTCGCACTGGCCGGCGGTCGCGACTTCGTGGTGGAACACTTCGACCGGGATGCCGGCTTCTTCCAGCGCCAGCACCATGGCGGCGCGGATGTCCTGCAGGCTGTCGACCGGGGGCACGGGGAAGTAGCCGCCCTTGACGCCGGGACGGTGGCCGGTGTTGCCGTTCTCGAACTTCTCGGCCGACGACCAGGCCGCTTCTTCCGAGTTGATCTTCACGCCACAGCCCGACATGTTGTCGTGCCAGGTGATCGAATCGAAAATGAAGAACTCGGGCTCGGGGCCGAAGTAGGCGGTGTCGGCGATGCCGGTCGACTTCAGGTAGGCTTCGGCGCGCTTGGCCACCGAACGCGGATCGCGCTCGTAGCCCTTGCCGTCGGACGGCTCGATCACGTCGCAGGTCAGGATCAGCGTGGGCTCGTCGAAGAAGGGGTCCATGTAGGCCGAATCGGGATCGGCTTTCAGCAGCATGTCGGACGCCTGGATGCCCTTCCAGCCGGCGATCGAGGAACCGTCGAACGGATGGCCGTCCTCGAACCAGTCTTCGGTCACGATGCGGGCCGGAATGGAAACGTGCTGTTCCTTGCCGCGGGTATCGGTAAAGCGCAGATCGACGAATTTCACTTCGCCGTCCTTAATCATCTTGATCACATTGGCCACGGCCATGCTGAATCTCCTCAACTGAAATGGATTGAATTACGACGTTGAATGTCGCCCTAACCCGCCACACAAACGTCACACAAAAAGCTGTTAGCAGCAACCGTGCCATACGAAAAATCGGGCGCCAGACATTGTGCCATAAGCGCTCAGGCAACGGCATAGCGAGCGACTCTTTTCTCTCTTGCACCAAAATAATGCGTCAAGCCAGAACACTGCACCAACGTGGTGCAAATTGCATCAGGCAGGGGGTTTCATATACTGAATTGACAATAAAAGGAAACCATCATGGGACGCATCACGGATTTGCTCGACACTGCCCACCTGCGCAGCCAGTCAAATTCCTGGTCATTTGCCGGCGCGCTGCTGCCGCACGAAGCACATGAATTGCTGCTGATCGCACCCGGAACCCGCCTGATCGATGTGCGTTCCCACGCGGAACTCGAACTCAACGGTGCCATTCCCGGCGCGCTGCATGTCGAATGGCAAGCCTGGCCCGGCTGGGTGCTGAACCCCCACTTTCTTGCCCAGCTCGCGCAGGCCACCGATCCGGAATCTCTGCTGTTCTTCATCTGCCGCAGCGGCGAGCGTTCGCACAAAGCTGCCGCTGCCTGCAGCGAAGCCGGACGAGGCAGTTGCTACGACGTGCTGGAAGGCATCGAAGGCGACCTCAACAAGGCCACCGGCCACCGCAACGAACTCAACGGCTGGAAACACCGAAGCCTGCCCTGGACCCAAGGCTGACGCGGCGATCCATACAAAAACGCATGGCAGCCGGTTGAGCGGCTAAAATACGGCCGCCATGACCGACCGCTACGCCGTATTCGGGCACCCGATTGCCCACTCCAAATCCCCGCAGATCCACACCGCCTTTGCCCGCCAGACCGGCCAGGACATGCGCTACGAAGCCATCCCCGCTCCGCTCGACGGGTTTGCGGAGAGCGTCGCCGCGTTCATTGCGGCAGGCGGGCGCGGCGCCAACGTCACCGTCCCATTCAAGGAAGAAGCCTTCAGGCTGGCCAGCCGCCTGAGTCCGCGCGCCCAGCGCGCCGGCGCGGTCAACACGCTGAGTTTCGATGCCGACGGCATCCTCGGCGACAACACCGACGGCGCCGGCCTGGTCGCCGATCTCACGCGCAACCTGAACTGCGCACTCGCGGGCAAACGCATCCTGCTGCTCGGCGCCGGCGGCGCGGCGCGCGGCGTGATCGAGCCGCTGCTCGACCAGCAGCCCGCGGCGCTCGTCATCGCCAACCGCACCGTTAGCCGCGCTGAAGAGCTCGCCGACCTGTTCGGCCGCGGCGTCCACGCATGCGGTTTCGACGCGGTCGACACCCCCTTCGACCTCGTCATCAACGCCACCGCCGCCAGCCTCGCCGGCGACCTGCCGCCGCTGTCGCCGCGCGTGTTCACCGCGGACACGCTGGCCTACGACATGATGTACGGCCGCGACACGCCCTTCCTCAACTTCGCCCGCACCCACGGCGCGCGCACCGCCGACGGCCTCGGCATGCTGGTCGAACAGGCGGCCGAAGCGTTCTGTCTGTGGCGCGGCGTGCGTCCCGACACGGCACCCGTCATCGCGGCGCTGCGCCAAGACCGCCTGGAAGGCGAGGGGCTGGCGGCGTCCCCCTCGCGGGGGCCGCGCACATGATGCGCACCGCATGGCGCTGGCTCGGCAAGGGCGTCGCGGCAGCGGTCACGCTGGTGCTGCTGTATCAGGTGTGGCTGTTCGCGCACGTGCTGTGGTGGATCGATCACAACCCCGCCTCGACCTCCTTCATGGAAGCGGGCCTGGCACGCCAGCAGGAAAAGAACCCCGACGCCGAACTGCGCCACAAGTGGGTGCCCTACGACCGCATCTCAATCAACTTGAAGCGCGCCATCGTCGCCGCCGAGGACGCCAAATTCCTCGAGCACGAAGGCTTCGACGTCGAGGGCATCCAGACCGCAGTCGAGAAGAACCTGAAGAAAGGCCGCCTCGTCGCCGGCGGCTCCACCATCAGCCAGCAGCTCGCCAAGAACCTGTTCCTCTCCGGCGAGCGCAGCTTCATCCGCAAGGGTCAGGAAGCCGTGATCACGCTCATGATCGAAGCCACCTGGAGCAAACGCCGCATCCTCGAGGTCTACCTCAACGTCATCGAGTGGGGCAACGGCATCTACGGCGCCGAAGCCGCCGCCCGCCGCTACTACAAGACCTCCGCCGCCAACCTCAGCCGCGGCCAGGCCGCCCGCCTGGCCGCCATGGTGCCCAACCCGCGCTGGTACGAGAACCATCGCAGCTCGCGCGCGTATCAGCGTCGCGTCGCGGTCATCAGTCGGTATATGGGGAGTGCGCAGGTGCCGCGGTGAGCGGCTGCGGTCACCCGATCAGACGCTAGGCGATCCGCCGAAGCGCCATCTGCTGTGAACCCCTGCGAGCAGCGGAAGCGCGAGCAGAATCAGATACGCTGTCGACGGCACCGGCACGGTATGCAAGACAATGTTGTCCGGCAACTGGGAATATATCCCGACGACGTTCGGTACGCCTTGGGCATCGCCTTCCAGCGCCCAAAACGAAAACGGCGTACCGTCCGTCCAGTTCCCGCTTAGGTGCCCGCCGGAATATGTGAAGTTGCGGCCGTAGATATCCGCCCGCGATGCGCCTCCCACAACGAGCCAACTGATGTCGGCCTTGAGGATGCTCGCCGAACTGGTCTCGAATATCTGAAGCCATGAAATGTTGCCATTGGTAATATTTGCGCTGGAATTGCCGTACAGCTTGAGCCAGGAAAGGTCACCGCCCCTGATGGCGGCACGTGAATCCGCGTACATGTAAACCCAGGACGCCAGCCCCTCAAGGACGTCGAGTCGCGACTGTGCGTTCATGTATAGCCACGCGACGTCGGCGCCACTGACCAGTTCAACCGTCGCCTGGTCGTAGGCGGAGACGTTGGACTCTGGCCCATTGATTGTGTGGACACCGTTACCGGTCAGCACGGTCGCATGGGTCACGCTTCCGATAATGCAAGAAAACAGCAGGGCGAATCCGCCCAGAATCGCATTGATCCCCATCTTTCCCCCCTTTGTAGTTTGATTTTCAGTCTCACCGTAACGCGGTGGCGCATCCGTGAGTACTTGGAGTGTGGGGCCAACGATGTCAGGCGTCTATACGACTTTAGTTGTAGGCCAGCCCTCTGTGCGCGCATTGACTGTTTCTCGGCCAAAGCAGGCTTTCCTCTATACGACTGAATATGACTGCTTTACACAAAATTCCGGATACGCTCTGTCCTGAGAAATACTTCGTCAAGGCTGCCCGTTTAATAGGCCAGACGCGACATCGTGCCGCCCCTTCTCCCGTGGCATCATGAATGTCAAACAGGTTAATATCGAAAAAGCGTAAAGCGCCCAGAAATCAAGGCTGGACAGGGAAAACGAACAACAGACCAGCGAGTACCGTGCCAATGGTACGGACGCCCTCATTGGCGAGCTTTTCTCGGGAAGGGTCGAGCCTAGCCACCGAACTGAATCAAATGGAATGAATCGTCAGTGATGCTAGATCAAATGTTCACCGCGGAGAACTTCCGTCGCATCTATGATGCTGAGAACCGTAAGGGTGTCGACTTGGCAACCCGCTATTTCCCGACTCTCGAACCGTTCACGCTCGCTGTACGCGACAAGGTGCAGGACATTCGTGATCTACGGAAAGTCAAAGCCACACTGACGGCTGACGATTTCGAGACGAAGTTGCATGCGTTGAAGGCTGAACTAGTTACCTTGAAAACAGATAAGTCATCCGCCATCGATGCCCTGATGGATGACATCAGTCAGAAGATTCTCAAGCCAAGTTTCAAGATCGTCCTTTCCCAAAAGACCGGGCCGAAGGGAAAGCCGGTTTTCTGCATCGACGCGGAGCCTGAGACCTTCTTCGTTATCAAGCAGCTCCAGCGTAACATCCATCGCATCTACGGTGTCAAACAGGCTAACCGTCACGACTTAGTCTGCCAACTTCGCGACATGCTCGGTAGCAATTTTCCTTTCGAGCTAGTCCGCACCGACATCTCGTCATTTTATGAGAGCATCGACCGCAAGCGCTTGGTCGAAAAGCTGGATCGCGACCAGTTATTGAGTCCCGCCTCAAAGAAATACATCAAGCAGGTGCTGGACTCATACGGCGTGATCTCCGGCGCCACAACCGGCATTCCCCGGGGCGTTGGCATCAGCGCATATCTGGCTGAGTTGTATCTAAGGCCTGTGGACAAGAAGATCCGGGCGATCCCCGGCTTGGTCCTATATTGCCGGTTTGTCGATGATATCGTGGCCGTGTTTGCGCGACCGCCAATTGGCAAAGACCTTGGCTCGTTCAAGGACATGATCATCTTGATCTTCGGCGACAACGGGCTCATGCACAACGCGGCCAAAACCTTTGAATTCAAGCTGGCCGACACTGATCCGAAGAAGTTTGAGTATCTGGGTTATCGCTTCCTCCTCAAACCGGGGCAGTTTGAAATTAGCCCGAGCGCAGCGAAGGTGGCGAAATATCGTACGCGGCTGGATGCCGCGTTCGCGGACTATTGGCAGGAGAAGCCGGTTAACCCGAAGGGTGCATTCAGAAAGCTGGTCGGCCGCGTAAAATTCCTGACGGGCAATACCCGCCTATCCAACAGCAAGTCATGCGCGGTCACCGGCATATACTTCAACAATTCGATCGTGACCGACTTGTCGAGCTTTGAACTGCTCGATAAGCGGCTCAAGACGCGCATTGCGGAACTCAAGCGGACCAGCCTGCAAAAGCAGTTGAAAAAGCTCAAATTCACCACTGGCTTTGAGCAACGCCGGTATCATAATTTCAGCACGAGAGAGTTGCAGATGATCGTGAGGGCATGGAAACATGGCTAAGCGGCGCGTCTCGCTCACTCACAGGAAGCAAAGGGCTGTGCTGACGGACATGCTGCCGTTCGAGGTGCCTCCGACATTCTCCAATCGGGGCTATTATCGCTTCTTAAGAAACAACAGCATCGAGATCGAAAAGGGCCAGTTGCGCTGGATTTGCGAGACGACCGATCTCGACCGGACAATGCGGCTACTGTTCGGGATCGACCCCAAGGTCGTGATCACGGTTGAGGTTGTAACTGAATGGGGTAAGCAGAAAACGCGCCGCTCCGTGCCCATCGGCAAATGCCAGATGGCGACCATCCCTTTCAATTTCCGTGTTGCTCATAGTCTTGATGGACGCACGCTGAGCGTCGTGCATCCACGCAATCAGGTTGACGTGGCAAGCTTCTACGCAACGCACAGCGCGCTGATCATATACCACACGTCCGTCAGCGAGTTTTCGATACGCCGTCCGGTGTCGGTGTCGCGCTACGCTTACTTCAAGGACAAGCTCCATGAAGAGCGCTTGGACGCTGTTGCAGGGGTGGAGGAGGAAGACCGGGAGTACGAGCAGCTCGGGTCCTATTTTGTGTACCAAAAATACCGGAACATCCATCGCTTTTTTGAATCGCACGAATACCACCGCAGCGAGAAGAAATACGATGCGATGGTGCAGATCGATGTGAGCAAGTGCTTTGATAGCATCTACACTCACTCGCTGCCTTGGGCCGTTCTGGGCAAGGATCAGACAAAATTCAGTCTGGCGGAATCGAAGGCTACCTTCGGGGGGTGGTTTGATGCCCTAATGCAAAACCTGAATCATAAAGAGACCAACGGCATCGTCATTGGTCCGGAGTTTTCTCGGATTTTCGCCGAGATCATTTTGCAGTCGGTCGATGCGGAACTGATCACGAAATTGGCCGCTGGAGAAAATCTGATCCACAAGATCGATTATGAAATTTTCCGGTACGTGGATGACTTCTTCGTTTTCTACAACAAGGAGTCCACGCAGTTAAAGATATTCGAGACGCTCCAGGAGATCCTTAAGTCCAAAAAGCTGAGCATCAATACGGCGAAAATCAAGCATTATCAAAAGCCGATCATCACCGAAATTACGATCGCCAAAGAGCGTATCTCGACCTTTCTCAATGACGAGATCGATCCGGTGTGTGAGGAGGAGTCGATGGCCGATCCCTCCAAGCCGCCCAAGCAGAACCTAGTCTGCGCCATAAATGCGAACCGTTTGATCATCCGGTACAAGTCCGCCATCAAGGAGGCAGGTGTCACCTATGGCGATCTGCTGAATTACACCTTCGCCATAGCTGAGAATAAGATCGAGAAGCTCTTCAAAGCCTATGTCGCGTGCGACAAGTCAGATCGCGATCGTAAGCGCCTCTCTAATGCCCTGCTCGCGATCATTGAGTTTGCTTTTTTCGCGTACTCGGCGAGCCCGAAGGTCAATCACACAATCCGCCTCTGCCGGATGATTGCGACCTCCGTGGACTTTATGCATGCGCAGGGCCTGCCATATGAGCTGAAACACCTGCTGTTTAAGTACGTCCACGACAACGTGATGCAACAGCTCGAAAAGAATACGATGAGCGTTCATCGCGAAGTCGAGAGCCTCTACCTGCTCATTTCCCTATTGCAGATCGGCCGGGAATATTGGTTGCCAGTTTCCGTCCTTCTCCGTCATTTCTTGATCGAGGAGGATGGTGGCACAGGTGATTATGTTCGTCCGGTGGGCTTCATGAGCCACTTTTCGATCACGACCCTTCTGTCCTATATAAAAGATAAGGTTCGCTATGCGAAGTTGAAGGCCTTCGTGGAAGCACACATCATCGCAAAACTCGAATATATGAAGGCCCACTGCCCCAATGACGCCGAAACGCTAATCTTGCTGCTAGATCTCGTGGTTTGTCCTTACATCAGCTCCGCCACAAAGGACAGCATCGGGCAGATTTTTGGCCTGGATGCAGCTGGCCTCTTGTCTGTTCAGTCTTCCAACGATCAATGGTTTACTGCCTGGGGCGATAAATTCGATCTCGGGAAAGAGCTAGACGCGAAGCGCAGCCGCGAGGTATATTAACTTCGGCGCTCCGCTTTACCCTTAATGGCTGTTGGCAGCCCACACACAAGCGCCCACTCTTCCCCTATATCAATTGGGGGTTGAGTAACCAGACGGTAGGAGCGGGCCGTCTTATCCACCCGTCTTGATCGCGTCCGGCAGCGCCTACGCATTCGTCTCTTAGTAGAGATGACCTTCACAGACCAGCATTACAGAATGATGATTGCCTATCGCACCGGCTACTGCTGGGTTTGTCTATGAAACTTTCATCGATGGACAGCTTCCGATCGCAGCAGTCTTGCGGTTGTCGGAAGTGAAAGGCAGTTCGCAGCTTTAAGCGGTCCTCTTCGATTGCTGTGTGGGTGACTGCTTAGGCCGAAAAGACGACCATCGCGACTGTACCAGCCAAGTTCGGTGGATTGCGTTGAGGTCGACATCGCTGGGCACCCTCACCAGCATTCGAACTCAATACCTGCGATTCCTGCGATTCTCGTTTTCGACCCACTGCAGCGTCTGCTTTTCTCGCAGCGCTCGTTGTTGCGCCTCTGCCAATTGCTGGCGTCGCGCTGCGTCGTCGCGCATTTGCTGGTACTGCTCCTGACGCTGCTTCTCCATGGCCTCCTGACGCAGTCGCATGCTGATCGCGTCGGACTCTCGGATTGCCTGGTTCCGCAGCGCCTGATCCGCAGCCTGCCGCTCACGCTCGGCTTGTTGCGCCATCATGGCTTTCTGTTGCTCTAACCTTTCCTGTTCAAGCCTCGCCTGGCCATCTGCGACCTCCTTCTCGTGAGCCAGACGAAGTTGCTCCCGCTGCGTGGTCGTGTAGCCATAGACCCCAATTGCAGCGAGCACGATCAGGCCAACGACCAGCACTTTGGAAATCGTCCATGTTTCGGCCTGCTCGATCACGATGGCCTGCGGCACGTCCACGGTCTGGGGCGCAAAAATTTTCTGATTGTATTGTTGGCGCCTGACGGGGTTGGACAGGATTTCGTAGGCTTCTTTGGCAGCGATGAGCCGGACGCGGTCATCCGCGTTCGGGTTGGGATTGGTTCCCTCCTTGAGCTGCTCCAGGATTGCCGCGTAGGCGGCCTCGATTTGATCTTGGGAAGCTTCGGGCCGAATCCCCAAGACCGTATAAAGACTCTTGTTTTCCATGGCGAAATAGCGACCGAATGCTAAGCGGAAGGAGATAGGGAAGGGTTGTCGTTCGCGCCGGCAACGAAGGCCGGCAAGCCTTCTTCAGCGTGTTCTGAATGCGCACATGGCGCGGAACCCGTAATCCACCTCACGAAGACGGCATGGCCGCCGTAGGCGTGCGCTGTTGCCGCCCTGTGCGCGTTGAGCATCCGGTACATCCCTCCCCCTCCTTTTGTAATTTCCAGCATTGCGCTTGGATTTTTGGGGACTGTCTCTTTCGCGCCCGGTTTTGTCAATACAACGTTAGTCTTATGCCCGCATAAGCCGCTACTTTCCTCGAGACTCGGCAGCTATGACCCACCGGCATTTTCTTGCATTGCTCTCTGCTTCCGACACTCGCACGGCTGTATTCGCGAGCATGACAACATGCATCCCGCCCGCCGCGATGGAGAGTGCAATGGTCGTACTGTCTTGAATTGCATCCACGCGAGACGACCTCGCATGGTGGCGCGAGACGTCAGCCTTCCCTGCGCGCCCGCTCCGCAGTCTGCGGCTTGCGCCGTTCGAAGTAGCGCAGTGCGTGATAGGTGCCAAAGCCGAGCGCGCCCATCGCCAGCGTGAAGGCGCCGTAGGAAATCGGCCACGGGATGCCGGCGGTCATCATCGAGAATTCGGACATGCCGCCGATGCCGGCGATGATGTTGATCGGCACGAACACGATGGAAATCGCGGTCAACTTGGACACGCGCTTGTTCTGGTTGATGTTGATGAAGCCGACGGTGGCGTCCATCAGGAAGTTGATCTTGTTGAAGAGAAAGGACGTGTGGCCGTCGAGCGACTCGATGTCGCGCAGGATCTGCCGTGCGTCCTCATGTTGTTCCGTCGAGAGCAGGCGGCCGCGCATCAGGAAGGAAAGCGCGCGGCGGGTGTCGAGCACGTTGCGGCGGATGCGGCCATTCAAATCCTCGCCCTTGGCGATCTCGGCGAGGATTTCAGCCGCCTCGTCGTCGGTGACCTGCGGCGACAGCACCTGGCGGCCGACGCGCTCGAATTCGGCGTAGACATCCTCGAGCGCGTCGGCCGAGTATTCGACGTCGGCGCCATAGAGGTCGAGCAGGACGTCCTTGCCGTCGGAGACATAGCCTGGCTGGGTGCGGGCGCGCAGCCGCTGCAGGCGGAACACCGGCAGTTCCTCGTTGCGCACCGAGAACAGGATGTTGCGGTGGAGAATGAAGGCCACCGGGACGTTGCGCGAATCGCCCTGCTTGTCGAGCAGGAAGTTCGAGCTCATGTGCACCGCATCGTTGTCGTCGACATAGAAGCGCGCGCTTTCCTCGATGTCGGTGACGTCCTCCGGGTCGGGCAGATAGAGCTGGAAGAACTCGCCCACCCAGGCGCGCACGCTTGCGGTGGGGGCGACGAGGTCGATCCACATCGGGTTGACGTTGGCCAGGTCGGCGCGGCTGTCGATGCGCACCTGGCTCAGCCGGCCGTTCTTCAGCTCGAACGCCGAGAGCATGTTGCGCGCGCTGCTGTGGGGGCGCGCCTCCAGCAGTTCGGCTCGCACGTCGTCCGACACGATTTCCAGAACCAGTTCGCAGCGGCTTTCCTCGACCTCCTGCCAGGCGGCGAGGCGGTCTTCCTCCGGCAAGGCCTCGATGACGCGCGCGATCTCGCCGGCCGACAGGCGGCGCAGCAGGTTGTGCAGTTCGACCAGATGCTGGCGGTGCACCAGCCCTTCGACCAGCTCGTGGCGCGGCATGTCCTGCTTCTGCACCAGGGTCTCGACGCGCCGCTGGCGCGCGAGCAGCAGCTGCACCTCGCTGAGGTGCTGCTCCAACTGGTTCTGTGCGCGCGGGCGCGGATCGATGGGTTCCGACATGGCGCGTATTCTACGCTCGACGACTCATTCAGGGCACGGCTGCAGACCGCGAATGGGCGACAAAATGCCGCCCCGCCGGGAACCCCGAACCGAGGGGCCCATCCCGACAGAATCGACGCCGGCCAAGCGCGGCGCGTTACAATCGCGGGGCTTTTCACTATCCGCCCCATGACCGAAAACCCCGAAAACCCGTCGCAGGACCTGATTCAGGAACGCGTGAAGCGCGAACCCGCCATCGGCGCGTCGGTACTGCTCACTGCCCTCCCCGACAGCACGGGCATCTTCACCTTCCCCGGACTCGCCTCCCTGCTGCCATGACGCCTGCCGACCACAGCCATAAGTTGTACGTCCGCCTGCTCGGCTATGTGAAGCCCTACTGGCGCATGTTCGCGCTGTCCATCGTCGCGCTGGTCCTCACCGCCGCCACCGAACCCGCGCTGCCCGCGCTATTCAAGCCGCTGCTGGACAAGGGCTTCGTCGCCAAGGACCAGGCCTTCATCCGCTGGGTGCCGATACTGCTGCTCGGGCTCTTCATCGTGCGCGGCATCACCAGCTTCGTCAGCACCTACTGCATGGCCTGGGTGGGCAGCCGCCTGGTGATGGATCTGCGTGCGGCCATGTTCGACAAGCTGATGACGCTGCCGACGCGCTACTTCGACCAGAACCCGAGCGGCCAGCTGATCGCGCAGCTGGCGTTCAACGTCACCCAGGTGACGCAATCGGCCACCAGTTCGCTCACCACGCTGGTGCGCGACACGGTGACGGTGCTGGGACTGCTCGGCTATCTGCTGTGGCTGAACTGGAAGCTGACCCTGATCGTGTTCGCGCTGGTGCCGCTCACGCTGTGGGTGGTGCGCGTTGCCAGCAAGCGCTTGCGCGGACTCTCGCGCAAGGCGCAGCAGAACATCGGCGAAATCACCCAGGTGGTCGACGAGGCGGTGGGCGGACATCGCGTGGTCAAGCTGTATGGCGGCGAGGACTACGAGCAGACGCGCTTCCGCCAGGCCGCCAACCTGGCGCGGCTGTTCGAGATGAAGCGCGTCGCCGCCAACGCGGTGTACGAACCCGTGATCCAGCTGATCGCCGCGATTGCGCTCGCCGTCATTGTCTACATCGCCGCCGACCAGGCGAGCGACAACGCCACCACGGTCGGCGGCTTCGTCGCCTTCTTCATGGCCATGCTGCTGCTGTTCGCGCCGTTGAAACGGCTCACCTCGGTCAACGACCAGCTGCAGCGCGGGCTGGCCGCCGCCGAGACCATCTTCACCATGCTCGACGAAGACGCCGAGCGCGACAGCGGCAGCCGCACCCTCCCCCGCACCGAAGGGCGGCTGGCGCTGCGCGACGTGACACTCACCTATCCCGGCAAAGCCACGCCGGCGCTGGCCGGCATCACGCTCGACATCGCGCCCGGCGAAACGGTGGCGCTGGTCGGCGCCTCGGGCTCGGGCAAGACCACGCTGGCCAATCTGGTGCCGCGCTTCTACGACCCGGATTCCGGCTCGATCCAGCTCGACGGCATCGACACCCACGACATCCGGCTGCAGAACCTGCGCAGCCACATCGCCCTGGTATCGCAGGACGTGGTGCTGTTCAACGACACGCTGGGGCACAACATCGCCTACGGCAGCAAGCGCGACGCCACGCCCGACGAGATCCGCACCGCCTGTATCGCCGCGCATGCCTGGGATTTCATCCAGGCCATGCCCGACGGGCTGGACACGCTGATCGGCGAGAACGGCATGCGGCTGTCGGGCGGGCAGCGCCAAAGAATTGCAATAGCACGCGCCATCCTCAAGAACGCGCCCATCCTGATCCTCGACGAAGCCACGTCCGCCCTGGACAGCGAATCCGAGCGCCACGTGCAGGCCGCGCTGGAGACGCTGATGGAGAACCGCACCACGCTGGTCATCGCGCACCGCCTCTCCACCATCGAACGCGCCAATCGGATTGTCGTGCTGGAAGGCGGCCGCATCGTCGAAGTCGGCAGCCACGCCGACCTGATCGCCCGGAAGGGCCGCTACGCGCAACTGCACGCGCTGCAGTTTTCCGCATGAGCCAAACATCGAACCCAAGCGCCGTTCGGCCTGAGCCCTTCGACCAGGCTCAGGACAGGCCCGTCGAAGGCCCTGTGTCCGCCCATGCTTCGACAGGCTCAGCACGAACGGACACAGGGTGGGTGAGACCCTCCCGCTCGCTCTTGACCGCGGCCGGACGCGCCATCGGCGACTTCCACATGATCCGCGAAGGCGACCGCATCCTGCTCGGCTTGTCGGGCGGCAAGGATTCGCTGTCGCTGCTGCATACCCTGCACCATCTGCAGCAGAAAGCCCCGGTGAAATTCGAGCTGCTTGCCTGCACGGTCGACCCGCAATCCGACCAGTTCGATCCCTCGCCGCTCAAGCCCTACATGGCCGCGCTCGGCGTGCCCTATTTCCTGGAGTCGCAACCGATTCTGGAAGAGGCGCAGAAGACGCTGACCAAGGACAGCGACTCATACTGCGCCTATTGCTCGCGCATGCGGCGCGGCATCCTCTACCGCGTCGCACGCGAGCAGGGCTGCAACGTCGTCGCGCTGGCGCAGCATCTGGACGACCTCGCCGAAACGCTGATGATGTCGATGCTGTTCGGCGGCAAGCTCAGGACCATGTCGCCGCACTACCTCAACGATGCCGGCGACCTGCGCATCATCCGGCCGTTCGCCTACGCGCGCGAACGCCAGACCCGCGCCTTCGCCGCCGACGCCGGCCTGCCGGTGATCTTCGAGAACTGCCCGGCGTGCTTCGCCAAGCCGCAGCAGCGCTACGCGATGAAGCAGATGCTGGCCGAGCAGGAAAAGGCCCACCCGCGCATCTTCAACAGCCTGTTGACGGCGATGCGGCCGCTGATGGGCGAGCCACCCGTCTGAGTAGTTGCACGATTCCTGGCGCCACCGTTTGCCAGTAGAATCAAGCCTTTGTTTTAGTTGATATTTTCCACACAGAGACCAAGGTTATGACGGCTTCCTTCATCCCCCCCAAGCGCATCCTCATGGGCCCCGGCCCCTCCGACGTGCCGCAGCGCGTGCTCGACGCCATGGCGCGCCCGACCATCGGCCACCTCGATCCGGCCTTCGTCGATCTGATGGAGCAGATCAAGTCCATGTTGCGCATGGCGTTCCAGACCGAGAACGCGCTGACCTTCCCGGTCTCGGCGCCCGGCTCGGCGGGGATGGAAATGTGCTTCGTCAACCTGGTGGAACCGGGGGACAAGGTGATCGTCTGCCGCAACGGCGTGTTCGGCGGCCGCATGCTGGAAAACGTCAAGCGCACCGGCGGCGTGCCGGTGATCGTCGACGACGCCTGGGGCGCACCGGTCGATCCGCAGAAAGTGCGCGACGCCTTCAAGGCGAATCCCGATGCCAAGGTGCTCGCCTTCGTCCATGCCGAAACCTCGACCGGCGCACAGTCGGACGCCGCGACGCTGGCGAAGATCGCGCAGGAGTTCGGTGCACTCACCATCATGGACTGCGTCACCAGCCTCGGCGGTACGCCGGTCCACCTGGACAAGTGGGGCATCGACGCCGCCTATTCGGGCAGCCAAAAATGCCTGTCGTGCACGCCGGGCCTGTCGCCGGTGTCGTTCTCGGAACGCGCCATCGCCCGCATCAAGGCGCGCACCACCGCCGTGCAAAGCTGGTTCCTCGACCTCAATCTGGTGCTCGGCTACTGGCAGTCCGCCGGCAAGCGCACCTACCACCACACCGCGCCGATCAACCCGATGTACGGCCTGCACGAATCGCTGGTGATCCTGGAAGAAGAGGGCCTGGAAAATGCCTGGGCGCGCCATCGGGCGATGCACGAAAAACTCAAGGCTGGCCTCGAAGCCATGGGCTTGAAATACGTGGTCGAGGAATCCGCCCGCCTGCCGCAGCTCAACTCGATCTACGTGCCCGAAGGCGTCGACGAGGCGGCGATCCGCGCCCGCCTGCTGAACGAGTTCAACCTGGAAATCGGCGCCGGCCTTGGCGACATGGCCGGCAAGATCTGGCGCATCGGCCTGATGGGCTATTCCGCTAAGCAGGAAAACGTCGACTATTGCCTGAAGGCGCTTAAAGCCTGCCTGGCCTGACGCGGGGCAGACCGGGCGGGTCGAAGACGCTTTGCATTCGACCATCCCGGCCAAACCAGGCGGATAATCCGGTCAGGCTCCCCTTCCCCACGAGGACATGCGATGAAAGCCTACTTGATCGATGCCAACCAGCAAACCGTCACCGCGGTCGACATCGCCGATGGACTGAACGGCATCCGGCGACTGATCGGCTACGACTCGGTCGACTCCGAGGAAATCGATGCCAGCGGCGACCGCCTGTTCTTCGACGAAGGCTGCTTCCTGCGCGACCAGACCGGCAAGGGGCGCTTCAAGCTCGACAATCTGGTGCCGGTGGCAGACAAGGCGGTGGTGGTCGGTTCAAGCGACGACGGCGTCACTCTGAAAGATGCCGTTGCCCAATTGGCCGATTTGCAGCGCCGCATCACCTGGCTGTAAACGGCCGCCACGCACTCAGGACAATCCCAGCCGCTGCCAGATCGTGGTGCTGGGACCCGCCTGATTCATGGTGTAGAAATGCAGGCCCGGCGCGTCGCCGGCGAGCAGGCGATCGCACAGGTCGGTCACCACATCCAGCCCGAAAGCACGAATCGACGCCAGATCGTCGCCATAGCTTTCCAGCTTCTTTCTCAGCCAGCGCGGAATTTCGGCGCCACAGGCGTCGGAGAAGCGCGCCAGTTGCACGTAGTTGCCGATCGGCATGATGCCGGGGACGATGGGGATGTTGACGCCGAGCGCGCGCGCGTCTTCGACGAAGTTGAAGTAGGCGTCGGCGTTGAAGAAATACTGCGTGATCGCGGAGTCGGCGCCGGCGTCGACCTTGCGCTTGAAGTTGGCCAGATCCTCGGTGGAGGAACGCGCCTGCGGGTGGACTTCAGGATAGGCGGCGACTTCGATTTCGAACCAGTCGCCGGTTTCCTTGCGGATGAAAGCCACCAGTTCGTTGGCGTAGTTGAACTCGCCGGCGTCCATGGTGCCCGACGGCAGATCGCCGCGCAGTGCGACCAGGTGGCGGATACCCTGGCTTTTGTAGGCAGTGAGGATGTCGCGGATGCTCTCTTCGGTCGAGCCGATGCACGACAGGTGCGGCGCGGCTTCCGAGCCGGAGGCCTGGATCTCGCGCACGGTCTCCAGCGTGCGGTCGCGGGTCGAGCCGCCGGCGCCGAAGGTCACGGAAAAGAACTTGGGCTTGAGTTGCGCCAGTTGCTCGCGCGTGGCGCGCAACTTCTCGGCGCCTTCCGCCGTCTTGGGCGGAAAGAATTCAAAGCTGAATGTGCGTTCGGTCATACATCAACCTTTTTTGTTGGGGATGAGCGCGGACAGCGCCCAGGCGATCACGCCGTACAGGATGGCGCCGACCATCGCCGACACGAGGCCCTGCACCTGGAAGCCGGGCAACAGCGCGCTGGCGAGCCAGAACAGCAGGCCGTTCAGCACCAGGTAGAAGATGCCCAGCGTCAGCACCGTGATCGGCAGCGTGAGGAGCGCCAGCACCGGCCGCACCAGCGTGTTGATGAAGCCGAGCACGAGTGCGGCCAGCAGCGCCGTCCCGAAGCTCGATATCTGAATGGTGGGCAGCAGCCAGGTCACCGCCAGCAGGGCGACGGCATTCAGTATCCACAGCAGCAGCAGACGCATGGCGCGCTCCTTTCAGGTGAGGTCGATCAGTAGCGGTAATGCTCGGCCTTGTAGGGGCCCGTCTTCGGCACGCCGATGTAGGCCGCCTGCTGGTCGCTCAGCTCGGTCAGCTGCGCATTGAGTTTCTTCAACTGCAGGCGCGCGACCTTCTCGTCGAGGTGCTTGGGCAGGGTGTAGACGCCGACCGGGTATTTGCCGGAATCGCGTTCCTGCCACAGCTCGATCTGCGCGATGGTCTGGTTGGCGAACGACGACGACATCACGTACGAGGGATGGCCGGTGGCGCAGCCGAGGTTCACCAGGCGGCCCTTGGCCAGCAGGATGATGCGCTTGCCGTCGGGGAAGATGATGTGGTCGACCTGCGGCTTGATCTCTTCCCACTGGTATTTCTCGACCGAGGCCACGTCAATCTCGTTGTCGAAGTGACCGATGTTGCAGACGATGGCCTGGTCCTTCATCTTCGCCATGTGGTCGTGGTTGATGACGTGGAAGTTGCCGGTGGCGGTGACGAAGATGTCGGCCTTGTCGGCGGCGTATTCCATGGTCACCACGCGGTAGCCTTCCATCGCCGCCTGCAGCGCGCAGATCGGGTCGATCTCGGTCACCCACACCTGGGCGGAGAGCGCGCGCAGCGCCTGCGCCGAACCCTTGCCGACGTCGCCGTAGCCTGCAACCACCGCGACCTTGCCGGCCACCATCACATCGGTGGCGCGCTTGATGCCGTCGACCAGCGATTCGCGGCAGCCGTACAGGTTGTCGAACTTCGACTTGGTGACCGAATCGTTGACGTTGATCGCCGGGAACTTGAGTTCACCACGCGCGTGCATCTGGTACAGGCGATGCACGCCGGTGGTGGTCTCCTCGGTGACGCCCTTCACGGCGGCGAGGCGCACCGAATACCAGGTCGGATCCTTGGCCAGCTTGGCCTTGATCGCGGCGTAGAGCACATGCTCTTCCTCGCTGCTCGGGTTGGCCAGCACCGAGATGTCCTTCTCCGCGCGCGCGCCCAGATGCAGCAGCAGGGTGGCGTCGCCGCCGTCGTCGAGAATCATGTTGGAATAGCCGCCGTCGGTCCACTCGAAAATGCGGTGGGTGTAGTCCCAGTAGTCGGTGAGCGATTCGCCCTTGACCGCGAACACCGGGATGCCGTCCTTGGCGATCGCGGCGGCAGCATGGTCCTGCGTGGAGAAGATGTTGCACGAGGCCCAGCGCACCTGTGCGCCGAGCGCAGTCAGCGTCTCGATCAGCACCGCGGTCTGGATGGTCATGTGCAGCGAACCGGTGATGCGCGCGCCCTTCAGCGGCTGGCTCGCGGCGAACTCCTCGCGGATCGCCATCAGGCCGGGCATTTCGGTTTCGGCGATGCGGATTTCCTTGCGGCCCCAGTCGGCGAGCGCGAGGTCGGCAACGACGAAATCGGAAAAATTGGATACTGCATTCATGGTGAAACTCCTTGAATGACAGCAGGGGTACGCTCGTTTGGCCGCAGCCCCAGCTGCAAGTCAACGAGCGCCGTTGGAACATCGCCTATACCGAGCCTGGCGGGTAAACCGTCGCAGCGCTCCTCGGCACAGGGGGGCGAAATACTCGCCCGAAAAGGAAAGCGGATTATAACCCTGCGGCCGCCTTCAGCGCAGCCGCCTTGTCCGTCACTTCCCAGGTGAAATCCGGCTCGTCGCGGCCGAAGTGGCCGTAGCTTGCGGTGCGGGTGTAGATCGGGCGCAGCAGGTCGAGCATGTTGACGATGCCCTTGGGGCGCAGGTCGAAGTGGGCGTGGATCAGTTCGACGATCTTGGCTTCGGGGATTTTCCCGGTACCGAAGGTGTCGACCATCAGCGAGGTGGGCTTGGCGACGCCGATGGCGTAGCTCACCTGCACCATGCACTTCTCGGCCAACCCGGCGGCGACAATGTTCTTCGCCACGTAGCGGCCGGCGTAGGCGGCCGAACGGTCGACCTTGGACGGGTCCTTGCCGGAGAACGCGCCGCCACCGTGCGGGGAGGCGCCGCCGTAGGTGTCGACGATGATCTTGCGGCCGGTGAGGCCGGCGTCGCCCATCGGGCCGCCGACGACGAAGCGCCCGGTGGGGTTCACGAGATAGCGCGTGTCGGCGGTCAGCATCTCTTTCGGCAGCACCGGCTTGATGATTTCCTCGATGACCGCTTCGGACAACTGGGCGTGCGAGACTTCGGGGTGATGCTGGGTGGAGAGCACGACGGTGTCGATGGAGTGGGGCTTGCCGTCGACGTAGCGAATCGACACCTGCGATTTGGCGTCCGGGCGCAGCCATGGCAGGCGGCCGTCCTTGCGCAGTTCGGACTGGCGCTCGGTGAGACGGTGCGCGAGGTAGATCGGCATCGGCATCAGCACCGGCGTTTCGCTGCAGGCATAGCCGAACATCAGGCCCTGGTCGCCGGCGCCCTGGTCGAGATAATCGTCGTGCGCGCGATCGACGCCCTGTGCGATGTCGGGCGACTGCTTGCCGACGGTGACCAGTACCGAGCAGGTGTTGTAGTCGAAACCGATTTCGGACGAGTCGTAGCCGATGCGCTTGATGGTCTGGCGCGCGATCTGGTTGTAGTCGACGACCGCCGAGGTGGTGATTTCGCCGGCGATGACGCACAGGCCGGTGGTCAGCAACGTCTCGCACGCCACGCGCGCATGTTTGTCCTGGGTTAGAATCGCGTCGAGCACTGCGTCCGACACTTGATCCGCCATCTTGTCGGGATGCCCTTCAGACACCGACTCAGACGTAAAAATGAAATCCTTTTGCATGACTGCTCCTGTTGTCCCGGTTACCGACTGCGTAACCGGCTCGGGGGACAGACAGAGCGGCGACGCTTTAGCTGTATTTTTATCCCGCCCGCAAGTTGTCAAGATTAACGCGGCGGCTGCAACCTGGATGGCATTGTGCCGCGCTTGTTGCCCGGCCGTCAATTCCCCCGCCGTATGATGTTCCTGTTCAAGCTGCTGGCCCGCCTGCCACTGCCGCTGTTGCACGGCCTAGGCATCGCTCTGGGCTGGCTCGTTTACTGGGCGCCGGGCCGCCACTCTGGGCGCATGCGCAGCAATCTGTTCGACAGCGGCCTGTGCACGGCCGGACGCGATTGCAAACGTCTGCTGCGGCAGACCATCGGCGAGTCCGGCAAGGCCATCGTCGAGCTGCTGCCGGTGTGGCTGCGCCCGTACGACAAGGTGGTGAAGCTGGTGAAGGGCACCAGCGGCTGGGAGCACATCGACGCCGCGCGCGCAGCGGGCCGGGGCATCATCCTGATCGGCCCGCATATCGGCTGTTTCGAAATCATCAACCTGTATTACGCGTCGCTGCACCCGTTCACTGCCATGTACAAGCCGCCGCGCAAGGCGGTGCTGGCGACCCTGATGCTGGCCGGCCGCCAGCGTGGCCAGGCGACGCTGGTGCCGACCGATCTGTCCGGCGTGCGCTCCCAGCTGGCGGCGCTGAAACGCCGCGAAGCGATCGGCATCCTGCCCGACCAGGTGGCCACCGGCGGTGACGGTGTGTGGGCGCCGTTCTTCGGGCGCCCGGCCTATACGCCGACGCTGGTCGCCAGCCTGCAGCGCAAGACCGGCGCGGCAGCGTTTTTCGTCGCCGCCGAACGCCTGAACTGGGGGCGCGGCTACCATATCCACGTCTTTCCGCTGGAAGCCCCGCTGCCCGAAGACAAAACCGCCGCCGCCGCCCTCATCAACCGGGGCGTGGAAGACATCGTGCGGCGCTTCCCGGCGCAATACTTGTGGAGCTACAACCGCCACAAGCGCCCAGGCGGCGTGGCGCACCCGGACGACCCGCCCGAAGAATGAGCCCCACCCAATCCAGCAATCTGATGCGTCCCGCGCTGCTGCCGGTCTGGCTCAGCGTCGGCCTGCTGTGGCTGCTGCACTGGCTGCCGCTGTCGCTGCAGGCGGCCATCGGCAATGCCCTGGGTGGTTTGCTGGCGCGGCTGCCGGGAAAGCGCCGTCATGTCGTTGCCACCAACCTCGCCCTGTGTTTTCCCGATACCCCCAAGCGGGAGCGCGACCGCTGGCTGCGGCAGACCTATCAGGCCTCCATGCGCGCCGTACTCGAACACGGTCTGCTGTGGTGGGGGAGCGAGGCGCGCCTGCGGCGCCTGGTCCGGATCGACAACCCCGACGCCGTGATGGGCGACGGCGTGCGGCCGGTGATCTGGCTGGCGCCGCATTTCGTCGGGCTCGACATGGGGGGCGTGCGCCTGACCATGGATCGCCAGATCGCCTCGATGTACGCCCCCTCGAAGAACCCCGCCTCAGACTGGCTGATGCTGCGCGGGCGCTCACGCTTCCATGCGCCGGTGCTGATCGCCAAGTCGGACGGCATCAAGCCGGTGCTGAAGGCGCTGAAGGCCCCCCTGCCGTTCTACTACCTGCCGGACCAGGATCAGGGCCGCCTCAACGCCGTATTCGTTCCATTCTTTGGCATCCAGGCCGCCACCCTCTCGGCGCTGCCGCGGCTGGCCAAGCTCACGGGCGCGCAGATCGTACCCGTCATCACCCGTCAGTTGCCCGGCGGCGAAGGCTACCGCCTGCACTTCTACCCGCCGTGGGACAATTTCCCGAGCGAAAACCTGGAAGCCGACGTTGCGCGCATGAATGCATTCATCGAGGACCGCATCCGCGAGATGCCGCCGCAGTATCTGTGGCTGCACCGCCGCTTCAAGACGCGTCCCGAAGGCGAAGCCAGCCTGTATGAGTGATGCAAGCCTGTACCGCCTGATGCGGCAGGAGGTCGACGCCGTCAGCGCACTGGCACGCATCGTCTGGCAGGCCACCTACCCGGCGCTGATTTCGCAGGCGCAGATCGACGTCATGCTGGGCGAACGCTACGCCGCCGACCGCATTCTCTCGCAGCTCGACGACCCCAACCACGCCTGGTGGGTTGCGCGACGGAACCCGGCGATGGCCGGCTTTGCCCATGCCGTGCTGGACGGCACGGACTGCAAGCTCGACAAGCTTTACGTTCATCCCGATCACCAGCGCCAGGGCATCGGCGCCGCGCTGCTGCAGGCCGTCCAGGACTGGGCGCGCCAGCGGCAGGCGCGCCGGCTGTGGCTGCAGGTGAATCGCGGCAACACGCAGGCGATCGCCGCCTATCAGAAATACGGTTTCCGCATCGTCGAATCGCGCGTGTTCGACATCGGCCACGGCTTCGTGATGGACGACCATGTGATGGAGTTGCCTATATGAGCTTTGCCAATCCCGACGACGCCACCCTGCACGCGCTGCTCGATCGCGTCAAAACCATCGCTGTCGTCGGGCTGTCGCCGCAGCCCGCGCGGCCGAGCTATCGCGTAGCACAGGCGATGCAGCGTTACGGCTACCGCATCGTGCCGGTGCGCCCACTGGTGGACGAAGTGCTGGGCGAGAAAGCGTATGCCAGCCTGGCCGACATTCCGTTCGCGGTCGACCTGGTCGACGTGTTTCGCGCCGCCGAGCATGTGCCGGCTATCGTCGAGCAGTGCCTGGCGCTACACTCCATGCACCGGCCATTTTCGACGGTGCATCGTTTACCGAGCGCTATCTGGATCCAGGAAGGCATCGTTCATGAGGCCGCCGCGCTGCGCGCGCAGGCCGCCGGCATGACGGTAGTGATGGACCGCTGTCTGCTCAAGGATTACGTCAGACTCAAAACCGAATGAATACCCAACAGGGCATGAAACTGAAATTCACCAAAATGCACGGCCTCGGCAACGACTTCGTCGTGTTCGACGGCGTCAGCCAAGCCGTCTCGCTTACGCCCGAGCAATGCCGCCGCATCGCCGACCGCCATTTCGGCGTCGGCTGCGACCAGATCCTGCTGGTCGAAAAACCCGGCCGCACCGATGTCGATTTCCGCTACCGCATCTTCAACGCCGACGGCGGCGAAGTGGAGCAATGCGGCAACGGCGCGCGCTGCTTCGTGCGCTTCGTGCACGACAAGGGCCTCACCGACAAGACCGCGATCCGGGTGGAAACCGCGTCCGGCGTGATCGAGCCGCGCCTGCTTGCCAATGGCCAGGTCACCGTCGACATGGGCGCGCCGCGCTTCGCGCCGGTCGACATTCCGTTCGCCGCCGAAGCCGAGGCGATGACCTATGCGCTCAAGGTCGGCCAGCACGTCCTCGACATCGCCGCGCTGTCGATGGGCAATCCGCACGCGGTGCTGCGGGTGAACGACCTCGACAGCGCGCCGGTGGACATCCTCGGCGCCGCGATCGAATCGCATTCGCGCTTTCCGCAGCGCGTCAATGCCGGTTTCATGCAGGTGCTCACCCCGCACGACATCCGCCTGCGCGTCTACGAGCGCGGGGCCGGCGAGACCCTGGCCTGCGGCACCGGCGCCTGCGCCGCGGCGGTCGCCGGCATCCGCCAGGGCTGGCTGCAAAGCCCGGTCAGCGTACACACGCGCGGCGGCGACCTCGTCATCGAATGGGCAGGCAAGGGCCAGCCGGTCTACATGACCGGCCCGGCCGAAACAGTATTTGAAGGGGAGATCGAACTCTAATGGACATGCAACCCGAACATATCGCCGAGTTCCTGACCCGGCATCCTAATTTCTTCAACGACTTCCCCACCCTGCTGGCGGATCTGCACATTCCGCATCCGCACGGTACCCACGCCGTGTCGATGAGCGAGCGCCAGCTGATCGCAATGCGCGACAAGGTGCGGATGCTGGAAAACAAGCTTGCCGAACTGATCCAGTTCGGCGAAGAAAACGACGGCATTTCCGACAAGCTGCATGCGCTGACCCTGGCTCTGCTGGCAGCGCACACGCCCGCGGACATCCTCGCGGCGCTGAACCTGCATCTGCGGGAAGGCTTCGCAGTGCCGCACCATGCAGTGCGGGTGTGGAACCTGCCGGCCGACAGCGTGCCCAGCCTCACCGACCCGGTATCGCCCGCCGCCCGTGCCGGCATCGAGGCGATGGCGCAACCGGCCTGCGGTCCACTCGCCGTCAATGACGCCAGCGACTGGTTCGGCGAGGTGTCGCCGCACCTGCGCGCGTTTGCCTGCATTCCGCTGCGCCCCGCCACTGCCGCCGCCCCCATCGGCCTGCTGGTGCTGGCGTCCGAGGAAGCCAAGCGCTTCTATGCCGGCATGGGCACGCTCTACCTCGAACGGCTGGGCCAGTTGGTCGGCGCCGCGCTGGTACGGATGCAGGATTGAACGCAGTCGCGTCCTATCTGCAATACCTCGCCGCCGAACGGCGGCTGTCTCCGCATACCGTGGCGGCCTATCAGCGCGATCTGGCGAATCTCGCCAATCTGACCGCCGGCAAGCCGCTGGCCGAACTCGGCGTGACCGACATCCGCGGCGCCATCGTCAGGCTGCGCAGCCAGAACCTGGCGGCCACCAGCGTGGCGCGACAGCTGTCGAGCTGGCGCGGGTTTTATGCCTTTGCCTGCCGTCGGCTCGGCTTTGCCAACAACCCCTGCACCGGACTGCGCCCGCCCAAAACGGCCAAGGCTCTACCGCAAATCCTGTCGCCCGATGCCTGCACCCAACTGCTCGACGGCAGCACGTCTGCGGCAGCCGACGATGCCCTGCTGGCACGCGACCGCGCCATGTTCGAGCTGTTCTATTCATCCGGCCTGCGCCTGTCGGAACTGGTCGGGCTCGATCTCCACGACCTCAACCTGCAAGCGGGCGAAGCGCAGGTCACCGGCAAGGGCAACAAGACCCGCATCGTGCCGGTGGGACAACAGGCCCTGGCCGCGATTGCCGCCTGGCTGCCGCACCGGCTGCCGCTTATGTCCCGCAGGGACGGTATCCCTGGGGAGGCGCGCGCCGGCATCGCTGCCCTGTTCATCAGCCAGCGCGGCACCCGCCTCACCCCGCGCAGCGTGCAGCTGCGGCTCAACCGCTGGGCCTTGCAGGCGGGCCTGAGCCAGCACGTGCACCCGCACATGCTGCGCCACGCGTTCGCCACCCATGTGCTGCAATCGTCGGGCGACCTGCGTGCCGTGCAGGAAATGCTCGGCCACGCCAGCATCAGCACCACCCAGGTCTACACCCACCTCGACTGGCAGCATCTGGCCAAGGTGTACGATCAGGCGCACCCGCGCGCGCGCAAGAAAAGCTGAGCCGGCGCCTCATAATGTGAGTGGTCACACCGTCTGAATAGACGTTTTTACGTCAACTTCAGAAAACGCGCCTGCCGCCGATTCCTTTCGTATGCGCCCCCGTCTCCCGCCCCCGCTCGTCCGCCTTGCGCACGCCCTGCGCCCGGCCCAACTCAGCACCCAGGGCCGCGTCGTGGGCGCGACCCTGTTCGTGCTGATCGCGGTGTTCGCGCTGGCGGGTCAGCAGGCGCTGCACATTGCCCGCCAGGATGCCGACGCCGCATTGCACGTGCAGGCCACCGCACAGCTTGCGGCGCTGTCGCAGGCCGTGGCCGAACCGGCCATCCGCGGCGATTACGCGGCCGTGCAGGCGCGGCTGAGGATCCCGATCGACCAGGGCAATTTACGGCAGGTGGAATACACCACGCCGGACGGCCACGTCCTGCGCCAGCAGGCGCACCCGCCCACCGTGGATCGTCCCGACTGGTTTGCCCGGCTGACCCGCCTCGCCCTCCCCGTCATGCAGGAAGATCTGATCATCCAGGGCGCCTACTACGGCAACCTGCGCATCCAGCCTTCCTCCCATGCGTACGAAGATTTTCTGTGGCATCTCGGTACCCGCCTGTTCCTGCTGCTCGGCCTTGCGATCGTCTTGCTCGGCTGGCTCACCCGTGTCTTGCTGCGGATCAACCTGAAGGACCTGATCCGCCTCAGCGCGACCGCACGCCAGATCGAGGCCGGGGATTACAGCGTACGCCTCCCCGTCCGCGCCGGCAGCCCGCCCGAACTGCAGGAGTCCACGCGCGCCTTCAACTTCATGAGCGCGGCGCTGGAGCGCCTGCTCACCGACCTGGGCGAGCAGCAGAAGGCGCTCGACAGCGCCGCCAGCGTGTCGGAGTCGGATCTCGCCGGCAACATCACCTTCGCCAACGACCTGTTCTGCATCATCAGCGGCTACACGCGCGAAGAGCTGATCGGGCAGAATCACCGCATCGTCAATTCGGGCATGCACGACGCCGCGTTTTTCTCCAAGCTGTGGGGAACCATCACCAGCGGCCGCACCTGGCGCGGCGAAATCTGCAACCGCGCCAAGGATGGCCGGCTGTTCTGGACTGCCTCGACCATCATCCCGATCAAGGGCGACGACGGCCTGCCGCTTAAATACCTGTCGATCCGTTTCGACATCACGCAACGCAAACTCGACGAAGCGGCGCTCAGCACCGAAAAGGAACGCTGGCAAGTCACGCTGCAATCGATCAACGACGCTGTCGTCGTGACCAATGCGCACAATCAGGTGACCTACCTCAACCCCGCTGCCGAAAGCCTGCTCGGCCTCGCGCTCGAGGATGCGCTGCTGAACTCGCTGAGCGACGTGATGCGGCTGGACCAGATGAGCGGCGACGAAGAGGCGCCGGCCTGCTTCCTGTCGTCGGCTGCGGCATTGCATGGCCAGACCGGATCGGCGCAGCTGCACACCCGCTTTGGCCAGCACCTGGCCATCAGCTACAGCTGTGCGCCGCTGAACGAACATGGCGCCCTCGGTGCCGTCTATGTGCTGCGCGACGAAACCGAAAAGAAGGTCCTGCTCGACAACCTGCGCGAAATGGCCTTCCACGACACGCTGACCACCCTGCCGAATCGCCGTGCGGTGGAAGGCCGCCTGGCCCGCGCGCTGCACACCGCGCGCGACCAGGGACAGCAGCATGCGTTCTGCTACATCGACCTCGACCAGTTCAAGCTGGTGAACGATACCTGCGGCCATTCGGTGGGCGATGCCTTGCTGGCGGACATTGCCCAGACCATGAAAGCCGCCCTGCCCGCCCAGGCCTACCTGGGCCGCCTGGGCGGGGACGAATTCGGGCTCATCCTGTTCGATACCCGGCCCGACGAGGCGAACCGGATCTGCCGCCAGCTGGTGCAGCGCATCCGCGACTTCCGTTTCGAGCACAAGGGACGGCGCTTCACCCTCGGCGCCTGTGCGGGGATCGCCCCCATCACGCAAGCCGCGACCACCGCCGGCGACCTCATGATCCAGGCCGACATGGCGTGCTACCGCGCCAAGTCGGAGGGCAGCGGGCGGGTCATGCTGTACGAGGCGGACGAGGTCGGATTCCGTCGTCTGGAAACGGAAATGGGCTGGGCAGCGGATTTCGCGCAGGCGCTGGACGCCAACCAGTTCCTGCCCTATCGCCAACTGATCCAGCCGACCTCAAGCAGCGGCCAGCCGCATTACGAGGTGCTGATCCGCTGGCAGCGCAACGGCGTGGTCGAGGGGCCGGCCAAGCTGCTGCCCGCCCTCGAACGCTACGGGCAGGCGCCCATCCTCGACCGCTGGATGCTGGAAGCCGTGGTGTCCTATCTGGCCGCGCAGCCGGACGACAATGCGGTGTATTTCATCAACCTGTCGGGCAAGACCGTTGCCGACGAGTCCTTCCTCGGTGTGGTCTGCCATCTGCTCGACCACTATGGCGTGGCGGGCTCGCGCCTGGGGTTTGAGGTGACGGAAACCGCCGCCGTGGTCAACCTGGGCGACGCCCAGCGCCTGATCCAGGGCCTGCGCGAACGCGGCTGCCAGTTCGCGCTGGACGACTTCGGGCGCGATGCCTCGTCATTCTTCTATCTCAAGCACCTGCCCGCCGACTTCCTCAAGATCGACGGCGCCTTCGTGCGCGGCATGCTGGATGATCGCCGCGACCAGGCCATCGTCCGCTCGATCGCACAGCTCGCGCGCGATTTCGGCATGCATTCGGTGGCCGAGCAGGTGGAAGACGCCGACATGGCCGCGCTGCTCGAAGACATGGGGGTGGATTATCTGCAGGGCTACCACATCCATCGCCCGGAAGCCTTTCCCTTCTGGCAGCCGGTCGACAGTGCGCTGACCGACACACGTTCGATGCCTGCGCGCATGCCGCATCTGAGCCTGGTCAGCTAAACCCGTCAGCGCGGCTAGACGATCTGGATATCGGTCACGCCTTCCACCGGTTCCGGGTAGCGCATTTTCAGGCTTTCCAGCGTTTCGATCAGCAGGTGGGAAATCATCAGGTTGCGTGCCAGATTGTTGTTGGCAGGAATCACATGCCAGGGCGCGTGCGCCGTGCTGGTGGCCGCTAGCGCCGCCTCGTAGGCTTCCATGTAGCCGTCCCACTTCGCCCGCACCGCAAGATCGCCGGGCTGGAATTTCCATTGTTTTTCGGGCGTGTCGCGGCGTTCTTCCAGACGTTTTTTCTGCTCGTCCCTGGAAATGTGCAGATAGAACTTCAGGATCGTCGTGCCGGTTTCCGCCAGCATGCCTTCAAAGTCGTTGATCTGGCGGTAGCGGCGCTTGCATTCAGCCGCATCGATCCAGCCGTTGACGCGGGTGATGAGCACGTCTTCGTAATGCGAGCGGTTGAAGATGGCGATTTCGCCGGCGCCCGGTACATGTGGATGCACCCGCCACAGGTAATCGTGCGCCAGTTCCTCCGGGGTCGGCGCCTTGAAGCACGCCACCCTCACTCCCAGCGGGTCGACCCCCTGAAACACGTGGCGGATGGTCGAATCCTTGCCGGCGGTATCCATCGCCTGCAGCACGACCAGCAGCCTGTGCTTGCCCTCGGCGTGCAGCAACTCCTGCAGCGTTTCCAGACGGACGCGATGTGCTTCCAGGCGCTCGCGCGCGTCGGACTTGTCCTTGCCGATGATCGCGTCGTCATCAGCGTCCCATTTCGACAACTTGACCTTGCTGTCGGGGGCAATACGGGTATCGGCAGGTTTCATAGCGTCACCTTCGGCGGGACCAGGCTCATCCAGTCGCCCAGCGCCCCCCGGATTTCGTCCAGGGTGAGATGCCGCATCAGCGGCCGGTTGCCGGGTGCCATCTGGTTCCACGCGCAAGTCATGCCACGCAGGTTCGGCTGCGCGGCATCGCGCAGCCGGAACTCCGTCTTGTAATAAAGCAAGCTCAGGTCGCCATCATCATCGTCCACATACCTTGCCTTCATCAAGGGCGACGACGCCTTCGCGAAGATACTCACGCTACGCGTTACCCGCCATATCTGGAAGTGCCCAGGCTGCAGCGTCTGCGGCGCGCCGCTGACCGTGTTCAGCTCCACCACGCAATACGGGTCCTGCTCCTGCACGCCGTTGCGCGGCACGATATGGCCGTACTGCAAACGCACCGTGGCAGAGTCGGCCGGGATGGTCAGGGGGCGGTTGAGTTGCGCCACCCATCCCGTGGAATAGGCGTAATACGGCGAAGTCGGGTTGGACGATTCAAGCCCGGCACACCCTGCCAGCAGCAATGTGCCTGCGAATGCGAAAGCAATGGTTTTCATCCTGACCTCCTTGCACTGTTTACCTTATTCAAGTTTTACCCTGAACCACGCCGCATACAAGGCCGGCAGGAAAAACAGCGTGAGGAAGGTCGCCGCGATCAGCCCGCCCATCACCGAGACCGCCATCGGTCCCCAGAAAATCGAGCGCGACAGCGGAATCATCGCCAGCACCGCGGCGGCGGCGGTGAGGCTAATCGGGCGCATCCGCCGCACCGTGGACTCGACGATCGCGTCCCATTGCGGCAGGCCGCGCGCGATGTCCTGCTGGATCTGGTCGACCAGGATCACCGAGTTGCGCATGATCATGCCGGACAGCGAGATGATGCCCAGCAGCGCCACGAAGCCCATCGGCTGGCCGCTCACCAGCAAAGCGATCGCCACGCCGATGATGCCGAGCGGTGCCGTCAATATCACCAGGAGGGAGCGCGAGAAACTGCCGAGCTGCAGCATCAGCAGCGTCAGCGTGGTAATCACGATCAGCGGCCACGATGCGCCGATGGCGGCATTGGCCTTGGCGCTGCTTTCCACCGGCCCGCCGATTTCCAGCCGGAAGCCCGGCGGCAACTGGGCCTTGAACCGGGCCACCTGCGGCGCGAGCGACTCGATGATGGTCGCCGGCTGCGTCTTGCCCACCGGATCGCCGCGCACCGAGATCGTCGGCAGACGGTCGCGCCGCCAGATCACGCCGTCCTCGAACACCGGCTTGAACGTGGCGATCTGCCCCAGGGTCACGCTCTGTCCATCGAAGTTGCCGATCGGCAACGATTTCAGTGCATCGACATCGCGGTGTTCCTTGCGTGGGATGCGCAATTCCACGTCGATCAAGCGATCGTTTTCGCGAAACTGGGTGACGGTCGCACCCGACAGCTCCAGGGCCAGCAAGCGGCCGACCGCATCCGAGCTGAGGCCGAGCGCCTTGATCTTGTCCTGATCGAGCCGGACCTTGATCGCCAGCGACTGCTCGTTCCAGTCCAGATTCACGGCCGTCACCTGCGGTTGGGCCGCAACGATTCTGCGCAGTTTTTCGGCCTCGAGCTTGAGCCGCGGAATATCGGTTCCTGACAGCCGGTATTGCACCGGATAGCCGGCTGGCGGCCCGTATTCGAAACGCACCGCGCGCCCGCGCACGTTGGGAAAATCGGTTTCGAACAATCGGTGGATGCGGGCGAGTTCACGCTCGCGTGCCGGGATGTCCTTCGCAATCACCACCAGTTGCGCAAAATTGCGGTTGTTCAGCCGCTGGTCCAGCCCCAGTACGAAACGCGGCGCACCCTGTCCGATGTAGTCGATCACGTGCGTCACATCCTTGTCCCGCCGCAACAGGGTTTCGAGCCTGATCGCTTCGGCACGCGTGGCCTCGATGGAGGCACCTTCGGGCAGCCACATTTCGACCAGGATCTCCAGCCGGTCGGATGCCGGGAAAAACTGTTTCTCGACCCGCTGCATCGCAGCCAGTCCGACGATCAGCGCCGCCACCGTCAATGCAATCACGCTGCGGCGATGCGTCAGGCACCAGGTCACCATGGCGCGGAAGCGCCGATAAAACGGCGTGAGGTAGGCCGCGTTCTCGTCGGTCACGTGATGGCTCGGCTTCAGCAGAACGTGGCCGAGATAAGGCGTGACCACCACCGCCACCAGCCAGGACGACAGCAGCGCAATCGTCGTCACCGCAAAAATGGCAAAGGTGTATTCGCCGACCATCGACTTGGCCAGCGCGATCGGCAGGAACGCGGTGGCGGTCAGCAGGGTGCCGGTGAGCATGGGGAACGCGGTCGAATGGAAGGCGTAGGTGGCCGCCTCGAAACGCCCCCAGCCGGACTCGAGCTTGTGCGCCATCATTTCCACCGCGATGATGGCGTCGTCCACCAGCAGGCCGAGCGCGATGATGAGCGCCCCGGTCGAGATGCGGTGCAGGTCGATATCGAAAAACCACATCGCTGTAAAGGTGATCGCCAGCACCACCGGAATGGACAGTGTCACCACCAGTCCTGCACGCCACTTGAGCGCCAGGAAAGTCACCGCCAGCACGATGGCGACGGCTTCGAAGAAGCTCTGCATGAACAGCCTGACCGCACGGCTGACGATGCTGGGCTGGTCGTGGATCCGCTGGATTTCCATGCCCACCGGCAGGGTTTTCTGCAATGCTGCCATGGCGGCGGCCACGGCGCGCCCCATGGCCACCACATCCCCGCCATCCGCGAGCGACACCCCGAGCAGGATCGCCGGCTCGCCCTGCGAACGGATTTCGCTGGTGGGCGGATCCTCGTAGCGCCGTGTCACGTCGGCGATGTCGCCCAGCCGCAGCGTACGTGTCCCCACCCGAATGAGGGTTTCGCGCAGGCGATCCACGTCGGAATAGGGCCCCGACACACGCAGCGGAATTGACAGGACATTGTTTTCCACCCGCCCATTGGCAACCACGCCGTTCTGCTCCTGCACCGCCTGCATGATCTGTTGCGGCGTGATGCCAAGCGTGGCGAGCTTTTGCGCGGGGATATCGATGTAGATTTTTTCCGGCACGATGCCGAACAGCTCGACCTTGCCCACGTTCGGCAAGCGGCGCACCTCGCGCTGTGCATCCTCGGCGGCACGGCGCAGTTCCTCTCGGCTGAATCCGTCGCCGGTGAAGGCATAGATTGATCCGAAGGTGTCGCCGAATTCGTCGTTGAAGAACGGCCCCTTCACACCGGCCGGAAGTTCCTGTTTGATGTCGCCGATCTTCTTGCGGACCTGGTACCACGCCTCCGCCACATCGTGCCCGCGCACGGTTTCCTTGAGATTGACGAAGAGCGCGGTCTCGCCCGCCTTGGCGTAACTCTGCACAAAATCGAGCTGGGGCATTTCCTGCAGCTTTTTCTCGATCCGCTCGGTCAGCTGTTCCGACACCTCCTGCGCGGTCGCCCCCGGCCACTGCGCCTGGATCAGCATGACCTTGAACGTGAACGGCGGATCCTCGGCCTGCCCCAGGTGGAAATACGAGCGCACCCCAACCAGCAGGATCAGCACGATGAAGAAGCGTACCAGCGCCGGGTGCTCGATTGCCCAGCGCGACAGGTTGCCGCGCCCGGGAACGAAACGGGGGGTGTCGCTCATGGCCGGGCGGACCCGACCAGACGGACCTGCTGGCCGGGCGCGATCTTGTGCACCCCGGCCGTCACCACCCACTCGCCTGCCGTCAATCCCGACACGATGGCCGCGCGTTCGCCGCTCAGCTCGCCGAGTTGAACGCTGCGTGCCGCCACTTTGCGGGTCTGGGGGTTCACCACCCACACCTGGGGTTTGCCATCGATCCGGAACAACGCCGATTGCGCCACCGACAGGCTCGGGGCCGACTCGCTGCCGACCTCGACCGTGGCCGTCATGCCCAGTTTCACGGCCGCATCGGGATGCAGCAGGCTGATGCGGGCGTTGTAGGTACGGCTGGCCGCATCGGCTACCGGCGACAATTCCCGCAGCCGTCCGGCATAGGCCCGGTCCGGCGCCGACCACAAGTGAATGCTCAGCGCATGCGCAGTACGCAGCGCATCGAGCGCGTTTTCCGGCACATCGATTCGCACTTCGAGTTCACCGGTACGCGCCAGCTTCGCCACCGGCTGCCCGGCCGCCACGACCTGCCCGGCCTCGAACGAAATGGCCGTCACCACGCCGGCATGCGGCGCGGTCAGCCGGGTATAGGCCTGCTGGTTGCCCTGGCGGGCTGCGTCTGCGCGCAGCTGGCGCGCCTGCGCCGCGGCCGCTTCGGCGGTCGTCCGTCGGCGGTCGAGTTCGGCCTGGGAAATGAAGTTCTGCGCACGCAGCTCGGTAAAGCGCCGCAAGTCCTGCCGCGCCAGCCTGGCTTCGGCTTCGGCCGCGGTGAATTGCGCCCGTGCCGCACTCGCCGCCAGCGCATAATCACTGGGGTCGAGCGTGGCGATGGCCTGGCCCGCCTTGACCTGGGTGCCGACCTCCACCTTGCGGGCGCTGACCCGCCCCGCCACACGGAACGCAAGATCGGTCTCGTAGCGTGCGCGCACTTCCCCGGCGTAGCGTGTCCCGTTTTGAGCGGTGCTCACCCCCACCTGCTCGGCGCGTACCGGACGGATATCCTCGGGGGCTGCCTGCGGCGCGTCGCGTCCACACGCGGCCAGCACGAGCAGAAGGGCGGTCAACGGAAAAAAAGTTTTCATTTTCGGATTATCGCTGATCCCCCCGGATTCGGGCTGTCCCGGTCAATCCGCTGCGCATTCATCCCCCTCTGATGGCACCTACCGCCGTGACGGGGTTATGATGCGGGGCGCAATTGCCGCCACCGGACCCATTTCGGTTGCCCCGGGCCCCTGCCCGGCTGCATTTAACTTAACTAATCATCCTAAGACGCCTGGAGTTCCCATGTCTGCCACGTCCAAACCCCTTACCGAAGCCGCGCTGCTGAAAATGCCGGCCTCCGCCTACATGAACGCGGCCCAGCTGGCGTTTTTCCGCGAGCGCCTTGAAACGCTGCGCAACGAGATGCTCAGCAATGCCGCCGACACCGGCGAGCACCTGAAAGAGAACGAGAATTTTGCCGACCCCAATGACCGCGCCACCGTGGAAGAGGAGCACATGCTGGAACAGCGCGTGCGCGACCGCGAACGCAAACTGCTGAAAAAGATCAATACTGCCCTGGCGCGCATCGACAGCGGCGAATACGGCTGGTGTCTGGAAACCGGCGACCCCATCGGACTGCCCCGTCTGCTGGCGCGACCCACTGCCGAATATTCGATCGAGGCGCAGGAACGCCACGAGAAGAAGGAAAGACTGCACGCCTGAAACAGCGGCGGCAGCCCGCCATGGAAACTTTGCTCGCCATCGTCCGGTCCACCGTTTCTGACCCTGGGCGCAACCCATCGCGAAAACCGGCACAACTGTGATGTCCGACACGCCGATCCCCATCACGCTGCTCACCGGTTTTTTGGGCAGCGGCAAGACCACGGTGCTGAATCATCTGGTGCGCACGCTGCCGCGCACGGCGATCCTGATGAACGAATTCGGCGAGGTCGCGCTCGACCACCAACTGCTGCAAAAAATGGAAGGCCCGATGGCGCTGCTGTCCGGCGGTTGCGTGTGCTGCACGATTTCCGGCAGCCTTTCGCCGACCCTTAAAAACCTGTGGATGGCACGACAGAAGGGCGACATCCCGGCGTTCGAGCGCGTCATCATCGAAACCACCGGTATCGCCGACCCGGTGCCGGTGCTCGACAACCTGCTGCATGACAACTGGGTGCGCGCGCGCTTCCGCCTCGACGGCGTGGTGACCACGGTCGACGCGCTGTTCGGCATGGGCCAGCTGGACGAACACGCCGAGGCCGTCAAGCAGGTGGCGGTAGCCGACCGGCTGCTGCTTACCAAGACCGATCTCGCGCCTGCCGGCACGGTCGCCGCCCTGCGCGAACGGCTCGTCGCACTCAATCCGGCGGCGGATATCGTCACGGTGACGCACGGCGAGCTCGATCCCGCAGCGATCCAGAACCTGGGGCTGTGGAACGCCGAGACTAAATCGATGGAAGTCGCGCGTTGGCTGAAGCCGCAGCATTATCAGCCGGCCAGCGCCGGCAAGCTCGGCGGCGCCAACCCGATTACCGGCAAACGCATGACCGCATTGCACGACGCGCGCATCCAGGCGTTTTCGGTGGTGATAGACACACCGCTCGACCGCTACGGCCTGCAATCGGCGCTCGGCATGCTCACCTCGTTTCGCGCCGAGAACCTGCTGCGCTTCAAGGCCATCGTGAACCTGCAGGATGAGCCGCAGCCGATGGTGCTGCATGGCGTGCAGCATGTGCTGTATCCCGAGGTGAAGCTCGACGCCTGGCCGGACGACGACCACCGCAGCCGCTTCGTGTTCATCGTGCGCGACCTCGAACCCGAATTCGTCGCAAAGCTGCTGGCCGACTTCTCCGGTGCGGCGTCCCGCCATGCCGAGGCAAAGCCGTGAATTTCGCGCAAAAACTCCTCGTCGGCGCGATCCGCATCTACCAGCTGGCGCTCTCGCCCTGGCTGGGACGGCAGTGCCGCTACCTGCCCACCTGCTCGGAATACGGCAAGGAAGCCATCGAAAAACACGGGGCGCTCAAGGGCAGCTGGTTGGCCGCGAAACGCATCGGCCGTTGCCGCCCCGGCTGTGCCCACGGCTACGACCCCGTTCCGCCCGTCGACCCGCCGAGGCAGTAGAATTCGCCCCATGCCGTCGCGCCGCCTGCTCTCCTGGCTGTTCGCCCTGACCCTGCTGTTCGGTCAGGCGGCGGCGTTCGCGCATGCGCTGACCCATCTGCGCGTGCACGACACGGGCCTGCCCGACAAGGTCTGCGAAACCTGTCTCGCGCAGGCGCAGCTGGGCACGGCCCTGCCGCCCAGCCTGGTCGTCCTGGCGACGCCGCCCACCGGTCCCATTTATGCCCCCGGCGCCGAATTCGCGTGCGCCGACCTCGCACCCCGCCCCGCCTGCGCACGCGCGCCCCCCGCTCCATCCGACGCCTGAGTTTTTTCGATGCCTGCGCCGACGCTTGCGCAGGCGTTTGCCTCACGTTGATGGAGTAGAACATGTTACGTCCCGCTTTTCTGGCGGCGGCCCTCGCGACCGCCTGCCCGGCCCATGCCGACGATGCCGACCTCGCCGCACTGCGCGCCGAAGTCAAGGCCATGAAGACCGATTACGAAACCCGCATCCAGGCGCTGGAAGCGCGGCTGGCGAAAGCCGAAGCGTCCGCCGCGGCCAATGCCGCCCAAGCCAGCCCCCCGCCGCAAGACGCGGCCAGTTCGACGCCCAGCAATCCCGGCGCGTTCAATCCCGAAATCTCGGTCATCCTGCAAGGCGGCTATGCCCACCTGAAGGACATCCCCGAACGCCGCATCACGGGATTCCTGCCCAACGGCACGGCGCCCGGCACGACACGCGGGTTTTCCGTAGACGACAGCGAACTGGTGCTGGCCTCCAACGTCGATCCGTATTTCCGCGGCTATTTCAATGCCACGCTGAACGACGGCACGGTCGGCGTGGAGGAGGCCTGGTTCCAGACCCTGGCGCTGGGCCAGGGCCTGACCCTCAAGGGTGGGCGCTTCCGCTCCGGCATCGGCTACCAGAACGAGCAGCACCCGCATGCCTGGGATTTCGCCACCAACAACCTGATGTATGAAGCCTTGTTCGGCGAAGGTTATGGCAACGATGGCCTGCAGCTGAGATGGGTGGCACCGACCGACCTCTTCACCGAACTGGGCGCCGAGATCGGGCGTGGAGCGAATTTTCCCGGCACCGACCGCAACACGAACGGCGTCGGCAGCTACGCGCTGTACGGCCATATCGGGGGCGACGTGGGCGACTCGCACAGCTGGCGCGGCGGCGTGTCCTATCTGTCGACCCGCGCCGAGGCGCGCAGCGGCACGCTCGCCGACTTTGCCGGCACCGACGTGAACACCGCCTTCACCGGCGACAGCAAGACCTGGCTGGCGGACTTCGTCTGGAAATGGGCGCCGCTGGGCAACACCACCATCCACAATTTCAAGTTTGCCGCCGAGGCGTTCCGCCGCGAGGAAAGCGGCAGCCTGGACTGCACCAACGGCTTGTGTGGCGCGGGCAGCCTCGGCGCGTACCAGGCCACCCAGTACGGCGGCTACGCGCAGGCCGTATACCAGTTCATGCCGCTCTGGCGTGCCGGCTATCGCTACGACCTGCTCGACCCCGGTTCGCAGGATTTCGGCCTCAACAATGCCACCCTGCCCCGTACCGGTTACCGGCCCACCCGTCACTCGCTGATGGTCGACTACTCGCCCTCGGAATTCTCGCGCTGGCGCGTGCAGTACACGAAAAACCGGGCCATCGAAGGGCAGGACGAAAACCAGTGGTACGTGCAATACATCTTCAGCCTCGGCACGCATGGCGCGCACTCTTTTTAAGGAACTCCCGATGAAAGCATTCCGTTTATTCGCCTTTCTGGTCGCGGCATGGCCGGTTTTCGCCCATGCCGCACTCAACGTCTTTGCCTGCGAACCCGAGTGGGGCGCGCTCGCCACCGAACTCGGCGGCGCCAACGTCAAGGTCTATACCGCCACCACGGCCTTTCAGGACCCGCACCACATCGAGGCGCGCCCCAGCCTGATCGCGCAGATGCGGCGCGCCAATCTCGCCGTCTGCACCGGCGCCGAGCTCGAAATCGGCTGGCTGCCCGTGCTGCTGCGGCAGGCGGGCAACGCCGCCATCCAGCCGGGCCAGCCGGGCTATTTCGAGGCGGCACAGCAGGTCGCGCTGCTGGAAAAACCGGCTGTCCTCGACCGCGCCCAGGGCGACATCCACGCGGCGGGCAATCCGCACATCCAGACCGACCCGCGCAACATTGCGCGCGTGGCGCAGGCGCTGGGCGCCCGCCTGGCCGAGATCGACCCGGGCCACGCCGCCACCTACCGGGCGCGGCTGGCGGACTTCAACACCCGCTGGAATGCGGCGATGGTCCGCTGGCAGGCACAGGCCGCGCCGCTCAGGGGCATACCCATCGCAGTGCAGCACGAGGGCTTCCCCTATCTGGAGAACTGGCTGGGGCTGAAGCAGGTGGCCGTGCTGGAACCCAAGCCCGGCGTCGCGCCTTCGATCGGCCATCTGGCCGAAATCGTCGCGCAGCTGAAAATCACGCCTGCACGGATGGTCATCCGGGCCGCCTATCAGGATCCGCGTCCCTCGGAATGGCTGGCTGAACACGCAGGCATCCCGGCCGTCATGATGCCGTTCACCGTCGGCGGATCGGAGCGGGCCAAGGATTTGTTCGGTCTGTTCGACGACAGCATCGACCAGCTGCTGAAAGTCGCGCGATGAACTGGGCTGCGCTCGACCCGGGGCTGCTCGGCTGGCCCTTCGTCGCCGGGCTGCTCGTCCTCGCCACCCACGTCCCGCTGGGGCGGCGGGTGCTGGCGCGCGGGATCATCTTTCTCGATCTCGCCATCGCCCAGATCGCCGTGCTCGGCGTGATTGCCGCCCATACCCTGGGCTGGGAGACCCAGGGCTGGCAGACCCAGTTGGCCGCTGCCGCGGCGGCGCTGGCGGGCGCCGCGTTTCTGGCACGCTGCGAAGCGCGCTGGCCCGAGATCCAGGAAGCGCTGATCGGCTCGTCCTTCGCCGTCGCCGCAAGCCTGGCGGTGCTGCTGTTGTCGGGCGATCCGCACGGCGGCGAGCATCTGAACGAACTGCTGGCCGGGCAAATCCTCTGGGTGGGGCCATCCCAACTGGCCCAGATCGCAACGATCTACGCGCTGCTGCTCGGCTTCTGGCGACTGCGCGGCGACCGTCTCGGGCGGATGGGCTTTTACCTGATTTTCGCGCTCGCCATCACCGCCTCGGTGCAGCTCGTCGGCGTGTACCTGGTGTTTGCCAGCCTGATTCTGCCTGCACTGGCGGTGCGCGGCCGGTCACCCCGTGCAGGCTTGCTGATCGGCTGGGGACTCGGCGCACTGGCCTACGCAGCCGGATTGGCGGCATCTGCAGTGTTCGACTGGCCCGCCGGACCTGCGATTGTCATCTCGCTCGCCGTGGCTGCCCTGCTTGCAGGCAACGTGCTGCGGGTTGCCGCAACGGGGCGACAGCGCTAGTATCCAACACTGAACCCCTGACCAAAGCTCGCATATTCCGTGGCTCTTCCGTTTTTCAAAAAAGGCAAGGACAAGCCCCCTGCCCCGGCATCCCGGCAGGCGCCTGTCCCTGCGCCTGCCAGCGAATCGCATTCCACCGAAACGCTGCTGACCATGAATATGGGGGCCAGCGGCATCGTGGTGGAGGAAACCAGCGGCGCGCCCCAGTCACCGGTCGATGAAGCGGCCATCCTGTACGCAAGCGGTCAGTCCGACATGGCAGAGCGTCTGCTGAAGGATATGCTGGGCACGGGCGATCGCCGCGCCTGGCACATGCTGTTCGATCTTTACTGCATCCAGCGCAACGAGAAGGAGTTCGAACAGCTGGCACTCGATTACGCGATGCGTTTCGAGACCTCACCGCCCGTCTGGCAAAAAATGGGGGGGAACGGGAACGCCGGAAAACCCCAGCAAGCCGAGGCGGCCAGTCTGGAATTGCCGAGCCTGCTCGACAAGAAAGCGACGGCCACCCTGCGCGAGGGCATCGCCGGCACCGACAAAAAGGCCGTGGTGCAGATCGATTTCTCGCGTATCGAGATGGTCGACGAAACGGGGGCGGACGAATGTGCCCAGATTCTTGCCGCCGCCCGCAAGGCCAAGCGCAAGCTGCGGGTCAGCGGCGTCGATCGTCTGATTGCCCTGCTGCAGGATCTCACACGCGCCACGCACAGTCGCGCGGTGCACTGGTTGCTGCTGCTTGAGCTTTTCCAGACGCTCGGCCAGCAGGACAGTTTCGAGGACATGGCGGTCGATTACGCCGTTCGTTTCGAAGTATCGCCCCCTTCCTGGAGCGAGGTGCAGGCGGCCGAAGTAGTACAGGCCAAACCCGTTGAGCCGGTGGACGACGCGCTGCGGCTGGCCGGCGAAATCACCCCTGCAAACGACGCCGCCCTGCAGCAGATCGGCAGTTATGCCGCCACGCATAACGACGTGCTGGTCGATCTGACGCAGGTCACACGGGTCGATTACGGCAGCGTCAGCCAGTTCATCAGCGTGCTGATGCAATGCCTGGGCAGCGGCAAGGCCATCACCCTGCGTGGCCACAATGCGCTCATCCACGAACTTTTCCGCGTCATGGGCATCGATCAGCTGGCGCAACTCATCCCGCACCATCCGGACTGAGGCCTCTTGGTCTGACCGGCGGCGGCATCGCCCGTCCGTATAATTCGGATGCCAGAGCGCATGCGCAGGGCATCCAGGCGACCAGACAAGACTTCCTTCGCGCAACGCGCGCCCTTCGCGGTCATTTTTTTCAGGATAACTCCACTCATGGAACAATATCGCGGCACCACCATTCTCTCCGTCCGCCGGGGCACCGAAGTCGCCCTCGGCGGCGACGGCCAAGTCACGCTCGGCAACATCGTCATCAAGTCCACCGCGCGCAAGATACGGCGGCTATACCAGGAAAAAGTGCTGGCCGGGTTCGCCGGCGGTACCGCCGATGCGTTCACCCTGTTCGAGCGTTTCGAAGCCAAGCTCGACAAGCACTCGGGACACCTGCTGCGCAGCGCCGTCGAACTCGCCAAGGACTGGCGCACCGACCGCATGCTGCGGCGGCTGGAAGCCATGCTGGCGGTGGCCGACCGCGAGCACTCCCTCATCATCACCGGCAACGGCGACGTGCTGGAGCCCGACTTGGCCGTCGCCGCCATCGGCTCCGGCGGCGCCTTCGCCCAGTCCGCCGCCCGCGCGCTGCTGGAAAACACCGACCTGCCCCCGCTTGAAATCGTCAAAAAGAGCCTCACCATAGCGGGAGACATCTGCATTTATTCGAACCAGAACCACGTGATCGAAACCCTGTGAGCCCAATTTCCGCTTACCGTTTTCTGCTTACTGCTCACCTTTCATGACCCCCAAAGAAATCGTCCACGAACTCGACAAGCACATCGTCGGCCAGGCTGCCGCCAAGCGCGCGGTCGCCGTCGCCCTGCGCAACCGCTGGCGGCGCCAGCAGGTCGATGAGCCCTTGCGCCAGGAAATCACGCCGAAGAACATCCTGATGATCGGCCCGACCGGCGTCGGCAAGACCGAGATCGCACGGCGCCTGGCGCGGCTCGCCAATGCACCCTTCATCAAGATCGAGGCGACCAAGTTCACCGAGGTCGGCTATGTCGGGCGCGACGTCGACACCATCATCCGCGACCTGATGGAAACCGCAGTCAAGCAGATGCGCGAGCAGGCCACGTCCAAGGTGCAGTTCCGCGCCGAGGAAGCCGCCGAGGAACGCATTCTCGACGCGCTACTGCCGCCACCGCGCAGCGTCGGCTTCAATGAGCCCGAACCGCAGCGCGAGGAAGGCGCGGCGCGCCAGCGCTTCCGCAAGATGCTGCGCGAAGGCGCGCTCGACGACAAGGAGATCGAGGTCGAGGTCGCCGCGGTAAGCCCGAGCATGGAAATCTTTACGCCGCCGGGGATGGAAGACCTGTCGCAGCAGTTGCAAGGCATGTTTCAGAACCTTGGGCAAACCCGTCGGCAGACCCGCAAGCTGAAGGTACGCGAAGCCATGAAACTCCTGACCGAGGAGGAAGCCGGGCGGCTGATCAACGACGAGGAGACCAAGCAGCAGGCACTTGAGGCGGTCGAGCAGAACGGCATCGTGTTCCTCGACGAGATCGACAAGATCGCCACCCGCAGCGACGCCCACGGCAGCGACGTGTCGCGCCAGGGCGTGCAGCGCGACCTCTTGCCGCTGATCGAGGGCACCACCGTGTCGACCAAGTACGGCATGGTGAAGACCGACCACATCCTCTTCATCGCCAGCGGCGCCTTCCACCTGTCGAAGCCGTCTGACCTCATTCCCGAACTGCAGGGACGGCTGCCGATCCGCGTCGAACTGCAGGCCTTGAGCGTGGAAGACTTCGAACGGATTCTGACCTCAACCGATGCCTGCCTGACGCGGCAGTACGAAGCGCTGCTGGCGACCGAAGGCGTCACGCTCAAATTCACCGATGACGGCATCCGCCGCATCGCCGAGATCGCCTTCGAGGTGAACGAGCGCACCGAGAACATCGGCGCACGCCGCCTGCATACGGTGATGGAAAAGCTGCTGGAGGACATCTCCTTCGACGCCGGCAGCACCACGGGCGAATACGTGGTCGATGCCGAAGCCGTCACCAGCCGTTTGGCCGCGCTGGCCGCCCGCGAGGACCTGGCGCGCTACGTCCTCTAAGGCTTGCCGACTCGCTGTTTCGCTGCCCACTGCTTTTCATTCATGCCTGGCTTAGATCTCCGGGCGGCCAGCATCCCATGCCGCCGCTAATGCCGCCATCGACATTACTTATTTGGCTGTCCACTCCCACAGGCGGAAAATCGCCCGGTTGAATTACGTTTATCTGGAGACAGTCCATGGCCACCCGCGACACCCTCACCCCCAAAGAAGCCCAATGCAGCGGCGGCGCCGATTACGCGGCCCTGGCGCTGGAGGCCCTGCAGGAACCTGCCGATGCAGCCTACGCCAAGGAGTTGATGGACCGCGTGGCAGACGACTGCCAGTTCACCAAGGACCTGGCGGCATGCGCCATCGTCTACAAGGTGCTGGGCGAGCAAGGCCGCGCCGAGGAACTGCTGCAGACCGCCGAGGATTACTGCATGTCGGGCGACGAGCAGGTTGCACTTGCCGAAGCCAAGTTCAAGGTGCTGGGGGATAAGGCGGCCGCGGTGGGCGCGTATGAAAAGGCGCTGAAGGAGACCGGCAACCTCGATCCGCTGATCGACCTGGCGAAGAACGTGATGGCGGTGATTGCCGACAGCGCGTTCGCCAAGAAGGTGCTGGAAAAGGCCGAGGCAAAAATCTCGCGTGCGGTGGAATACAGCAAGCTGGCGGCGGCCTCGGCCGAGCACCTGCTCGACAAGGATTACGCCGCGGCCATCTTCAACAAGGCCGGCGAGAAGCTGTCCAGTGTGCCCGACCTGCTGTCGCTGGCGGGCGAAGTCACCAAGACGCTGGGCGACCCGGCGCGCGCCAAGGCCTTGTATGAGCGCGCGCTGGCGGGCGCCACCGACTTTACCGCCGCCAAGACGCTGATCGAGTCGGCCAAGCAGGCGGGTGACGCCGCATTCATGCAGTCGGCCTTGAAAAAGGCAGGGGACCTGGCAACCGCGACCGGCGATTACATCGAGCTCGCCGAAGGCCTGGCAAGCGTGGGCGACAAGCCGGGCGCCGCGGCCTTGCTCGACAAGGCCGAAGACGCCGTCGCCGGGCTGGACGAAATGCAGAAGCTGGTGGCCGCGGTGGAAGCGCATCTGGCCGACGACACCGAACGTCTGGCGCGCGTGAAAACCAAGCTGGAAAAGCGCCAGGCCAACCACGCGCGTTACATGGAATTCCAGCAGCTCGAAAAGGAAGCGGTCAGCGTCAAACAGTTCCTCGCCCTGGCCGAGCGCGTGAGGCTGGAGCTGGAAGACCCGTTCTACTCCGCCAAGCTGATCGAGTCGGCCGAGACCCTGCTTGACGGCACCGGCTACCAGTTCTCGCGCTACAAGCCCATCATGCTGGCGGTGGACAAGAACCTCGACGATACCGACTGGCTCTCCCGTCTGCTCGACCGCGCGGCAGAAAACGCCACCGACTTCATCGCGTTCAAGGATCTGGTGGTCACCGCCGCGCACCTGCAGCACCGTGAACTGGGCGTTTCCAAGGCACGCGCCTACCTCGCCGCGCGCGAAGCCGCGCTGGCGGCAGACCCGAATGCCACGGTCTACGACACCGCCAAGCTCGCCGAAGCGAGCTTCGCCGCGACGCAGGACGCGACGGAAGCCGGCCGCTTGCTGGAAGCGGCGCGCGCGCAGGCCAAGGATCACTTTGCGCTCACCCACATCGGCCGGCTGTACGCCTCCATGGGCAACAGCGCCCGGGCGGATGAACTGTATGCGGCTGCCGCGGCCGCCTGCCCGAATGGCGACGCCTGCATCCAGTTCATCGATCGCCTCAAGGGCTTTGCCCTGCCCGCCGCGACGCTGAAAAAGTGGTATGCGGAATGCGGCACACACCTGAGCAAGCCTGCCGACAAGCTGCGCTGGGCCGAGGGCATCGCCGATGCGCTCAACGACAAGGCCTGGGCCACCGAGGTGTATGGCCAGATCGCGGGCCAGTTCAGCGGTGCCGAGGCTGCACGCTTCGAACTTTCACGCCGCTCGCGCGCCGACCTGAATTTCTATGGCTCCGTGCGTCGCCACTGAACGCGTGCAATACCCCTGAAAACAGCCCGGTTGCACGGGCTGTTTTTATTTGTACACTCCAGATAAAGCTGTCTTCAGGAGTGCGTCATGCTTGAACTTTCCGCCCTCATCGACACGGTGCAAAAGAATTGCACCATCGCCGACGCCCGCCACGCGCGCGACATGACGATGTGCACCTTCCTTCTGGAAATGCGCGAGTATTACCGTTGGGAAATGGAAATCCCCTATGGCGCGCGTCTGCCCAAGGACGAACTCGGCGACTGGCTGAACGCGCGCGAAAGCCTGTGGGACGCGATCGAGGAAGAGGATTTCGCGCTGCTTCCGCTCACTGAATCCGGCATCGACCCGTTCGAGGCCGACGACATCAACCGCGCTCTGATCCCGCAGGGGCTGGTCTACAGCAGCGGACTGGGACACTTCCGCAAGCCGCATTTCGTGCTGGCCGAACTCAAGCGCGCCGAAGTACGCGACGGCGTGCAGGTGCTGGTGGCCGGCTGCGAATATGCACGCGACCTGATCGCACCACCCGCCGCCATGCGCGACGGCGCCATTTTCCTGCGCATGGACGCGGTGCGCCGCCTGCTGTGGAACAAGTACGAAGAATGGCAATGGAAAGAAAAGGACACCGCACTGGGACGCGCATTTGCGCACTACGACTTCGAGTGCGACATCGAGCATGGGCTCGACCGCATGGCCGAGGCCGAGAGCGAGGCGATGATCCTGCACGAGATCGGCGAGGCGCGCGCCGAATCGCTCCTGGGCGAAGACTGGAACGCGATGCTCGGCCGCCTCACCTCGAGGCATGCCGAACTGCTGGCGCGCGCGGTACGCGACCATCTGGCCGACTGCCTGGTGACGCTGCCGACACTGCTCGAACGCGAGGCGATCGGCTCGCTGCACTTTTACCTGGCGAACCTTTCAGGGCTGCGCCGCGCCCTGTTCCCGGCACTGCCACAGGCGTATGAAGCCTGGCTCGGCAACGGCGATATCGCCAAACTGGCTTTTGTGGTGAAAACGGCCGAAGCCCACTGGCTGGATGCGGCGCGTCACCTGTCGGCAAGCTACCACCGCGATCCGGCACAGGGCGATTCGCAACTCAACACACTGGCCGGCGGAGACCTCGCCAATCTGAAGCTCTAGCAGCTCTCCCGCCAGGCGAAAAAAACGGGCGCAAAACGCCCGTTTTTTTCGTCCAGTACGCGATTACGCCGGAACGGCCGCTTCCTGACCCAGTTGCTCGGCAATGGAGTCGAGCAGTTGCTGTTCCTGATACGGTTTGCCCAGGTACACGTTGACGCCGATCTCCATCGCGTGGTTGCGGTGCTTGTCCGCCGTGCGCGAGGTGATCATGATGATCGGCACCGACTTCAGGCGCGCATCGCTGCGCATCACGCGCGCCAGCTCGAAACCATCCATGCGCGGCATCTCGACGTCGAGCAGCACCACGTCCGGAATCAGGTCGTGCATCCTTTCCAGCGCATCGACGCCGTCCTTCGCACTGTCGACGCGGAAGCCTTCGCGGGTGAGCAGGCGGGTGGTGATCTTGCGCACGGTGAGCGAATCGTCGACCACCAGAACCAGCGGCGGCTGCAGGGCAGCGCTGACTTCTACGGCCTCGGCGGGCGCCGTGCGTTCCACTGCGGTACGTGGCAGGCTGGCCCAGCGCAGCGCCAGCGGCACCGGGTTGAGGATCAGGATCACCCGCCCGTCGCCGCGCACCGTGGCACCCGAGACGCCGGTAATGCGCGCCATCTGCGGACCGATGTTCTTGACCACGATTTCGCGCGTACCCTCGATCACGTCGAGCAGTACGGCCGCCTGGCTGGAACCGCTTTGCAGCAGCACCACCGGGTTGTAGCGCTGCACCTCGTGCACCGCCTCGGTGTCGCCCAGCAGATGCGGAAGATAGGAGAACGGATAGCGCGCACCACGCCACGTCAACTCGCCGGCCGCCATCGCCTGTTCCAGTTCGTGCGGCTTCAGTTCCAGCACCTGCTGTACCAGCGGTGCCGGCAGCGCGTAATCGTGCTTGGCCGCCTGGATCATCACCGCCTGGGTCATCGCCAGGGTAAGCGGCAGGTAGATGTTGAACGTGGTGCCGGCGCCCGGCACGGAGACGATGTCGATACGGCCGCCCAGCGCGGAGATTTCGCTTTTCACCACGTCCATGCCGACGCCGCGCCCCGCCACCTCGGTCACCGCCTCGGCAGTGGAAAAACCGGCGGCGAAGATCATCTGCGCCAGCAGGGTTTCGGTCGGTTCGACGCCCGGCAGCAGCAGGCCGTTGGCCTCCGCCTTTTCGCGGATGCGCGCGTAGTTGAGGCCGGCACCGTCGTCCTTCACGGTCAGCATCATTTCATTGCCGGACTGGCGCGCCGACAGCACGATCTCGCCGAATTCCGCCTTGCCCGCCGCACGGCGTACCTCGGGTTCCTCGATGCCGTGCGCCAGCGCGTTGCGCAGCAGGTGTTCCAGCGGCGCAGTGACCTTCTCCAGCACCGAGCGGTCGATTTCGAGCTCGCCACCCTGGATGTCGAGCTGCGCACGCTTGTCGACGTCGCGCGCGGTCTGCCGCACCGTGCGGTACAGACGCTCGGCCACCGAATACAGCGGCACCATGCGCACCCGCAGCAGATCCTGTTGCAGTTCGCGGTTGAGGCGCGTCTGCTGGATCAGCGCAGCATCCGCCTCGCCCAGACGGGCCAGCAGGATGTGCTGCACCGTGGAAATGTCGTTCACGCTTTCGGCCAGGAAGCGCGTGACTTCCTGGAAACGCGTGAAACGGTCGAATTCCAGCGGATCGAATTCCTCGGCCACGCCCTGCGTCTGGAAGGTCGCCTGCATCTGCGACTCGGCCTGGATCTCGACTTCGCGGATGTGGCCGCGCAGGCGCACCAGCGCTTCCGACAATTCGTTGACGTGACGCTTGAACGCGAACACCTCGCTCTCGATACGCGATCGCGCAATCGCCACTTCGCCGGCCTGGTTGACCATGCGGTCGATCCAGTCGGCACGCACCCGCAGGGTCAGGGCATTGCTGTCACGCGTGACCGGCTGCGTCGGTGCGAGCGGGTCGGCTATCGTGGCGGGCACCGCAGTCGTGGACTCGGCATGGCCCAGAACCGGTTCGACCGGCGCTTCCAGCGGGGCCGGCGCGTCTTCGATCACCGGCGCAAGGTCGCCCTGCTTCAGGCGTTCCACGGCATCGGCCAGGCGATCGAGCTGCGCTTCCAGCGTGTCGAAGACGTCCGCACCCGTGCTCATATGGCCTTCGATCACGGCAATCACGCGCGATTCCATCACGTGCGTCAGTTCACCCAGGCGCATCGCGCCGACCATGCGCGCGCTGCCCTTGATGGTATGCAGGTTGCGGCGCAGCGCATCACGGGGGCCTGCATTGGTGGGTGCATCCTTCCAGGCGCGCAGCTGCGCGCTGGTATCGGGCACCAGCGTGTCGGCTTCCTCGAGGAAAATCGGCAGCAACTGCTGGTCGATTTCATCGGCCACTTCACGCCGCTCGAATACGGGCGACGGCATGGCGGGCTTGAAGTCCGGGACCAGCGCACTCACGTCCGGCAAGCCGGGCGCCGCATCGGGCTGGCTGGCTTCGGCCAGTTCGATGGCGCTGACTGTCTCGGCAGGAATTTCTTCCGGGGAAGGCGCTTCTTCCTGCATATCGGCGGCCGGTACGGCAAGTTCGTCCGACGTGTCGCTCACCGTCGCAGGGGCCGGTTCGGGTGCCAGCGGGGCCTGCTCATCCTCGAGTTCGCCCAGTGTCGCAATCAGGTCGGCCGCACCTTCGGGCAGATGCCCGCTTTCGATGCTTGCAATCATGTCGTGCAAGCGAGCGACGGTATCCTGGACCAGCGACAGATGCGAAGACGGCATCGGGACGTGCACGAAGCGGTTCCAATACTGTTCGAGGGCATGCGACAACTCGGACAAGGCAGTGATGCCGGCAGTCCCCGCAATCCCGCCCAGGGTGTGAATCGCACGGCGCGCATGCTCGCTGACCGCGCTGTTCGCAACCTCGGCATGGCGTTCGGCCTCTTCGCTCAATACCGCCAAGCGCTGATGCGCTTCGGTCATGAAAATTTCGTAGAGGCCGGTGGAGAGACAAACCGGTCCGATGCAGATCTCGTCCGGCGGCTCCACGTGGGATTCAGCGCCAAGCGATTCGGCGTCGCCTTGCGGGGCCGCAAGTTCTGCATGCGTTTCCGCGTGCATCGCATCGGCACCTTCCTGGACGGCTGGCTCAATACCAGACGACGCCACAGGCGTTGCATATTCGATGATCGCACCCACCTCAGGCACGGGCAGCTCAAACCGTGCCTCTTCGGCTTCAGGCTGAACGTCGTCCACCATGATCGATGCGGCATCGGCATTCGCTTCGCTGCCTGCGTGCCCGACCAACTCGACCGGAGTTTCAGCGGCGGCGGCCTCGGCATCATCGGCCGCCTCAGTTTCCAGTGCGGCGAATGCGTCCTCATGCTCGACAACGGGTTCGGTCGCTGACAGGACCAGCCAATCGCTTTCCGCTTCGGTATCGGCCGCAACGTCCACTTCGACTGCGGCCACCGCCTCGACCTCCGGAACGGCTGTCACGTCGGTTTCCACTACCGCCTCGGCTTCTGCCGGCGTCCCGATTTCGGCAACCATTCCGGACAAGTCCGGCGCATTCGCAGCCGGCGCTTCGGCAACATGCTCGACCGGAGCAGCAGCCTGAACCGGCGCCACATCCAGCGGCTGTCCCTGTGCTACGCGCTCGACCGCCGCCAGCAGGGCGGGAACCGGCAGATTCGCGGGCTGATTGGCCTGCAGCGCGTTCACCCAGTCCTGGAACACCCCCCGGGCACGCCCGACCAGACGCAACAGGTCGCCGCTGGCCGGCTTTTTCTCGGCCAGCCAGCCGTTCATCAACTGCTCGTGCCGCCACGCGGTTTCGCCCAGCTCGTTCAGCCCGACCATGCGCCCGCTGCCCTTCAGCGTGTGGAAGCCGCGGCGGATGACCGTAAGGGACGCCTGGTCGTCGGGGTTGCTCTGGCAGGCCTCGCAGGCCTCACCCAGCGTCACCAGCACCTCGTTGGCTTCTTCCAGGAAGATTTCCAGCAGTTCCGCCTCGGATTCTTCGGGAATCGAAACCAGGAGCATGTCCTCGACAGGAGCGTTGTCGACGGCTGCATCTGTGACCACCTCCGGCTCGGCCGGTTCGGACGCCGGCTGCACAATTTCGACCATTGCACTGTAGGTGGGCGCCGCTGTTTCGGCGACAGGAAGTTCAACCGGTTCGTTCGCCGCCTCGGCGAACGTCGACAGGACAGCCTCGGCAACCGGCTCGGCAACCTCTTCGATCTTCAGCGGAATATCGAGTGCTGCCCGGTCGGGCAACGCCAGGCCAGTCAGAGCGGCGATGTCGGCATCTAGCGCCTGCGGCGCTGCTAGCGCATCCTTGCAGGAATCGAGCGCGGCGCGCGTCTGTTGTTTCAGCGTGGCATCGTCGATCAGTTCGGCATCGCGATTGAGCTCAGTCAGCGTATCAAGGAATTTTTTTTTTGTGGCGTCGTCAGGTTGATCGCGCCACGCCACATAACTCTCCTGCACACCGGCCTTGCGCGCGGGCAAGCCGGATTCGACCGTGTCCTCGAACGCGCTTTCGTCAACGCTATCGGCATCGATCACGCCGAATTCGATCAGCACGGGACGCAGGATCCTGACGGCGTCGGCACGGCCGGCGCAATAGGATTCGATATACAGCCCCAGGCTGGAGAAGGCATCGGCCAGACGCTGCTGGGTTGCCTCGTCGGGATGACCCTCGCTAGCAAACGATTGCACGGTGGCGGTGGCTGCGCCAAGCAGGCTCGCGGCGTCGGGCAATTCGAGCATGGTCAGTGCGCCCTGCGCCTGCTGTGCCAGCGCGGGCAAGCCGGCCAGCGCCTCGCGCTCGCCGGCGTCGCGGAAGAAGGCATCCAGTGCCTCTTCCATCTGTTTCAGGTTCTGGCCGACTTCCTGCGCCATATGCACCAGCATGTCGCGTTCGGCTTCGCGCTGGTTGCTGGAATCAACGACATTGGCCGGCATTTCGCGGCCTTCGATCAGCGCACGCAGGCGCGCCTGCTGGCTTTCGGCGCGGGCGGCGAAGTCGCTGTGCAGGACATCTTCCTGGTCGACGGCGTTCTGCATGAACAGCAAGGTGGACGCGACTTCCAGGTCCATCTGTTCGCGCGCGTCGCCTTCACGACCTGCCGTTGCAGCGGCCGCCGCCGCCAGTTCGTCCAGCAAGAGCTTCAGCCTGCTGGCGTCCAGCATCTGCGCCTGCGGCAGCATGCGTTCCAGGTGGGCCAGGAATTGCGGTAGCTGGGCGGCATCGCCCTCGACATAGGCGTGCCAGCTATCGCGCGCCGCCTTGAGGCTCGTCTGCAGGGCATCCAGCACCGGGCGCATGCGCGCCAGTGCTTCGGGGTCGAGCATGCCGCGGCCGGGGAGATAGCGATCGAGGCCGAAGGTCGCGCGGACTTCGGCGGCGCGGCCATCCAGCGTCTGGCTTTTCGCCACGAAGAACAGGGCGTCGCGCAGCAGGCGCTCGGCAACCTGGGGCGAGCCCTCCATCAGGCGGCGCATTTGCAGATCAACGCGCGCGAGCAGTTGCTTGACATGGAAATCGGCTTCGACGCCATGTGCGATCAGGCTGTCGACAAAGCCGACGCAGGCCCACCAGAAGGTTTGCGAGGCCTGCGAGGGTGCAATGCGTTCGATTGCAGCCAGTGCGTCGCGCATCCGCCTCAGCCCCTGCTCCGCCTCGATATTGCGCAGGAAGGCCAGCAGGCCGCGCTGGAACAGGCTGCGCGCGGTTTTGACTTCAGCCGCCAGCGCCTCCTGCGTCATCGCATCGTTGGCCGCCTTGCCGTGCGCCCGCGTGCGCAGATCGGGGAAAAACAGTTCGCCTTCGAACACCCGCTCCGCACCTTGCAGTTCGCGCAAGCGCTTGTAGAGGGGGAACAGCGCCAGTTCGCCGCTGCCGCGTCCGTCGGCCAGGTCCTTGACCCAGCGCTGCAGGCCTTCGATGGCATTGCGCAAGGCGCGCAACACTTCGTCGTTCGCCTGCATGCGATTCTCGTTGATGTCGCCCAGGGTGGACTCGAGTGCACCTGCGAGGGTGGCCGCGCCTTCGAGGCCCACCATGCGAAGCGCGCCGGTCACCTGGTGCGCATCGTCGGCTGCCAGGCGCAGGGCATTGGTGAGGTCGACATCCACGCCGTAGGCCTGCACGCGCCCGAGGGCGGCTTGCAGGGCGGCATCGATGTCCCCTCGCACCCAGTTCAACGGGCCGGTATCGTAATCGAGTAAGGCGCTCATGGTGTGTGTTCCTGACGTTGTTTGCTTGGCCTGGGTCGGCTGACCGCTTTAGGTTATGGTCAGTCCCGATCAGGCGAGCTTGAAGCCTGCAACCGAGTTCTTGAGATCCTGAGCCAGCTGCTTCATGCCGCCGATCGAGTCGGCAGTTTGTTGCGTGCCGCTGCTGGTCTGTGCCGAAATGGACTTGATGTCCTGCATGGTTTCGGCCACCTTGGCAGTCGACTCCGCCTGGCTCTGGGTGGCCGAGGAGATGTCGGCGATCAGGCCGGCCAGCTTCTTCGACACGTCGCCGATCTCAGCCAGCGTCTGGCCTGCCGCATCGGACAGCTTGGCGCCTTCGACCACGCCCTGGGTCGAGACCTCCATCGCCGCCACGGTATCGTGGGTATCCGACTGAATGGTCTTCACGATCGCCGCGATCTGCTTGGTCGCATCGGCGGAACGTTCCGCCAGCCGCTGCACTTCTTCCGCGACCACCGAGAAGCCGCGACCGGCCTCGCCCGCGGATGCGGCCTGAATGGCGGCGTTGAGCGCCAGCACGTTGGTCTGTTCGGTAATGTCGGAAATCAGTTCGACGATTTCGCCGATCTCCTGCGATGATTCGCCGAGGCGCTTGATTCGCTTCGAGGTTTCCTGGATCTGTTCGCGCAGGCCGTTCATGCTGGCGATGGCGTTGGCCACCGCCTGCTGGCCCTTCTCGGCAGCCGCCAGCGATTGTTCGGCCACACGGGCGGACTCGGCGGCGTTGCCCGACACCTGCTGCACTGATTGCGCCAGGCTCACCACCGCAGCCGAGGTTCCCTCGATTTCCACCGTCTGACGGTGTGCCGCCTGTTGCAGCGAATCGGACACCTGGCTCGCCTGGCTGGCGGCCTGGTCCATCTGCTGCGCGGCATTGTTGATCCCGCGCACCAGGGTACGCAACTCCTCCACCGTGTAGTTGATCGAGTCGGCCACCGCACCGGTGATGTCCTCGGTCACGCTGGCGTTGATGGTGAGGTTGCCTTCGGCGAGTTCACCGAGTTCGTCCATCAGACGCAGAATCGCTTCCTGGTTGCGGCCGTTTTCCTCTTCGCTCTTGCGCGCCCGCGACTTGGTCTCGTTGATGTTGACCAGTCCCAGCATCACCAGCGAGCCGATCGCCAGCAGGCCGAACAGGGCGGCCAGCAGATAACCGGCACCGCCGATGGACTGATAGTCCTTCGACAGCTGGTCGGTGTCGGCAAGCAGCGTATCGCTGCCGGTGAACAGGTTTTTGGCCGAGACCTTGGCTTGCAACAGCGGCTGCGTGTTGGCCAGCACCGCGCCCACCACCTCGACCATGTCACCCATGTTGCTTCCGAGATCTTCCAGCGTCGCCATGCTGTCTTCGTTGCGGCTGGCTCCGCCTGTCATCAATGCCTGCACCGTGTCGCGGAACGAGGTCGTGTCCTTCTCCAGCTGCATCACCACGGCCGGGTCGATCAGTTCGGCCGACAGCAGCAGGTTGGCGTTTTTCGGCAGACGCTGGCTCAACATGACCAGATGGTTGGCGCGCGACACCTCGCGCACGCTGGCGCCCGAATCAGCCAGCTGGCTGGCGAGCTGCTCGGCCACCTCCTGCAGATCGACGCTCAGGTCGTTAATGCGTTTGATGTTTACGCTCATCGCCACCAGGTTTTTCTGTTGCGACAGGATCTGAGCGACCTGCGGGTTGAACTTCTTCCACTGTGCGTCAATTTTATCCAGCGTTGCGCGCGCCGCGCCGCTGGACGCGGGCACCGTATCGTCGCCTTCGGCCAAGCCCTTCAGGGTCGCTTCAAAGCTGGTTTTTCCAGCCGCCAGCTTCTTGAAGGCTGCGGCATTACCCAGAACGGACTGTTGGGCGGTCAGCGGCAGGCGCTGCGACAGCACCTTCAGTTCGCCCGCCCGCGTTTCGTAACCGGTACGGTTGTTGATCTGGATCGAGCTGTAGATGGTGAATCCGGCGGCCAGGAGCAAGGAGATAATCAGTGTGCCGCCGGTATAGAGATATTGCTTTTCGACGGGCAAATTGCCGATCAGGGGCGCCTTGCCAGGCTCCTTGTCCGCCAGTTTGCGCACGGTCTGCATGATCAGGGTGGTGTGTTCGCCCCCGCCTTTTCCCGTGACCTTTCCCGTCATGCGGCCCGCCAATCCTTTTAGGCCATTCATCGTGATTGCCATGTTCATCGCTCCAGTCCTTCCTCATCGGCGCCAGTGCGCCCGGTTTTAATGATCAATCAGTTGCCGATCTGCGCTTCGACCTTGAGAAACTCGGCATTGCCGAGCAATTGTCCGAAGTCCATGTCGCACCAGTCGGCACCCGCCTCGTCCGCATACTGGCGCGCGATCCAGGGATGCGCCGCGTGCGCGTTGCGCAGCTGGTAACGGTTGATGTTTTTCAGGCCCAGGGTGCTGCGCACCAGCAGGGCCGCGTTGACGCCGAAATCATGGTGCGGAATCAGCAGGCGGCAGTCGGCATGGTCGGGCGTCACGCCCTGCCCCATGAAATCGGAAAAATCGCTCACCGCAAACAGATTTCCGCGGATGTTGGCAACGCCGCGAAACCATCGACGCGCGCCAGGCACCTTGACGATGGGCGGCACCGGGATCACTTCCTCGGTGTCGGACAGGCTCACCAGCCAGTTCACGTCGCCCACCCGGAAACCCAACCGGGAGCCGGAATTGTCGCGACTGGCCGCCGCCTGCAACTGCTGCGAAAGTTGGGTCTGAAATTCGCGCAGATTGAATTTCTTGGCCATGGTGGAGTGCTCAGCCCAGCGCCTTGATTTGCGACAGCAGGTCTTCCGGCTTCACGGGCTTGACCAGGTAGGCTTTCGCGCCCTGGCGCATGCCCCACACCTTGTCGGTTTCCTGACCCTTGGTGGTGCACATAATGACCGGGATATGCTTGGTCGCGTCTTCCTTGGTGATCATGCGGGTCGCCTGATAGCCGTTCATGCCGGGCATCACGACATCCATCACGATCAGGTCGGGCAGGGTCTGCTTGGCCTGCGCTACGGCTTCCTCGCCGCTTTCGGCCATGCTGACCAGATAGCCGTTCTTGACCAGCAACTCGGACAGGAAAAAGCGCTCGGTGGGGGAATCATCCACAACCAGAATTCGGCTGATCGCCATATCTATGCTCCTCGAAAAAAATTAAGCGCCCGCGCACGCGTGCTCGCGCACCGCCGTCAGCAACGTGTCCTTGGTAAACGGTTTGGTCAGGTATTCGTCCGATCCCACCATGCGGCCACGCGCACGGTCGAACAGCCCGTCCTTGGACGACAGCATGATGACCGGCGTGGTGCGATACTTGGCATTGCGTTTGATCAGCGAGCAGGTCTGGTAGCCGTCGAGTCGCGGCATCATGATGTCGACAAACACCACGTCCGGTTCATGGTCGGTGATCTTGGCCAGCGCGTCGAAGCCATCCTGCGCCAGGATGACCTCGCAGCCTGCCTGGTTCAGAAAGATTTCCGCGCTGCGGCGTATGGTGTTGCTGTCATCGATGACCATCACCTTGACGCCTTTCAATGCTTCGTTATCCACACGTTTCTCCAGCAGGGTCTCGGGTAGGCGGCACGTGCCACCCCCCTGTGTGGTAAACATTACGGCACCGGTTCGGGCTTCTTTAGTGCCTGAACGCCGCAGGGGACGGGCAGCAAACAAAAAGGGCGTTGCTACGCAACGCCCTTTTTGCTCGCCATGGAGCGAAATCTTTACTGCTGCCAGGACTCCCCGCTGGATTTTTTCTCCACCCCGGCCACCGCACTCATGGTTTCGAGGATGGTGCTCGGCAGGGAAGAGATCCGCATGAACTGCCCCATGCCCACATCCGGGAACGCCAAGGCGATGCGGAAGCGGCCATGCGGCGACTCGACCTCCTTGTCGACCACGTAAATCTCGTAGGGCAGGCCGGCGATACTGTTCTGCATGTCGATTTTCTTGATCCAGTCGCCGTCGCTGTTCTCGCCGTCGTTCATCGCAACGCCGAATACGGCCAGTTTGCGATCCGGCATCACGATCTCGTAGACCTTGGTCGTCTTGCCCGTGCCCTTGGCCAGATTCTCGCGCACGGTCTTCACCGCCTCGGCAAAGCTGCCATATTCGGCCAGCTTGTTCTTGTACGAATCCAGGCGCTCCATGCCGATCATGTAGCGGTAGTTGCTCAGGCTGCCGGCGGATTCGTCACCGCCCACGCCCTTGCCCGCCCCCAGCGCATCCTGCAGGCGCGTTTGCAGGGCCTTGACCGCCTCCTCCTTCTTGGCAAACCCCTTGCGGAAATAGGCGCGATACCAGTAGTCGGGATTGGTGTACACCACGCTGCCGTCGGCCTTCACCCCCACGCGAATCGCCGCGCCCAGGATGGCATTGCCCCCCACCGAGCCCACCTCATCGAGCATGGCATCGTCGGTCGCGATGACCACGCCATACCCCGCCAGGGTTTTGGGGAAATATTTGCCGATCACCTTGAAACCGCCACCCTTGAGCTTGGACTCGACCGCTGCCGCCGCCGCCTGCACGCTGCCGCCCTTCACCGAATCCCCCTGGATATAGGGGGAAATCGCCCATACGCTTGCCGAGAAAACAAGCAGGACCCACGCTGTAATCCACCGCATAATCATTATCGTCTCCTAATTAAATGTTATTTTTCAACGCCGTCTCATCCCACCATGGGCAGGCTGCCTCACGATGATGCCGCGCGTGTCACAACCCACTCACTTCCCCTGCAATAACGTACCAGTCCAGATTTTTCTTGAACGAAATCAACAAAATGCCCTAAAACGCCACCATCTCGAAATCGTCCTTGCGCGCGCCGCAATCGGGACAGGTCCAGTTGATCGGAACATCTTCCCAGCGCGTGCCCGGCGGGATGCCGTCGTCGGGTGCACCGGCTTCCTCGTGGTAGATGTAACCGCAGATCAGGCACATCCAGCTTTTGTATTCGGGGGTTTCGGACATGGGGGCAAGGGGAATCGGCTAAAATTGGAGATTGATTTTAAAGCAGTGACGCCATGCCGCCTATCTTCTCCCCCAAGCCCACGCCGCCGCTGGTGCTCAGCTTCGCCGCGTCCGACCCGACCGGCGGTGCAGGCATCCAGGCCGATCTGCTGACGCTGGCCAGCATGGGCTGCCACCCGCTGTCGGTGATCACCGCCATCACGGTGCAGGACACGGCCGGCGTCGACGAGATCCTGGTGATCGACTCCGAGTGGGTAGCCGACCAGGCGCGCATGCTGCTGGAAGACGTCCCGGTGGCGGCGTTCAAGCTCGGCATGCTGGGCAGCCCCGAATCGATCGCGGTCATCGCCGAGATCCTCGCCGACTACCCGGACATTCCAGTCATCCTCGATCCGGTACTGGCGTCAGGGCGCGGCGACGAACTCGCCACCGACGACATGATCGCCGCCATGCGCGACCTGCTGATCCCGCAGACCAGCATCCTCACCCCCAACAGCCACGAAGCCCGGCGGCTGGCGCTGTTCGAATCGGACGAGGACGACCTCGATCTCGCCGCCTGCGCCAGGCACCTGACCGACCTCGGCTGCGAGTACGTGCTCATCACCGGCACCCACGAGGCCACGCCGCGCGTATTGAACAGCCTGTACGACGCCAACGGCCACGTGCAGACCGACGCCTGGGACCGCCTGCCCGGCAGCTATCACGGTTCCGGCTGCACCCTCGCCTCGGCCATCGCCGCCACTCTGGCCTATGGCCAGGACGTGCCACAGGCGGTGCGCGATGCACAGAATTTCACCTACGAAACCCTGAAGGCGGCGTTCCGTCCCGGCATGGGCCAATACATCCCCGAGCGTTTCTTCTGGGCTCAGGATGGGCAGGCGGAAGGCAATGCCTGATCGTCGCCATGCTTGAATTTCCGGGTGGCGTGTATGCCATCACCCCCGAAACCGCAGATACCGAACGCCTGTTGCAGCAGGTCGGGGCGGCCTTGGCGGGCGGCGTGGCCGCGGTGCAGTACCGCGACAAATCAGGCGACGTCGCCCGCCGGCACGAGCAGGCGAGCGAACTGGTCGCGCTGTGCCGCCAATTCAGGGTGCCGCTGATCGTCAACGACGACCTGCGGCTGGCCGATTTGACCGACGCCGATGGCGTGCACCTGGGGCGCGACGACGGCAGCCTGCGCGAGGCGCGCATCATCCTCGGCAAAAACAAATTCGTCGGCGCTTCGTGCTACCAGAGCCTCGAGCTCGCGCACGCGGCCCAGGCCGCGGGAGCGGATTACATCGCCTTCGGCAGCTTTTTTCCGTCACCCACAAAGCCGGCCGCGCCGCGCGCCAGCCTCGATCTGCTGCGTGAGGCCGCACCGCACATCCACATGCCACTGGTCGCCATCGGCGGCATCACCCTCGCCAATGCGCCACAACTGCTCGACGCCGGTGCCGACTGCCTCGCCGTGCTGTCGGCGCTGTTCGACGCCCCCGACATCCGTGCCAGCGCGCACGACCTGAATCAACTCTTTGAAGTGGAATCGGAACAATGACCCGTAACCAAGAACTTTTCGAACAATCCCAGAAAGTCATCCCCGGCGGCGTGAACTCCCCGGTGCGCGCCTTCAAGAGCGTCGGCGGCACCCCGGTATTCTTCAGCCGCGCCAAGGGATCCCGCGTGTGGGACGCCGACGGCCGCGAATACATCGACTACGTCGGCTCGTGGGGCCCGGCCATCCTCGGCCACGCCCACCCCGGCACGGTGAAGGCGGTGCAGGACGCCGCCGCCAACGGCCTGTCGTTCGGCGCACCCAGCGAGGCAGAACTGACCATCGCAAAGCGCATCATCGAGCTCGTGCCAAGCATCGAGAAGGTTCGGCTGGTATCAAGCGGCACCGAGGCGACCATGAGCGCGATCCGTCTGGCCAGGGGATTTACGGGACGCAGCAAGTTCATCAAGTTCGAAGGCTGTTACCACGGCCACGCCGACTTCCTGCTGGTGAAGGCCGGCTCCGGCGCGCTCACTTTCGGCAATCCCACCTCGGCCGGGGTGCCGCCGGAAGTCGCGGCGCAGACCCTCGTGCTCGACTACAACGACGTCGCCGGGCTCGAGCGCACCTTCGCCGAGATCGGCAGCGAGATCGCCTGCATCATCGTCGAGCCCTTCGCCGGCAACATGAACCTGGTGAAGCCGACCGCCGAATTCATGACGACGATGCGCCGGCTGTGCGATCAGCACGGCGCCCTGCTGATCTTCGACGAAGTGATGACCGGTTTCCGTGTCGACCTCGGCTGTGCGCAGAAACTGCTCGGCATCAAGCCGGATCTCACCACGCTCGGCAAGGTGATCGGCGGCGGCATGCCGGTCGGTGCCTTCGGCGGCCGCGCGGACGTGATGGACGCGCTGGCGCCCACCGGCCCGGTGTACCAGGCGGGCACATTGTCGGGCAATCCGGTCGCGGTGGCAGCCGGCCTGGCGACGCTCGCCGCGATTTCCGAACCCGGCTTCTACGCGACGCTCACTGCCCGTACCGAAAAACTGGTGAAGGGTCTGAACGCTGCAGCGAAGGACGCCGGCGTTACCTTCTGCGCCGACTCGGTCGGCGGCATGTTCGGCCTGTATTTCGCCGCGAAGCCGCCTGCCAGCTTTGCCGAAGTGATGCAGAGCGACAAGGAGACGTTCAACCGCTTCTTCCACGCGATGCTCGATCACGGCATCTATCTCGCGCCCTCCGCATTCGAAGCCGGTTTCGTCTCGGCCGCGCACAGCGACGCCGACATCGACGCCACCATCGCCGCCGCACGCGAGGTGTTCAAGGCGCTATGAACGACGAGCTGTCCCCCGAAGATGAACTGCGCCTCAACGTTCTCTTCAATACCGAGCTCAAAGCCGTCCGCATCGACGAGTCGAACATGACGCTGTGGGCGCTGACACCGCAGGGTGAGGCGAGCGTGCCGCTGAAGCCCAACGAGCGTTCCGACCGCTATCTGAAACGAGTGCGCGAACTGCTGTCCGGCCACGCGCTCGGCTCGCCCGGCGGCTACCCGGTGCATCTGACGCGCTGGACCCGCCAGTCCCAGGCCGGGCTGTCGACCCAGCACCTGGCGCAGCTGTTATTGATTGCCGAAGAGGAGGCGGTGGTCGCGGTGGTGCACTCGCCCGCGCTCACCGACGAACTGGCGCGCTACGCCTGGTGGTGCATGCCGACCATCGAGAATGCACGGCTGATGCTGATGCGCGACGTGGTGTGTAAAGGAAGCATGGGCCGCACGCTGGCCGAGTTCCTGGTCGAGCACCTCGCCTTCCTGCACGAGGACGACGTCGGCATTCTCGACACCGTCGCGGTGATGCTGTACTCCGGCGTGCTCACGGACGCCGAGCGGCTGGCAATGTGGAAACGCGGCAGCAGCCGCAATTCGTATTACGTTCCCTTCCTCGAGCTGCAGCCCGACACGCTGCCGAACCCGCGCACCGAGCGCGCCGACCACGCCAGCGTGCCGCAGTTCGCCGGCAATCCCTACAGTACGATGCTGGAGAAAGCGCTCTCAGGGCAAGGCCAGACCTTCCTCGCCACCACCGCGCTGATTCTCGACCGCCCGGAAATCCAGGAAGTGGTGAACCACACGCTGAACGCACTGGCCAACTGGTGCGCGCCGCTGCGCCAAACGGACGAAGCCGCACGCGCCACAGCGCGCGCGGCGCTGCTCGCCGCCGCGCCGCAACTGGAACCGGACTGCGCCGCACTCGACGTCCTGGCTGCGGTGGACGCCGACACGGTGCGGCCGATCTTCCTCAAGACCACCGCCATCGGCTCGCTGATGCGGCGCAAGATCCAGCCGGTCGTCACGCCCCTGCTCGACGCCATCGCAGTGCTGCGCCGCCAGCCTTGAAACGGCGAACCCCTGCGCGCTTTCGCACGCAGGGGTTCGCCAGCCCGCGCTGAATTACTTGCCCAGCGCGGCGTCGATGCTGGCGAGGAACTTGTCGGATTTCTCGAAACCGATCACCTTGTAATCCGACTGCTCCCCCGCGCCATTCCAGAAAATGAGGCCGGGCGGGCCGAACAGGCTGAAGCGCTGCAGCAAGGCCTTGTCGGCGTCGGTGTTGGCTGTGACGTCGACCTGCAGCAGGACCATCTTGTGCAGGCGCGCCTGGACCTTGGGTTCCTTGAAGGTGAAACGCTCCATTTCCTTGCACGACACGCACCAGTCGGCATAGAAGTCGAGCATGACCGCACGGCCTTCGGCCTTGGCCGCAGCCAGCCGGGCATCAAGTTCGGCAACGCTCTTCACCTTCTCGAATGCCAGGCCTTCCGGCTCGGCCGCCATCGCGCCGCCGCCGGTACCGGCCACCACCCCGCCCTTGAACACGTCGAGCGGCTGCAGCAGGTCGCGGCTGCCGGCCAGCATGCCGAGAATGATCGACAGCCCGCCGATCAGCAACACCACGCCGAGGCCCTTCCACAGGCGCGCCCAGCCCGACGCTTTGTCCGGCAGCGGGTCGAGCGCATGCAGGTAGATCGCGGACGCGATCAGCAGCACGGCCCACAGCAGCATGTTGATCCAGGCCGGGATGATGGGCGAAACGAGATAGATGGCGATCGCCAGCATCATCACGCCGAAGAAATACTTCACCGCATTCATCCAGCCGCCGGCGCGCGGCAGCAGGGCACCCGCCGACAGACCCACCAGCAGCAAGGGCACGCCCATGCCCAGCGCCAGCACGAACAGCGCGACGCCGCCCAGCGTGGTGTTGCCGGTCTGCGCAATGAAGGCGAGTGCGGCGGCGAGCGGGGGCGCCACGCAGGGGCCGACGATCACGGCCGACAGCGCGCCCATGATGAAGACGCCGACGAAGTTGCCGCCTTTCATCTTGTTGGATGCATCGGAGAACTTGCTCTGGATGAAGCTCGGCAGCTGGAGTTCGAAGAAGCCGAACATCGACATCGCCAGCAGCACGAAAATGCCTGCGCCGATGCCGAGCGCCCACGGATTCTGCAGCGCGTTCGACAGCAGCGTGCCGGACAGGGCCGCCGCCACGCCGGCCAGCGCGTAGGTGATGGCCATGCCCAGCACATAGGCGAGCGAAAGCAGGAAACCGCTGGCCTTGGTGAGCTGCTTGTTCTGCCCGGCGATGATGCCCGACAGGATCGGGATCATCGGGAACACGCATGGCGTCAGCGCCAGCAGCAGTCCGAAGCCGAAAAACGTGGCGACGACCGCCCAGAAACTGCCGCCCTTCAGCACGCGCTCGATTTTCGAGGTATCGGATTCGCCCACGGCAGGCTCAGCCGGCGTCGCCGCCGGGCCGCTCTCGGCAACAGGCACAGCGGCACCGCTCGCCGCCAGGGAAAAGTCATGCTTGATCGGGGGGTAGCAGACGCCGACCGCCTCGTTGCAGCCCTGCCAGGTGGCTGCCAGCACCAGCTTCTCGTTGCCGGCCAGTGCGCGCGACAACGTGAGGCTGGTCGAAAAACTCCGGTGATACACCTCGGTGCGGCCGAAGCTCGGGTCGTCCTTGACGTCGCCCGCCGGGGTGTCGACGCGCGTCACGTTCACATCGGCCGGCGATTTGACGACGAAGGCGAGCTTGTCGCGATACAGGTAGGTATTGGCAGTCGGCGTGTAATCCAGTTTGACCGTCTGCGCATCCGGCATGGCTGCGGAAACCTGGAAGGCTTCGTCCGGCGGCAGGAGTTTAGGCATGCCCGAATCGCCCGCCAGGCTGCGCAGACTGTCGAGCGCGGAAGGCGCTGCAGAGGAGGCAGACGCAGAGGGCGCCGGGGCGAGCGCTGCGGGGGCAGCTACCGCAGCAGGCAGCTTGATCGTGACGCTTTCGCTTTGCGGGGTGTAGCACAGTCCGGCGTCCGCGCAGCCCTGCGACACCGTTTTGAGGGTGACCGACGTGGCGCCTGCGGTGCGCTGGATCGGCAGCGCGATGCGCACATCCTTGCGATAGGTCTCGACCGTGCCGAAGTTCTCGTCCTGCTTCGCCTTGCCGGGTGGCTTCAGCGGCGTGCCCAGCGTCGCGCCGTCGACTTCGAACTTGAACCTGTCGCGATACATGTAATAGCCATCGGCGATCTGCCAGTGCGCTTCCAGCGTATTGGCATCCAGCGCCCGCGCCGAGAACTTGAACGCGACTTCGGGGTCGAGAAATTCTTCGGCATGGGCCACTGGAAAATGCGCAAACGCACCCCCAACTGCAAACAGTGCGCTGAGCAAACGGATCCACTTAGTCATGCTTTTCAGTCTCCTTGGCCACCCAGTCGAGATAAGCGGGCAGGCCGTGTGTAATCGGTACGGCAATGAGTTCAGGTACGTCGTAAGGGTGATGTGCGCGGACGATCGCTTCGACCAGCGGGTAGTTTGCCACGGTGGTTTTGATCAGCAGCGGGATTTCGTCTGCCGATTCCACCGCGCCCCGCCAACGGTAGATGGAGCGGCACGCCGCCAAAACGTTCGCGCACGCCGCCGCACGGCTTTCGATCAGCGCGTGCGCCAGTTTCTCGGCGCCCGCAACATCGGGTACATTCGTCAAGACTAACAAAGGTTCCATGTCATGCGCTTTGGTTGGATTGTGCTACTGCTGCTGTCGTTTCCGGTTCTGGAAGCCATCGGCATCTTCTGGGTGGCCCGTTTCATCGGCAGTTGGGTGGTGCTGTGGCTGCTGCTCGCAGCCTTTGCCGGCATCATGCTGATCCGCGTCGAGCGTGTCGCCTGGCGCGCGCGCCTGCTGTTTTCGCTGCAGTCGGGCGCGAACCCGCTCGCCTCGCTGTTTGCCAGCAGCCGCATTCTCCTCGCGGGCGGCCTGCTTGTCTTCCCCGGTTTCATCAGCGATGTCATCGCGCTGGTGCTGTTGCTGATTCCCGGCACCTGGACCGGGCGCAAGACGGACCCGCTGCGCCCGGCTAACGACGATGTGCTGGAAGGCGAGTTCAAGCGCGAGCCGGACGACCTGCTGCGTTAGAACAGATTCATCTGTCCGCGGGCCTGCCTGATTTCGCGCAGCAGGTCATCTGACGTCGGATAGCGGTATTTCAGCCGCAGTTCGTGCGTGGTGCGCGCGTTCGACAACTGGCGCGACTCGCGCAGAAACGACAGCAGCGCTTCGGACAGCATCTTTTCCGCTTCGGCGCGATCCACCCGCGGCGGCCGCGGCAGGTCGAAGGCATCGGCGCAGCTGTCGAACCAGTCCCCCATTTTCAGCGGATGCGCGTCGACTGCATGGTAGATGCGCTGCGAACGGCCGCGGAACAGTGCCGCCCACGCCAGCCGCGCCAGGTCGTCGGCATGGATGTGGTTGGTGTAGCTGTCGTCCCTGGCAATCAAGGCCGGGGTGCCGCGCTTGATGCGCTCCAGCGGCAGGCGGTCGGCGGCATAGATGCCGGGCGCGCGCAGGATGCTCACCTGCACCCGCAGCGTTTCGCCCCAGGCGCGCAGCTGGCGCTCGGCGTCGACCCGCCGCACGGCGCGGCCATTCACCGGCGCCACCGGACGGGTCTCGGCCACCCAGTCGCCGCCGCAATCGCCGTACACGCCGCTGGTGCTGATGTAGACCAGCGCCCCCGGCTTGCCGTGCCGTGCCAGCGCATGCAACAGATGGGTCGTGCGCGGATCGGCCCTGCCCTCATTGGGCGGCGGCGCAAAGTGGAACACGCCGTCGACGCGCGGCAGGCGCTTCAGCGTGGCGGGCACGTCGAGGTCGCCGACGTAGGGCGTCACACCCAGCGCGCGCAGGTCGGCGGCGCGCTCGGCGCGGCGGATCATGCCGATGAAATCGGCCTGCCCGGCATAGCGTTTCACCAATCGCTCCGCCACATCGCCGAACCCCACGATCAAGATTTTTTTCATTGCCTCAGCCTGTAACCCTGTAGGTGCAGGGGTGAAAACCCCGCCCACTCGGGCGATAATCCCTCGGTTTATCACCGCATTTTAAGCGCACATCATGCCGTACCAGATCACCATCCAGCCCAGCGGGCATCAATTCACCGTCAACGACGACGAAACCATCCTCGAAGCCGCGCTGCGCGAAGGCTTTGCGCTGCCCTACGGCTGCCGCAACGGCGCCTGCGGCGCCTGCAAGGGCCGTGTGCTGTCCGGCCAGCTCGACTACGGCGTGCATTCCGCCAACGCGCTGAAGGACGAGGACAAGGCGCAGGGCCGCGCCTTGTTCTGTCGCGCCAAACCCTTGAGCGACATGGTCATCGAGGCCAAGGAAATCGGCGCGGCCAGGGACATCGTGGTGAAAACCCTGCCATGCCGGGTGGAAAAGCTGGAGAAACGCGCCGACGACGTGATGCGGGTGTTGATCAAGCTGCCCGCCAACGAACGCCTGCAGTTTCTCGCCGGGCAATACATCGACTTCCAGCTGAAGGACGGCAAGACGCGCAGCTATTCGCTCGCCAACCCGCCGCACGACGATGCGCTGCTGGAGCTGCACATCCGCCACGTGCCGGGCGGCCTGTTCAGCGATCAGGTTTTCACCACCCTGAAGGAACGCGACATCCTGCGCCTGAAAGGCCCGCTCGGCAGTTTCTTCATCCGCGAGGACTCCGACAAGCCGATGATCTTCATCGCCGGCGGCACCGGCTTTGCGCCGATCAAGGGCATGCTGGAACACGCCTTTGCCGAACATACCGACCGCGAACTGGTGCTCTACTGGGGGGTGCGCGCGCTGAAGGACCTGTACATGGCCGAATTGCCGCAGCAGTGGCTGGCCGAGCGGCCGAACTTCAGCTTCATTCCGGTGTTGTCGAACCCACAGCCGGGCGATCGCTGGCAGGGCCGCACCGGCTACGTGCACGAGGCCGTGCTGGCCGATTTTTCCGACCTGTCGGGCTACCAGGTGTACGCCTGCGGTGCGCCCGCCATGGTGGACAGCGCGCGCGACAGTTTCGTGAAGACCCGCAATCTGCCGGAAGAAGAATTTTTCGCCGACGCCTTCACCTACGCGGCGGACGCCGAAACCGCACCCGCCGCCTGAAGGCGACCGCTGCCGTCACCCCAATAAAAAGCCCGGGCAACGGCCCGGGCCCGGGGTCCTGTCAGGACAGGCTTACAGCTCGCCCTTGGCGCCCGCCTTCATGATGTCGATCAGCGAGTTGCGCACGGCGTTGACGCGATCCTTCAGGACCTGCGGCAGGCGTTTTTCCTTCGCCACTGCATCGACGTTCACGTCCATCATCACCAGCCAGCCCTGGCCCTTGGCGTCTTCGATCAGGGCGATGCGGCAGGGCATGTACACGGCAAAATCCAGATTCATGTCGATCAGGTCCTTGGCGAGGACGGCATCGCAAAACTGGTAGATGGTGACGGTGCGCTGCGGCTGGTTGGTGATGGCTTCCACCTGCTTGGACAGCGGCAGCTCGGCCACCAGCTTCAGGTTCAACGCATTGGCCCGCAGGCGCATCGATTCGGCGGCATCAGCCAGGCTGACGCCACGATCGATCGCCACCTTGTAGACGTCGGCAGCCTGCGCCGACTGTTTTGTCTTGGGCGCTGCGGCCCAGCTGGCGGGCGCCGACAACACCATCGCGCCCAGCACGAAACCCACTACGGCAAAAAAATTCCGGCGCATGGAGGCACTCCTTGAAATATTAGAGAAATCTAATAATACAACGCTGCGCCGGGCTGCGGCCCCGTACAAACGTGCCAGCCTGCCCCTCAAATCCCTACTCCGCGCGGCACAGCGCCAGCGCTTTCTGGTAATGCTGGCAGGCTTCGCCGGGCTGGCCGCTCTGGGTCTTGAGTTCGGCCATGCGGATATGGCCCTCGGCGCTGGCGGCGAGGGCCAGACTGGCCTCCAGATAACTTTGCGCCTTGCCCCACAGCTGCTGCACGCTGCACAGCTGGGCCAGCGTGAGCAGCAACTGCGCGTCGCGCGGCTGGGCATGCAGCCATTTTTCGGCCTGTTCGATCTGCCGGGTCGGGCTGCTGCCGCGCACCTCGCCGTACAGCGCCACCAGTTCCTCGTTCCACTCGCGGCCGAGCGCCGCCTCCAGGACGTCGAGCGCGGTGTCGTGGCCGCCGCGCTGCATGAAGGCGCGGGCGGCGGCACGCGCCACCCAGGGGTCGACCTTGAAATCGGACGGGATCTTCTTCCAGTATTCCAGCAGGCCGCGATCGTCTTCAGCGCGGCGCTTGAGATTTTCGGCATACGCCATGCGCCGGCTCTGGGCGGCAACGCCCGGCTCCAGCGCATTGCTGCGCGTCAGTGCGTCGAGCAGGCGCTCGGCTTCGTCCCACTGGCCCGTCATCTGCCTCGCCTTGAGTTCGAGCCGCAACAGTGCGGTGTGCTGCGGCGCGATGTCCTTGGCACGATTGATCGCCACCAGCGCCGCCGTTGCATCCTTGGCGTCGAGCCGCGCCTCGGCCTCGAACAGCTGCGCCGCAAGTTCGGCGCCGTGTTCGCTCGCTTCCTGAATATGGCGTTCGCGCTGCTGGATGGACCGCATTTCCTGCGCCGCGCGCGCAGCCAGCACGCGCGCCAGGCCGAGCCGCGACTCGTCACCCAGCCATTGCCCCAGGGATTGCTCGGCATCCTGGTAGCGGTATTCGGTATACGCCCTGAGGCCACCGACGAAATTTTCGTCGCGCTTGCGGGCGGCGCGACGCTCGCGCTGCTCGCGCACGATGCTGGGCAGATTGAGGGTGAGCATGGCCAGCCGCAACAGCACAACGCCGCCGACCACCATCCCGATCACCGCCAGCACGAAGCCGATGAAGGAAATTTCCATTCGCCACGGCGGGTACACCAGCACTACGTACCCGGGGTCGTAGCGCCCCGCCATGGCGAGGGCGACCGCCAGCACGGCGACGATGAGCAGCGAGATCAGCCCGCGCATCACGGGTTCCCCTTGTAGGCATCGAGCGCGGCAAGACTGGCGTTGATGCCCGGCAGCTTGATGGCGATCTGCAGACTGGCCAGGCGCTGGACCTCCCTGATCGCGTCGGCGACGCCGGCGTCGCGCGTATTGAAGTAGCGCTCGAGCATGTTCGACACCGCGAGCAGGTCCGCGCGGAACGCCGCCTGGTCACGCGACATCAGCGCCAGCCGCGCCGACAGCAGGCGCAGACGCAGGTTCTCGCGCAGGAAATAGGCCTGGTCGGGAGGCAGCAGCACCGCCTCGTTGCCTTCCACGCGGCGGATCTGCACCAGATGCTTCAACTCCGCCCACAGTTCCTGGCCGAAGTTGGCCGCCCGCACGCTGCGCGGGGCAGGCACCGCTTCGGACGCCTGCGCGCTGGCCAACGGCCAGTCCATATGGTGCGCCACCAGGGCCTCGATGCGCGCGCTCATCCCCACCTCGTCAACCGAGGGCGCCGCGCGCAGGTTGGCCAGATCCGCGGCGATGGCGCGGCGCAGCGCGGTGAACTGCGGCTTGTTCAGGCGCTGCAGGCGGGTGTCGGCGCCTTCCAGCGCAATGATCGCCGCCTTCACATTGCCGGCCAGCTGCAACTGCTGTGCTGCGGTGAGCAACACCTGTTCGATCTCGGCCAGCGTCCACTGATCGCGGCCCTGTGCCAGTTCCTTGTACATGGACTCGAGCGCAAGCTGCTGTTGCTGCGAGGACGCCATCTGGCTTTCGATATGCGAGACCTTTTCGCTGACCTGCCGCATCGCATCGTCGGCATTGCGCGCCAGCAGGACGGACTCGTTCACGTCCTTGCCCGAATCGGCCAGGCGGCGTCCCAGTTCGGTCTTCAGGTCGCGGATGCGTTCGCGGCTGTCGGACCACGACCACGCAGCCGCAGCCAGCGCCAGCACCGCGACCAGCATGGCGACCAGCGGCACCACCTGCATGCGCGGGTGAGGCGGCACCACGGGGGCGGCGACAGGGGGCGCGGAGGACGTTTGGGGTGTTTCATTCATTGTTTTAAGAGCCTGTCTCGTTCCTGAACCAGTTGACCAGGCCGTCCAGCAGGCCTGCATCGCCGCCCTGGGTGGCGACGACGTGTGCAATGCCGAAGCGGCGGGCCGCTTCGGCAATTTTCTCATGCGGCGCGAAAAGCGGGGTGGCCGCCAGCAGGGGCGCACCCGGCTCGCCCAGCAGCGCGGCCAGATTATGCAGCGTCTCCGCGCTCGCGACCGTCACCGCATCGATTCCGCCGGCCTGCCAGCGTGCCAGCAGGGGCGCGGCATCGGCGCGCGGACAGGTGCGACGGTAGCACTCCAGGAAGTGTACGTCCGCCCCCCGCGCGCGCAAGGTGTCGGCCACCAGGGGGCGGCCGCCGACCCCGCGCACGATCAGCACGCGCCTGCCTGCCACCACCTGCAATTGCGGCAAGGCCAGCAGCGCCTCGCTGTCCTGGCCATCCGGCGTGATGACATTTTCGATCCCCTGCGCGGCCAGCGCGCGCGCGGTACCGGGGCCGACCGCAAAAACCTGGAGGGCCGCAGGCAGCCCGCCGCGGGCCCGGATCGCCGCCATGCCGAACTGCGCGGCATTGGGACTGATGAAAATCGCGATGTCGGACCCGGCCATATACGCCAGCGTATCCGCCAGGCGATCCGCCGCGACCGGCTCAATGGCAAGCGCAGGGAACACGAACGCCTCACCGCCCGCTGCCTTGACCATCTGTGCCAGAGTGGCCGCCTGATGGACAGGCCGCGTCACCAGCACGGTGCGGCCGGCCAGCGCTTGTGTCATGCGGCCGGGAGGGCGTCGAGGATGGCGCGTGCGCCCTGCGCCAGCAGCTTGTCTGCCAGCATCTGGCCGACTGCCTCGGGGTCGGCTGCATCGCCTTCGGCACGATCATGAATAAACCCGCTGCCGTCCGGATTCGCCACGAAGCCGTTCAGCACCAGGCGGCCGTCCTGCAACACCGCATGCGCCCCCAGCGGCACCTGGCAACTGCCGCCGAGCACGCGGCTGACCTGACGTTCGGCACGCACGCAGGCGGCGGTCTCGGAATGATTCAGCGCAGTCAACATGGCCGCCACTTCGATGCTGGCGCTGCGGATTTCGATGCCGAGCGCACCTTGGCCGGCGGCGGGAATGCTGTCTTCCACACTCAACAGGCTCTTGATGCGGTCGCCCAGCCCAAGTCGCTTGAGGCCGGCGGCGGCCAGCAGGATGGCGTCGAACTGGCCTTCATCGAGTTTTTTCAGGCGGGTGCCGACATTGCCGCGCAGCGGCTTCACCGTCAGGTGGGGATAGCGCGCGCGCAACTGCGCTTCGCGACGCAGGCTGGAGGTGCCGACCACGCCGCCGGGCGGCAGTTCGGAGAGACGTGCATAGCGGTTGGACACGAAGGCGTCGCGCGGATCCTCGCGCTCGCCGATGACCGCCAGCGTGAAGCCCGGCGGCAGTTCCATCGGCACGTCCTTCATCGAATGCACCGCCAGATCGGCTTGCCCTGCCTCCAGCGCGACTTCGAGTTCCTTGACGAACAGGCCCTTGCCGCCGACCTTGGACAGCGTGACGTCGAGGATCTGGTCGCCGCGCGTGGTCATGCCCAGGATGTTCACCGTGCAGCCGGGGTGCAGCGCGCGCAGGCGATCGCGAATATGCTCGGCCTGCCACATGGCAAGCGCACTTTCACGGGAGGCAATGGTCAGGGTGTGCATGGCAGTAGGAATAAACTGTTTGATTTGGCAAATGATGGCGCGATACTGGCAATTATGAAGTATCCGAAACCATCCAGAGGGATGACCGCAATCTCGCGATTGATCGCGGCCTGGACCCTAATTTTAGCATGGGGCCTGGCACTGCCCGGCGCTGCCCGCGCGGCGGACAGCCTGGTACACGCGACGAATTTCCAGGCCGACGCGCGCACGGCGGCCAAACGGCGGGTCCCCATCCTGGTGGTGTTCACCACGCCCCACTGCCCGTATTGCGAGCGTGTCAAGCACGACTACCTGATTCCCATGAACAAGGACCCGGCCAACCGCAGCCGCGTCATCATCCGGGAAGTCACCATCGGCGCCTCCGACCCGCTCACCGGCTTTGACGGCACGCCCACCACCGAAGGCGCGTTTGCCGCCGCACACAAGGTGTTCATGGTGCCCACTGTCCAGGTCTTCGACACCCAGGGCAACGACACCGGCGACGCCATCGTCGGCCTGCTGATCCCGGACTATTACTACGGCTACCTGGAAAGCGCCATCGACGCCGGCATGAGCAAAGTGCGCGGCAAATAGAAAAGCGGCGGGACGGACGTTGGCAGCCTCGGACTTGAAGGAAACCGGCTGCTAGAATTCCGCCATGCAGGGAGCGCCACTATGAAAACCCTTCTGGCCGACGACCATCCGCTGATGCGCGAGGGGGTGCGGCAGGTTTTGTCGCAGCTGGAGCCGCCGGTCGAGATCATCGACGCCCACGATTATCCCAGCCTGTTTGCCCAGACCGCGCTGCATGCCGACCTCGATCTGGCGCTGGTGGACCTGAACATGCCCGGCTTCGTCGGCATGCAGGGGATCACGCAGTATCGCAGCCGCTTCCCCGATATCCCCCTGGTGGTCCTGTCCGCTTCCGAGTCGTCGCACGATATCCGCAATGCGCTGGAAGCCGGCGCGCTCGGCTACATTCCCAAAGCCGCCTCCACGGCCGTGATGCTGGCCGCCTTGCGGCAGGTGCTGGCGGGCGACATCTACGTGCCGGCCTGCCTGGGCGACAGCCATACCGGCCTGCATACGGTGGCGCCGGCCGATTTCGAGGCTCTGCAGCACAGCGGGCTGACGGCACGCCAGCTGGAAGTGGCGCGCCTGCTGGCACAGGGCTGCGCCAACAAGGCCATCGCCGGCATGCTGGCGATGTCGGAAAGCACGGTAAAGGTGCACATTGCGGCGATTTTTCGCGCCCTCAACGTGAGCAACCGAACCGAGGCGGTACTTGCCATTCAACGGCTGACCCACAGCGCGTGAAATCCCTGCGCGCCCTGCTGGCCCGACTGCCGCTTTCCAGCATCCGCAGCCGGATGCTGGTGATTGCCCTGCTGCCCGCGCTGCTGGCCGAGTTCGGGATGGTGGCCTACTTCACCTCGCAGGCGCTTGCCACCGCCGAAAAGGCGCAGCACGCGCGGGCCGCCAGCGCGGCCCGCCACCTGGCCGACACCCTGCCCTATGCGCTGGTCAGCGGCGACACGGCACTGGCCCAGCAGCTGCTCGAAACCGAAACCCGCAACAGCCAGCTTGCGTTTGCCCGCGTCACCGACCTCCACGGCCGCACGCTGGTCAGCGCCGGCGATACCCTGCGTGGCGCACGCCTCGACGACCGCCACCGCCAGCGCGCCACCATCCGCCTGCCTGCCGCCGTTTTCCGCGACAGCGCCCTGTTCGCGGCGAGTACCGCCGCCAGCGACCCGCTGGGCCAGGTCGAGGTCGGCGTCAGGCTCGATCAGGTCGGCACGTTCAAGCGCGACACCCTGATTCATGCCGCATTCCTGATGCTGGTGGCCCTGGCGCTCACCGGCGCGCTGGCCTGGCGCCTATCCAACCGGCTGGCGGGGCAACTGCAACATGTCGGCCGCGTGGTGGGACGGCTCGCCTGCGACGACCTCACGGTGCGCACCCAGCTGCCGCCCGAAGGCGAAGTCGGCGCCCTCGCCACCGGCGTGAACAATATGGCCGAGGCGCTGCAGACGCACCGCAGCGAACTGGAACGGCGCATTCGCGAAGCGACCGCCGACCTCGCCGCAAAAAAGGACATGGCCGAGCGGGCCAACCAGGCCAAGTCGCGCTTCTTTGCCGCGGCGAGCCACGACCTGCGGCAGCCGCTGCACGCACTGTCGCTGTTCGTCGCCGCGCTGAAGGCACGCAACCAGCAGCCCGAATCGGAAACCCTGATCGACAACATCGAAGCCTCCACCGCGGCGATGGAACTGCTGTTCAATGCGCTGCTCGACATTTCGCGGCTCGATGCCGGCACCATCGAAGCGCATCCGGTGCATTTCCCGCTGCAGAAAATGCTGCTCGATCTCGGCCACCAGTTCAGCGCGCTGGCGGCGGAAAAACAGCTGCGCCTGCGCTTCCGGCCGTGCGACGTCATCCTGTACAGCGACCCGCTGCTGATCGAGCGCATCCTGGCCAACCTGATTGCCAACGCCATCCGCTACACCGACGACGGCGGGGTGCTGGTGGCCTGCCGGCGCCGCGGGCGCATGGCGCGCCTGAGCGTGATCGACACCGGACGCGGCATCCCGCCCGACCAGCAGGAAAGCGTGTTCCAGGAATTCGTCCAGCTGCACAACCCCGCGCGCGACCGCAGCAAGGGGCTGGGGCTCGGCCTCGCCATCGTGTCGCGCCTCGGACGGCTGCTGGGACACCGGGTGGACTTGCGCTCGCGCCCGGGACACGGCTCGGTATTCAGCATCGACGTGCCCTGCGGCGACGCCAGCCTGATCCAGCCGCCCACTGCCGCCAGTGCGCCCGGTCCTTTGCCGGCCGACGCGCTGGTGCTGCTGGTCGACGACGAAAGCGCGATCCTGCGCGGCATGGCCGAGCTGTTCGACAACTGGCAAATCGATCTGGTCACCGCCCACAGCGCCGACGAGGCCGAACACTGGCTCGCCAGCATCGGCCGCGTCCCCGACGTCATCGTGTCGGACTACCGCCTGCCCGACGACACCGACGGCATCGAGGTCATCACCCGCCTGCGGCAGAAATTCGGCCGCGACATCCCGGCCATCCTGGTCACCGGCGACACTGCGCCCGACACCATCCTGCGCATCAGCAAGGCCGGCATCCCCCTGCTGCACAAACCGCTGCGCCCCGCCAAGCTGCGCGCCCTGCTCACCCACCTGATCCGGCAGGCACGCGCCGCCGTCGTGGGATAATCCGCCAACTGCTTACCACTTACCACTCACTACTTACCGCTCGCCACTCACCACCATGCACATCCACATCCTCGGCATCTGCGGCACCTTCATGGGCGGCATCGCCGCCATCGCCCGTGCAGCCGGCCACACCGTCACCGGCTGCGACGCCAACGTCTACCCGCCGATGTCAGACCAGCTGCGCGCACTCGGCATCGACCTCATCGAAGGTTTTGATGCCAGCCAGGCCGACCTCAAGGCCGACATCTTCGTCGTCGGCAACGTCGTCACCCGCGGCAACCCGCTGATGGAAGCGATCCTCGAACGTGGCCTGCCCTACACCTCCGGCCCGCAGTGGCTCGCCGACAACGTGCTGCGCGACAAATGGGTACTCGCCGTCGCCGGCACCCACGGCAAGACCACCACCTCCGCCATGCTGGCATGGATCCTCGACGACGCGCGCATGCGTCCCGGCTTCCTGGTCGGCGGCATCCCGCAGAATTTCGAAGTCTCGGCGCGGCTCACCGACAGCCCCTTCTTCGTCATCGAAGCCGACGAGTACGATACCGCCTTCTTCGACAAACGCTCCAAGTTCGTCCACTACCGTCCGCGCACCGTCATCCTCAACAACCTCGAATACGACCACGCCGACATCTTCCCCGACCTCGCCGCCATCGAGACCCAGTTCCACCACCTGGTGCGCACCGTCCCCGGCAACGGCCTCATCGTCGCCAACGGCGCCGACGCCAACCTCGAGCGCGTGCTCGCGCGCGGCTGCTGGACCCCGGTGGAGCGCTTCGGCAGCGGCGGCGGCTGGATTGCCGGCGAGCCAGACGCCAACGGCAGCTTCGACGTCCTCTTCAACGGCACGCTGCAGGGCCGCGTGAAGTGGGAGCTGATCGGCGAGCACAACCGCATGAACGCCCTCGCCGCCATCGCCGCCGCGCGCCACGCCGGCGTCCCCGCCGCCGCCGCGATCGATGCACTGTCCCGCTTCGAGAACGTCAAGCGCCGCATGGAAATCCGCGGCGCCGTCCACGGCATCACCGTCTACGACGACTTCGCCCACCATCCCACCGCGATCACCACCACCCTCGAAGGCTTGCGTCACAAGGTCGGCCAGTCACGCATCCTCGCCGTGCTGGAGCCGCGCTCCAACACCATGAAGCTCGGCGTCATGAAGGCAGCCTTACCCGACAGTCTCGCCGGCGCCGACCTCGTCTACTGCTACGGCGCCAATCTCGGCTGGGATGCGGCCGAAGCTTTGGCCCCGCTGGGTAGCAAGGCGCGCGTGTTCGACAACCTCGACAAACTGGTGAGCCAGCTGGTGGCGGATGCCCGTCCCGGCGACCATGTGCTGATGATGAGCAACGGGGGGTTTGGCGGCATTCACGCCAAGCTGCTGGATGCGCTGCATCATCACTATCACGAGGATATTGTGTTGACGCCGATGCATCGGTATGGGGGGTATGCGTAAGGGGAGGTGTTGAGGTGGTTGCGGTGCGTTGGCCCCGACCACCGTTCGCCCTGAGCCTGCGGAAGGGTCGCCGCGCAGCGGCGGGGACCCACCGGCGTACTCCTTGCGGGTGCTGTCGAAGGGCTGGTTGTTGTAGTGGAGGTCTTTGCAGGACTACTGACCGTTGGCCGGGGGTAGCCCGGCAGCTAGTTCCTTTTCTTGTCTCGCCAAGAAAAGGAACCAAAAGAAGGCGACCCCGACATCCCCGAATTCCCGGAAATCGAACCTGCCGGACGGGCGGCGAAGAACTCGCCCCGCCTTCGATGTTTTTAATTGGTTTTTTGTGGGCGGGGCTCAAACACCTTCGCCGCTGATCCGCCCGGCAGGCTCGATTTTCGGCGGGGCTGTAAGGGGAGAAAGTCAAAACCAGGAACGTAATAAGCTAGCCGATTGATACTTATCTGGCGCAGATACTTACTCGAACTAAAAATGCAGCCGTGAGCACCCAATACAAACCTTACTCGTCAGGCCCAAGCTTAGCCAAAATCGGCAGACGTATCCGACGTCTCGCAATGTCAAGAGCCCTTGAGAAAACTTTAGGCTGGGAGCCAACCAAAGCGGCCAAAGTTGGCGGGATGCTCTCACTTTACTTTGAAGAAGGAAGATTCAGCCTTCCGGCCGAGACACTACCTTCGCACATATACAGCCTAGAGCGTGTTGCAGCGAGGCTATCTGGAAATCCCGGTTCTTTAACGTCTCTTCCTATTCCCTCTACCTTAGATAACGATCAGGCTTGGGCTTTGGCGGATTGGGCCTTGCTCTATGAGCGTGAACTGAAAGACTACGCAGATAAAGAAATGCATCAGTATTGGCACTTGAAAACAACTGCTGCAATCAGTGCAACCCGAATCAATTCGGTAGTAAGTAAAAAAGGCGAGATCGAACACCACATTGCGGTCCTATTGGATGACGTGGGTGTCTCACATGGTTTTGTTGCTCGTTGGGGATTTCGTTTCGATCCTCAGGGAAAGCTAAGAGCACAAGCGCTCTGTGATCGAACGCTTCCATTCCCGGAAACAGTCGAGCTCTACATATGCCTTTGTTCATCCATTGCATCAAACGACAACAAAGCCACAAACCAAGAACGTAGTGCGGCGGCACGCATTCTTACCATATGTAGGCTTGGAGAAAAATTAACGCCGGTTAATATACTGGCAGAAAAGGCCTAACTACACTTGCCTCCATCTTCACTTGGTAGCGGGAGCTGAGATGGATGGAATAGCGATGGCGGAAATGTTTCGAGAACTTCGAATTCTCATTATGTACATTCAAGATGACCGCTTTTACGCCTTGTATTTTTTACTCGTGGTTATCTTGATGGTGCGTTTGATCCGGCAGCGCTAGATGCCTAGCCTGGTTTTGACTTCCTCCCCTTACAGACCCGCCGAAGATCAAGTGCGTCGGGTGGATCAGCGGCAAAGGTGTTTGAGCCCCGCTCACAAAATTAAATCAACCCAACAAAAGCGGGGCGAGTTCTTTGCCGCCCACCCGACACGCTTGATCTTCGGGAATTCGGGTATGTCGGGGGCGCCTTCTTTTGGTTACTTTTCTTGGCGAGACAAGAAAAGTGACTAGCCGCCGGGCTACCCCCGGCCAACGGTCAGCAGACCTGCGAAATCCCCAACTACAACAACCAGCCCTTCGACAAGCTCAGGGCGAACGGTGCATAAGGCACACAACCTAAGCCTCCGCCAACTCCCCCACCAGATAATCAATAAACACCCGTATCTTCGGACTGAGATGCCGATTCGACGGATACACCGCATAAATCCGCGCATCCTGCTCGGGCAAGAAAGCGCCCAGAACCTCCACCAGCCGCCCCGCCCGAATATCCGGCTCCAACCGATAGCTCGAGCCCAGAATGATCCCCAGACCCGCCATCGCAGCCCGCCGTAGGGCGTCGATATTGTTGGTGGAAAAGTTGCCGGCCACCGGCACGCTGAGGGGCCGGCCCGCGCTGACGAACGCCCACCGCGTGTCGCCTGCATCATCGCTGCGCAGGTAGCGCAGGCAGTTGTGGTCGGCGAGGTCTTCCGGCCGCTGCGGCGTGCCGCGGCGTTCGAGATAGGCGGGGGCGACGCAGAGCACCTGGCGCACGGCGGTCAGAGGCCGCGCCACCAGCAAGTCCCCGGGCTGGGCGGTGAGCCGCAGGGCGAGGTCGTAGCCGCCGTCGACCAGGTCGACCACGCGGTCGTCGCACACCAGTTCCACGCTCACCTCGGGATACAGCGCCAGAAAGCCCGGCAGCAGCGGGGCGATGCGCAGGCTGCCGAACCCGACGGTCGCGCTGACGCGCAGGTGACCGCGCGGCGCGGCATGCAGCCGGCTCACCGCACGCTCGGCGGCGTCGGCCTCTTCGAGCATGCGCACGCAATGCGCGTAGAACGCGGTGCCGGCCTCGGTCAAGCCGAGGCGCCGCGTGGTGCGTTGCAGCAGGCGTGCATCCAGCGCCTTCTCCAGCCGCGCCACCTGCTTGCTGATCACCGGCGCCGACACGCCGAGCCGGCGCGCGGTCTCGGAAAACGACTGGTTCTGGACCACGAGGGTGAAGGTGCGGGCGGCTTCCAGATCGAGCATGGCCGGTTCGATTGTTAACGTGAGGGAAACAATCATATGCCCGACGGAGGGATTTTTAACACCTGAATAGTGGCTAGGCTACGCCCATCGCATTGTTGCAAGGAGATCACGATGTCCCGCGCTTCGCTCTTCCAGGCCATGGGCCTGCTGCTGCTCGCCGCCGTCTCCTGGGGTGGCATGTTCCAGGTCGCCAAGCCGCTCCTGACCGAGATCGACGCCTTCCACATGACGGCGATCCGCTACGGAGGCGCCGCCCTCCTCTTCGCCGCCCTGCTGGCCATCCGCGAAGGGCGCGCCGCGTTCCGCATGGAGGGGGCCGCCGGCCTGCTGTGGCTGTACGGCAGCCTCGGCTTCGCCGGCTTCAACCTGCTTGCGTTCACCGGCCTGGCGCACAGCCGGCCGGAGCACGCTGCGGTCATCATGGCGCTGATGCCGCTGATGACGGCCCTGGTGAACTGGGGCCTGCGCGGAGTGCGCCCCGCCGCGCACACCCTGTTCGCCATCGCCCTGGCCCTGACCGGCGTGGTGCTGGTGGTGACCAACGGCCACCTGTCCGCGCTGTCCGCCATGGGCCAGGTCGGCGGTGACCTGCTGTTGCTGCTCGGCGCGCTGAGCTGGGTGTTCTACACCCTCGGCGCCGCGCGCTTTGCGCACTGGTCGCCCTTGCGCTACACCACCCTGACCTGTCTACTGGGCGTGCTGAGCATTTTTGCCGCAACCGCAGCGATGACGCGCCAGGGCCACATCCAGCCGCCCACCGCGGCGGCATTGCAGGACGGGCTGTGGGCACTGGCCTACATGGTGGTGATCGGCGCGGTGATCGCGGTGCTGAGCTGGAACGCCGGCATCCGCAAGCTCGGCGCGCTCAACGGGGTGCTGTTCATCAACTTCGTCCCGGTCTCCGCCTTCGTCATCGGCGTCGCCCTCGGCCATCATTTCGGCGGTGCCGAACTCGCGGGCGCCACGCTCGTCATCCTGGCGCTGGTATTCAACAGCCTGTGGAGCCAGCGCGCCCGCTCCCGCGTGGCGGGTGGGCTGGCGGTGGCGCGCTAGCACGAGGAAAAGGAAAGAAGCCGCGCCCGCCTGACAGGCGGCGCAGAACCCTCCCGGGTTTTCAAATGCGTGGTAAGTTTGCAACTGGACACCATCCACGACATCAATAACTTCGCGTTTCGCATGCCGCCGGCGGCATGCGAAAACACGAAACCGGGGAGACCGTTTGGGCCGGCAAAACGAAAGTCATCGCATTGGCATCGTTGGCGGCCTGATCCTGGTTGCCCTCACCCTCGCCTCGGGCATCGCCGTCTATGCCGTGATGCAGCGGCAGACGGAATCTATCCTCGTCCGAAGCCTGGAAGCCTCGCTGCAGAACGACCGGCGCCTGTTCGAAAGCGAGATCGCCGCCGGCGTGACCGATGCGCTGGCCGTTTCCACCCGTCCCTACGTGATCCACAACCTGCAGCAGCTGAAGGCGGCGCCGGTCGACAACGCCAGCCGGCAGGCCTTGCAGCGGATCGCGGACTCCTTTCTGCCGACCGGATTCACCGGCGTCGTCTTTTACGACACGCGCAATCGGGAAATCGGGCGCGCAGGCCACCTGTCGAACAACCCGGCGCTCAGCGTGCCCCTCAATACGCAAGCCGGGGCGCGCCTGTTGTGGGATGGGCAACTGATCCTGCAGGTCGTTCGGGCGGTGGTGAACGAAGAAGGACGCCACATCGGCATGGCAAGGACCGAAGCCCCCCTGCCGCAACTGACGCGCGCCATCGCCAATGCGGGCGCACTCGGGAAAACGGCGGAACTTGCCGTGTGCGCCCCCCTGGCAAAGGACATGCAGTGCTTCCCGCTCACCCGGTCGCAACGGGTGTTCCCGCGCATGGCCCGCACGATAGACGGCCAACCGCTGCCCATGAGTTATGCGCTGGACGGAAAAACCGGCACGGTATTCACGCAGGATTACCGGCACAAGAACGTGGTCGCCGCGCATACCCCGCTGGGCAGCCTGGGGCCCGGCATGGTGCTGAAGATCGATCAGGACGAACTGTTCGACCCCGTCAGGCAGCGACTCCGGATCATCGTGCCGCTGCTGGGCCTGCTGGTCCTGGCCGGCATGTTGCTGCTGTACTGGCTGGTGGCGCCGCTCGTGCGCAAGCTCGTCATCTCCAAACGGGAGACCGCCGAAATCAATGCCCGGCTGCGGGATGTGGAGGAACGCTGGCGCTTCGCGCTGGACAGCACCGGCGCCGGCGTGTGGGATCTGGACATTCCTGCCAACCGGATTCTGCTTTCAAGCCGCTGCAAGGCCATGCTGGGATTTGCCGACGACGAAATCGGCATCGGCATGGACGACTGGGTGCAGCGCATTCACCCGGATGACCTGCCCGACCTGATGGCGGCACGCCAGCAGCTTTTTGATAGCGGCAGCGACACGTTCACCAACGAACATCGCAAACGCTGCAAGGATGGGAGCTGGAAATGGATACAGACGCACGGCATGGTGGTCGCCCGCGATGCGGCCCATGTCCCCGTCAGGGTGATCGGCACCTACCTCGACATCAGTGAACGCAAGCAGGCGGAAGAAACCATCCAGCGCCAGGCCAATTTCGATCCGCTGACGCAGCTGCCCAACCGGCGGCTGTTCCTCGACCGTCTGGGACAGGAAATCATCAAGTGCCGGCGCGCCGATCTGTCCCTGGCGCTTCTGCTGGTCGATCTCGACGAGTTCAAGGAAGTCAACGACACGCTGGGGCATGACGTGGGCGACACCCTGTTGCAGGAAACAGCCCGACGCATCCGCAGCTGCATACGCAATGCCGATACCGTCGCCCGCCTGGGCGGGGACGAGTTCACGGTCATCCTGAGCGAACTGTCGGACCGCACGCACATCGAGGACATCGCGCAGAAAATCATCGGCAGGCTGGCCGAGCCCTTCCAGCTTGGCGACGAGGTGGCCTATGTCACGGCCAGCATCGGCATCACCCTGTACCCGAGCGACGCCGGCGATATCGACACGCTGATGAAGCATGCCGACCAGGCCATGTATGCTGCCAAAAAGCATGGGCGCAACCGCTTTTTCTATTTCACTGCGTCACTGCAGGAGGCCGCACAGACCCGCCTGAAGCTGTCCCGGGACCTGCGCGAAGCGGTGGCCGACAGCCAGCTGATCGCCCATTTCCAGCCGATCGTCGAGCTGTCCAGCGGCCGCATTCACAAAGCCGAGGCGCTGCTGCGCTGGCAACATCCCGCGCGCGGCCTGGTCAATCCGATGGCCTTCATTCCGCTGGCGGAAGAAACCGGGCTCATCAACGAGATCGGTGATTGGGTATTCAGGGAATCGGCGCAGCGCGCGAAAAACTGGTGCCACGCATACGGCGCCGACTTCCAGATCAGCGTCAACATGTCGCCGGTGCAGTTCCGGGCGGGCGGGCGCAGCCACACCGCGGCATGGCTGCGACATCTGCAGGACATCGGACTGTCGGGCGCGAACCTCATCATCGAGATCACCGAAAGTCTGCTGCTCCACGCGCAAGCCGATATCACCGAGCAGCTGTTCGCATTCCGCGACGCCGGCATCCAGATCGCCATCGACGATTTCGGCACCGGCTATTCCACGCTGTCCTACCTCAAGCAGTTTCCCATCGACTATCTGAAAATCGACCGCACATTCGTGCACGACATCGAAACGGATGCCAACGACATGGCCCTGTCCAGAGCGATCATCGTCATGGCGCACGAACTGGGGATGAAAGTCATCGCGGAAGGCGTGGAAACCGCCGGGCAGGGCAGCCTGCTGGCCGCAGCAGGCTGCGATTATGCGCAGGGCTATCTGTACGCGAAGACGCCGCTGTCGGCGGACGCCTTCGAAGCCCTGCTGAAAGGCGGCTAACGGATCAGTACATCTTGTACGGCAGAAACTTCCCGTTCAGAACGATCTTCACCCGATCTCCCTTCGGATCTTCCACCCGCGAAATATCCATCGAGAAATCGATCGCGCTCATGATGCCGTCGCCGAACTCCTCGTGGATCAGCGACTTGATGGTGATGCCGTACACCATGATCAGTTCATAGAAGCGGTAGATCAGCGGATCGGTCGGCACGGCGCTGGGCAGGCTGCCCTTGTACGGTACGATCTGCAATTGATCGACGGCCTCGGGCGGCAGGCCGAGCAGCTTGCCGACGGTGGTTGCCTGCTTCTTGTCGAGCGTCATCTGGCCGAGCAGGGCGGCGGTTGTCCATTCCTTGCTCTGGCCGACCTTCTTGGCGATGTCGGCCCACTTGAGGCCTTTCTTGTGCTTGGCGGCGAGGATGAGGTCGGTGACTTCGGTGCGGGTCATGATGGTCCTTAGGCGTTGACGAGGTGGATGTGGGGCTTGCCGACGGGCGGCATGGGGACGACGACCGGATTGGCCTCAGCTTCAATCAAGTCCGAGGGATCGAATACGGAGGGCGAACTGGGGGCATCGGGCGCATCGCGCAGGGCGCCGAACTGCTTCGAGCGGCTCACCAGGAAATCGACCAGGTGGTTGCGGATCGGGTAGTAGTGCGGCTGCTTGTGGATGGCGCTGCGCTCGCGCGGACGCGGCAGGGTGTTGTTGACGATTTCGGCGATACGCGCGTGCGGGCCGTTCGACATCAGCATGATCTTGTCCGACAGCAGGATGGCTTCGTCGACGTCGTGCGTGATCATGAACACGGTCTGCTGCGTCTCGGCGCAGATCTTCAGCAATTCGTCCTGGATGACGCCGCGCGTCAGCGCGTCCAGCGCGCCGAATGGCTCGTCCATCAGCAGCATCTTCGGCTCGATGGAAAACGCGCGCGCGATGCCGACGCGCTGTTTCATGCCACCCGAAAGCTGTGACGGCTTCTTGTGCTCGGCGCCTTTCAGGCCGACCAGCTCGATGTAGCGCATGGCGTGGTCGCGGATCTTGTGCTTGTGCCACGAGGGCCAGCGCGACTTCACCGCGAAGCTCACGTTTTCCAGCACACTGAGCCACGGCATCAGCGCGTGGCTCTGGAAGATGACGCCGCGATCGAGGCTGGGGCCGGCGACTTCGCGGCCGTCCATGAAGACGTTGCCGGCGCTGGCGGAATCGAGGCCGGCGAGGATGTTGAGGATGGTCGACTTGCCGCAGCCGGAGTGGCCGGTGACGCAGACGAACTCGCCCTTGTGGATGCGGAAGTTGACGTGGTCGAACACGGTGACCGCATCGTCCCCGGTGGGGCTGGGGTAGGCGCGCGCCAGGTTTTCGATCTGCAGGAAGGGATGGATGGCTGAACTTGTCATGATTTCATTCCTGGCTTCATTCCTGGTAGGCGACGCGCTTGCTCAGCACGCCGAAGACGCTGTCGAGCGCCATGCCGACGACGCCGATCATCAGGATGGCGAACAGCACGTTGGTGAGCGACAGGTTATTCCACTCGTTCCACACGAAGTAGCCGATGCCGGTGCCGCCGACCAGCATTTCGGCGGCGACGATGACCAGCCAGGCGATGCCCATGGAGATGCGCATGCCGGTCAATATCGTCGGCGCGGCGGCCGGCAGGATCACCCTGAATGCCTTGCGCAGCGGATTGACCTCCAGCGTGCGCGAGACGTCGAGCCAGTCTTTCCGCACATTGGCGACGCCGTGCGCGGTGTTGATCAGCATCGGCCACAGCGAGCAGATGAAGATGACGAAGATGGCCGAGGCCGACGCGTCCTTGATGGTGTAGAGGGCGAGCGGCATCCAGGCCAGCGGCGAGATCGGCTTCAGCAGCTGCACGTAGGGGTTGATCGCCTGGTAGACCATCCGCGAGTTGCCGATGGCGAAACCGAGCGGGATCGCCACCACCGCGGCGAGGAAGAAGCCGCCCAGCACGCGCGCCAGCGAATACGCGAGCTGGATGCCGATGCCCTTGTCGTTGGGGCCATTGTCGTAGAACGGGTGGGACAGCCTGTCCCACATGGTCTGCGCCATCGCCACCGGGGTGGGAAAACTCGACGCCGCCCTGGCCGCCCCGCCGCCCATCAGCGCAGCGTACTCGGGGTCGACATCGGCCGCCACGGCATGGGTTTCCGGCAGCGTTGCCAGCTGCCACACCAGCAGGATCACCGCAAGCAGCCCGAACGACAGCAGGCCGGCCTTCTGGCCAAGCGTGAGTTTCGTCTTCATGTGCGTTTGATGGCGAAGGAGTTGAGGTACTCGGCAGGCTTCGCGGGATCGAACACCTTGCCCATGATGGTGTGCTTGGAATAGTTCGCTTTCGGCGGCTTCATGCCGAGCTCGGCCATGCGCGCGCGCGCATCGGTGGCACGGAACACATCCTCGGCGACGGCCTGGTAGTTGATGTCGCCCTTGATGTAGTTCCAGCGTTTCAGCTGCGTGAGGATCCACACCGCCATCGACTGCCACGGGAAGGGGTCGAAGTCGACACGGTCGGGCACGTTCCTCACCTTGCCGAGGCCATCGGCGAAGCGCCCGGTCATGACCTGTTCCAGCACCGGGATCGGCTGGTTGAGGTAGTTGGCCGGCGCGATCGCCTCGATGATGGCCTTGCGGTTCTCCGGCTTGTGCGCGTAGTCGGTGGCGCTGGCGATCGCACGGAACAGCGCGGCGTAGGTGTTGGGATACTGCTTGTAGAAGCCTTCCTGCACGCCGAAGGCGCAGCACGGGTGGCCGTCCCACAGGTCGCGCGACAGGGTGTGGATGAAGCCGACTTCCTCGTACACCGCGCGCTGGTTGAACGGCTCGGGGCCGAGGAAGCCGTCGATGTTGCCGGCGCGCAGGTTGGCCACCATGTCGGGCGGCGGCATCATGCGCAGCTCGACGTCCTTGTCCGGATCGAGACCGGCCTCGGCCAGGTAGTAGCGCAAGAGCAGGTTGTGGATCGAGTAGTCGAACGGCAGGCCGAACTTCATGCCTTTCCACGACTTGGGATCGAGCTTGTCCTTGTGCTTGAGGGACAGGGTGATGGCCTGGCCGTTGACGTTCTGGATCGACGCCACGTCGACCGCCTGCTTCGCCGAACCCAGGCCGAGCGACATCGCCAGCGGCATCGGCGAGAGCATGTGCGAGGCGTCGTATTCCTTGTTCTGTACCTTGTCGCGGATCACCGCCCAGCCGGCGGTTTTCTGCAGCGTGACGTTGAGCCCTTCGCGCGCATAGAAGCCCATCGGCCCCGCCATGATGATGGGGGTGGCGCAGGTGATGGGAATGAAGCCGATCTTGAGGTCGGGCTTTTCCAGCTTGCCCTTTTCCGCCGCCAGTGCCTTCGCCGCGCCCATCGGGAACAGCGTCGAGATCGCCGCCATCGCCGTGCCGGCGCCGACCGCGCGCAGGAAGTTGCGGCGCAGCTGGTCGTCGGGGAAAAGACCGCGCATCACCGCCGATTCGACCACGCGCGACACGCGCGCGTCCTCGTTCTGCATGTCGGCTTCGTGGTCGGCCTGGCTGTGGTGGCGGCCGCAGCTGCAGCCTGCACGATGCAGTTTGGTATCGGGGTCAAACGGGTTGTCAAAGCCGGACATGTGGCGCTCCTATCGGATTGAAAAAAGGTGATACTCGACACGTCCGCATGCACCAGCTTCATCGCATTTCGCCCCAATCTGGTGCGCTTGCCCGGTTGGGTTCGTTGCGCGATTTCTCGCTCGATCCCCCGTATGGGCGCGTCTCCGGGGCGAAATCCCTGTGCTGCGTCGTGTTTCCACTTATGTCGTATTCAGGAAGCGTGCCAACACGCGAAACAGGCGCTAACTGACTGTTTCATATGCACTCTTGCAAACACCTCCAAAACCGGCCAGTTTGGCTGGCCCGCTTCTTGATTACACAGTGTTGACAAAATGTTTCGAGGGAACCGCCATGACATCCGCCACACTGCCTGCCGAACAGTTGCAGAACGAGGAAATGCTGGTCATACGCGAGTCGGCGCGGCTGATGGGCAAGAGCCTGGAACCCGGACCTGTGATCCGCGAAATGCTGCACCTGATTTCGGAATTCCTCGGCCTCAACCGCGGGCGGGTGGTGCTGCGGCAGCCGGGCGGCAGCGACTACGCGATCCGCTACGCCTATGGCCTGACGGGCGAGGAGATCGGGCGCGGCGTCTACCCTCCGGGCGTAGGCGTCACCGGCCGCGTCCTGCAAAGCGGGGAGCCGGTCATCGTGCAGGACATCGACGACGACCCGCATTACCTCGCGCGTGCGGTTGACCGCGCGCGCCTGCCGAACGAGACGGTGAGCTTCATCGCGCTGCCGCTGCGCAGCGAGGGCGAGGTGCTGGGCCTACTGGGCGTGCACCGCATCCGCGGACGCACGCGCGCGCTGGTCGACGATCTGCGCATCCTCGAGATCATCGCCACGCTGATCACGCAGATCCTCAAGCTGAATGATCGCGTGGCGGAACAGACCGCGCGCCTGGAACACGAAAACCGCGAACTCAAATGGGCGCTCGAGCGCGGCGCACCGCAACAGGCCACGCTCGGCATCGTCGGCGAAGCGCCCGCGCTGCGCCATGCCCTGCGCCAGATCGAACAGGTGTCGTCGACCGACGTGACGGTGCTGCTGCTCGGCGAATCGGGCACCGGCAAGGAGCTGTTCGCGCGCGCGCTGCATCTGTCGAGCCCGCGGCGCGACCAGCCGTTCGTCAAGGTCAACTGCGGTGCGATCCCGGAAAACCTGTTCGAGTCGGAACTGTTCGGCTACGAGAAGGGCGCGTTCACCGGCGCGGTCGCGGCGCGTGCCGGCTACTTCGAGCAAGCGAACGGCGGCACGCTCTTTCTCGACGAGATCGGCGAGCTGCCGCTGGCGATGCAGGTGAAGCTGCTGCGCGTATTGCAGGAAAAATCGCTGCAGCGCGTCGGCGGACGCCGCGAAACGCCGATCGACGTGCGCATCGTCGCCGCCACCAACCTCGACCTGCAGCAGCAAGTCAGCAGCGGTCGTTTCCGCCTCGACCTCTATTACCGCCTCAACATCATTCCGATCCGCCTGCCCGCGCTGCGCGAACGGCGCGAGGACATCCGTCCGCTGGTGCGCCATCAGCTCAACCTCATCAGCCAGAGCTACCAGCGCAATGTCGGACTGGCGCCCGAGGCGATGGACAAGCTGGCCGGCTACCCTTGGCCGGGCAATATCCGGCAATTGCACAACGTGCTGGAGCGGCTGGTGCTGCTGGCCGAAGGCGCCACGATTTCGGCGCAGGAAGTCGAACGCGTGATCCATAGCGAGGCGGCCGGTTCGCCGGACGCTCACGCCTTCGGCAGCGCCCCGCCTCCGCCCGCGGCGGCGACCGTGCGCCCTTACCTGCCCGCCCAGTCGCACGACCGCCAGCAGATCGAGCAGGCGCTGGCGCACACCCACGGCAACAAGTCGCGTGCGGCCCAGATGCTGGGGCTGACCCTGCGCCAACTGAACTACCGACTGCAAAGGCTGAACATGGCCTGATCGGGCTGACAATGGTTGACAATTTGTTAGCGCAGACGATTTCAGGCCGCAGCCATTAAATAAATATTCACTTATCAATCAATTACTTGAGGCAATTTTTTGCAGCTGGCACAGGAATCGCAATACAAGGCATGTCGGTTTTCCCGATCCCTCTCAACCAAGGAGTCATGCCATGTCTGAAGTCGTTGCCCTGAAAACCCAAGCCGTGCTCGAGCCCATTTCCGGCGAAGGCCTCGCCGCCCTGTCCGTCAAAGGCAAGGCGAATCCGCAGTCGGTCGTCACGCTGAAAGCGAAGACCGTGTGCGAGAGCAAGTTCCGCAACCTGACCTATGTGCGCAACCTGCCGGCGCACGTGATCGACGAACCGCCGCACCTGCTGGGCGACGACACCGCGCCGAACCCCTCCGAGGCGGTGCTCGCCACGCTGGGCTCCTGCCTGTCGGTCGGCCTGCACGCCAACGCCGTTGCCCGCGGCATTTCCCTGTCCAGGATCGAGCTCGAACTCGAAGGCGACATCAACGTGACCGCGGTATGGGGCGTGGGCGATCTCGATCCGCTGAAGAAACTCGGTTTCACCGATGTGCGCGTGAAAGTGCATCTGGAGGGCGACGCCAGCGAAGCCGAACTGAAGGATCTGGTCGCGCATTCCAACGCCTGGTCGCCGGTGGCCAACACGCTGCGCAACCCGGTCACCGTCAGCGTCGAGCTCGCCTGACCCGTCTGCCATTTTTCTGGAGCGCATCATGACTGCCGTCGCCCTTGCCCCCACCTTCCCGGATACGCCTGCCGAGGTGTTGCCGGGTCTCGCCGAACTCATCGCCGCCCAGCTGGCGCCGCAGGTGGTCGACATCGATTTGAAAGGCGTTTACCCCGGCGGCTTCCTCCAGCAACTGGGGGCGATCGGCGGCCTCGGCAGCCTCACGCCCGTGGCGCATGGCGGCACCGCGCGCGGCCTTGGCCACGCCATCCAGGTGATCGAGGAAATCTCCAAGCAATGCGTGTCGACCGGCTTTCTGCTGTGGGCGGAATATGCCCTGCAGTGGTATGTCGTCAACAGTTCCAACCAGGCGCTCGCCGCCGAAATGCTGCCGCGGATGGCGCGCGGCGAGGTGCTCGGCGGCACTGCACAGTCGAACAGCATGAAGTCGTGCGTCGGGATCGAGGAGGCGCGGCTGAAAGCCCGGCGGGCCGAGGGAGGCTACGTCATCAACGGCGTGCTGCCCTGGGTATCGAACATCGGCCCCGAGCATTATTTCCACATGGGCGCGTCGCTGCCCGACACGCCGGGCCTGGTGATCGGCCTGGTACACGGCAGCACGCCCGGCCTCACGCTGACGCAGAACGCGCACTTCATCGGCATGGAAGGCACCAACACCTTCGCCTGCCAGTTCCGCGACGTGTTCCTGCCCGACAGCCGGGTGGTCTGTCACGCGGAGGAGTTCAACGCCTTCCGCGACCGCACCAAATCGGCCTTCATCCTGCTGCAGATGGGCATGGGCCTCGGCCTCATCGACGCCTGCGTGGCGATGATGAAGCGTTCCGACCGCACCCACGGTCACGTCAACCGTTTCCTCGACGTGCAGGCCGACGCGCTGGAGGCCGAACTCGACGCCGCCCGCGCCGCCACCTACGCGCTGGCGGAAAAAATCGAACGCGACGGCAGCGCGCCGCATGTGCGCGATACACTGGCGCTGCGGCTGGCTGGCAGCGAGCTCAGCCTGAAAGCCGCCAACGCGGCGATGCTGCATCTGGGCGCCAAGGGCTATCTGTCCAATAATGCAGCGCAGCGCAGATTGCGCGAGGCCTACTTCATCGCCATCGTCACCCCGGCGATCAAGCACCTGCGCAAGGAACTGCACGAATTCGACAACCACAGCTGCGCGCTGTCGCAGCCCCAGCCCGAACTGGAGGAAGCATGATTCGTTTCGAGGTATCGCTCTCGGTGGACGAGGCCGCGGAGAAGCTGATCGCCGCCATCGCCGCCTACCCGATGGGCCTGGTCGCGCACGCCAACGGCCAGGCCAACTGTGCGAAAAAGGGCATCGACGTGCCGGCCGACCAGGTGCTCGAAGTGTTCCGGCCCGACTACGCCGTCAAGGTATGGGCGGCAGAGAAGACCGCCGGCATCGACATCCCGCTGCGCATCCATCTCTACGCAGCCGGAGGCCGCACCTGGGTCGCGCACCGTCCCGCCTCGGCGGTCTTCAAACCCTACGTCAACCCGCAGCTCGATGTGCTGGGCGGCGAGCTCGATGTGATTTTCAACCACCTGCTGGCCACGCTCGATCCGTGGAAATTGCCATGATGAATCTGTCTGCTGCCATCTCTGCCTCCGAATCCGCCCCCGCCTTCCGCAAATGGACCTGCGCCGTGTGCGATTACATCTACGACGAAGCCGCGGGCGACCCCGACCACGGCCTCGCACCCGGCACGCGCTACGAAGACATTCCCGACGACTGGAGCTGTCCCGACTGCGGCGTGACCAAGGCCGACTTCTACTGCTTCGACGACTGAGTCGCGCAAGACGCGTTGAGCAGGCCTAGGCCGAATTTGCGACGCATCACCAGCGTACAAATCGCTCCGCCCTCACCGTCCTGGTTTCGACTTTGATCCCCTTACAGCCCCGCCGGAAATCGAGCCTGCCGGGCGGATCAGCGGCGAAGGTGTCTGAGCCCTGCCCACAAAAAACCAATTAAAAACAGCAAGGCGGGGCGAGTTCTTCGCCGCCCGTCCGGTGGGCTCGATTTCCGGGAATTCGGGGATGTCGGGGTCGCCTTCTTTTGGTCACTTTTCTTGGCGAGACAAGAAAAGTGACTAGCTGCCGGGCTACCCCCGGCCAACGGTCAACAGTCCTGTGAAAAACTGGCTATCTCCAAATTTCAGGAATCCCCCCCGCCCCGGTAAAATCCGGGGATGATTGTCTATCTCCACGGCTTCAACTCCTCCCCCGCGTCCGGCAAGGCGCGCCAACTCGGTGAGCACATGGCCGGCATCGGACGGCAGGCGGACTACTACTGCCCGGCGCTGCCCAACAGCCCGCGCGAGGCCATCGCCCACGTCAAGGCCGAATTGGCACGGCGTCACCCTGAATCGGTCACCCTGATCGGCAGCTCGCTGGGCGGCTTCTACGCCACCCATCTGGCGGAAAAGCACGGCTGGAAAGCCGTGCTGGTGAACCCGGCGGTGCACGCCCATGTCCTGATGCGCGGCGCGCTCGGCACGCAGACCAACTGGCACAGCGGCGAGAAGTGGGAACTTACCGAGGCGCATCTGGCCGAACTCGCGGCGCTCGATGTACCCGCCATCTCGCAGCCGGAGCGCTATCTGCTGCTGGCGCAGACCGGCGACGAGGTGCTCGACTACCGCGACGCCGCCGCCTACTACGCGGGCGCCACGCAGATCATCGAAGACGGCGGCGACCACGGCTTTGCCGGGTTCGAGCGCCACTTCCAAACCATCCTGGATTTCTGATTTTTCATGCACCTGATCTTTGAAGAGGACGGCCATTTCAAGGCCGGCTCCATCCTGTCCGAAACCGACGCCACGGCGCAGGTGGAAACCGCCTCGGGCAAGCGCAGCAAGATCAAGACGGCCAACATCCTGCTGCGCTTTGCCGCGCCGGCGCCCGCCGAGGTGATGGCCGAGGCCGAGACGCTGACGGCGGATCTCGACGCCGACTTCCTGTGGGAAGCGGCCGGCACCGATGAATTCGGCTTCGAACAGCTGGCGCAGGACTACTACGGCCACGTGCCGCGCCCTGCGGAGTCGGTCGCGCTGCTGCAGAAGCTGCATGCGTCGCCGATCTATTTCCACAAGAAGGGCAAGGGGCGCTACCGCCCGGCGCCGGCCGAGACGCTGGCTGCGGCCAAGGCCGGACTGGAGAAGAAGCGCCTCGCCGCCGAGCGGCAGGCGCATCTTGCGGCCGAATTGGCCGCCTTCCGCCTGCCGCCCGAATACGTCTCGCTGATCCCGCGCATCCTCATCGCGCCGGACAAGAACACGCTGGAATACAAGGCGCTGGAAGACGCGGCAACGGCCACCGGGCTGTCGCAATTGAGGCTGATCGAACGCTGCGGCGCGATCCCGTCGACGCTCGACTTCCATCTGGCGACCTTCCTGCTGGAATACTTCCCGCGCGGAATAGGATTTGCCGAAGTCACCGAACCCATCGATCCGCCCGAGCTACCGAAAAGCACCGTGCGCGCGTTCTCGATGGACGACGAGGCGACCACCGAGATCGACGATGCGCTGTCGGTCGATTGGCGCGACGACGGCAGCATCCGCGTCGGCATCCATATCGCCGCGCCGGCGCTCGGCATCGCGCCCGGCTCGGAGCTCGACAAGGTCGCGCGCGAGCGGCTCTCCACCGTGTACTACCCCGGCGACAAGATCACCATGCTGCCCGAGGCGCTGATCCACCATTACACGCTGGGCGAGACCCACGACTGCCCGGCGCTGTCACTGTATGTCGACGTGGCATCCGACCTGCGCGTGCTCGGCACCGAGACCCGGCTGGAAATGGTGCACATCGCCGACAACCTGCGCCACGAGACGCTGGAGGTGCTGTTCAACGACGAGACCCTGCACAACCCGGACGTCCCCGATTACCCCTACCGCCGCGAACTCGAATGGCTGCGCGATTTCGCCACCGTGCTGGAAGCCGGGCGCGGCAAGGCCGACACGGTCGACCGCGTCGACTACAACTTCAAGGTCGACAATGAACGCATCAGCGTCGTGCCGCGCAAGCGCGGCAGCCCGATCGACAAGGTGGTGTCGGAACTGATGATCTTCGCCAACGCGCACTGGGGCGGCTGGCTGGCGGAAAAGCGCGTGCCCGGCATCTACCGCGCGCAATCCAACGGCAAGACGCGCATGACGACGTCGCCCGACCCGCACGTCGGCCTCGGCGTCGACCAGTACGCGTGGTCGTCGTCGCCCTTGCGGCGCTACGTCGACCTCGTCAACCAGCGCCAGCTGATCAGCATCGTGCAAGGGACCGATCCGGTGTACCCCCCGCGGAGCGAGCAACTGTTTTCGACGGTGCGCGATTTCGAACTGGCGTACGACGCCTACAATGAATTTCAGCGGAGGCTGGAGCGTTACTGGATGCTGCGCTGGCTGATCCAGGAAAACATCCATGAAGTCACCGCCAGCGTGATCCGCGAAGACCTGGTGCGCTTCGACACCCTGCCGATGGTGACGCGCGCGCCCTCGGTGGCGGGCGTTGCGCCGGGATCCAAGGTGCTGCTCGCGATTTCCAATATCGACCTGCTCGACATCAGCTTTCATGCCGAGTATCGGGAGACGCTGGAAACACCGCCTGACAGCAGCGCCGCGCTTCCGTAAAATCAGGCTTGCCCCCACATCCGGTCCCCATGGTGTCTGCCCCTGCCCCGTCCCCCACTCTCGCCGCCCCTTCCAAGCAGGGCACGCGCATGGCGCTGGCCCTGCTGGCGTCGGCGGCGGTGCACGGCATGGTGCTGTCGACCCAGTTCGTGCACGTCAACCCGCACCTGTTCGAGGACCCCAACCTGCCGATGGAGGTGGTGCTGGTCAACGCCAAGACCACTGAATCTCCGCTTAATCCCGATGCGCTGGCGCAGGTGAATCTGGCGGGGGGCGGCAACACCGACGAAGACCGCAGGCTGAAAAGCCCGCTCCCCGCCAGTGCCCGAACCCAGACCGGGAACGATGAAGCCGCGCTACAGGCCAAAGTGTCCGCGCTCGAACAGCAGGCGAAAACCCTGTTGAGCCAGCTGAAAACCGACGGCCAGCTGCAGACCCCGCCGCCTGCGGCAACGCCGGCCCCGCCCCAGCCCACCCTCGACGCCAGCCAGCTCAACGCGCAGGCACGCGAAATGGCGCAACTGCAGGCGCGCATCTCGCAGCAATGGGACGAATACCAGAAACGCCCCAAGCGTGCGTTCGTCGGCGCCAACGTGCGCGAATACGCGTTCGCGCGCTACGTGGAGGACTGGGTCACCAAGGTCGAGCGTATCGGCAACGTCAACTATCCCGAAGCCGCGCGCCGCCAGAGCATCTACGGCAGCCTGAGGCTGACCGTGTCGATCTATTCCGATGGCCGCATCGAGAACGTCGACATCGATCGCTCGTCCGGCTCCAAGATCCTCGACGCTGCCGCGATCAAGATCGTCCAGCTCGCCGCGCCCTACGCGCCCTTCCCCGACGAGATGCGCAAAAAAGCCGACATCCTGTCGATCACCCGCACCTGGACCTTCACCCGGTCGGACCAGCTTGTCGGCGGCACTGACTGAATTCCGTCATCCCGGCCTGTGGAATCCTGCGTGCGACGAGCCTGCCGCCAACGCACATCCAGCGTTATGTGTTTTTAATTCAATATCTTACAGTGAATCAGCCACGGTAAGCATGCATCTTGCTCCATTCCAGGCTAAACCCGGTTGTCAGGCCCAGTGACCTGACACCCCCTGAATGACAGGAGCAGACATGACCGCTTTCAACCGTTTCGCCACCGCCCTCGGTTTCGTCCTGGTTTCCGCCCAGGCGCACGCCATCGATTTCTCCTTCACTTCGGGGAGCGTCTCCGCCGCCGCCCTGGGCAACAGCTACACCACCACAGCCGGGGGCGTGGCGCTCACGGCCAGCGCCTGGGGCAGCACGGGAATCGGCAAGCAATTCGCGACGGCCGCGCTGACCCTGACGTCAGGTGCCGGCCTGGGCGTGTGCAACAGCCGCGAAGGGGTAAGTTGCACGGGCAGCGCCAGTGCGCTCGGCAACACGAACGCGGACGACCTGATCCTGCTCACGTTTTCCCAGGCCGTCAGCCTGCAGACGCTGACCCTGCAGCAGTACGGCGGCGACTCCGACCTCAGCCTGTGGGCCGGCACCGGCACCTTCAGCCCGGCCGGCCTCAAGGCCAGCCTGCTGGGGGGGACGGCAACGACCTACAACAACACCAGCAGCGTGAACAACATCAAGAGCGTCAGCCTGGCGACCTACACCGGGACCTACGACTGGCTGGCAATCGCCGCCAGTGCCACCAACAAGGACAAGTTGGCAGACCTGGCCAGGCTGCAATCCCTGACGATCAATCCCGTGGCGCAGCCGGTACCGGAAGCCGCCACCTGGATGACGATGCTGGCCGGCCTGGGTCTGGTCGGCTTCCGCGTGAGCCGGCGTATGCAAACCTGATCTGCCGACCTCGGCGACCCGCAAACCCGCCCTGTGGCGGGTTTTTTAATGTCCACAGGCGGCGCGCTGGGCATCGGCGAGGGGTATTTGATGCCTTTATCACATGATAAAATGTTTGATTGTTCTAATATTTTTATTTTCCCCGCATCCTGGAGACCGTCATGCACACCGGCACCACCCTTACCCAGTTCATCATTGAAGAACAGCGCCGCACCGCCGGCGCCACCGGCGATTTCACCTCGCTGCTGAACGACGTCGTCACCGCCTGCAAGGCCATCTCCAACGCCGTCAACAAGGGCGCGCTGCTGGGCGTGATGGGCTCGCTCGATTCCGAGAACGTGCAGGGCGAGACGCAGAAGAAGCTCGACGTCATCACCAACGAGATCATGATCCGCTCCAACGAGTGGGCGGGCCACCTGGCCGGCATGGCATCGGAAGAGATGGACGAGGTGTATGCGATCCCCAGCCAGTACCCGCTGGGCAAGTACCTGCTGGTGTTCGATCCGCTCGACGGCTCGTCCAACGTCGACGTCAACATCTCGGTCGGCACCATCTTCTCGATCCTCAAGGCCCCGGTCGCCGGCCGCGCCGCCAAGATGGAAGACTTCCTGCAGACCGGTACCCAGCAGGTGTGCGCCGGCTACGCGATCTACGGCTCCTCGACCATGCTGGTGCTGACCTTCGGCCACGGCACCAACGGCTTCACGCTCGACCGCGACGTCGGCGAGTTCGTGCTGACCCACCCCAACATGAAGATCCCCACCGAAACCAAGGAATTCGCGATCAACGCCTCCAACATGCGTTTCTGGGAAAAGCCGGTGCAGCGCTACGTCGACGAGTGTCTGGCCGGCAAGACCGGCCCGCGCGGCAAGGACTTCAACATGCGCTGGGTCGCCTCGATGGTCGCCGAAGTGCACCGCATCCTCACCCGCGGCGGCATCTTCATGTACCCCAAGGACACCAAGGACCCCTCCAAGGCCGGCAAGCTGCGCCTGCTGTACGAGGCGAACCCGATGGCCTTCATCGTCGAACAGGCCGGCGGCGCCGCCACCACCGGTTACGAGCGCATCCTCGACCTGGCGCCCGAGGGCCTGCACCAGCGCGTGCCGGTGATCCTCGGCTCCAAGGCCGAAGTCGACACCGTGACCGGCTACCATCACGAAAAGGCCGCGTGAGCGTGATTGTTGCCGCTTTAGCGTCTTTAGTGCGTGGTTGTAGCCGACTTGTCGGCTTTACAACCACGGCCTCCCCCTCGCGGGGACAACCACGGCCTACCCTTTACGGGTAGAGCGCGCTGCAGCAGCTGGATTGAAAAAGCCGGGCAATGCCCGGCTTTTTATTGCGCGCGGAAAATCCTATGCAGCCACCCGGCGCAGGCCGGCCCGCATCAACTTGATGCACTCATCCGGCGGCAATGGACGGCTGAAGAAATAGCCCTGGGCCTGATCGCAATGATTGGCCCGCAGATAAGCCAGCTGCGCGTCAGTTTCGACGCCTTCCGCAACCACGGTCAGGCCGAGGCTGCCGGCCAGCGCGATGATGGTGCGCACGATGGCGGTATCGTTGTCGTCGCCCGGGATGTCGCGGATGAACGAGCGGTCGATCTTCAGGCAGTGGATGGGAAAGCTCTTCAGATAGCTGAGCGAGGAATAGCCCGTGCCGAAATCGTCTACCGCGATGCGGAGGCCCAACCGCTCCAGTTCGGCCAGTACGGTGGCGGCCGTCGCCAGATTGTCCATGAGCGACGACTCGGTGATTTCCAGTTCGAGGTCACCTGCCGCCAGACCGGTATCGCGCAGGGCGGCGCTGACTTCCTCGGCCAGATCCTTTTGACGAAACTGGCGTGTCGACAGGTTGACCGCCATGGTGCCGGTCATCAGGCCCGCGTCCTGCCACACCCGCAATTGACGACACGCTTCACGCAGTACCCAGTCGCCGATCGGCAGGATGAGGCCCGTGTGCTCGGCGACCGGGATGAACTCCTCCGGGCTGACCGCGCCCAGTTCCGCCGACTGCCAGCGCAACAACGCCTCCCAGCCCATCAGGCGACCGGACTGGATTTCCAGTTTGGGCTGGTAATGCAGTGCGAGTTCCTGGCGATCCAGCGCCTGCTTGAGGCGCGCCTCCAGCAACACACGGCGCTGGATTTCATCGGACAGATCGCGGCTGAACACCATCAGGCAATTGCGCCCGGCCGATTTGGCGCGGTGCAGGGCGAGGTCAGCATAGCGCATCAGGACGCTGGCCGACTCGCCGTCGGTCGGGTACGTGACGATGCCGATACTGACGCTGATTCCCAGGCGGTCGTTGCCGATGTCGAACTCGCGGGCCATGGTCTGAAGCAGGATCTGGCCCACCAGCCGGGCCTCGTCGGCCGGTGCGTTTTCGAGCATGACGACGAACTCGTCGCCGCTGAAGCGGGCCAGGAAAGCCGCTTTCGGCAGGGCGGCGCGGATGCGCTGGGCGACTGCAACCAGCAGCAGATCGCCCTGCTCGTGGCCCAGCGTGTCGTTCACATTCTGGAAATAGTCCAGGTCGAGCAACAACACGGCGCAGGGCACCTGCTCATCACGGACGCGGACGACGGACTGATTGAGGCGTTCGCCAAATGCGGTACGGTTCGGCAGCCCGGTCAGGTCGTCATGGGTAAGCATATGGCGCATCTGTCGGAACGGGCGGCTCACTGCTTCGGCATAGATCGCACGATAGAGGAAATAATAGGCGAATACCTTGTAGGTATGCCCCAGCAGATTGGCCGTACTGCTTACGTTCACATATACGACGAAGAACAGCTCGGCCGCCGCCATCAGCAACAGGGCCAGCATCAGGCTCTCGAAATCGCAGTGGGTGATCCGTGTGCGGCGCAGGTACAGCAGGACTGCGACCGCAAGATAGAGGCCGAACACGCCCCATTCGAGCGTCACCTTGAGCGGGGTCAAGCCCTGGCCCAATACATACATCGCCGGAATCGTCTGGGGCGAAGCCAGAAGCCCGTAGGAAAGCGTCCCCAACACCAGCAGAACCACAGTCCAGCCATAGCGACTGGCCGGGTAACGCGTGGCGGGCGTTTCCGGAAGCAGCACATAGGCCAGCAGGCCCATCCCGGCGGCCAAACGGCCGCACAGCCAGAACAAAATCGATTTGTGGGGAGAATTGGGACTGACCAGGTCCGGCATGCCCGCATAGGTGAGGAAGTGCAGGATGTCGAACAGCGCCACCGCCAGAAACGCGCAGCCCAGCACCATGGAGCGGATCGAGCGCACGGTTTCCTGCGCGCCGTGGCCAGTGAAGAAAACCAGCGCCGCCACGATGACGGCAAAGATTTCCATCAGCGAATGGGCTGCCAGGAAAGCCGGGGCCGAGAGCGTCAGTTGATTGGCCGGAACGGCCTGCCACAGCAGCAGCGGGATGCTCGCGGCCAACAGCAGTATGCCGGCGAGGCGGTGTCTCTCTTGTCCTGGCATCGAAGCTGGCTGTCCTCTCTTGGCTGGAGGGTTGCACAAATAACCATACTTGCCATGCAAGTATTTAGATTTTACCGGCTTCGGTCAACGCCCGTATGCGCAACACCCGGCAAACGGACCTGACGTCGTCCATCCCGAGATGGGCCTTAACGTTAACGGCGGAGACACCACTCCCTTGAATGCGGGTGCGCCCACACCCTCATACCAGCATCGTCGGGCCGCCGCGCTCAGCCCGGTGACCACGCTATTCTGCCGGTGGCCGCGAAGCCGGCGAAGGATGGTGAGACGGCATATGGACGTTGTCGTAGCGCGTGGCGTGCGGATGTGCATCGATCTCTTCCGACCTGGCCTGCAGCCGCCTGTCTGACACCCAGTGGAAGAACAGCGGGATGAAGAACACCGCGAGGAAGGTGGCGGCAAGCATCCCGCCGACGACGCCAGTGCCGACCGCATGGCGCGCCCCTGCGCCCGCCCCGGTTGAAATCGCCAGCGGCAGCACACCGAGGATGAAGGCAAGCGAGGTCATCAGGATGGGGCGGAAGCGCAGGCGGGCGGCTTCGAGCGCAGCGGCCACGCTGGAATAGCCCTCCTGCTTCTTCAACACCGCGAATTCGACGATCAGGATGGCGTTCTTCGCCGCGAGGCCCAAGAGGGTCACCAGCCCGATCTGGAAATACACGTCATTGGACAGCCCGCGCAGCCACACCGCCGCCAGCGCACCGAAGGTGCCGAAGGGCAGCGCCATCAGCACGGCGAACGGCAGCGTCCATTTCTCGTACTGCGCCGCAAGGATGAGGAACACCATCAGCACCGCCAACCCCAGCGCGATGCCCGACGTCCCGCTCGAACGCTTCTCCTGGAACGAGGCGCCGGTCCATTCGTAACTGAAATCGGGCGGCAGCACTTTCTTGGCAATTCCGTCGATGATGGCGAGCGCCTGGCCCGAACTGACGCCGGGCACCGCGCTGCCCATGATCTTGACCGCCTGGGAATCGTTGTAACGGTCGAGCGTTTCCGGACCGGACGAGAAACTGATCCGGGCCAGCGCCGACATCGGCACCATCTCGCCGGACGCATTGGGCACAAACAGCGCCGACACGTCCTGCGGCGTCTTCCGCGCACCCGGCTCGGCCGACATCAGAACCTGCCAGGTGCGGCCGTACTTGTTGAAGTCGTTGACGTAATACGAGCCGAGCGTGGCCGACAGCGTGCTGAACACGTCGTCGATCTTGACGCCCAGCATCTTCGCCTTCTCGCGGTCGACGTCGACATACAGCTGCGGCACGTGCGGCCGCCACAGCGTCAGCACCTGCGCGAGCCGCTTGTCCTGGCGCGCGGCGGCGAGAAAGGCGTCGCTCACCTGGGCCAGCTTCTGCGGCCCGCCCTCACCCTTGTTCTGGATGTAGAACTCGAAGCCTCCGGCGTTTCCCAGGCCGAAAATCGGCGGCGGCGCAAACGCCAGCACCAGCGCCTCGCGGATGCCCGAAGTCGCACCCATCATCTCGCCCACCATCTGCTGGATGGTTTTCTTGCGCTCGTCCCAATGGCGCGCGGCGACGAAGATGGTCGCAGCACTGTTGCGGAACCCGCCGCCGAGAAAATCGAGCCCGGCGAAGGCGACCACATGCTGGACGGCGGGATCCTTGCGCACGATCGCATCGACCTGCTTGACCACCGCTTCGGTCCGCGAAAGCGCCGAGCCGTCCGGCAGGTACACCGCGCTAATGTAATAGCCCTGGTCTTCGTCCGGCACCAGGCTGCCGGGCGTGAACTTCCACAGGGTGACAGCCGCGGCGATCATCAGGATATAAATCGAGAGCGCGACGAGCGAGCGCCGCATGAGGAATTTCACCCCGCCCTGATAATGGCGGGTCATGCCGGCGAAGCCCCGGTTGAACGCACGGAAAAAGCGTCCGGGCTCATGCGGCTTCTCGCCCTTGAGCAGGGCGACGCACAGTGCCGGCGTCAAGGTCAGCGCGACGAGGCCGGAGATCACCACCGAAATAGCAATCGTCGCCGCAAACTGGCGATACAGTTCGCCGGTCAGACCGCCGAGGAAGGCGATGGGAATGAATACCGCGCACAGCACCAGTACGATCGCGATCACCGGGCCGGTGACTTCGCGCATCGCCAGCAGTGCCGCCTCACGCGGGGTCTTCTTGTGCTCGTGGATGATGCGCTCGATGTTCTCCAGCACCACGATGGCGTCGTCGACCACGATGCCGATGGCGAGCACCATGCCGAACAGCGTCAGCGTGTTGATCGAATAGCCGAGCAGCAGCAGGCCGACGAAGGTACCCAACAGCGAGACCGGCACGGCGAGGACGGGGATGAGCGTCGCGCGCCAGTTCTGCAGAAAGACGAACACCACCAGCACCACCAGCAGGATCGCTTCGCCCAGGGTTTTCACCACCTCACGGATCGACACCTCGACAAAGCGGGTGGTGTCGTAGGGGACGGCGTAATCGAGGCCTGGCGGGAATTGCTTTTTCAGTTCCTCGACCGTGCGGATCACGTCGTCGCCCACCTTGAGCGCGTTGGCGCCGGGCTGCAGGAAAATGCCGACCAGCGTCGCCGGCTTGCCGTTGTAGAGCCCCGCGAAGTCGTAATCCTTGGAGCCGAGCTCGACCCGCGCGACGTCCTTCAAATACAGCACCGAACCGTCGGCATTGGCGCGCACGACGATATTCTCGAACTCCTTCGGATCGGCAAGCCGCCCTTTGGTCGTGAGCGAATACACCAGCGCCTGGCCGTTGTCGACCGGCGGCTGGCCGATCTTGCCGGGGGCGAACTGGGCGTTCTGCTCGTTGATCGCACGGGTGAGATCGGTCACGGTCACACCCAGCTGCGCCATGCGGTCAGGCTTGAGCCAGATGCGCATGGCATAGTCCTTGGCGCCGAAGATCTGCACGTTGGTCGTGCCGGGGATGCGCTTCAACTGGTCCAGCACGTTGAGCGTGACGTAGTTGCTGGTGTAGAGATCGTCGTAACGGCCGTCGGGCGAGAGGAAGGCGAGCACCTGCAGGAAGGCGGACGACCCCTTTTCCACCGTCACGCCTTGGCGACGCACTTCTTCCGGCAGCCGCGCCTCGGCCTGCTTGACGCGGTTGTTGACGTTGAGCGCGGCCTTGTCGACATCGGAACCGATCTCGAAGGTGACCTGGATTTCCAGGACGCCGTTCGAAGCCGAGGTCGAGCTCATGTACATCATGTCCTCGATGCCGTTGATCGCGTTTTCCAGCGGAGCCGCGACGGTCTGTTCCAGCACCGTCGCCGAGGCGCCGGGGTAGACCGCACGCACCGTGACTACGGGCGGTGCAATCTCCGGATATTGCGCGATCGGCAGCACGCGCATCGCCAGCAGGCCGGCGAGCACGATGAGGATGGAGACCACCACCGAGAAAATCGGCCGGTCGATGAAGTAACGCGAAAACATGACGGCCCCTTATTTCTTCGCGGCCACGGGCGGCGCAGCGACAGCCTTGTCCGACGGCGCCCCCGCTTCCGAGGGCGCAACGGGCATGCCGGGGAAGAAAATCCGTGCCATGCCGTCGACCACGACCTTGTCGCCAGGCTTCAAGCCGCTCTTGATCACCCAGCGGCCGGCCCCCTTGTCCTGTTCATCGCCACCCACCCACGCGCCGACTTCGACCGGGTGGGGCAGCGCGACGGTCATGCCCTTCTCGCCGGGCGTGGCAACGTAGACAAACTTGCCGGTCGGGCCATCCTGTACCGCGGGCTGCGGCACGGTAATCGCGTCCGGCAACTTGCCGCCTTCGACGACCACACGCACAAACTGCCCGGGTTTCAGGGCGCTGCCGGCGTTGGCAAACTCGGCACGCATGTCGAATGCGCCGGTTTGCGGATTCGCCTTGTAGTCGCTGAAGTTGAGCGTGCCGGTGGTGGCGATCCGGGTGCCGTCGGCGAGCACCAGGCGGACGCGCTGCCGGCCCTGTTCCAGCGATCCGTCGGCGCGCTGCTTCTCCAGCGCCAGACGCGCGTCCTCGCCGATCGAAAACCGCGCATAGATGGGCGCAATCTGCGCCAACGTAGTGAGCGCCGGGCCGGTGGGGCTCACCAGCGCGCCTTCGACCTGGAGCGCCCGGCCCATCACGCCCGTGAGCGGAGCGCGGATTTCGGTATAGCCGAGACTGACGCGTGCATCGGCGAGATTCGCCTCGGCTGTACGCACGCCCGCTTCGGCCACCGTGAGCGCGGTTTGCGTGGAATCCAGCGCACGCGTGCTGACGAACCCCTGCGCTGCGAGCGCCCGGTTGCGGTCCAGTTCCAGTTTTGCCTCCGCGAGCAGCGCCTGCCGATTGGCAAGTTCGGCACTTGCCGCGCGAACCTGTGCGGCAAAGCTGGCGGCGTCGAGCTTGTACAGCAAGGCGCCGGCCTTCACCGGTGCGCCCTCCTGAAAATAGCGGCGCTCGATGACGGCTGCGACACGCGGGCGGATCTCCACTTCGCGCGATGCTTCCAGGCGCCCGACATATTCAAAGCTGATCGGCACGGCTTGCGGCATCACCGCTTCCACCGTCACCTGCGCCGGCGGCGGTGCGCCGCCGCCCTGTTGCGCCGCTTCGTGCTGCCCGCACGCTGCAAGCACTGCGCTCAAGCCCACCACCGCTGCCCGGGAAAGTCGGTGCATGGCACCCCCTGAAATTGTTTATATCTCGCCATCATAAAAGCATACCGACATGAATGTAACGGGTCGGGCATGCCGCCACCCTGGCGACGTTCGACGTGGTTTTCCACAAATGCGAATTCACCGGGGAACGGACGCCTGTGGGCCCCCGGTCTGCCGACCGGGCCCAGCTAGTCCAAATTCGCCGCTGCTGCAGCCTTGAACAACGCCAGTGCCCGGGCGCGCTGGACCGCATGCTCGACGATGGGTGCAGGGCAGGTCTGACCGACGATCACGCCCATACGCGCCTGCTCGCTGGCCGGCAGTGTCCACGGGGCGTGAATGAATTTCTCCGGGACGCTGGCGAGTTCGGGTATATAGCGGCGGATGAACGCCCCTCGCGGGTCGAATCTTTCGGATTGCGTCACCGGGTTGAAGATGCGGAACCAGGGCTGGGCATCGCAGCCCACCGAGGCCGCCCATTGCCAGCCGCCGCTGTTGGCGGCGAGGTCGAAATCGATCAGCCTGTCGGCAAAATATTTCTCGCCGAGACGCCAATCGACCAGCAGGTCTTTTGTGAGGAACGAGGCCGTCACCATGCGCAGGCGGTTGTGCATATAGCCAGTCTGGTTGAGCTGGCGCATCGCGGCGTCGACCAGCGGGTAGCCGGTGCGCGCCTCGCACCACGCCTCGAAATGACGGGGGGGATTCGGCCATGGCAAAGCGTCGTACTGCAGCTTGAAGGCATGGCCGGCGGCGATGTCGGGACGATGCCAGAGGATCTGATGGTAAAAGTCGCGCCAGATCAGTTCGGACAGCCAGGTCTGCGCGCCGTGTCCGCCCTGCTGCCAGGCCGCGGCGGCCAGCTGACGGACGGACACCGTGCCGAAGCGCAGGTGTACCGACAGATACGACGGCCCCTTCTGCGCGGGGAAATCGCGCGTCTCCTGATACCGGTCGATCCGCTGCAGGAAATCCTCGAATAACTGCGCGCCGCCCGACATGCCGGGCGTCACCTTCAGTTCGCGCAGGTTGGTAGGTGCAAACCCCATGTCCTGCAGGCCCGGGATGGCGGTCGACAGCGCGACCAGCCGGTCGGCATACGGATCGACCGGGTAGGCTTGCAAGTCATGCGGCGCCAGCTTTTTCAGCCAGGCATTCTTGTAGGGCGTGAAGACGCTGAAAGGCGTTCCGGCGGCTGTAAGCACTTCCTCACGTTCAAAAATGACTGCGTCCTTGGTGTGGTGGACAGCCATGTTGCGGCTGCGCAGGGCGGTTTCCACGGCAGCATCACGCGCCAGGGCGGCGGGGTCGTCGTCGTGATTGAAGAACAAGGCATCGACTCCGAGTTCGGCTGCCAGCTGCATGATTTCGTCGCGCGCAACGCCATGGCGGACAACGAGGCCGCCGCCTCGGGACTGCAGGGACCGCTGCAATTCGGTGACGCTGGCATGGATGAATTCGACCCGCCGATCGGCCGGGTCGGGAAGCGTATCCAGGATTTCGCGGTCGAAAATGAAGACGCAGACCACCTGTCGGGCGCATTTGAGCGCGTGATGGAGCGCGGCATGATCGAAGTCCCGCAGGTCGCGGCGAAACCAGACCAGGGCACGGGCATATTCAGGCATGGGACGTGGCGGTCGCTATAGTGTAAGAAGGGTGCAAAAAGTGGTGCTTGCCTGTTTCGGGGCAGATTACAATGGGAACGCAATCATGGATACCGTCAACCTCACACACAATTTCCTGATCGCCATGCCCGGCATGGTGGACCCCAATTTCAACGGCACGCTGACCTATATCTGCGACCACAGTGATCAGGGCGCGCTGGGCGTGGTGGTCAACCGCCCGATCGACCTGGATCTGTCGACGCTCTTCGAGCAGATCGGGCTGTCGCTGCCGGAGCGCCTGCAGCACAACACCGTGTTTTTTGGCGGCCCGGTGCAGACCGAGCGCGGCTTTGTATTGCACACGCCACCCCTCACCTTCAGTTCCACCCTCACCGTCAACGACGCGGTCAGCCTGACCACCTCCAAGGACGTGCTGGAAGCGGTCAGCCAGGGGGCGGGACCGGAAAAATTCATGGTGTCGCTGGGCTACGCGGGCTGGTCGGCCGGTCAGCTGGAAGACGAAATCAAACAGAACGCCTGGCTGTCGGTGGCCGCCGACCCCCAGGTGATTTTTGATCTGGCGCCCGAAGAGCGCCTGCCTGCTGCGATGAAGCTCTTGGGCATCGACTTCGCCAGCCTGTCCGAAGAAGCCGGGCACGCTTGAAGCCGGGAGAAACTCACGGCACGGTGCTGGCCCTCGACCTGGGGCTGAAGCGCACCGGCGTGGCTTCGGGCGAGTTGTCGATCGGGATCGCGCATCCGCTCACCGTCATTCAGGCCGACTCCACCGATGCGCGCCTGACTGCCATCGCCAAACTGGTCGGCGAATGGCAGCCGGTGCTGCTGGTGCTGGGGCTGCCCACCCACGCCGACGGCAGCGAGCACGACATGACGCGGGCGGCCAAAAACTTCGCGCGCAAATTAGAATCCCGCTTCAATCTCCCGGTTTTTCTGGTGGACGAGCGCCACACCAGCACGGCAGCCGAATCCGAGCTCCATGCACGCGGCATCCACGGCAAGAAAAACAAGGCGCTGACGGACGCCGTCGCCGCTCAACTTATTTTGCAAGGGTTCTTCGATGCACGCCTCACTGCCTGACGCCCATACGCTGATCGCGCGGCTCGCCGACGCCATCGCGCCCACCCTCACGCCCGACACGCTGATCGTCGGCATCCACACCGGCGGCGTGTGGGTGGCCGAGCGCCTGCATGCCTTGCTCCAGTGCACCTTGCCGCTCGGGACGCTCGACATTTCGTTCTACCGCGACGACTTTTCGCGCATCGGCCTGCACCCGCAGGTGAAGCCGTCCAACCTGCCCTTCGACCTGGAAGGCCGCGCCATCCTGCTGGTCGACGACGTGCTGCACACCGGGCGTACGGTGCGTGCGGCGATGAACGAGTTGTTCGACTATGGCCGCCCTGCTTCGATCCGGCTCGCCGTACTGGTCGATCGCGGCGGTCACGAACTGCCGATCCGCCCCGATTTCGCCGGCCTGACGATCACCGTACCCGACCACCAGAACATCAATCTTTCCCGCCTCGACGATGGCCATCTGACCCTGACCCTTGCATGAACCTACAACTCGCTCAAGACGGCAGGCTGCGGCACCTGCTCACCCTCGACGGCCTGCCGCGCGCCATCATCACGCAGATCCTCGACACCGCCGAATCCTTCATGGACGTCGGCGAACGCGAGGTTAAAAAAGTCCCGCTGCTGCGCGGCAAGTCGATCTTCAACCTGTTCTTCGAACCCTCGACGCGCACCCGCACCACCTTCGAGATCGCCGCCAAGCGACTGTCCGCCGACGTGGTCAATCTCAACATCGCCACCTCCAGCCAGACCAAGGGCGAGGCAATCCTCGACACCGTCGACAACCTCGCCGCCATGCACGCCGACATGTTCATCGTGCGCCACGCGCAGTCGGGCGCGGCGCACTTCATCGCGCGCCACGTGGCGCCGCACATCTCGGTGGTGAACGCCGGCGACGGCCGCCACGCGCATCCCACCCAGGGCCTGCTCGACATGTTCACCATCCGCCGCTACAAGGGCGAGTTCCACAACCTGACCGTGGCCATCGTCGGCGACGTGCTGCATTCGCGCGTGGCGCGCTCGCAGATACACGCGCTGACCACGCTGGGGGTGCCGGAAGTCCGCGTGATCGGCCCGAAAACCCTGCTCCCGGCCGGGGTCGAGCAGATGGGCGTCAAGGTGTTCCACAACATGGAAGAAGGCCTGCGCGGCTGCGACGTGGTCATCATGCTGCGCCTGCAGAACGAGCGCATGAAGGGCGCCCGGCTGCCCAGCGCGCAGGAATACTTCAAGTTTTTTGGCCTGACGCCGGAAAAACTCGCGCTGGCCAAGCCGGATGCCATCGTGATGCATCCCGGCCCGATGAATCGCGGCGTCGAAATCGCGTCCGAAGTCGCCGACGGCCCGCAGTCGGTGATCCTGCCGCAGGTCACCTACGGCATTGCGGTACGCATGGCGGTGATGGCAATGCTGGCAGGGACGGGGAACGCATGAAGATCCATATCAGAAACGGTCGTGTGATCGACCCGATGAGCGAACGCGACGAAGTCGCCGACGTGTTTGTGGCGGCGGGCAAGATTGTCGCCATCGGTCGCGCACCTGCCGACTTCCACGCCAACCGCACGCTCGACGTCAGCGGCCTGATCGTCTGCCCCGGCCTGGTCGATCTGTCGGTGCGGCTGCGCGAACCCGGCTTCGAGTACAAGGCCACGCTCGAATCGGAAATGCTGGCCGCCGCGGCGGGCGGGATCACGTCGCTCGCCTGCCCGCCCGATACCGACCCGCCGCTGGACGAGCCGGGGCTGGTGGAGATGCTGAAATTCCGCGCCAAGAACCTGCCCGGGCCGCGCGTGTATCCGATCGGTGCGATGACGCAGAAGCTCGAAGGCCAGATGCTCACCGAGATGGCCGAATTGACCGAAGCCGGCTGTCGTGCCTTCACCCAGGCCGATGCGCCGCTGACCGACACGCTCGTCCTGCTGCGCGCGATGGAATACGCTGCCACCTTCGGCTTCAGCCTGTGGCTGCGCCCGCAGGACGTCTCGCTCTCGCGCGGCGGCGTCGCGCACGACGGTGCCGTGGCCACGCGTCTCGGCCTGCCGGGCATTCCCGCACTGGCCGAAACGGTGGCGCTGGCGACCATTCTGCAACTGGCGCGCGAAACCGGCGCCCGCATCCACCTTGCCCGCCTGTCGACGCGCGAGGGCATCGCGATGGTGCGCGCAGCCAAGGCGCAGGGGCTTGCCGTGACCTGCGATGTCGCCTGCACCCACGTGCACCTGTCAGAAAACGACCTCATCGGTTTCGACTCGCACATGCATCTGGTACCGCCACTCAGGAGCCTGCGCGACCGCGATGCCATTCGCGAAGCGTTGCGCGACGGCTCCATCGACGCGCTGTGTTCCGACCACACCCCGGTCGACGAGGACGAGAAGCAGCTACCCTTCGGCGAATCGTCGCCGGGCGCATCGGGCGTCGAACTGCTGCTGCCGCTGACGCTGAAGTGGGCGCGCGAGATGGGGGTGCCGCTGATGCAGGCGATCGACCTGATTTCATGGAAGCCGGCGCAGATTCTCGGCGTGCCCGGCGGTCACCTGTCGGTCGGCGGCTGCGCCGACCTCTGCGTGTTCGACGAAACCGCCGAGTGGGTGGTGACCCCCAAAACCCTGGCCAGCCAGGGCGACAACACGCCCTTCCTCAACCATCCGATGCAGGGCCGCGTGCGCTACACGCTGATCGACGGCCATATCGATTTTGAAGCGCCCCACTGATCGAAGCGGCCTGCATGGCGGATAAGCGTTCCGCCCTGTGCCGCGCCTCCTTCCCGTCGCTGCTTCTCAGCCTGCTTGCCGGGGCTGCGGCCGTCGCCGGCTTTGCACCGTTCGGGCTCTGGCTCCTGCCCGTGCTGAGCCTGGCCGTGCTGTTCGGGCAGCTGTCGCGCACGACCTCCGTACGGGCCGGGTTTCTGATCGGCCTCGCCTGGGGCCTGGGATTTTTCCTGACCGGGGTGAGCTGGGTGTTCGTCAGCCTGTGGGTCTACGGCGGCATGCCCGCATGGCTGGCCGGGCTCGCCACCTTCCTGTTCTGTGCGTTCCTGGCACTGTTCCCGGCAACGGTCGGTGCGCTGCAGGCGTACCCTAACAAACGCATCGCACCCGCGCTGCGAATTCTGCTGCTGATCCCGCTCGCCTGGAGCGTGACGGAATGGAGTCGCGGCTGGATCTTCACCGGTTTCCCCTGGCTGGTCATGGGCTACTCGCAAGTACCCAACGGTCCGCTGGCAGGCTATGCGCCGCTTATCGGCGTCTACGGCATCTCGTTTCTGCTCTCGCTGTGCGCAGGCCTGCTGGCTTGGGGGGCGACGACGCGTGGTCCGCTGGCGCCGCGAGTCTGGGCTGCGGCGGCGGTCATGGCGCTGGGCGTCGCCGGCCAAGCCCTGCATGGCATCCCGTGGACCACGCCGGACGGCGCGCCGACATCGGTGGCACTGCTGCAGGGCAACATCCCGCAGGACATGAAATGGCAGCCGGAAAAAACCCGCGCCACGCTGGAAAGCTACGCGCGAATGGCCGCCGCCTCGCCCGCGCAGTTGATCGTGTTGCCGGAAACGGCACTGCCGCTGTTCGAATCCGAGTTGCCCGACGCCTATCGCGCCGGTCTCGACGCGCTCGGGCGGCACAATGGCGGCGACGTGCTGACCGGTCTGCCAACCGGCTCGCTGGATGGCGCCTACTACAACAGCGTCATCAGTTTCGGCAGCGCACCCGGCCAGCGTTACAGCAAGGTGCACCTGGTGCCATTCGGCGAATACATCCCGCTGAAGGCGGTGTGGGGCTGGGTGATCGAGGTGCTGCATATCCCGCTGTCGGATTTCGCGCGCGGCGCCGTCGACCAGCGCCCGCTCGCCATCGGCGGCCAGCGGGTGGCGGCCGACATCTGCTACGAGGACGCGTTCGGCGAGGAGATCATCCGTCAGCTGCCGGAAGCGAGCGTGCTGGTCAACGTCAGCAACCTGGCCTGGTTCGGCGATTCGCTGGCGCCCTGGCAGCACGCGCAGATGTCGCAGATGCGCGCATTGGAAACCGGGCGCATGATGCTGCGCGCGACCAACACCGGCCTCACGGCGATCATCGACGCAAAAGGCCGTGTGCTGGCCAGCCTGCCGCTCTTCACCGCCGGCAGCCTGTCCGGTGAAATTCAGGGCTACGCCGGCAGCACGCCGTACGTGCGCTGGGGCAATGCGCCGGTACTCGCGCTGTGGGGGCTACTGGGGATCGCCCTGCTGGCGGCCGCACTCTACCCGCGAGGGGCAGGCCGTGGCTGTACAGCCGCTAAAGCGGCAACAGCCACGCTCAGGCGGCGGCCCTGATCCGGGTGGCGTTGCGGCCGCCGCGCTTGGCTTCCAGCAGCGCCGCATCGGCACGCGCCAGCGCTTCGTTTTCCTCGCGGTCGTCGCGGCTGAATTCGGACATGCCGCCGCTCCACGACAGTTTCTGCGTCACCCCGGGTATCAGCTCGACGCTTTCCGGCATGTTGCCGCGCAGGCGTTCGGCCAGTTCCTGCGCGCGATCGAGCGGCGTGTAGGGAAACAGCACGCAGAATTCGTCGCCGCCCAGGCGGGCGATGAAGTCGCTGTTGCGCAGGCAGGTTTTCAGCGCATTGCCGAACTTGATGATGAGCTGGTCGCCCGCCTCGTGGCCGAAGGTATCGTTGACCTGCTTGAAGTTGTCGATGTCGAGAATCAGCAGGCTATGGGTCCAGCCGTCCTTGAGGGTGGCGAACAACTCCTTTTGCTTCTCGTCGAAGCTGCGCCGGTTGTTGACCTTGGACAGGTGATCGAGCCGGGCCTGCGACGAGACTTCCTTCTGCTTGCCCAGCATCACCTTGCCGAGTTTCAGCATGGTCTCGAGCGGCGTCTGGAACTCCGCCAGGCTGACCGGATAATCGGCGCGCAGACGCTGCTGGCGCAGGTCGTTGGTGAGCTTCACCAGCGTGCGCAGGTTGTCGGTCACCCGGTTGCGCACCGCCAGTATGGTGCCCGTCACCAGGATGGCGATGACCAGGCTGGCCACCAGCCAGCCCAGCACATAGGGCGCCACGCTCTCGACCACCGGCGTGACCGGGCGCCATACGGCGATCTGCCAGGGCGTTCCGGCCAGCGCAATCAGGGTGGGACGGGTGTTCCGCTTGATCGCCTGGTTGCCGCGCCGCATCAGCACCATGGCGGTATCGCTGCCGCCGCTTTGCTGCAACTCGGCATAGGCGGCGGCGTCCGGCAACGGCAGGGTGTCGAACAGCGCCTGCAGTTGCGGCACGCTCTGCTCGACGATGACATAGCCGAGCCGCTTGCCGTCGGCACCCGTCACCGGGTGCGACAGGGACAGGTTGAAGGTGGCGGTGGCCGTCGCCCCGCTGCCGCGCCCGGCGTTGGCCAGCAGCTGGCGGGTGTCGCCCGGCAGGAAGCCGGGCAGCAACTGGCGCTGGCCATCGGTGACGAACAGCACGGTCGCGTCCTGATTCAGGGCCTGCAGGTTGGCCGCCTGCGCCTGACAGACATCCGGCGCGCCGCTGGCAAAACACGCCAGCGTCTGCGGATGCGCGGCAATCCGCGCGGCGCTGCGCTTCATGGCATCCGCGAGGAATTCGATCTGCGTCGCCATCACCGGATTGCCCAGTTCTTCCGGCACCGGCTGTGCCTGGGGCCGCGTCAGATAAATCACAGACGTGACAAGTCCTGCCAGCAGCACCAGGGCTGCGGCCAGGATCAGACCAAACCGCGATATGGACGTATGGGGCATGACTGCGCCAGCCGGCTCTCCAACCTCTTAGTATGTGTTTCTCCGCAATGACAGGCATCCACGCTTCAGACACCCGCCGACATGGCTTCAATACAGCAAATTCCATGCCCTGACATGCACACACCCGGCAAACCAACCTGCCGGGTGCGCTCGCTACTCAAATGTAAAGAATGCCGACACTACTGCCGGCCGGTGCTGCCGAATCCACCCTCGCCGCGCTGGCTGGTCTCGAAATCTTCCACTACGTTGAATACGGCCTGCACCACCGGCACGATGACGAGTTGCGCCAGCCGCTCCATCGGCGTCAGTTCGAACGCCTGCTGGCCGCGGTTCCAGGCGGACACCATGAGCTGGCCCTGATAATCCGAGTCGATCAGCCCCACCAGGTTGCCCAGCACAATGCCGTGCTTGTGGCCGAGGCCGGAGCGCGGCAGGATCAGCGCGGCGTAGCCCGGATCGGCCAGATGGATCGCCATGCCGGTGGGAATCAGTTGAGTTTCGCCCGGCGCCAGTACGATCGGACCATCGATGCAGGCACGCAGATCGAGTCCGGCAGCGCCTGGCGTGGCGTAATGCGGCAGCTGATCGCGCAGGCGGGCGTCGAGAATCTTCACATCCATCTTCATATTCGTCGGGATTTCGTCAGTTGAGCAAAGTGGCAAGGTGGCGGATCAGGGCACGCGCCTGGGTTGATTTATCGGCCCGCGGCAATGGGTGCTGGCCCTGCTCGTCGAACAGCACCAGTTCGGCGCTGTCCTGCCCCAGCGTCTCCTGCGCCAGGTTTCCGACCAGCAGCGGCAGTTTCTTCTTCAGGCGCTTGGCTTCGGCATGCTCGGCCAGGCGCTCGGTCTCGGCGGCGAATCCCACGCAGAACGGCGCATCGGGCAAGGCGGCGACCTCGGCCAGGATGTCGGGGTTGGCGACCAGATTCAGCGTCAATCCCTCGGTAGATTTCTTGATCTTCTGCGCCGCCGCGGCATCCGGCCGGTAATCGGCCACCGCCGCCACCGCGATGAATACGTCGCTCGGCAGTTCACCCAGCACCGCGTCGCGCATCTCGGCCGCGCTTTGCACGTCGACGCGGCGCACGCCTGCCGGTGTGGCCAGGCAGGTCGGCCCCGACACCAGGCACACGGCGGCGCCGGCCTCGGCCGCTGCCTGCGCCACCGCATAGCCCATCTTGCCGGAACTGCGGTTGGTCAGCCCGCGCACCGGATCGATCGCCTCGAAAGTGGGGCCGGCGGTAATCAGGACCCGCTTGCCGGCAAGCGGCCCTGTGCCCAGCAAGCCCGACAGGACGGCCAGGATGTCGGCCGGCTCCAGCATCCGGCCGAGGCCGGTTTCGCCGCAGGCCTGCTCGCCCGCCGCCGGCCCCAGCACGGCCGCGCCGTCCGCCCGCAGTTGTTCGAGGTTGCGTCCGGTCGCCGCCGCCGCCCACATTTCACGGTTCATCGCCGGTGCGACGGCCAGCCTGCAGCTGCGCGCGAGACACAGCGTTGTCAGCAGGTCATCGGCGCGGCCGTGCGCGAGCTTCGCCAGGAAATCGGCCGAGGCCGGCGCCACCAGGATCAGGTCGGCGTCGCGCGACAAGTGGATGTGTTCCATGCCGTCGCCGCTGGCAGCATCCCACAAGGACGTCAGCACGGGCTTGCCGGACAGGGCCTGAAAGGTCAGCGGCGTGACGAACTGCTGCGCGGCAGCGGTCATCGCCACGTGCACGTCGACGCCGGCCTTGACCAGCAGGCGGCACAGTTCCGCCGCCTTGTAGGCGGCGATCCCGCCGGTCACCCCCAGAATGATTTTCTTGCCTGCCAGCGACACGGTCTCGATTCCCTGCCTGCTTTCCATGAAAATGGCACATTCTACGGGAGGGGAAGGGTCATGGCGATTCGGGACTGGCCGGAAGACGCGCGTCCGCGCGAGAAACTGCTGAAGCAGGGGGCCGCCGCACTGAGCGACGCCGAACTGGTTGCGGTATTCCTGCGCACCGGCGTGGTCGGCAAGAGCGCGGTTGATCTCGGGCGCGAACTGATCGGACGCTTTGGTGGCTTGGGCGGCTTGTGCCGTGCCGACAGGAAAGCCGCCTGTGAAGCCCCTGGCGTCGGCGAAGCCAAATACGCGCTGCTGCAGGCGGTGATGGAAATGGCGCGGCGCACCCTGGCGGAAGACATGCAGGCGGGCGACGCGCTGACCTCGCCTACCGCCGTACGCGACTATTTGCGGCTGATCCTGCGCGGCAAGGAGTACGAAGTGTTCTGCTGCGTGTTTCTCGACGCGCAGAACCGCGTGATAGCGGCGGAAGAACTGTTTCGCGGCACTTTGACCCAGACGAGCGTCTATCCGCGCGAAATCATCAAGCGTGCGCTTTCGCACAATGCCGCGGCGCTGATCCTGGCGCACAACCATCCCAGCGGCGTGGCCGAGCCCAGCCAGGCCGACCGCTCGCTCACCCGGCAACTGGCGGATGCGCTGGCGCTGGTCGACATCCGCGTGCTCGATCATTTCATCGTGGCGGGCGCGTCCTCTCTGTCGTTCATGGAATCCGGCCATCTTTGAGGCCAGCCGAACTTGCCTCACGCTTGCAAGCTGTGATATAAATCGCGGTTCTCGGGTTAACTCCTTTCGTTAACCCTCACTGGTTAACCCTTAATTTTGGAGCAGCATCATGGCTCGCGTATGTGTCGTGACGGGCAAGAAGCCCATGGTCGGGAACAATGTTTCCCACGCCAACAATAAAACCAAGCGTCGTTTCCTGCCCAACCTGCAATACCGCCGGTTCTGGGTCGAGAGCGAAAATCGCTGGGTGCGCATGCGTTTGTCCAACGCGGCGCTGCGTACTATCGACAAAAACGGCATTGACGCTGTTCTGGCCGACCTGCGCGCCCGCGGCGAAGCAATTTAAGGAGTTGAATCATGGCTAAAGGCGGACGCGAAAAGATCAAGCTGGAGTCCACTGCGGGCACCGGCCACTTCTACACCACCACCAAGAACAAGAAGACCATGCCCGAGAAAATGGAGATCAGCAAGTTCGATCCCAAGGCTCGCAAGCATGTGATGTACAAGGAAACCAAGCTGAAATAATCCAGCCTGACCCAATAAAAAACCCGCCAATTGGCGGGTTTTTTATTGCCTGTAATCAGGTGGCCCTGAGGCCACCCACTCCGAGGTCATGCGTAGCTGCGCAGGCGCACCGAGAACTGCTGCAGCGACTGGATGCCGCTTTCCTCGGCGCGTTTGCACCAAGCCTGCAACTGGTCGAGCAACTGCTCGCGGCTGGCGGTGGAACGGCCCCAGATGGCGGCCAGATCCTGGCGCATGCGATAGACCGTTTGCAGGCGCTCGCTCTTGCCCAGCAGCGTATCGAGCTCGGCCTTGTCCGACGCGGCCAGTTCGGCCGGCTCCTTATGCAGCCAGCGGCGGAAGCTGTCGAAGTTCCAGTTCTGCGGCAGATTCGCACCCGCCTTCAGCTTGGCGATCTCGGCCTTGCTGTCCGCGCGCACGCTCTTCACGAAGCGCGTCATCACATCGTAGCGATGGGTGATGACGGCCTGCAGGGTGTCCAGATCGCACAGCGGCTTGGCTGGCAGCCATTTCACCGTCGGCGCCACCTTGCGGATGGTCGCCAGCCCCACATAGGACATCAGCTTGATGTAGAGCCAGCCGATATCGAACTCGTACCACTTGTTCGACAGCCGCGCCGACGTGCCGTAGGCATGGTGATTGTTGTGCAGTTCCTCGCCGCCGATGAGGATGCCCCACGGGAAAATGTTGGTGCTGGCATCCTCGCTGGCGAAGTTGCGATACCCCCAGTAGTGGCCGATGCCGTTGATGATGCCGGCAGCGGTGATCGGAATCCACGCCATCTGCACGGCCCAGATGGTCAGGCCGAGGGGACCGAACAGCGCGAGGTTGATGGCCATCATCAGCACGATGCCCTTGGCCGAATGGCGGCTGTAGACATTGCGCTCCATCCAGTCGTCGGGCGTGCCGTGGCCGTATTTTTCCAGCGTCTCGGTCACCTTGGCCTCGGCGCGATACAGTTCGGAACCTTCCCAGAACACCTTCTTGATACCCTTGGTTTGCGGGCTGTGCGGATCCTCGACGGTTTCGCATTTGGCGTGGTGCTTGCGGTGGATGGCGACCCATTCCTTGGTGACCATGCCGGTGGTGAGCCACAGCCAGAAACGGAAGAAGTGGCTGACGATGGGGTGCAGATCGACGGCGCGGTGCGCCTGCGAACGGTGCAGAAAAATGGTGACGGCGGCGATGGTGATGTGCGTCAGGCCGAGCGCGACCAGCACATAACCCCACCAGGGTAAATCCAACAAGCCTAATTGCATGGTTTAGAGTTCCAAAAAAGGACAATAGCATCCTGTAATTTACGGACAAATTCCATAAAAATCAAGGATTATTCTCAATCGGCGGCAGCTGGGCCAGATGCACGACACGCTGCGGAAAGGGAATCTCGATGCCGGCAGCTTTGAAACGCCGCCAGATCGCCCAGTTGATGTCGGAGCGCAGGTTGGCCTGCCCCTCGCTGGGGTCGCGGATCCACACGGCCAATTCAAGCAGAATGCCATTATCGGCAAATTCCTTCAGAAATACTCTGGGCGGATTGTCCGGTTCGTCGTGGACCACCCGGATGTGACTGTTCGCAGCCTCCAGCATCAAGGCCTCGGCCTGCTCCAGGTCGGCATCGTAGGCGACCTGCACGGGCAGGGTAATCCGCACGTTGGGCTTGGACAGCGAATGGTTGACCACGGTCTGGGTGATCAGCGTCTCGTTGGGAACGATGGTTTCGGTGCCGTCGAGCGCCTTCAGCAGGGTATAGCGCGTATTGATCTGGCTGACCTCGCCGTATTTGTTGTCGACCGTGACCAGATCGCCGATGCGTACCGACCGGTCGAGCAGGATGATGAAGCCGGAAATGTAATTGCTGGCCACCTTCTGCAAACCGAAGCCGATCCCCACGCCGAGCGCGCCACCGAACACTGACAGCACTGTGAGATCGATCCCCACCGCCGGCAGCGCCACCAGCACGGCAAGGATCAACAGGACGGTGCGGGCGGCTTTCGACAAGGCCAGGCGCAGCGACAGATTCATCTGCGTGATGCCCATCAGGCGGTTCTCGACGAGGCGCGCCAGCGCCAGCGCAACAACGAGCGCCACCACGATCACCGCCGCCGCCTGGAACAGCAGCCATAGCGAGAAGCGATGATCGCCCGACTGGAATGAGAGCGCTTCCATTGCCGCATGGATGCGCGGCAGCAGACCCGTGATGTGCAGCGCAAACGCGCCCCAGATCAACCAGGCGGCCGTGCGCTCCCACAATTTGAGCGATTCGCGCGGCTTGAGCGCGTAGCGCAGCGCATACACCACCAGTCGCACGCCCGCCAACGCCAGCAGGAGCGGCACGGCCAGATCCAGCAGATGCGTAGGGGTCAGCCAGTTACGGACAAGGCTGCGTCCGATCAGCAGCGCCAGCAGCATAACGAGCGGAAATCCCACCCGGCGTACGCCCGCGTGCCACACGGTATCCGTCTTCTTGAGCACGGGCTTGAGCAGGTGCATCGCGCCCCAGGCAACGAGCGCGCAGGCCACCAGGACGCCTACCTGCCACACCAGATCGACGTTCCTGCTGTCGTCGATGAGGCGGGTCAGCAGGTTGTCAAAGGGGATCGGTTGGGTCACGGTCACCTCAGAAGCTATGCGTGTATTGCACGCTCAGGATATCGACCTGGCTGTCATATTGGCCATTGAGCGTGGTGCCATTGTCCGTGCTCTGCAACCCCGGGGAATTTACAAAAAGATGCGCATAGCCAAAGTCCAGCGCTCCCCGCCCGGACAATCGATACTGACCTCCCAAAGCCACCCAGGTGCGGGCGCCGTCGGGAATGCGGGGCGTGCGGTAGCGGTCCGATACCGGTGCTTCGTCATACGCGAGCCCGCCACGCAGACTCAGCTTGTCGCTCGTATGCCAGGTGGCACCCAGCGAATACCGCAGAATGTCCTGCCAGTTCTCGGGAGTGGTCTTATTGATCGTGCCCTGGATAGGCAACTTGTCGAAAGAACTCCACCCGGTCCAGGTCACGTCCGCCAACAGATCCCATTGGGGCGACAGCGTGTGGAACAGGCTCAGCGACGCACTGGCCGGCAGGGTGATGTCGGCCGTGACCGGGCCATTGAGGGGGGCGACCGTCGGATTGGATGTGCTGGAGGTGCCATCCAGCGTGTAGCGAATCTCGGAACGGTAGGACACGCCGATCCGGGTGGCGTGACTGGCCTGCCACAGGGCGCCCAGGTTGTATCCCCAGCCATAGTCGTTCCCCTTGATTTTCACAAGGGGAACGACAGTAAATGTGGGCGGAAGCGGCTGCCGGTTGGTCAGCACCGCTTCGATCCACTGGATGTTGAGTCCTGCACCCAGCGATAGGGTATCGCTGAGCTTGTAGGCGATGGACGGATTCAGGTTGACGGTCTTCACTTCGGATTTGATGGCCTGATAGCGCCCGATCCAGCCAGGGTCGTATTCGGTCTTGAGCCCGAAGGGGCTGTTGAGGCCGACCCCCAGATGGACCTTGGGCGTCAGGCGATAGGCGAAATAGCCATTGGGCACGAAAGACCAGCTACCTGCATCGCCGCCCTGCCCCCCGCCAATGGCTGGGCTGACCGTCCCCGAAAACTCCGCCTGGGGCTTGATCAGGTGGCCCACCACCACGATTTGCCTATCCGGCAACCGCGTCATGCCCGCGGGATTGAAGAAAATCGTGCTGGCATCTTCAGCGACTGCTGCTGCCCCCGCATAGGCATTGCCCAGGCCGCTGGCGTTCTGCTCGACCAGCGCAAAGCCGGCAGCCTGGGCCAGTCCTGACAATCCGGCCAGCGCCAGGCCAGCGGTAAGACGGTTGAGAGGGAATGGGAACATTGGTATCTCCGTAAAAACTTGAAATGAATCAGCGTGCGAAATCGGCATACATGGCCTCGACCACCGCGCGGTAGCGGTCGAGCACCTGGTCGCGTTTGACCTTGAGGGTGGGGGTCAGGAGGCCGTCGTCCACCGTCCACGGCTGGAGTTCGGGATGCAGCCGGCGGATCTGGGCATAGCCCGGGAAATGCTTGAGATGATGCGCCACGCGCTGGGTCAGCGCCTTCATCACCTTGGGATCGCGCAATGCTCCGGGATGTCCGGGGTCGACATGGAGGTGCGCGGCAAATTCCTGCCAGTGATCCTCGTTGAGTACGGCCAGCGCCGCGAGATAGGGCTTGCCTTCGCCGATGACCATCACCTGCTCGAACAGCGGATCGAGCAGGATGGCGGACTCCATGTCGGTGGGCGGCACCTTTTCGCCGTTGTTCAGCACGATGATGTCCTTGATGCGCCCGGTGATGTGGTAGTGGCCCCAGACGTCCACGGTGGCCTGGTCGCCGCTGTGCAGCCAGCCCTCGCTGTCGATCATGGCACGGGTGGCGTCCTCGTCCTGCCAGTAGCCGCGCATGACGCAGCGGCTGCGCGTGAGCAGTTCGGCGTCGGTGCCAATCTTCACCTCGATGCCGGGCAGCGGCAGGCCGATGCTGGACGGCACGTTCGACTCCGGGCGATTCACGCATACCACCGGGCTGGTTTCGGTGAGCCCGTAGCCCTGGATGATCGGCACGCCCAGGCCTATGAACACGCGCGCAATCTCCGGCGAGAGCGCGGCACCCCCCGAAATCGCCAGCCGCAGACGGCCACCCAGTTTCTCCGTGACATTGCCCGCCACCCGCCTGTCGAGCAACGGCCACAACAGCAGTTCCGGGCTCCACCGCGCGCGTCCCTGACTGTGCTCGAAGCGGCGCCAGCCGACCCGCACCGCCAGCTTGAACACCAGCGTGGCAAGCCCCCCCTTCTTCTCCAGGCTGTCCAGGATGCGGCTGTACACCCGCTCGTAGATGCGTGGCACCGAAATCAGGATGGTCGGCCGAATGGCCTGCAGATCCTGCGCCAGCTGGGCGATGGAGCGCGCATAGGCGACTTCGGCCCCGACCAGCATCGGCAGGTAATAGCCACCGGTGCGTTCCAGCGTGTGCGACATGGGGAGGAAGGACAAAAAAACCTCGTGCGGGTCGAAATCTGCGCACTGCGACGCATAGAACGCATTCCACAACAGGTTTTCGTGCGTCAGCATCACGCCCTTGGGTCGCCCGGTGGTGCCCGAGGTGTAGACGATGCTGGCCAGCAGATCGGCGGTGAGATGACGCTCGGGCACCGGCGTGTCCGCCGCAGCGGCGAGCCAGTCGGTCGCCACCACAAAGCGCGTGCTCCAGTTCACCAGGCCGTCGTCCGGCGCAGTCAGGCTGACAATGTGTTGCAGCGTATTGGCCGACCCGGCAATTTCGGCCAGTTTCTTGTGCTGGAACTTGCCTTCGACCAGCAGCAGCCTGGCGCCGGAATGATTGAGGATATAGGCCGCGCTCTCCGGACGGTCGTCCAGATACAAGGGCACCGTGACCAGCCCCAGCGCCAGCGCAGCCTGGTCGAAAATTACCCACTCGACGCTGTTTTTCAGCATCACCGCCACGCGGTCGCCGGGGATCAGCCCCTCCTTCACCAGCGCAGCCTGCCAGCGCGCGACCTCGGCCGCCACCTGCGCCCAGGTGAAACTCGCCCAGGCACCGCGCACCTCGTCGAACTGGCGATAGGCCACCTGATCCGGCGTCGCCGCGACGCGCGCGCGGAACAGGCCGCACAGCGTACCAAGCGAATCAGGGTGGAAGGACACATCTACCATGTCAGCTTACTCGAACGGCCCAAGGGAACGCCGCATTGATAGACGCAAAGCCCCAGCGGGTCAAGCGGCTGCTTTGACCAGGACGGCCGCGAAAAAGCCGTCCGTTCCGTGCACGGCCGGCGACAGTTTTAGCATGGCGCCGGTATCGAGCGGAATCTTGTGCTGCGCCAGCAGCTCATTGACCGGCAGCAGGGTGAACCCGCCGTCCGCCAGCAGCGCCCCGACGATGGCCTCGTTCTCTTCCGGCAGCAGGCTGCAGGTGGCGTACACCAGCCGGCCGCCCGGTTTCAGCAGTTTCGCCGCCGCGCGCAGGATGGACGCCTGCTTCCGGGTCAGTTCCGCCACGCTTTCGGACGACTGGCGGAATTTCAGGTCGGGGTTGCGGCGCAGGGTACCGAGGCCGGAGCACGGCGCATCGACCAGCACGCGGTCGAGCTTGCCCGCCAGCCGCTTCACCCGCGTGTCGTTTTCCGAAGCAATCAGCTGCGGCATCACGTTGGACAGGCCCGAACGCGCCAGACGCGGCTTCAGGTTGGCGAGCCGCTTTTCCGCCACGTCGAAGGCATACAGGCGGCCGCTCGACGCCATCATCGCGCCGATGGCGAGGGTCTTGCCGCCGGCGCCGGCACAGAAATCGCACACCATTTCGCCGCGCCGCGCGCCCAGCAGCAGGGCCAGCAACTGACTGCCCTCGTCCTGCACTTCCAGGCTGCCGTCGAGAAACAGCGGATGGCGGTTGATCGCGGGGTTGTCCTTGAAACGGATGCCCCACGACGAGTATGGCGTCGCCTCGACCGCAAATCCTTCCTCGCGCAGTTGCGCCAGCACGGCGTCGCGGCTGGCCTTGTGGGCGTTCACCCGCACGTCGAGCGGCGCCGGCTGCTGCAGGGCGCGGCCGAGCGCGAGGATGTCGGCGTCGCTCATCGACGGCTGCAGCTTCTCGACCACCCAGTCGGGCAGTTCCGCGCTCACCGCAAGCGGCAGGTCGTCCGTCCTGGCGTTGCGAATGTGGTCGATCAGTTCGGGCTTGGCGAATTTTTCCAGCGTCGCCCCGCTCATGCCGCGCGCCTTGATCAGCCAGGCGATGATCAGCGTGCGCGGATTGGCCGCCGGCACCACCACTGACAGATAGCGGTAGCGCCGCAGCACGCCGAACACCGCTTCGGCCACGAACGCGCGGTCATGCGAGCCGAGCTTCTTGTGCTCGCGAAAAAATGCCGACAGCACGGCGTCGGCCGGACGGGTGAAGTCCAGCACCAGATCGAGCGCCTGGGTGGCAAGTTGCAACAGCGGCGGGGTCAGTTCCATCAGGGAGATGCAGGCAGGTTGGCAGGCGGCAGGGGCGTCCCTGCCGAGGTTTACTCGTCTTCGCCGAGCTCGGGATCCCAGCCCATTTCGCGCGCGCGTTCCGTGGCCATCTTGTACAGGGCGGTGTGGCGCTCGCGCAGATCGGGTGGAAGACGGCTGGGCAGGTTGCCGTATTTGTCCCATTCGGCCTCGATTTTTTCCGTCAAGGCCTGCATTTGTCCCAGCTGCCAGCCGGCGCAGTCTTCGCTTTCAGGAATGAATCCGAACAGCCAGCCGTCAAGCACGACGCGCGCCAGCATGGTGACGCCGTGCTTGTCGTTGTAAAAGCCGGCATAGGTCATTTTGTTGTTCATGGTTGCGAGTCTCTGTCCTTTGGATTTTCGTCATACGGGAAACGGATATGGCCATAGCGGATCACCAGCACGGAAATGGCCAGCAACAGCATCGCCGCAGTCACCCCCAGCATGCGCCATGCATCGAGGCTTTTCATGTCGAGCACCAGATAACGTGCCAGTGCCACAATGGCGATGTAAATGGGGAAGCGCACCGGCAGCTGTCCGGAACGGAAGTACACCCCCACCATGGCGAGGACTTCCAGATACAGGAACAACAGCAGCAGGTCACCCAGCGCCACCGTTCTGGCCGCAATCATGGCATTGACTTCGAACACGCCGGCAACCAGCGTTGCGAGCGTGATGACGAGGAGGCCGATGGCCTCGAACAGACCCAGCACGTTGAGTGCCAGACGCGCGAATAACCGATCTTTGGCTGGATTCATGGGCGTTACGATTACGTGACCGGCAAGGATACCTCAACCCTCCCCCGAACGCGCGTGTCCCAGCCATTCGCGCCAGATGGCCACCGACACCGCAAGCAGCACCGGGCCCAGGAACAGCCCGATCAGGCCGAAGGCATGGAGGCCGCCGAGCACGCCCAGAAAGACCAGCAGGAACGGAATCCGCGTCGGCCCGCTGATGACGAGCGGGCGGATCAGGTTGTCGACCCAGCTCACCACCAGCGCGCCCCACAGGAACAGACCCAGCGCGGCCCCTGTTTCGCCGTTTGCCAGCAGGTTCAGCGACAGCCCGATCCACACCACCGGGCCGACGAAGGGAATCAGCGATACCAGGGCGGTGATCACCCCCCACAGCGCGGGCGCGGCAAGTCCCGCCACCCAGTAGCCGAGCCCGGCGAGGATGCCCTGCGCCAGCGCGGTGAGCACGATGCCGAACACCACGGCACGAACCGTCACGCCGACCGCCTGGATGTAGCCGCGCGCGGCCTCGCCCAGCCAGCGCGTGGCCACGCCGCGGAACTGCGCCAGCACGCTGATGCCGTGGCGATACAGAAAGAACAGCGCGAACACGGCGAGGCCGAATTTCGCCACGTTGCGGCCGACGCCGCCCGCCAGCAATTTCAGCGCATTGGTATTGGTGAGGCCCAGGGCATCGATCTGTGCGCGCACCCAGGCCGGGTCGGCCTGCACGCGCTGGTATTGCGCGATGATCCAGTCGCTGCCCGGCCAGGCCTGCACCCCGGCAGGCAAGGGCGGGAGGCCGTGGGCGGCGACCTGCCTGAGGGTCGCCGACGCCCCCGCCACATCCGCTGCCACCGTGAACATCACCCACAGCAGCGGCAGCAACAGGGTCGCCGTCACCGCCAGCGTCATCAACAGCGCGGCAAGGTTATCGCGTCCGGGCATCTGTCGACACACCCATTGATGGAGCGGCCAGGTGACGTAGGCGAGTATCCCCGCCCACGCCAGGGCGGCGAGGAAGGGCGACAACACCCAGATGGTCAACCCGAAAATCGAGACCAGGAACGCAAACGCCACCACACGCCGTGCGAGAGGGGAATCGGGGTTGGTCGGCATGGATGTCCTCCGGCTAGGATCCCGCAGCGGGCAAGGAATGGCAACGTGCCGTCCGGCAAGCGTTGCCCCGCTTCAATCCGCGGCGGACTGTTTCCGCGTCGCCCACAGGCTGGCGAACATGAAGGTGGCGATGATGAGGCCGACGATGCCGAGCGACAAGCCTACCGGGATCTTGTAGAAGTCGGCGATCAGCATCTTGGCCCCCACGAATACCAGCACCATCGCCAGACCGTACTTCAGCAGATGGAAACGGTCGGCCATGCCGGCCAGCATGAAATACATCGCGCGCAGGCCAAGGATGGCGAAGATGTTGGACGTGAACACGATGAAGGGATCGGTGGTGATCGCGAAAATCGCCGGGATCGAATCGACCGCGAAGATCACGTCGGACAGCTCGATCATGACCAGCACTAGAAACAGCGGGGTGAACGTGCGCACGCCGTTTTCGAGCACCCAGAATTTCTCGCCGCGGTAGCCGGGCGTCAGCCGCAGGTGGCGCTTGACCCAGTTGAGCAGCGGATTCCTGCCGAGATCCGGCTCGGCCTCGGCGAACATCAGCATCTTGACGCCGGTGACGACAAGGAAGGCACCGAACACATAGAGAATCCAGTGGAATTCCTGAACCAGCCAGGCACCCGCCAAGATCATCACGGCACGCATCGCGATCGCCCCGACCACGCCGTAGATCAGCACGCGCCGCTGGTATTCCGCCGGCACGGCGAAGAAGCCGAAAATCATCAGGAAGACGAAGATGTTGTCGACCGCAAGCGCCTTCTCGATCAGGTAGCCGGTCAGGAACTCCATCGCCTTGGCGTCGGCGACCGCGCTGCCGTGCGCCCCCTTGAGATACCACCACAGCCCGAGGTTGAACAGCATGGCGAGCGAGACCCACACGACCGACCAGGCTGCCGCTTCCCTGAAGCCGACCTTGTGCGCCTTGTTGCCGCCGACCAGAAACAGATCGACGGCCAGCATCGCCAGCACGAAGCCGACGAACGCCGCCCACATCCAGGGTTCGCCGATATGCAGGGCAGCGTCCATATTCTTTCTCGGGCCGGGTTAAGCTTACTGCACTGCGCGCAGGGCGGCGATGCGCTCTTCCAGCGGCGGATGCGTCATGAACAGGCGCTTGATCCCACCTGCGCCGCCGCCGGCGATCCCGAACGCGGCCATCTTGTCGGGCAAGGGATGCGGGTGCAGGCTCGCCAGACGCTCCAGTGCGGAAATCATCGGCTGCTTGCCGGCGAGCGATGCGCCGCCGCGGTCGGCGCGGAATTCGCGCTGGCGCGAGAACCACATGACGATGATCGAGGCGAGGATGCCGAGCACCAGCTCGGCCACGATCATGGTGACGAAAAACGCCGGGCCGTGGCCCTCCTCGTTCTTGAACACCACGCGGTCGACGGTGTGGCCGATCACGCGCGACAGGAACATCACGAAGGTGTTCACCACGCCCTGGATCAAGGCCAGCGTGACCATGTCGCCGTTGGCGACGTGGGCGATTTCGTGGCCGATCACCGCCTCGGCCTCCTGTCGTGTCATGACGTTCAGAAGCCCCGACGACACCGCGACCAGCGCGTTGTTCTTGTTCATGCCGGTGGCGAAGGCGTTGGCTTCGGGCGAATCGAATATGCCGACTTCCGGCATGCCGATGCCGGCGTCCGCCGCGTATTTCTTCACGGTATCGACCAGCCAGAACTCGGTCGAGTTCGACGGCGTCTCGATCACCCGCACGCCCATCGATTTCTTCGCCATCCACTTGGAAATCGCGAGCGAAATCAGCGATCCGCCGAAGCCCATGACTGCCGCGAAGATCAGCAGCGAGCTCAGGTTCAGGCCGTTCGCGGTGAGATAGGGCTCGACGCCCAGGATGCGCATGGTGAGCGACAGCACCAGCACGATCGCCAGGTTGGTGGCGAGGAATAAAACGATACGCTTCATGGTGTTCTCCTTTAAAGCCCGGGTCGTGTCGGGGCTGACCGCCCTTTTCACGGACACACAACAGAATATAGATGGGAAACAAACAATAAAATTCGATTTTTATACTGCTATTGTTCGATTTTATCGATCTGTTTCCGCATCATGCTCAATTACAAGCACCTGCATTACTTCCGCACCGTCGCCAAGGCCGGCGCCATCAACCGCGCCGCCGAGAAGCTGCATCTGGCACCGCAGACGCTGTCCGGCCAGATCAGCGCCTTCGAGGAACGCCTGGGGGTCGCGCTGTTTCGTCGCAGCGGCCGCCGCCTCGAGTTGACCGATGCCGGGCGTACCGCACTCACCTACGCCGACGAAATATTCGACGTCGGTGCCGAGCTCGAGGAAGCGCTGCAAAACCGCCTCGCCGCGCGCGCCCACCCGTTCCGGGTCGGCATCGCCGACGTCGTGCCGAAAGCGATCGCCTACCAGCTGCTGGCCCCTGCGCTGACGCTGGCCGAGCCGGTCAAGCTGGTGTGCCGGGAAGACCGGCTGGAACAGCTGGCCGCCGAACTGTCGATCCACCGGCTCGACATGGTGCTGGCCGACCGGCCGCTCCCCGCCAAGATGGACATCAAGGGCTACAGCCATCCGCTGGGCGAATGCGGCATCGCCTTTCTGGCCGCGCGTGCGATCGCCGACACGCTGGAAACGGACTTCCCCGCCAACCTGCATGGCGTTCCGCTGCTGATCCCGGGCGAGGACAGTGCGCTGCGCGTCCCGCTGTTGCGCTGGCTCGAACGCAAGGACATCCAGCCCTTGGTGGTCGGCGAATTCGACGACAGCGCGCTGATGAGCGCCTTCGGCCAGGCCGGGGCAGGCGTGTTCCCGGTGCCGCTCACCACCGTTCAGGACGTGATGCGGCAATACGACGTGATCGAGTTGGGGCGGACGCTGGAGATACGCGAACGCTTTTTCGCCATTTCGGTCGAACGGCGGTTGAGCCATCCGGCCGTTCTGGCGGTGAGCGAGGCGGCGCGGCGGCGGTTCCAGCCGCAGGACGCGCGCTGACGCGCCAGCCGCTCAGACCGGCAAGTCGTCCAGCCAGCGCACTGCTTCGGCCGGGGTCATGATGCGGAAATACGGTGCGCAGCGGCGGCGCAGCTTGAGCACCGCGCGATCCTTGCTGACCAGTCCCTGCGCAGGGACTGCGGCGGCCAGTTCGATGAATTTCTGGTCGTCGGGGTCGCTGCAGTACGGCAGGGCCATGTCAGCTACAAGCCCCGCCACCGTCTCCGACAAATCCTGGTAGCGCGCGAGCCGCGCCGCCCGCTGCATCGAATCCAGGGCGAATTCGGGATAGGCCAGCACGCGCCGCCACTCCTCGAGCGTGGCGGCGGTCACCACGCAGCGCACCCGCCCGTCGTCCAACGCGCGAAGCAAGGGCCGCGCGGCTGCATCGTCGAAATGCAGCAGGTCGAGCACGACGTTGGTGTCGAGCACCAACACGGGCTTATTCAATATCGGTGTGCTCGGCGATGAACTCCTTCACCCAGTGCTCGGGTTTAGCGCTGGAGAAACGCCCGACGATCTCGCCCTTGACGAACAGCAGCACGGTCGGAAAACCGCGCAGGCCGTAACGCCCGGCAAGCTTCATGTTGGCGCCCTCGTCGACCTCGACCTTGGCCATGTGGATCCTGCCGGCGTGATGCGCGATGACGCGCTCGAGCACCGGCGTCAGCGCGCGGCAGGGCGGGCACCAGTCGGCCCAGAAGTCGACCAGGATGGGTAGCGTATGCGAGGCTTCGATCACATCGCGGTCGAAGTGTTCGAGATGGGTGTCGAAAATGTGGCCCGGTGCGTAGGCGGCATGCAAGTCGGTCATGGGGTTCAAAGCGGGGAAACAATGGCGTCTATTTTGCCTCAATGGCAGGGATTCCCGTTCCGTTATAGATATTGCTTAACCCGAGGTGCGAATGACGCTACCGTAACGCCATGGAAGAACGTTTTTATCGAGAGCAGGAAATCGCGCGGCTGCCTGACTTTCTTCCCGCCGCGACCTACAACCTTGCGCACACCCTGCTGGCGCGTGCCGGCGCCTGTCTGTTCGTGCCGATCCGCAGCATGCAGTACATGGCGGTGCTGGATGCGGAGGAGTTCATCTTCGTCGACAGCCAGAACAAGGCTTGGGTCGAACTGGCCTGGCAGCACTTCCGCCCCCAGGCGCGCGCATCGCTGGACGAACGCGTGCCGTTCGAGGTGGTGCATTACCTTCCGCAGGCGGCCGAAACCATGAAGCGCCTTCCGGGAGCGTTCCATCAGGCGCTGCTGCTGCTCGCCGAGCGTCAAAAACCGGATGCGCCCGCCACCGTCATCGCGCTGCACCCCGGCTCCGGAACGAAACCGGACGACGCGTCCCGCTGACGCGGCTGCCGAGGTCCCCGCATCACTCCTTGAGTTTCGAAATCCCCAGCGCGCGCAGGGTCAGATTTTCATAGAAGGGCCCGACATTGCCCTTCTTGATCTTGCGCAGGAAATATTTCTCGAAGGCGATCTTGGCCAGGTGCACCCATTTCCCCTCGGAGAACCAGTTCACGTTGCGCGGTGGAATCTGCGGCAGCGCGACGAAGGCGATGCCGGTATCGCCGAAGTCGGCCAGGCAGACCGCGTTCCAGGTGGCTTTCTCGGCAGGCTCCTTGCCGTCCAGCAGTGAGCGGATGTTGTGTGCGGTGGCGGTGACCATGGACTCGATCATGTAGCCGGTCTTGGGCGTGCCGGTCGGCACCGGCGTGGCTTCGACCGGCGGGATGGCGACGCATACGCCGACCGAGAAAATGTTCTTGAAGGTGGGGTTGCGCTGATACGGATCGATCAGGATGAAACCGCGCGGGTTGGTCAGTCCTTCGATGCCGAACACCGCGTCCACGCCCTTGAAGGCGGGCAGCATCATCGAATACTTGAACGGCAGTTCGTGCTGCTTCTTCTCGCTGCCGTCCTCGTTCACCTCGGTGACGAACATCTTGCCCGCCTCGATCCTGGTGACCTTGGCATTGCAGATCCACTTGACGTGCTTGTCGCGGAAGGCCGACTCGATCATGCCCTTGGAGTCGCCCACGCCGCCGAGGCCGAGATGGCCGATATAGGGTTCCGCGGTGACGAAGGTCATCGGCACCTTGTCGCGCAGCTTGCGGCGGCGCAGGTCGGTTTCCATGATCATGGCGAACTCGTAGGCGGGCCCGTAGCACGAGGCGCCCTGCACCGCACCGACGACGATGGGGCCGGGATCCTTGACGAATTTCTGCCAGCTGTCGTTGGAGGTCACCGCGTGGTCGACGGTGCAGACCGACTGCGTATGGCCCTTGGGCCCCAGACCTTCGACCTCGTCGAAGGCCAGCTTGGGGCCGGTGGCGATGACCAGATAGTCGTAGTCGATGCTGCGGCCGTCTTCCAGTTCGATGCGGTTTTCGCCGGGGTGCACGCGCTTCGCCGCGACCGGGATGAAATCGATGTTCTTTTTCCTGAGGATGGGATCGATCGGCAGCTCGATATCCCCGCGCGTGCGCCAGTTCACCGCCACCCACGGATTGGACGGCACGAAATGGAAATTCGGCACATTCGAAATGACCGTGACACGGTCTTCCGCCCGTGCATTTTCCCGCATCTCGAACGCCATGGGCATGCCGCCGATTCCTGCGCCTAAAATCACGATGTGCGCCATTTTGAAGTCTCCTCGGGGTTGTGGTTAGGGGTACTGACTTCTTTTTTATACGCCAACCGTACCAGTTCGCAAATGAATACCTTCATCGGCCACATAAGCAGCTTGCCGCGATCGGGCCGCGTCCAGGGATGACGGGGCTTGCAGCGCCACCCGGGGCCCGGATCGCCCTGCCGAATCGGCACAGGCTTCCGCAACGCAAACCCCATGCGCGGCCCGCGCCCGCTGTGTCATGCCCGGCGAATGCTTTAAAATATCGCCACTATGCAAAAAACACTTTCCAAATCCTCACTGGTCTGTCCCCTCTGGGTCTACAAGTTGCTTCCCTTCATGCGCTGGTGGCCGTCGGTCAACGGCAGCACCGCCCGCGACGACGCGATGGCCGGGCTGACCGGCGCCCTCATCGTGCTGCCCCAGGGGGTGGCGTTCGCCACCATCGCCGGATTACCGCCGGAATACGGCCTGTACGCCGCGATGATGCCGGCCATCATCGGTGCGCTGTTCGGCTCGTCGTGGCACCTGGTGTCCGGGCCCACCACCGCGATTTCCATCGCCGTGTTTGCGTCGGTGAGCCCGTTTGCCCATCCCGGCTCGCCCGAGTTCATCAGCCTGGTGCTGACCCTGACCTTCATGACCGGGGTGTTCCAGCTCATCCTTGGCCTGGCGCGCATGGGCGTGCTGGTCAACTTCATATCCCATACGGTCGTGATCGGCTTTACCGCGGGCGCAGCCATGCTCATCGCGGGCAGCCAAATCAAGAACTTCTTTGGTCTGGACATCCCGCGCGGCACACCCTTCTTCGAAATCCTGTCCCTGTTCGTCCACAAGATCGGTGAAATCGATCCCTACGTCACGTCGGTGTCCGTCCTCACACTGGCCTCGGGCATCCTGGTCAAGCGCTTCTTTCCCCGATTTCCCTACATGATTGCCGCCATGCTGGTGGGCAGTTTCGCGGCGCTGGCCCTGAACGCGAAGTACGGCGTCGACGTCACCCACATCAAGACGGTGGGCGCGCTGCCGGCCGGCCTGCCGCCGCTGTCGGCGCCCGACTTTTCCTTTGCCGCGTTGAACCAGATGCTGTTCCCGGCGCTCATCATCACGATGCTGGCACTGACCGAAGCGGTCTCCATCTCGCGCGCCATCGCCACCAAATCCGGCCAGCACATCGACGGCAACCAGGAATTCGTAGGCCAGGGCCTGTCCAACGTGGTCGGCAGCTTCTTCTCCAGCTACGCCTCCAGCGGATCGTTCAACCGCAGCGGCGTCAACTACGCGGCCGGCGCGCGCACCCCGCTCGCCGCCGTGTTCGCCTCCCTGTTCCTGGTGGTGATTCTGCTGCTGGTGGCCCCCCTGGCCGCCTACCTGCCCAACGCGGCGATGGCCGGGATCCTGTTCCTGGTCGCCTGGGGCCTGATCGACTTCCACCACATCAGCCTGCTGCCCAAAATCAGCCGGCAGGAAACCGTTGTCCTGTGGGTGACGCTCATCGGCACCCTGGTTGACCTGGAAAAGGGCATCTTCTTCGGTATCGCCCTGTCGCTGGTGTTCTACCTGTACCGCACCTCGCGCCCCGCGCTGGAACCCGTGTTGCCCGATCCCGACCCCGCAAGCTATCACTACACGCCCCTCGACGGCCGGCCGGAATGCCCGCAAATCAAAATGATGCGGATCAACGGCTCGATCTTCTTTGGTGCCGTCGCGCACCTGCAGCAGCAACTGCAGGAACTCGAGGAAACGGAGCCCGATCGCAAGCACCTGGTCGTGATGGCCAGCGGCATCAACTTCGTCGATCTTGCCGGGGCCGAGTTCCTGGCCGAGGCGGCGCGCCAGCGGCGGAAGATCGGCGGCAGCCTGTCTTTCTATCGCATGAAGGACAGCCTGGCGGACACGCTGAGAGGGGGCCATTTCATGGAGGAAATCGGCGAACAAAACCTGTTCCCCGCCAAAACCCGCGCCGCCGAGATCCTCTACCCGAAACTCGACAACGAGATTTGCCGGAATTGCCCCGTGCGCGCCTTCACCATCTGCCATCAACGCCTTCCCAACGGAGAAACACGCCAATCATGATCCGCAAAAACCCATCCGGGCATTTGCCCATCGTGCATGAAACCGCCTTCGTCGACCCCACCGCCATTCTGTGCGGCAGGATCATCGTCGAGGAAAACGTGTTCATCGGCCCCTATGCCGTGATCCGCGCCGACGAAGTGGATGCGAATGGCGACATGGAGCCCATCGTCATCGGCGCCAACTCCAACATCCAGGACGGCGTGGTCATCCATTGCAAGGCCGGCGGCGGCGTCACCATCGGACGCAGTTCCTCCATCGCCCACCGCTCGATCGTGCACGGCCCCTGTACCGTGGGCGACAACGTATTCATCGGCTTCAACTCGGTGCTGTTCAATTGCATCGTGGGCGAAGGCTCGGTCGTCCGCCACAACTCGGTGGTGGAAGGCTGCACCGTGCCGCCGGGCTTCTATATCCCGTCCACCGCGAACATCCACTCCGATGCCGACCTGGCGACGATCGAACGCGTCTCGCCGCAGGCCGCCGACTTCTCCGAAAGCGTGGCCCAGGCCAACCATGAACTGGTCAAGGGCTACAAGCGCATCCGCAACGAGTTCTGATCACACGGCCCCAGCAGGCCGGCCTACCTCATTTCACTTCTCGCCGCGCAATGTCGCGGCGGTCAGCCACGCGGGCAACTCACGGTCGCCCGCATTTTCCATGATGTATTGACGAATCAAGCGCCGCATCACCTGTGAGGGCGTGAGGTCCTGCTG
>JAKBJA010000195.1 GCA_021836225.1 Pseudomonadota bacterium | reverse complement strand
CTTGAACGTCTGCCTGACCTCAGGCGCTTCCTGGTCTGCACCGTGCTGTACCAGGCCGGCATCCAGGCGGTCATCACGCTGGCGGCGATCTACGCCAGCCAGGTGTTCCGGTTCGACACCCGGCAGACGATCCAGCTGGTGCTGGTGGTCAACGTCACGGCTGCGCTCGGCGCCTTCGTGTTCGGCCATGTGCAGGACCGCATCGGCCACGTGCGGGCGATCGCGCTGACGCTCGCCGGCTGGATCGCGATGGTGCTGCTGGCCTGGGCCGCGCCCGACGAACGCATGTTCTGGGTCGCCGCCAACCTGGCCGGACTGTGCATGGGCGCGTCGCAGTCGGCGGGACGCGCGATGGTCGGCCTGCTCGCGCCGCCGGCGCAGCAGGCCGAGTTCTTCGGCCTGTGGGGGCTGGCGGTGAAACTGGCGTCGATCCTGGGTCCGTTGACCTATGGCGCCGCCAGCTGGATCACCCAGGGCGACCATCGCCAGTCTCTGCTCATCACCGGCAGCTATTTCGTCGCCGGACTGTGGGCGTTGCGCGGCGTGGAGGCGCCACGCGGCCATCGCGCCGCGCGCCGCTTCGCACGCGTTTGATCATGGCGGCGTTCAAGATTGCCGAAACCGACTGGGTGCACGATGCGCCACGCCTCGCCTCGATTCGGCGCACGGTGTTCATCGACGAGCAGGGCGTGCCCGAGGTGATGGAATGGGACGGGCACGACGAAGCGTCGGTGCATTTCCTGGCCACCGCCGATGAGGGTATGCCCATCGGCTGCGCGCGCCTGCTGCCCGACGGTCATCTCGGCCGCATGGCCGTACTGCCGGTCTGGCGCGGGCGCGGTGTCGGCCGTGCCCTGCTGGATGCGGCCGTGAAGGTGGCGCGCATGCATGGCCACACGCTGTTGCGGCTCAGCGCCCAGACGCACGCGGCCGGGTTTTATGCCCGCGCAGGTTTCGTCGTTGTCGGCCGGGAATATGAAGAGGCCGGCATTCCCCACGTGGCCATGCAGAAAGACCTGGCCTGAGTCAACCTCACCAGACGGAGCAGGGCCTTTGGTATCGGTACTTAATAATTTGCTGATAGAGTTCGCATCACGCTAAATAACATTTAGATGGCCGTCACGCGGTCAAATCAAGGTAAACAGAGATGGCAAAACTTCACCCGCAAGGGGTAGGCCGTGGTTCTATCGACGCTGTCCCAAGGGATACACCTTCGGATAAAGCGTCAAGAACCACGCTCCGTGCAGGCATTGTCGGGGCAGGGATCGCCGGCGCCAGTTGCGCAGGCACGCTCGCTGCGGCAGGCTGGGAAGTAGACGTGTTCGACAAGGCGCGCGGGGCAGGCGGCCGCCTGTCGACGCGGCGCACCGACCAGGGCTGGGCCACACTCGGCACGCCCTTCATTTCTGCCAAGCGCGACCCCTTTCGCAGCCAGCTGCGCGACTGGGTGCGCCAGGGCTGGGTGGCACCCGTACGCGGCGACATCTGGCAGGGACGTGCCACCATCTCGTGGGCGCAGGCGCAGATGCAGAACCATTACCGGCCCACGATCGAACCGTCGCAACTGGTTCGCCACCTGCTCGGCAGCGCCCGGCTGCATACCGGGTCGCGGGTCGTCGCCTTGCAGCCGCGCACCCTCGTGCTGGAAAACGGCGAGGTGCAAGGCGATTACGACTGCGTGATCTGCAGCGTGCCCACGCCGCAGGCCATTCCCCTGCTCGATGCGCTGCCGCTGCTGCGCGAGCGTCTGGGCGACGTGCGCTATCGCCCGATCTGGTCCTTCCTGATGCGCTGGGAAGGCGGCCCTGCGGCGGACGTGATCAAGTTCGACGACCACCTGCTGAACCTGGCGGTGCGCCAGACCAGCGACGGCCCCGGCCTGTGGGCGGTGCACAGCAGCCATGAATTTGCCGAAACCTATCTTGAAGCTTCGGAGATGGAAGCCAGCAATCGTGCGGCCTCGGCCCTGATGGGCCTGCTGGGGCTGCCGTGGCCGGTCGAGATCGAGGCGTCCCACCTGTGGCGGTATGCCCGCCCGGAAACCGTAACGGAAGGCTTCTGGCTGGGTGACCGCGAGAATCGCGTCGCGCTGATCGGCGACGGCATCGCCGGGGTGGGCGTCGAGCGGGCGTGGGAAAGCGGTTTGCGGCTGGCGCAGGCGATCCTGCAGTCGAAGGAAGAGCTGGCGCTTTGAAGCGGCGTGTCGTGAAGTGCGTCAGGACTCGGCGATGACGTAACGATTGCGCCCGCTTTGCTTGCCTTCGTACAGCGCCATGTCGGCACGCTTGATGGCGCTGGACAGATCCTCCATCTCACCGGCCAGCGCCAGCCCCATGGTGATGGTCAGCCTCAGGGTTTCTTCGTCGTCTATCGGCACCGGGGTGGTGCCGACGGACGCCAGAATGCGGCGCGTGGATTTCCTGGCCTCTTCGGCAGATTTGCATTTCAGCAGCCAGAGAAATTCCTCCCCCCCGAAACGATACAGTGGCTCGTCGCCGCGCAAGCCCTGCTTCAGGGTGTTGGCGACGTGGCGCAACACCAGGTCGCCCACCTGATGCCCGTAGGTATCGTTGATCGGCTTGAAATGATCCACATCGATCATCACCACATACAGCAGGCTGCGATTGCGACGTGCTTCCTTCTGATACAGGGCGAAGTCACTATCGATGTTGTAGCGCAAAGGCAGCCCGGTCAGCGGATCCTGGCGCACCGCGTTGGACAGGATCAGGGTCTTGAAATTGGCCAGCAGGTTGATCAGTTCGGCCTGCGACGCCTCGAATGCGTCGAGATCGTCGTTCAGCCCCGGCTGCCCGGCCAGGACCTGGGCGCACAGTGAACGGATGGCGTCATGCATGGACTGGTGCACAATCTCCACGCGCCGCGCCGCTGAAGCATCGAGTGACTCGAATTCCACCCGGTTTGCGGTAAACCAGGCGCCAAAACGGCACAGGGTATGTGCCATGGGATCGAGCACATCTCCGCCGGGAGTCGAGCGCAGCACGGCGCAGCGGAGAATCCGGCGGGTCCAGTTCATGTGCGCCTCGACGGCGGCATCGAGCTCGGCGATGAACGTATCGGTTTCCACAGGAAGGCCGGACATGCGGGACTTTTCTAGTTATTTGATGTTCGTTGCCTGTACTGCACGTTTGACCCGGCGCGGCGCAAGCGGAGCCTGCGCCGCGCCGACGGGCTACAGTTCGCGTACAACCCGAAACCCCAGATTGATATCCAGTTCGTTTTCCAGTCGGCGACAGCGGGAAGCAGGACGGCAGCATTCGGGGCCGTCGAACCAGGAGCCGCCCTTGGTGACGACGGCCTGCGGACTGCCAGGCTGGGGGCGCTCGGGCAGGCTGGCGTGGTCGGGGGTCCAGGGGCTGGAGGTGAATTCCCACACGTTGCCCGGCATGTCGCGCAGGCCCCAGCGGTTGGGCCGCAGCCCGCCGACTTCCTTGGCGCCGCAGCGCGCAAGGCGGCTCGCCAGCGAACGCGGGGTTTTGGGGTGGCTCAGGTCCTTGTCGACGTTGTATACCGCGCTGTCCGGGCCGATGCTGTCACCGTGAGGGTAGGCCGTGGCGGCACCGGCGCGGCAGGCATATTCCCATTCCACTTCAGTGGGAAGTCGATAGCGCTGGCCCGTCTCGCGCGACAGCCATTCGCAGTAATCGCGCGCATCGGTCTGCCGCACATCGATCACCGGCATGCGGCCCGACAGCCACAGCAGATCCTCGCGCGGCTTCCAGCCGGTCGCGCGTGCATAGGCCTCGAATTCCTCGGTGGTGACCGGATTCACCCCGATCGCAAAGCTGCGTTCGATCAGCGCGGACCGGCGCGGGCGATCCTGGTCCGGCGCCGACTCCTCAGGCGCTGCGCCGTATTCGAAGGTGCCCGCCGGGATGACGGCAAGCTCGGGCGCATTGGAGCCATTGTGCAAATGATCGCGAAAACGGACTTCCGGCAAGCCCGCTGCCTGCGCAGCCTGGGCCTGCAGGGCGATCAGTTCGCCCTCGCTCAGGGTAAACGTATTGGGCGCGACAAGGGGGGGGCGTTCGGCATTCATCGTTATTGGACTCCTCCGTGTAAGGAGATTTGATTATGCCACTAGCCCAGCCCAGAGAATATGGCGCTCACAGCGGCGCAGCAGCCTGTCGCGCGAGCCCGCGCATCAGCCATTTCAGCATCGGCAAACGGGCGTAGAGCTCCTCGGCCGCATCCCAGTAATCGCGGTGGCGCACCACCTGGAGCGGCATCCTGCGCAACCTGTCTAATCTTCTGGGGCAGACATTCGAGAACGTGCGCGATCTCAACAAGTATCGCAAGCAGGCGATGGCTGCGGCCTGACACCCGCAAGCGCAGCCATCAGCTTAACCCCAGCCCCCACCTTTTTGTGGGCATTCGGCCTGTCCAGAGTAAGGGCTAATCAGAATTTTCCTACAGCAATTGCGATTGCGACCTTGCATGATCGCGCCAGTAAAGGGTGCGATAGGCAAGAGCATGAATCGAGTTGGTCCCGCAAAATTGGCCCGCCAGGCACTCGTGGCGGAATATTCGCCCATCGGGGGAACGCCAGCCGAAGCACCTGCCGTTGAAAACGGGGGGAGAAGCTTGCATGCTTTAAACGCCGCGTTATTCACGACCATGACGTCGGCCGGAAAGCGAATCGGCCATCTTCTTGATCGTAAGGCTACAGCATGGGGTGTGCTGTTACTGACAGCGCTGCTCACGGTCGGGTTATGGCGACATTCGGAAACGGAATTCCTCCAGCGCGAGAAAGATAATTTTCTCCGTGTGACAGAAAAGCATAAGAACATTCTGATCACTCGCATGGAGGATTACGAGCAGGTTCTGCGCGGGGGCGCAGCGCTTTTTGCGGCGAACGGCATACCAAGCCGCGAGGAATGGCGAGCCTATGTCGAGATGCTTGAACTCGATAAAACCCTTCCCGGAATCCTTGGGACCGGCTTCGCTTTGATGGTGCCCAAGGAAGCCAGAAACGCGCATGAGCGATCCATCCGTGCGGAAGGCTTTCCGGATTACTCGATCACCCCCCCAGGCAATCGCGACATGCTCAGCAGCATTGTGTATATCGAGCCTTTTACCGGGCGCAATCTGCGCGCGTTTGGCTACGATATGTTTTCCGATCCCGTGCGGCGGCAAGCCATGGAACGCGCTCGCGATACAGGCCAGCCCGCGCTGACTAAAAAGGTCACGCTGGTACAGGAAACGGGTACCGAGGTGCAGCCCGGATTCCTGATTTATTTTCCCGTCTATCACGGCAACATGCCACGTGACACGGTAGCGGCGCGACGAGATGCGCTGATCGGTTTTGTGTATAGCCCGTTTCGCTCATTCGATCTCATGGAGGGGATTTTTAACGTCCCCGGCCAGATTATTGAAATCGAGTTGTACGACGGCAAGCCTGCGCCGGAGAACCTGCTTTATTCCTCCGAAGGATCTGGCCGCACTGCGCGGCACATGATCGACATGACGCTCGAAATCGGAGGGCACGCATGGGTAGCGCGCTTCCGAAGCAGCAATAAATTCGAGACCAGCACACAGAGCAGCCAGCCCAAGCTGATTCTTTTCGGCGGCCTGGCACTCGACCTGCTGCTGTTTTCCGTGTTGTACATGAACGCGCGGCATCGTCGCAAGATGCGCGGGGCGGCTGCACGGCTGGAACACATCCTCGAAAGCTACAAGTCCCTGGTCGAAAACATACCGGGCGCGGTGTTTCGTTCCAAGGCGGGGTCAAGCTTGCCCGTGCTACAACTCAGCAACGGGATCCGGCCGCTGACGGGTGAACCGCCCGAACGCTTTCTGTCAGGAGAGCTCTCCTATGACCATCTGATCCATCCAGATGACAAGATCAAGGTCAGCGAAGCAATTGCCGAAGCGATCGCCAGGCGGAGCGCTTACAATATCGAGTACCGCATCAAGGCCACCAATGGCTTCACTCGCTGGGTCAATGAACGAGGCCGCGTCACCTCTGACCAGACCGGCGAGGCGCGATGGCTCGACGGCCTCATCTTCGACATAACCGAGCGCAAGGCCGCCGAAATCATGATCCGCGACCTGGCTTTCAACGACACCTTGACCGGGCTGCCAAACCGTCGCCTTTTCCTTGATCGCCTCGATCATCAACTCGCCATCAGCGAGCGCACCGGCCGGCATGGTGCGCTGCTATTCATTGATATGGACAATTTCAAGACGATCAACGATACGCTCGGCCATGAGGCGGGCGATCAGGTTCTCATGGAGGTCTCGAGCCGTCTGCTTGCAGGCGTCAGGGAAAGCGATACCGTTGCCCGGCTGGGCGGCGACGAATTCGTCGTCATCCTGGAAAATCTTGGGAACAGTGCCGGCGAAGCCGCGGCAGAAGCTGCGGAGTTGAGCAGCAATATCCTGGGCACGCTTTCCCAGCCTTATCGGTTGGGAGAGCACATATGCAACAGTACGCCCAGCATAGGCGTCACGACATTTTGCGGCCACAAGGCAAGCGCCGACCAGCTGCTCAGGCGAGCCGATCAAGCCATGTACAAAGCCAAGTCGGCCGGACGCAACCAGCTGCAGTTCTACAATGAAGATTAGATCGCAGCAGCGAGTTCTGGATGTTTTTCATGCGCATCTGTCATCCCGGGGCGATACCTTAAAACAGAGCAGGTGCGGCTACTCCCAATGTGAGCCGTATAGCCGCAAAGTCGCCTTGAAACCCTTCTTGTTTTCGAGCGGTATCGCAACATAAGGCTTCCCCTGCTCATCCTTCATTCCATCCGCGGGTGCCCTTTTCGCACCCGACCACCCACTATCGGCCAGGACAAAGCTGACCTGCCAGGACGCAGACTTGTCTGACGGTGGGATGGCGCTGACCACGATTGTGTCGCGGAACAGATACTCGCCAGGGACGTAGTGTTGATCTGGGGGTGCGTCCTCGCCCGTATACGTGATCATCGACACCCAAAGCTGAATCGTGAACATCATTTCCTTGCTGTCCGGCGGGCGCTTCGACAAATCGAGGAAGGTCGAGAACAGGTGCGGATGGCGTGCATCCGCCTTCAGGGTGCCGTCGTCTTCAAATATCTCGGAGCGCAATCGCAGCATGGCGCTATTGTTTGCGATGGTGCGCCGGGTGAGGTCGAAATCAAGCGCCCCCCGGGTGGCGACCACGACCTCGAAGTAGTACCCGATCTTCGTTCCGAGCATCTTCTGTAGCCAGGTCGTCGGTGGTAGCGGCAACGCTTCGATCGCCAGCAGCCCGTCGACGCTGACGTCTCCGAACAGAAATCTGTAGAGATTTTGGAAGCCCTCCTCGGAATTCACGATGCCGTAGGCACCACTGTGGCTGCGATGGACGTGGGCGCGCGGCGCGCCCGTCACATAGGCGTTCTCGATACGCACGAGCCCATCGCTCAGTTCGCCGGCGAGCAGCCGGGAGGCCCCGCGTGCCACGTCATAGTCCCTGCTGTTCGTTCCCACCAGACAGAAAAACCGCTTCGGATCGAATTTTCCGTCGAGCGAGTTGACCTCGACATTCTTGTCCTTGATGTCGAGGTACTTGCGCATTTCGCTGCGGCTGAAGTTGTCCATGTCCCAGAGATCGAAGAAGCCGGGAACGTTTATGCCGGCCATCTCGATGCCGTTGTGCGGGGTGGCGTACGTGAAAACCTTGTCGACGAGCTTGCGCGCCTCGTTGCTGCCGGCCGCACCGTTCTGCAGAAAGCAGCGACATACCAGACCTCCCATCGAATGCGCCACCAGATAGACCTTGAAATCTTCGGGCTTCATCTGGCCGTCAAGGCAGACCTGCTCACGCACGCGCAAGATCAAATCACTCAGC
>JAKBJA010000042.1 GCA_021836225.1 Pseudomonadota bacterium | reverse complement strand
CGATCTGGTTGAAATCCACCAGCGCACCGAGGTGCTCGGCATCGACGTGGTCGGCGGCAAGGTCACCGGGGTGCGCACCAATCGCGGCAATATTTCCACCGGCAAGGTGCTGTGCGCGGTCGCCGGATCGACGCCGCGCGTCCTCGACATGGTGGGTATCCGCTCGCCAATCTATATCCATCCACTGCAGGCCATGGTCAGCGAGCCGGTCAAGCCCTGGCTCGATCCCATCCTGGTGTCCGGCAGCCTGCACGTCTACATCAGCCAGTCGGCGCGCGGCGAACTGGTGATGGGCGCGTCGCTCGATCCGTATGAAGTGCAGAGCACGCGCTCGACCTTCGACTTCCCCGAGGGGTTGTCGGCGCACATGCTCGACATGTTCCCCTTCCTGTCGAACGTCAAGGTGATGCGCCAGTGGGCCGGCATGGCCGACATGACGCCGGACTTCGCGCCCATCATGGGCAGGACGCCGGTCGAAGGCTTTTACCTCGACGGCGGCTGGGGCACCTGGGGCTTCAAGGCCACCCCTGTCTGCGGCAAGACGATGTCGTATACCGTCGCCCACGACCGCAACCACGACCTCATCACCGGCTTCACGCTCGACCGTTTCCGCAATTTCGAATTGACCGGCGAAAAGGGTGCCGCCTCGGTGGGCCACTGAGATGAAGATCATGACCTGCCCCGTCAACGGCCCGCGCGCCATTTCGGAATTCGCCTACGGCGGCGAGATCCGTCCCATGCCCGACCCCACGACCTGCAGCGACGACGCCTGGGCCGACTACGTGTTCAACCGCAACGGCTCGCCGGGGGTGAAACGCGAGTGGTGGTGCCACACGCCGTCCAATACCTGGTTCGTCGCCGAACGCGATACCGCGCGCGACGTGATCGTGCGCACCTATTTATATGCGGGGGACAACTGAGATGCGTCTGCCTCCCCAATCCGGCGAATGGATCGTCCGCAGCAAGCCGCACGGCTTCCGTTTCGAGGGCCGTGGATACACGGGCTTCGAAGGCGACACCATCGCCAGCGCGCTGTGGGCCGGCGGCGTCCGCGTGCTCGGCCATTCCTTCAAATACCACCGCCCGCGCGGCATCCTGTCCGCCGCCAACCACGACGTCAACGCGCTGATGCAGGCGGGCGGCACGCCCAACGTGCGCGCCGACGCGACGCCACTGCAAGCCGGCATGTCGCTCACCGCAGTGAACACCTACGGCTCGCTGGAACGCGATGCCGGCCGCTTCCTCGGCTGGTTCGCCCGCTTCCTGCCGGTCGGCTTCTACTACAAGGCCTTCCACAGCAAACGGCTGTTCCCGTTGTGGGAGCGCATGTTCCGCGCGATGACCGGGCTGGGGCGGGTTGACTTTTCCACCCCGCGCCTGCGCACGCCCAAGCGCTACGGCTTCTGCGACGTGCTGGTGGTCGGTGCCGGGCCGTCTGGCTTGAGCGCCGCGCTGGCGGCAGCGGAACAGGGGGCGGACGTGGTGCTGGTCGACGAGAACGCGCGGCTCGGCGGCAGCACGCACGGCGCGACGGAACTGATCAGCAAGGTCACGACGCATCCCAATATCCGCGTCTTTACCGATACCTGTGCCGCCGGCTACTACGCCGACCACTGGGTGCCGCTGGTCGAGCGCGACCGCATCTCCAAGATGCGTGCCCGTGCCGTCGTCGTCGCGGCGGGTGCCTACGAGCAGCCGGCAGTGTTCCGCAACAACGACCTGCCGGGGATCATGCTGGCCTCGGCGGCGCAGCGCCTGATCCGGCGCTACGCGGTGCGTCCGGCGCAGCGCGTCGTGGTGCTCGCCGCCAACGCCGACGCCTACCGGGCGCTGGCGGATTTCATTGATGCGGGCATCGAGGTGGCGGCGGTGATCGACCTGCGCGAGGCGGTACCCACCGAGCAGGTGGCTGTGCTCGCTGCGCGCGGCATCCCGCTGCATGCGGGACACGCCATCGTCGAGGCGCTGCCCGCCGCCGATGGCAAGCGCGTCGCAGGCGTGAAGCTTGCACCCGTGAACACGGCGGCGCCGGTGACGGAAATCCCCTGCGACGGCATCCTCGTGAGCGTCGGCTGGGCGCCCGCCGCGCCGCTGCTCTACCAGGCCGGGACGAAGATGCGCTACGACGCGGGCGTGCACCAGTTCGTTCCCGATACCCTGCCTGACGGCGTCTTCGCCTGCGGCCGCGTCAACGGCGTGCATGAGCCTGAATCCCGCCTGCTCGACGGCGAGTGTGCCGGCAGCGCGGCGGCGGCGCATTGCGGCTTCGGCACGATGAAGGCGATTAGCGTGCCCGCCGAGACCGCTTCGCCGACCCACCCCTGGCCCATCGTGCCGCACCCCAAGGGCAAGAACTTCATCGACTTCGACGAGGACCTGCAGCTCGCCGACCTCGAGAACGCCATCCAGGAGGGCTTCGACAATATTGAATTGATGAAGCGCTACTCGACCGTCGGCATGGGGCCGAGCCAGGGCAAGCACTCCAACATGAACGCACTGCGGGTGCTGGCGCGCGCCACCGGCTCGACGCCGGGCGAAGTCGGCACCACCACCGCGCGGCCGTTCTTCCATCCGGTTCCGATGTCGCATCTGGCCGGCCGCGGCTTCACCCCCGAGCGGCGCACCCCGATGCATGCCATTCACGCAACCGCCGGCGCGGTGTGGATGCCGGCCGGGGCGTGGCAGCGGCCCGAGTACTACGCGGTCGCCGGCCAATCCCGCGAGGAATGCATCGAGGGCGAGGTGCGGGCGGTACGCCACGGCGTCGGCATGATCGACGTCGGCACCCTTGGCAAGCTGGAAATACGCGGCCCGCAGGCGGCCGAGTTCCTCGAGCGCGTGTACATCTCGAAGTACGTCGGGCTCAAGGTCGGCATGACGCGCTACGCCGTGATGTGCGACGAGTCCGGCGTGGTGATCGACGACGGTGTGGTCGCGCGGCTGGCCGACGATCACTTCTATTTCACCACCACGACCTCGGGCGCGGCGCTGATATACCGCGAACTGTCGCGCTGGAACACGCTGTGGAAACTGGACTGCGGCATCGTCAACCTGACCGGCGCGATGGCGGTGATGAACCTCGCCGGGCCCAAGGCGAAGACGGTGCTCGCCAGCCTCACCGACGCCGACCTGTCCTTCCCCTACCTCGCGGTGCGCGAGGGCAGCGTCGCCGGCGTGCCGGCGCGGCTGCTGCGGGTCGGCTTCGTCGGCGAATGGGGCGTCGAAATCCACGTGCCCGCCGAACACGGCGCGGCGGTGTGGGACGCGCTGATGAAAGCCGGTCAGGCGCACGGTATCCGTCCCTTCGGCGTCGAGGCGCAGCGCCTGCTGCGGCTGGAGAAAGGCCACCTCATCATCGGCCAGGATACCGACGGCCTCACCACGCCTGGCGAGGCGGCGCTCGACTGGGCGGTGAAGATGGACAAGCCCTTCTTTGTCGGCCAGCGCAGCCTCAAGGCCATCGCCGGCAAGCCGCGCCGCCAGCAACTGGTGGGTTTCATGCTGTCTGCCGACCATGCGGGCGAAGCGCCGAAGGAATGCCATCTGGTGATCGAAAACGGCGACATCGCCGGCCGCGTCACCAGCATCGCCTGGTCGCCGTCGCTGTCTCGCCACATCGGACTTGCCTATGTGCAGCCGGACATAGCGCAGGCGGGCCAGAAGTTTTCGATTCGCCTGTCGGATGGATCGATGGTCACCGCAAATGTGGTGAAGACGCCTTTCTACGACCCCGACAACCTGCGGCAAAAGGAGGCGACATGAGCGCGATCACTTTTGAAAACGTCTCGCGCACGCCGCGCGCCGGGGTGAAGGGCCCGGGCGCCGCCGCCTGGCTCGCCGCGCTCGACCTGCCGGTGCCGCGCGCGCCCAACACTTGGCTGCCGCTGCCCGGGGGGCTCATCGCGCGCCTTGGCCTCACTGAATTCCTCGTCGATGGATCGGAGGCTGCGAAGCTCGCCGCACCGCTCGTGCCCGGTGTCTATCCGGTGCTGCGCCAGGACACGGCGCTGGTGCTGCACGGCGCGCGCCTCAACGAGCTGCTGCTGGAAACCTGCAGCGTCGACTTCCGCGCGCTCGATCTGGCTGCGCGTCCGGTGGTGCTGACCTCGATGGCCGGCGTCGGCGTCACCGTCATTCCGGGTGAGGAAGGCGGCATGCCGTGTTGCCGTATCTGGTGCGACGGCACCTACGGCGAATGGTTTTTCGAAACGCTGGCCGGCGTCGCCGGCGAACTCACGCAACCCGGTCATCCATGCAATCAGGGGGTCACAGCATGAATCTTGCAGAAGCCAAGAAATTCCTCGCCAAGAACAACGTCAAGTCTGTGCTGGCCCAGTTCGTGGATATTCACGGCACGGCCAAGGCCAAGTCGGTGCCGGCCGCGCACTTCGAGGACATCCTCAACGCCGGTGCCGGTTTTGCCGGCTTCGCGGTGTGGGGACTCGGCATCGAACCGCACGGCCCCGACTACATGGCCGTCGGCGATCTCTCCACGCTGTCGCTGGTGCCGTGGCAGCCCGGCTATGCACGCATCGTCTGCGACGGCCACGTGCACGGCAAGCCGTGGGATTTTGATGCGCGCGTCACGCTGAAAAAGCAGATCGCCCGCCTCGACAAGCTGGGCATGACTTTCATGACCGGCCTCGAGCCCGAATTTTCGCTGCTGAAGCGCAGCGTTGCAGGCCAGATCGTGCCGTGCGAGGACAGCGACACCCTGGCCAAGCCCTGCTACGACTACAAGGGCCTGTCGCGCTCGCGCGCCTTCCTCGACAAGCTGGTGGACAGCCTGGTCGCGGTCGGCATCGACGTCTACCAGGTCGACCATGAGGACGCCAACGGCCAGTTCGAGATCAACTACACCTATGCCGATTGCCTGACTTCGTGCGACCACTACATCTTCTTCAAGATGGCGGCCGCCGAGATCGCCAGCGAGATGGGCCTGATCTGCTCGTTCATGCCCAAGCCCTTCGCCAACCGGCCGGGCAACGGCATGCACATGCACATGAGCCTGTCGGACGGGAAGAAGAACCTGTTCCTCGACAAGAAGGACACGCGCGGCCTCGACCTCTCGCCGCTGGCCTACCAGTTCGCCGCCGGCCTGCTCAAGCATGGCCCGGCGCTGGCTGCGATCTGCGCGCCGACGGTGAACTCCTACAAGCGCCTGGTCGTCGGCCGCTCGCTGACCGGTGCGACCTGGGCGCCGGCCTACATCAGCTACGGCGACAACAACCGCTCGTCGATGGTGCGCGTGCCCGGCGGCCGGCTCGAGCTGCGCCTGCCCGACGGCGCCTGCAACCCCTACCTCGCCACCGCCGCGGTGATCGCCGCCGGCCTCGACGGCATCGAGCACAAGCTCGACCCGGGCGAGCCGCACAACATGAACCTCTACGAACTCTCGGCCGCCGAACTGAAGAAGGAAAAGATCGGCATCCTGCCGCAGAACCTGCACGAGGCGCTCACCGCGCTGGAAAAGGACAAGGTGATCCGCGGCGCGCTGGGACCGGTCGCCGACGAATTTCTCAAGCTCAAGCACATGGAATGGGTCGAATACATGCGCCACGTTTCCGAGTGGGAAGTCGACAGCTACCTGGAATTTTTCTGAAAGGACTTTGCCATGTGTGGAATTGTTGGATTGCTGGTGAAGAAGCCGGCGTTGAGATCCCGCCTCGGCGAACTGATGGTGCCGATGCTGATCGGCATGACCGAGCGCGGACCCGATTCGGCCGGACTCGCCGTGTTCACCGAACCGCTGGCGGAGAACATGCGCAAGATCAGCCTGTATTCGGGGATGTGCGAGGAAGGCGCGGACTTCAACTGGCTCGGCCTCGGCCATGAGCTGAAGGAGCATCTTGGAATTGATGCGACGATCACGGCGCAGGGCAACCACGCCATCCTCACCGCGGCCATCGCGCCCGAGCCGGTCAAGCGCTGGATCAAGGAGCGCCATCCCAAGCTGCACATCCTCTCCACCGGGCGCGCGATCGATCTTTACAAGGACATCGGCACGCCGGCCGAGGTGGCCGCACGCTATGCCTTCAGCGGGCTCGCCGGCAGCCATCTGGTCGGCCACACACGGATGGCGACCGAGTCGGCAGTGACGCCGGACCGCGCCCATCCGTTCACCGCCGGCGAGGATTTCTGCCTGGTGCACAACGGCTCGCTGTCGAACCCCTACGGCGTACGCCGCATGCTGGAGCCGCACGGCATCCGCTTCGAAACCGACAACGACACCGAGGCCGCCTGCCGTTTTCTCGAATGGCGGCTGCGCGAGGGCGACGATCTGGAAACCGCGTTGCAGAAAGGCTTCGAGGCACTCGACGGTTTCTACACCTTCCTCATGGGCACGGCGGACAAGCTGGCCCTGATCCGCGACCCCTTCGCCTGCAAGCCGGCGGTGGTGGCGGAAACCGACGACTACGTCGCGATCGCCTCCGAATTCCGTTCGCTGGCCCATCTGCCCGACATCAAGCATGCCCGGGTATTCGAGCCGGCCCCCGAGGAGATGTACGTATGGAACGCATGAGCTTCGACCTCGCGCAAACGCCCCTGCGCGAGCTGAATTCCTTCCTCCATCGGGACGCTCCGGCCAAAGGCGTGCAGAAGGTGGTGGTGACGAATCCGGACGGCGCGCACAACATCGCCGTCGGCCTCGACTGTCCAGTCGAAGTCGACGTGCACGGGCACGCCGGCTATTACGCCGGCGGCATGAACAAAACCGGCACGGTCACGATCTTCGGCAGCGCCGGCACCGGGGTGGCCGAGAACATGATGTCCGGCCGCGTGCATGTGAAGGGCTTCGCCTCCAACGGCGCCGGCGCCTCGATGCACGGCGGCCTCCTGGTGATCGACGGCGACGCCGGCCTGCGCTGCGGTATTTCGCTGAAGGGCGGCGACATCGTCGTCGGCGGTTCGGTCGGCAGCTTTTCTGCCTTCATGGCGCAGGCCGGCCGCATGGTGATCTGCGGCGACGCCGGCGATGCGCTCGGCGATTCGCTGTACGAGGCGGTGCTTTACGTGCGTGGCAGCATCAAGTCGCTCGGCGCCGACGCGCAGATCGAGCCGATGAGCGAGGCCGACTACGCCGCCGTCAAGTCGCTGCTCGATGCGGCAGGCATGCAGCACGACCCCAAGGACTTCAAGCGCGTGGCCTCGGCCCGCAGCCTTTATCACTGGAACGCCGACGCGGATCAGGAGTACTGACATGAGCAGCAACGACCATTCCAAACCTGTCGCCAAAGAGGAATCTTTCGGCTACGACAGCAAGACCATCGCCTATATCCGCAACGCCGCGGCGCACGGCCTCTATGAAATCCGCGGCATGGGCGCCAAGCGCCAGCTGCCGAACTTCGACGACCTGGTCTTCCTCGGCGCGTCGCTGTCGCGCTATCCGCTCGAGGGCTATCGCGAGAAGTGCTCGACCAAAACCGTGCTCGGCACCCGCTTCGCGAAGAAACCGATCGAGCTCGAGATCCCGATCACCATCGCCGGCATGAGCTTCGGCTCGCTGTCCGCCAACGTCAAGGAGGCGCTGGGGCGCGCCGCGACCGAGGTCGGCACCTCGACCACCACCGGCGACGGCGGCATGACGCAGGAGGAGCGGCAGTCGTCGAAGACCCTGGTCTACCAGTGCCTGCCGTCGCGCTACGGCTTCAACCCGGACGACGTGCGCCGCGCCGACGCCATCGAGATGGTGATCGGCCAGGGCGCCAAGCCCGGCGGCGGCGGCATGCTGCTGGGGCAGAAGGTGTCGCCGCGCGTTGCGAAGATGCGCACGCTGCCGGCCGGCATCGACCAGCGCTCGGCCTGCCGCCATCCCGACTGGACCGGCCCCGACGACCTGGCGATCAAGATCCAGGAACTGCGCGAGCTGACCGACTGGGAGAAGCCGATCTACGTCAAGGTCGGCGCCACCCGCACCTTCAACGACGTCAAGCTCGCGGTGCATTCCGGCGCCGACGTGGTGGTGGTCGACGGCATGCAGGGCGGCACCGCGGCGACCCAGACCTGCTTCATCGAACACGTCGGCATCCCCACGCTGGCAGCGGTGCGTCAGGCAGTGGATGCGCTGGAAGACCTCGACATGATGGGCAAGGTGCAGCTCATCGTTTCCGGCGGCATCCGCTCCGGCCCCGACGTCGCCAAGGCGCTGGCAATGGGTGCCGACGCCGTGTCGATCGGCCAGGGCGTGTTGATCGCGCTGGGCTGCAACCACGACAGCTACTATCAGAACAGCGCGCACCACGACGCCAGCGCCGGCTATGCCGCACTCGGCACCGTGCCCGGCTACTGCCATCACTGCCATACCGGAAAGTGCCCGGTCGGGATCACCACCCAGGACGCCGTGCTGGAGCAGCGGCTGACCCCCGAGGTCGGCGCACGGCATCTGAAGAATTATCTGAAGACGCTGAACATGGAGCTCACCACCATCGCGCGCGCCTGCGGCAAGCAGAACGTGCACCACCTCGAGCGCGAAGACCTGGTCGCGCTAACGCTGGAAGCGGCGGCGATGGCGCGGGTGCCGCTGGCGGGAACCAACTGGATTCCGGGTGTTTCCGGGTTCTGATCCTGCCTGAGTTGTCCGTGGTTCCCGCTGTTGCCGGGAACCGTTTTTGCCCCGTTCGTCAATTCGTCCCGCCAACACCGTCGATCCTGATCCACCCAGCCTGGCTTCACGCCCTGAGCGACCGTCAACGTGCCGCCCACCCTCCCAGGCTAGCGTTTCTCACAGGCATGCCCCCCCAAGTCCAATTCACCGGGCGCACTTAGGTTTTAAATAATCGCACGCTTGAATGGCAGTAACCGGCCCAGGAGCGGCGCTCAGGTTGGAGTGCTTGACCGTCTCTTGTTCGGCCATTGCGGCCGCCGGAGTCAGAGCCAACGTGGTCCGCTATGCGGACTTGAGCAGCCTCTGATCAGGAATTCACGCCGAACGCATACTCCCGCCCCTAAGCGGCCCGTCATGGCTTAACTCCCAGCGTATCGGCCTACGGCGAGACCAATCTTCGCCTAAGATGAAGATTCGTTGATCAAGGAGGGGGATGCCATGATTATTCGAAAATGTATATCGATCTTAGTGCTGCTGACCTGCGCTGCTTCATCATCAGGTGCCGAGTTATCTAAAGAACAAGAATATGAATGCCTTTCACTGATTGCGGTTTTACCTGTAATGGCTAACCCAAGAATGCAAACGTTGGGCGACAGAGCATACGAAATGGGGGGATCCTCTTTATTGATGCAGCAAATACGGAACTTAGCGGATGAGGGTGTTCCAGAAGCTCTCTACTCTCTGGGTGTGCTGTACGAAAACGGCTACTGCGTACCAAAAGATATAGAAAAAGGGCGTTCCCTTTACAAAGAAGCAGCAAGACATGGAAGTCAAGAGGCTAAAGAACGGCTTAGCAAATGAAATTCTCTGTTGGGCACTTCATGACATGCTGTTGGGACCGGTATCGGCCATATGCGGTCATCTGAGAATTCCTCCCACAGCAGACATTCGGTCCGGATTATCATTACACATACGGACAGACCGGTACGTGATTAGTGATATAGATGATGACTGACGAAGATGTGGAACAAGTAAGACAAAAATACATTGACCTATTGCACCCACTTTTCTTGCCAGAAGATCCTGTTAGCAACGACATCATTCAGTATTTTGCGTCCTTGCTCAGAATCGTAGGGATGGAAGATAAGGGATGGGATCCATATCTTGAATCCAGAAGCACGCTAGAAGATATTAACGCGATACTACAGTCGAAATACTCAAAAGAAATATTTCCAGATAAAGACTTCACAATGTGGAGAATGGGCTTATTGATGTATAGCCACATTGTGGAAATGGACGCACCTTATGAAGTAATTACAAATCTTTTAAGGTTCCGTCTGGGAAAAGGCTACAGCCCCAATCCATACTATATGTTCTTAAATAGTAAGGAACGAAAGCAATTCGAGCGATCAGGGTTGTATCCATTCCAAAAGATTAAAGTCATCAAGAAACTGTCAGCTGAGGCAGGCATGCCCGATGTGGGCGGCATATTCGATGACTTTTACGACAGCAAACTTAGGAATGCTATAAGCCACTCTGATTACACCTTAACGGATGAACAATTCCGGATTAGGAATGGCACTGGGGCAGTTGGCGCGTATAGCATTCCGTTAGAAGATCTAAATGTAACAATCACAAAAGCCAAGCAGTTCATCTCTGTCGTTTTTGGTTTGGACAGGTCTGTAAGAGAGCTGTGGGGCCAGAGAAGACAAGAAGCGATTCCATATGATCCTGTATACAAGGGTCTGATTGAGGTATTGGTAGATGATGAGAACCTTATGTGTGGCTTCAAGGTACACTGGCCAAATAACTCCGAGTCAATCTATCGCAGAACACAAGACGGTATCAACATGGTGAATTGCATGTTGGATTTACGGAATGCAAAAGTGGAATTTATGGTGGGGCTGTATGCAAGAAACCCCGGCGGGTTCAGCCCGCTCGTCGAATCAGACGGAAAGCCCGCGTACACCCAAATTGAGGGGACAGGTAGAATCCCAGTCTGGAATCCATAGAACATACACTTAACAATGCCTTCCATCCGACGCGATCGCTAACGCACCCGCTCGGCTTAAGGCAGGTGTTGAACGTCTGCTTTTCAGACCGGCCAGCTTCCGCTTTGGGTCGATAGCCGCCCACGACACCCGGTTTCAAAACAGGAGGTCCGGCGTAAAACGCTGCCGGCAGCAGTTTCCTCATCAAAATTCCGAACGAAAAAAAGGGGCGCTCTGCAGAGCGCCCCAGTTTCCCTCGGAGAAAGGATGGTTTACATCGTGTAGGCCCGTTCGCCGTGAGAAGCGGTGTCCAGACCTTCGCGTTCATGTTCTTCCGGCACGCGCAGCCCCATGGTGAGATCGACCAGCTTGAAGAGCACGAAGCTCACCACGCCCGACCACACGATCACGGTGCCGACACCCCACAGCTGGCTGATGATCTGCCCCGTGGCGTTGAACTCGGCCACTGCGCCGGCGGCGTAGTCATACACGCCAGAGCCGCCCAGAGCCGGGTTGGCGACGATACCGGTGCCAATGGCGCCGATGATGCCGCCGATGCCGTGCACGCCGAAGACGTCGAGCGAGTCGTCATAGCCCAGCGCCTTCTTCAGGCCGGTCACGCCCCACAGACAGGCCACACCTGCCACCGCGCCGAGGACGATTGCCGCCATCGGGCCGGAGAAACCGGCAGCCGGGGTGATCGCCACCAGACCGGACACAGCACCCGAAGCCGCACCCAGCATGGAGGGCTTGCCGCGGATCATCCACTCGGTGGCCATCCAGGCGAGCGCTGCCGCAGCCGCAGCCAGCACGGTATTCAGCAGAGCCAGTACGGTGGTGCCGTTGGCTTCCAGGTTGGAGCCGGCATTGAAGCCGAACCAGCCAAACCACAGCATGCCGGCGCCGACCATGGTGAAGGTCAGGTTATGCGGTGCCATCGCTTCCTTGCCGTAACCGATGCGCTTGCCGATCACGAATGCACCCACCAGCGCTGCCATGGCCGCGTTGATGTGCACCACGGTGCCACCAGCGAAGTCGAGCGCGCCCTTGGCGAACAGGAACCCGGCCGGTGCGTCGAAAGCCGACGGACCGCCCCAGAACCACACCATGTGGGCTACCGGCAGATAGGAGAAGGTGAACCACAGCGCCGAGAACACCAGCAAGGCGGAGAACTTGACGCGCTCTGCCAGGCCACCGACGATCAGGGCCGTGGTAATTGCAGCAAAGGTCAGCTGGAACACCATGAACAGCATTTCGGGAATCACCACACCCTTGGAGAAGGTTTCCACCACGACGCTGGTATCCACGCCGGCCAGGAACATCTTGGAAAGTCCGCCGATGAAGCTGTTCATGCCGCCGCCGTCGGTGAACGCCAGGCTGTAGCCGTAGATCACCCACAGGATCGCGATCAGACAGAACACCGCGAATACCTGGGTGAGCACCGACAGCATGTTCTTGGTGCGCACCAGGCCACCGTAGAACAACGCCAGACCGGGAATGGTCATCAGAACGACCACCATGGTGGCGATCAGCATCCAGGTGACATCGCCCTTGTCGGGTACCGGTGCAGCCGCTTCTTCAGCGGGCGCAGCTTCGGCCGGCGCTGCTTCAGCGGGTGCGGCCGCTTCGGCAACCGGAGCCGCTTCAACCGCAACCGCTTCCGTAGCAGGCGCAACGACCGGATCTTCAGCCAGAACCAGATGGGGAGACAGCAGGGCAAACATCAGACCCAATGAAGCAAATAGTTTTTTCATGTTCATGCTCCTTACAGGGCGTCGGGGCCGGATTCGCCCGTGCGGATGCGCACGACCTGCTCCAGGCTGGTGACAAAGATCTTGCCGTCGCCGATCTTGCCGGTGTTGGCCGCCTTCTCGATCGCTTCGATCACGCGCTCCAGCAACTCGGCCTTGATGGCCACTTCAATCTTCACCTTGGGCAGAAAATCGACCACATATTCCGCGCCACGATACAGCTCGGTGTGGCCTTTCTGCCGCCCGAATCCCTTCACTTCCGTGACCGTCAAGCCCGTGACGCCGATGGCGGACAACGCCTCGCGCACTTCATCCAGCTTGAACGGCTTGATGATTGCCGTTACGAATTTCATGTCGTCTCCCAAATCTAAAGGGGTAGAGAGAGGGCTTTCGCCCGCTCCATTCAGAGTGCCTTGCTAACCCAGACGAAGGCGGTGCCATCCCCCAGGTCCTGGCCATTTGCATCCGTCCAGGGTGCCGAGAAAGCAGTGCCGTCGCCGCCATCCACGTCAGTATCGGAATAGGCCACACCCAGCGTCACACCCGACATCACCTTGCTCAGCTTGCCCATGTCGTAGGTCGCGCTGACCTTCCAGTCGTTGTAGTCCTGGGCGCTGTAGTTTTCGAAGTTGAATGTTCCCCAATGCGCGCCAAGAGTAAGGCCAGTCTCGCCGACGGGAAGACTCGCGGATATGTCCAGGTAGTTAGAGCCATCCGCATCGGCCGGCCCCGTAGGACGACCAAAGCCAAATACCGCATCGCTGATGGCGTAGTAGTACTTCGCGGTGAACCATTTCCAACCCAGAGCAGCGTAAATCTCGGTGGTATCGGCCTCGGTCACACCGTTCCTGTCGCCCGGGTAGAAATAGCTTGCAATACCCACGTCGTAAGTGATCCCGGTGTCGCCGATGCTGTTACGGAAGCCGCCATAGAGATCCAGTTCCACGTTGCCCGACTGGTAGCCCTGATAGTCTTCGATCCAGCCCACGTTGGATCCCCAGGTCCCCAAGTAGAAGCCGCTGCTGTGGGAGTAATCCAGGCCGCCCTGGATGGCGGGGTCGCCGCCGGTTTGGGAAATGCCGCGGAAAATGTAGTCGCTGGTAATACTGACGTTGCCGGTGAAGGTGTGGGGGCTTTCCTCCGCAGCCATCGCAACAGTGGGCACGCCCACCAGACCGGTCAGAACCAAAGCGTGTACGAGTTTTTTCATGAATTTCTCCGTAAGTGAAGGCGCGCAAAATCGCACTACTCGCCGAGCATAAGCCATGCCAGATTATTTCCCCTTTTAAAACAAACTGTTATATTTTCCCCCCTGCTAGACACAGCATAGACCGCACTTTCATGGTGCGCCACGAAAACGTCATGCACTCTCTTTGTGCTGCACGCCGCCGCGTGGTGCTTGCTACACTCGCTGCTTAATTGGAGAGGCCACGATGAACCCGAATCCGAAATTCCCCAGTCCCGCTTTCATCAACGATCTGGTCAATAAGCTGGGCGAGGTGCTGAAGCAGTCGCCCGCGAAGGACATCGAACAGAACCTCAAGGCCGGGGTGACCTCGATGCTCGGCAAGCTGGACATGGTGAGCCGCGAGGAATTCGACGTGCAGACCGAAGTGCTGGCGCGCACGCGCGAGAAGCTGGCGCAGCTGGAAGCGCGCCTGGCGGAACTGGAAAAGCAGCAGCGCGAATCAGAAGACTGAACCCGTGGCCGTCGCCGTCGTCAAAAGCCGTGCCCTGAACGGCATGAGCGCGCCCGTGGTGGTGGTGGAGGCGCATCTGGCCAACGGTCTGCCGGCGTTCACCTTGGTGGGGCTCCCGGAAACCGAGGTGAAGGAGGCGCGCGACCGCGTGCGCGCGGCGATCCAGAACGCGCGCTTCGAGTTCCCGGCACGACGCATCACGGTCAACCTCGCCCCGGCCGATCTGCCCAAGGAATCCGGGCGCTTCGATCTGCCGATCGCGCTGGCGATCCTCGCTGCCTCCGGGCAGATTCCCGCCGACAAGTTCAAGCACACCGAATTCGCCGGCGAACTGGCGCTCACCGGCGAATTGCGCCCGGTGCGCGGCGCGCTGGCGATGGCGCTGGCCACGCGAACAGCCGGACAGCAACTGGTGCTGCCCGCCGCGTCGGCCGGCGAAGCCGCGCTGGCCAGCGGCGTCGACACGCTCGGCGCAACGAGTCTGCTGGAAGTGTGCGCATGGCTGGCTGGTCAGGGTTCGCTCCTCCAACCCGATTCTGAAAATGCAGACACCGCGCCCGACTATCCCGATTTTGCCGACGTCAAAGGCCAGGCGGCCACCAAGCGCGCGCTCGAAGTCGCTGCGGCGGGCGGCCATTCGGTGCTGATGGCGGGACCACCCGGCACCGGCAAGTCGATGCTCGCCGCGCGCTTTCCCGGCATCCTGCCTGCGATGAACGAGACCGAGGCGCTGGAAGCCGCCGCGGTCGCTTCGCTCAACGGCGGCTTTCGCCTTGAGCACTGGCAGCGCCGTCCCTTCCGTGCGCCGCACCACACCGCCTCCGCGGTGGCGCTGGTCGGCGGCGGCGGCAATCCGCGCCCCGGCGAAATCTCGCTGGCGCATCACGGCGTGCTGTTTCTCGACGAGCTGCCCGAGTTTTCGCGGCAGGTGCTGGAAGTGCTGCGCGAGCCGCTGGAGACCGGGCATATCACAATCTCGCGCGCGGCGCGGCAGGCGGATTTCCCCGCCCGCTTCCAGCTGGTGGCGGCGATGAACCCCTGCCCCTGCGGCTATCTCGGCCACCCCACCCAGGCGTGCCGCGACACCCCCGACCAGATCGCGCGCTACCGCGGACGCATTTCCGGACCGCTGCTCGATCGCATCGACATCCAGATCAGTGTGCCGGCGCTGACGCAGGACGAGCTGATGCAGGCCAGCGCAGGCGAACCCAGCGCCGCCATCCGCGAACGCGTTGAGGCCGCGCGTCAGCGCCAGAGGGCGCGCCAGGGCAAACCCAATGCCGCGCTCGGCACGCAGGAGATCGACCGGCATTGCGCGCTGGATGCCGCCAGCGAAGCCCTGCTGAAGCAGGCCATCGTCCGCTTGAACCTGTCGGCACGCGCCTATCACCGCGTGCTCAAGCTGGCCCGCAGCGTGGCCGACCTGGCTGGCAGCGACGCCATCACGTCTGCGCATCTTGCCGAGGCGATCCAGTACCGGAGACAGGCGTGAGCGATCCGTACGAATCCTGGCAGGAAGAAAAGCAATCGGCCTGGCTGTATCGCGTGGTGGCCGACTGCGAACGCGGCACCTCGCGCGCGGCGCTGTTCGACGAACTGGCGCAGGCCGCCGAAAATCAGGCGCAAATCTGGCTGGATGCCATCCAGCAAAAAGGCGGCCCCGCACCCGCGCCCTTCCAACCCGGCCGGCGCACCCGTGTCGTCGCCCGCCTAACCCGCATCTTCAAGCCACGTGCGATGCGCGGCGTGCTGGCGGCGATGAAGGTACGCGGCATGGTGCTGTACTCCCACACCCCACCGCACGGCATGCCGCTCAAACGCGACGACATCGGCAAGCGCCACCAGGGCGGCGGCGCCGGCAATGCCCTGCGCGCCGGGGTGTTCGGCGTCAACGACGGGCTGGTTTCCAATGCCGCGCTGATCTACGGCGTCGCCGGTGCGGCGCAGGAGCCGTCGATCATTCTTCTGACCGGCGTCGCCGGCCTGCTCGCGGGGGCGTTCTCGATGGCGGCAGGCGAATATGTGTCGGTGCGTTCGCAGCGTGAAATGTTCGAATACCAGATCGGCCTGGAGCGCGACGAGCTGGAAACCTACCCGGACGAGGAAGCCGCCGAGCTGGCGCTGATCTACGCCGCCAAGGGCATGGACCCGGTCGAGGCGCGGCGGCTGGCCGACACCCTGATGCAGGACCCCGAGCGCGCGCTCGACACACTGGCGCGCGAGGAACTCGGACTCAACCCCGACGAGCTCGGCTCGCCTTGGGTGGCGGCCATCTCGTCGTTTGCCGCCTTCACCGCCGGCGCGGCGCTGCCGCTGCTGCCCTTCCTGTTTGGCCATGGCGCGGCGCTCACCGTCTCGATCGCGCTCACCGCACTGGGCCTGTTCGCCGTCGGCGCCAGCATGAGCCTGTTCACCGGCCGCCATGCCCTGCTCTCCGGCTTGCGCATGCTCGGCATCGGCGGCGCAGCCGGCTTGGCGACCTACTTCATCGGTGCCTGGCTTGGGGTGACGCTGGGCTAGGACATCAGCGCATGCCAGAGTCGATTTATCGACCTCGCATCACCCAGATGATTCGGGACATTCCCTGTCGATAGCGAATGTGCTGCTCACATTCCGGCTGTGTTCGGTACCAGACAGACCGTGCGGACGGTGCGCCCTAATCTAAGCCCAATTGGGACCGGAGCAATCTTTGCCGGCTTCGAGTCAAAAACCATTGGGAGTCGAAAAATGTTAGAGACCATTGCAATCATCCTGATCATCCTCTGGTTGCTGGGGCTGGTTACTTCATACACCATGGGCGGGCTCATTCACATTCTCCTGGTCATCGCGGTCGTGGTGATCCTGTTGCGTGTCATCCAGGGCCGGCGCCTGTAACAGATCTGGAATTGTTCTAAGCTGCAACATGCTGGGTAAAGCGATGCAGCAGGTCACGCATGCCGTTAACCCGGCTACCCGTCGCCCATGGCGAGAATCAAGTGCATCCCTATCGGAGAAGATGAAATGAACGCAATCAAAATGCTGGGTATCGTACTGATCGTGGCCGGCGGCCTGGGTTTGCTGTATGGCGGATTCACGTACACCCAGGACACGCACGAGGCCAAGCTGGGGCCGATCGAGTTGTCGATCAAGGACAAGAAGACGGTAAACGTCCCCATCTGGGCCGGCGTGGGCGCGATCGCGTTGGGCGCGGTCCTGCTGTTGGTGCGCAGCAAGCCTTAGCCGTTTCACCTGATTGGGACGCGTCTGGCTGACATCACAGGCAAGGGTCGGCTGGTGGGTGTTGCCTGTCATCAACGACGAGCGGCGTATTCAGCGCTGCCGTAATCCCTGCCAGGCCAGCGAAAAAAACACGGTCGAACCAATCGGCCATACGTGCCCGGCGTTTTCGCTGGGCACGACTCATTAGACCAGTGCCGCTCGGACCATCCCGCGTTCGAGCAAGGAGAAGATCATCGACATCAAAGCGTTCGGATTTTCTTCGCGCACGCGGAATGCGCTGCGCCACGACCGGGACACCGAGTTGCTGCGCTCGGAACTGTTCAGCATCGAGCAACTGAAGCGTCACGCGGCCACCCTGGCGGGCCAGCATCGAATCGATCCGCGCCCGGGACCGGACAGATTGCTGCCGCGGCTGGCGGACAATGCGCAGGTTCTGCTGGCAGCCTACGACGTCGTCACCGCCGCTGCAACGCCGGGACAACGGATCGTGCCGGCCGAAGCCTGGCTGCTCGACAACTTCTATCTGATCGAGCAGCAGATCGGTCTGGCACGCCGGCACCTGCCGCGTGGATACAGCCGCCAGTTGCCGCGACTGGCCGATGGCCTGTCGGCCGGTTTCCCGCGTATATACGACCTGGCGCTGGAGCTGATCTCCCACATGGACGGCCGCGTCGACAGCGACAACGCCACCCAGTTCATCGCCGCCTACCAGACCATCGAACCCTTGAAGCTGGGCGAACTGTGGGCCTTCCCGATCATGCTGCAGCTGGCGCTGCTGGAAAACCTGCGCCGCGTCGGGGTGCGCATCGCCCAGCGGCGCGAGGAGCGCGATGCGGCCATCACCTGGGCCGACCGCATGCTCGCGGCTGCCGAAAGCGAACCGAAACAGCTGATCCAGTTGCTGGCCGAGTTTGCCAATGCCGATGTGCCGCTGACCGCGCCGTTTGTGGAGGAGTTCTACGACCGGCTGCAGGCTCAGGGACCCGCCATGGCCTTCGTCCAGACCTGGGTCGAGCAGAAACTGCTCGAACAGGGGGTGACCGCAACCGAGCTGTCGGAGGCTGCCGGCCGCACGGCCGCGGCCAACCAGATCTCCATCGCCAACAGCATCGGCAGTTTGCGCTTTATCAGCGCCATGGACTGGAAGCAGTATGTCGAGTCGCTCAGCGTCGTCGAACAGACCCTGCGCGAAGATCCGATGAAACGTTACGCCAGCCAGGATTTCGCCACCCGCGACCGTTACCGGCACGTCATCGAGGACGTGGCGCGACGCAGCACGTGCAGCGAAATGGCAGTGGCGCGCGAAGCCATCGTTCTCGCGCAGGCGGCTGCAGCGCAACGGGGCTTGCATGACCGCAGCGCGCATGTCGGCTACTACCTGATCGACCGGGGACGCCCGCGCCTGGAGCAGGCAGTCGGCTGCCGGCTGTCGTGGAAAGCCCGGATCAGCCGGGTGAGCCGGCATGTCCGCCTGCCCCTGTATCTCGGCCCCATCCTGTTGCTTACGCTCCTTGCGACAGCGGCCGTGTTGTCTGCGCTCGGCGGGTTCGATCCGGCGGAGGGGCGGGTCTGGTTGCTTGCGCTTCCGCTCGTCATCGCCGCCTCGGCGCTGGCCGTTCCGCTGGTGAACCTGCTGGTCACGCTCGTCCTGCCGCCGCGCGCCCTGCCCCGCATGGATTTTTCCAAGGGGATTCCGGACAGCCACCGCACCATGGTGATCGTCCCCACCCTGCTGGCGAGCCCGCAGGACGTCGACGATCTGCTCGAAGCCATGGAGATCCGCTATCTCGGCAATCGTGATCCCAATCTGTTCTTTGCCCTGCTGACCGATTTTCGCGACGCGCCCGAAGAGACGCTCCCGGACGACGCAGCCTTGCTCGCCTATGCGCGCGCCGCGGTCGAGGCGCTCAACGCGACCTACCGCGAGGATCGCCCCTGCGTCTTTTATCTGTTTCACCGGCCGCGGCTGTGGAATCCCTACGAGCGGGTGTGGATGGGCTACGAGCGCAAGCGCGGCAAGCTGGAGCAGTTCAATGCCCGGCTCCGGGGCGGGGCGCAAACGGCTTTCTCGTATATCGTCGGCGACCCGTCCCTCCTCGCTTCGATCCAGTACGTCATCACCCTGGATACCGACACGCAGCTGCCGCGCGACGCGGCACGCACCCTGGTCGGCAACCTCGCCCACCCGCTCAACCGGCCGGTCTACGATGCCGCCAAGGGACGCATCGTCGAAGGCTACGCGATCCTGCAGCCGCGCGCCTCGATCAGCCTGACCAGTGCCGGCCAGTCACGCTTTACCCGACTGTTCGCGGGTGACTCGGGGCTGGACCCCTACACGCGCGAGGTGTCGGATGTCTACCAGGACGTGTTCGGGGAAGGCTCGTTCATCGGCAAGGGCATCTACGACGTCGATGCGTTTCGCCAGGCCGTCGACGGACGCTTTCCGGAAAACCTCATCCTCAGCCACGACCTGCTGGAAAGCGGCTATGCGCGTTCGGCCCTGGTGACCGATGTCGACCTCATCGAGGAACATCCGGCCAGCTATGCCATCGAGGCCAGCCGGCGCCACCGCTGGATACGCGGCGACTGGCAGCTGGCCGGCTGGCTGCTGCCGCGCGTTCCGGGGCCGTCCAATGGTGCGAAGGCGAAGCGACAGGCGAATCCGCTCTCGGCTCTGTCGTGGTGGAAGCTTTTCGACAACCTGCGGCGCAGCCTGGTGGCGCCGGCGCTGCTTGCCCTGCTGGCCGGCGGCTGGCTGTTGGGCCCGGCGTGGCTGTGGACGTTGCTGGTCGTGGTGGTGGTGTTCCTGCCCCCCCTGCTGTCCACCGCAATCGAGCTGATTCGCAAGCCGGACGAACGCGACTGGCTGGTGCACCTGAGCCTGACCGGAAAATCCGCAGGCCGCCCGATCGCACTCGCCGTGCTGGTGCTGGCCTTTTTGCCCTACGACGCGTTGATCTGCCTGGGGGCGATCCTGCGCTCGGGCGTGCGCATGCTGTTCACGCGACGCGGCCTGCTGCTGTGGCAACTGCCCGCCTACGCACGCCGCAACGCACGCCGGTCGCTGACCGATTTCTTCCGGGAGATGTGGATCGCACCGGCTCTCGCGGTAGCGCTGGGCGTGGCGCTGGCCATGACAGGAACGGCGTGGCTCGTCGCTGCCCCCATCCTGTTGCTGTGGCTGCTGTCGCCCGTCCTCGGCTGGTGGATCAGCCAGCCACTGATGCCCCCCGCCCCGGACCTGAGCGCCGATCAACGGGCGTTCCTTCGAGCATCAGCCCGGCGCACCTGGCGCTACTTCGCAGACTTTGTCGGTCCACAGGACAACTGGCTGCCTCCCGACAACTTCCAGGAATATCCGGCGCCGGCCATCGCCTCGCGCACCTCGCCCACCAACATCGGCATGTCGCTGCTGGCCGACCTGGCCGCGGCCGATTTCGGTTATCTCACGACCGGGGAATGCCTGCAACGCATCGGCAACACCCTGGCCGCGATGGAAAAGCTGGAGCGCTACCGCGGTCATTTTTACAACTGGTACGACACCCGCACGCTGCAACCGCTCCATCCGCAATACGTATCGTCGGTGGACAGCGGCAACCTGGCCGGTTGCCTGCTCACTCTGCAGACAGGGCTGGCCGAACTGAAACATCAGCCAGTGCTGTCACTCAACGCGCTGCAGGGACTGCAGGACACCCTGCAGGTGCTGGCCGAACAGTTGCCCGCCGCCCCTGCCCCCGAACTGGCAAAAAAGATCCGCTTACTGCAGGACACCCTGCACGCCCTCACGTTGGAGGGCCCTCCGCAGACGCTGGCTGCCGTCGCCAGCGCACTGAACGAGATTCACCGCATCGGCGGCGAGCTGGTTGCATGGCTGCCGGTTGACGTCGACATCGATGGCGAACTGGCTTACTGGGCGCGGGCATTCGACCAGCAATCCAGCGCCCTGCGGGACGAGCTTGCATTCCTGGTGCCGAAGTCGTGGCTGGGCAGCGCCCTCCCGACGCGGCTGGAACTGGCAGGCACGGATGAAGCCGGCACGGGCGCGCGGACGCAGCTCGACCTCATCGATGACCTGATGAATCGTTGCCGCGCACTAACGGCGATGGATTTTGAATTTCTCTACGATGCTGCGTGCGGTCTGCTGGCCATCGGCTACGACGTCGGCGAACGGCGGCGCGATCCAACCTGCTACGACCTGCTGGCATCGGAAGCGCGCCTGGCCAGTTTTCTGCTCATCGCGCAGGGACAGGTGCCGCAGAAGCACTGGTTCTCGCTTGGCCGCCTGCTGACCAGTCATGGCGGTGACGTCAGCCTGATTTCGTGGAGCGGCTCGATGTTCGAGTACCTGATGCCGCAGCTGATCATGCCGAGCTACGCGAACACCCTCCTGGAGCAGACCTGCAAGGCCGCAGTGTCGCGCCAGATCGAATACGGCCGGCAACGCGAAGTGCCCTGGGGAATTTCCGAGTCCTGCTACAACGCCACCGACGTCAACCAGGTCTATCAATACCGGGCCTTCGGGGTGCCTGGCCTCGGCTTCAAGCGCGGTCTGGGCGACGACCTGGTCATCGCGCCCTACGCCAGCGCACTGGCGCTGACGGTGATGCCGCGCGAAGCGTGCCGCAACCTGCAGACGCTGGCCGATCAGGGATTCCTCGGCGCCTATGGTTTCTACGAAGCGATCGATTACACGCCCACGCGGGTGCCACGGGGCAAGCCATACGCCATCGTGCGAACGTTCATGGCGCACCATCAGGGCATGAGCCTCCTGGCCTTTGCGCATGTCTTGCTCGACCAGCCGATGCAGCGCCGCTTCATGTCCGACCCGCTGGCACGGGCGACCGAACTGTTGCTGCAGGAGCGGGTGCCGAAGAAAGGCGCCACCCTGCACCCGCACGCGGCCGAAGTCAGCGCCGCCGCCCGCCCCCCCAGTGCAGACATCGGTTCGATCATGCGCGTGTTCACCGACCCGAACACGCCGATCCCCGAAGTTCACCTGCTGTCGAACGGCCGCTACCACGTCATGGCGACCCATGCCGGTGGCAGCACCAGCCGCTGGCGCGACCTCGCCGTCACCCGCTGGCGCGAGGACGCCACCTCCGACGGCTGGGGCACCTTCATCTACCTGCGCGACCGCGACAACGGAAAATACTGGTCGACGGCGCACCAGCCGACCCTGCGCCGCGCCGACCACTACGAGGCGATTTTCGTGCAGGCGCGCGCCGAATACCGGCGGCGCGATCAGGCGATCGAAGCGCACACCGAGATCAGCGTGTCTCCCGAGGACGACGTCGAGATCCGCCGGGTCACGCTCACCAACCAGTCGTCGCGGCGCCGTCACATCGAGGTGACGAGCTACGCGGAAGTGGTGCTGGCGCCGTTGAATGCCGATCTGGCGCATCGCTCGTTCAGCAATCTGTTCGTGCAGACCGAAATCCTGCCCGAGCGCCAGGCGATCCTCTGCACACGGCGTCCGCGCACGCCGGGCGAGCAGGTGCCCTGGATGTTTCACCTGCTGGCCGCGCCGGGCGCGGTGGCCGACGAACCGTCCTACGAGACCGACCGCGCCCGCTTCATCGGGCGTGGTCGCACGGCGGCCAACCCGCTGGTTCTGGACAGCCGCGACAGCCCGCCGTTGTCGAACACCGAAGGGTCCGTGCTCGACCCCATCGTGGCGATCCGCCGCACCCTCACCCTGTCGCCCGACGAATCGGCGACCGTGCAGATCATCTCCGGCGTCGCGGACACGCGCGAGGCCGCATTGGCCCTGCTCGAGAAATACTGCGACAGGCATTTCGTCGAGCGCGCGTTCGAGATGGCCTGGTTCCAGAGCCAGGAGGTGCTGCGCCACCTCAACGCCACCGAAGCCGATGCCCAGGTCTTTGGCCGCCTGGCCAACTCCGTCATTTACGGCAATGCCCTGCGCCGCGCGGCGCCCGGCATCATCGCCCGCAACCGGCTGGGGCAATCCGGGCTGTGGCGCTTCGCCATCTCGGGCGATCTGCCGATCGTCCTGCTGCACATCGGCGACATCAACCGCATCGACCTGGTCAAGCAGGTGCTGCAGGCGCATGCCTACTGGCGCATGAAGGGCCTGGCCGCAGACCTGGTGATCGTGAACGAGGATTTCTCGGGCTACCGCGCAGTGCTGCAGGACCTGATCATAGGGCTGATCAACGCGGGGCCCGAAGCGCAGGTGATCGACAAGCCGGGCGGTGTCTTCGTGCGTCGTGCCGAAGAGCTTTCCGAGGACGAGCGGGTGCTGCTGCAGACGGTCGCGCGCATCGTTTTCAGCGATACCGCCGAGACCCTGATCGAGCAGGTGGAACGCCGCGTGTCGGCCGAGCGTGCGTCGGACCGCCTGGAGCCCTCGCAACAAGCGCCCGCCGAACCGGTGTATCCGCTGGCGGCGCGCGAGCGCATTTTCAGCAATGGCCTCGGCGGCTTCACGCCCGACGGGCACGAATACGTCGTCACCCTCGAACCCGGCCAGCACACGCCGGCGCCGTGGGTCAACGTGATCGCCAGCCCGCACATCGGCACGGTCGTCAGCGAAAGCGGCAGTGCGTACACCTGGGTGGAAAACGCGCACGAGTTTCGGCTGACCCCCTGGCATAACGACCCGCTCTCCGACAGCAGTGGCGAGGCGGTCTACATTCGCGACGAGGAAACAGGCGCATTCTGGTCGCCGACGCCGCTGCCCGCCCGCGGCCGCACCGGCTATGTGTGCCGGCACGGGTTCGGCTATAGCGTGTTCGAGCACTATGAGTCCGGCATCGCCTCGGAACTGTTCACCTACGTCGCCATGGACGCGCCGGTGAAGTTCGTGGTGGTCAAGCTGCGCAACCAGTCGCAGCGCGCGCGCAGCCTGTCCTTGACCGCGTATTGGGAACTGGTGCTCGGCGAATGGCGGCACGCCAATCTGATGCACATCGTCACCGAAACGGATCCGCACAGCGGGGCGCTGTTTGCCCGCAATGCCTACGGCCGCGAATGCGCCAATCGGGTGGTGTTTGCCCACGTCAGTGAGCGCGAGCGGTCGGTGAGCGGTAGCCGGACCGAGTTCATCGGCCGCAACGGATCACTGGCCAGCCCGGCGGCGATGCGCCGCAAGCGCCTGTCGGGCAGGACCGGGGCCGGCCTCGATCCGTGCGCCGCGCTACAGACCCGGATCGAACTGGCTGCAGGACAAACACGCGAGATCGTCTTCGTTTTCGGCGCGGCCCGTGACGCCGGAGAAGCGCGACAGTTCATCCAGCGCTTCAGCGGGCGGGCGAGCGCACGGCAGGCGCTGGAATCCGTGTGGGAATACTGGAACCACACCCTGGGAGCGGTGAATGTGGACACGCCCGACGCTGCACTGAACGTGCTGGCCAACGGCTGGCTGGTCTATCAGACCCTCTCATGCAGGCTGTGGGGGCGCAGCGGCTATTACCAGTCCGGCGGCGCCTATGGCTTCCGCGACCAGCTGCAGGACACCATGGCACTGGTTCATGCGACGCCGTGGCTCGCCCGCGAGCAGTTGATCCGGCACGCCGGACGCCAGTTCCGCAAGGGCGACGTGCAACACTGGTGGCATCCGCCCAACGGACAGGGCGTGCGCACCCATTTCTCCGACGACTATCTGTGGCTGCCGTATGCCACCTGTCGCTATGTGATGGCGACTGGCGATACGGGCGTGCTCGACGAATCCATCCATTTCCTGGAAGGCCGCGAACTGTATGCGGAGGAGGAGGCCTACTACGACCAGCCACAACGCTCGCCCGAAGCGGCCAGCCTCTATGAGCACTGCGTGCGCGCCATCAAACACGGCTTGCGCTTCGGCGCCCATCAATTGCCGCTGATGGGCTGCGGCGACTGGAACGACGGCATGAATCTGGTCGGCAAGGATGGCAAGGGCGAAAGCGTGTGGCTGGCGTGGTTCCTGGTTGAAAACCTTGAGCTGTTCGCCGGCCTGGCGCGTGGCCGGGGCGACACCGCCTTTGCCGACGAGTGCAGCGGCCAGGCGGCGCTGCTGCGCAGCAATATCGAGACCCAGGCCTGGGACGGTGGCTGGTACCGACGCGCCTATTTCGACGACGGCACCCCCCTGGGCTCGTCCACCAACGACGAATGCCAGATCGATTCGATCAGCCAGAGCTGGGCGGTCATCTCCAGGGGCGGCGACCCGATGCGCGCACGCCAGGCGATGGCAGCGGTGGGCCAGCGCCTGGTGCGGCGCGACAAGCAGATCATCCAGCTGCTCGACCCGCCCTTCGACAAATCAGACCTGGAGCCTGGTTACATCAAGGGCTACATCCCCGGCGTGCGCGAGAACGGCGGGCAATATACCCATGCCGCGATCTGGACCACGATGGCGTTTGCCATGATGGGCGACACCGAGCGCGCGTGGGAATTCTTCGCCATGCTCAATCCCGTCCATCACGGCAGCACGCCGGAGGCGATCGAACGCTACAAGGTCGAGCCCTACGTCATGTGCGCGGACATCTATGGCGTGTCGCCGCACACCGGCCGCGGCGGCTGGACCTGGTACACCGGGGCGGCGGGCTGGATGTACCGGCTGACGGTGGAGACGCTGCTCGGCCTGCAGCTGGAAGTGGACCATCTGCGCATTGCGCCGTGCGTTCCGGCTGATTGGGACGCGTACAAGATCCACTACCGCTACCGCGAAACGATCTACCACATCACCGTCAGGCGCGCCGGGGAACCATCGGGACAGGTGATCCGCATGACGGTGGACGGCGTCGAGCGTCCCGATACACGCATTCCGCTGATCGACGACCGCCGGGAGCACTTCGTCGAGGTTGATCTGAGCTGAAGGCGTATTTACATCGAACTTCGTACCGAGTTTGCAGGTGTTTGAAATCCTGTGGCCTTTAGGTTAAGAGTGGCACGAAAAATGGCTTCATCGGGTTGCGCAATCGCGCGAGCAGATCGAATGTTTCATCGAGGAGGACACATGCTGGTAACGTTCACGACCAAAGCCTATGCCGACATCACCATGTTCGGGGACGTCGCGCTTGCCATGCTGAAAATGATGGGACACAGCGCAACCGTGCCTGGCGCGATTCTGGCAGCAGATGTTCCTGCAGCGCTGAGCCGGTTACAAGCCGCCATCGATGCAGAGAAAGCCTCACCGCCGGTGGTGGACGAGGATGCGGATGAGCCGGTGGTGAGCATGGCACATCGAGCGCTGCCGCTCATCAATCTCCTTGCTGCAGCAGCAAAGGCAAAATCCAACGTCATGTGGAAATGACGACCCACCCATTGGCGGGGAGCCCGTTTGTCCAGTCAGGGTCGCCTCGACATGGGGAACTATACGAGTCCGCGACTGATCTACCAGAGGCTCCGTTTCAACGAAGCGTCACGACACATAGCCGAAGACATCTATCGATGAATCACCATTTCGGGAAATCCCATTGGCCTGGCTGACACGGTCATTACTCGTCTGGATCGCGTTTTCCAGTGCGGGGGCGTCCTTTGCCTCCGTGCCGGACACGTACACCGCAGCCTCGCTCCACGCCAAATACACCGCCCTGGGTGAGCGACTCCAGTACAGCCCGTTTCAGCGAGCGCTCTCTCTCGATTCCTCCGAATCGCCCAATGACCTGAAAGGCGACATCTACGCCCTGGTCGATTACCCCTTTGCCACCGTCAGTACGGCACTCGATGGCCCTGAGCATTGGTGCGATGTGCTGATCCTGCACGTCAACACCAAGCACTGCCAGGCCACGACCGACAAATCCCGGACGGCCCTGACGGTTCACATCGGCAAGAAAATCCCTCAGCCACTCGAGGATGCCTATCCGATCGAATTCTCCTATCGCGTCGCCGCGGCGACAGCGAAGTATCTGGAAATCCAGCTCAATGCGCAGGAGGGGCCGCTGAGCACCCGCAACTACCGCATCCGGCTACGGGCGGTGCCGGTTGATAACGGCCGGACCTTTCTGCATCTCGCCTATTCGTACGATTACGGAATGGCTGGACGACTTGCCATGAAGACCTACCTCGCCACCCTTGGAAGCGACAAAGTCGGATTCACCCAGATCGGCAAGCTATCCAGCGGCCAGACTGAATATATTGGCGGCATGCGTGGCGTGGTGGAGCGCAACACCATGCGCTATTACCTGGCCATCGAAGCCCATCTCGGCGCATTGGCCACTCCGCCGCCTATGCAATTCCAGAAACGCCTGCACAGCTGGTTCACTGCGACTGAGCAATACCCCCGTCAACTGCGCGAAGTAAGCCGAACTGCCTATTTCGATATGAAACGGCGTGAATATTTGCGTCAGCAGACTACGAAACAGGGTGTGTTGCCTATATAAATAATAGCCTCGGCCCACAGGCCAGCTTGAGGATTGCCATGAAGCAAAGCAAACATCTATCGATGATTCGCAATTTTCATCTCGCGGACTGGTTTACCTTGGGGAATGCGAGCTGCGGCGTCGGTGCGCTGTTTGCCGTGATGAGCCATTTGCAGAGCCAGGACGTTCGGCACCTGTTGCTTGCCTGTGCCCTGATTCTGCTGGCGTTTGTATTTGATGTTTTCGATGGCCGCGTAGCACGATGGCGCCAGCAAACCTCGTCGCTGGGGCGAGAGCTGGACTCACTGGCCGACGTGATCTCCTTTGGCGTTGCGCCGGCAATCGTCGCCTATGGAGCCGGGATGGACGGACTCTGGGACCGCGTGATCCTGATCTACTTCGTTGCATGCGGCGTGAGTCGCCTTGCGCGCTACAACATTACCGCCGAGACCCTGGCGCAAGGTAGCGACAAGGTAAAGTACTTCGAAGGCACGCCGATCCCCAGCTCGCTGTTGCTCGTCATCGTCATCGCCATCGCCGCCGTGAACGGTGCGATCGGCAACCATCTCTGGTTTGGGATGATCCACATCGGTCCATGGCAACTCCACCCGCTGGTGTTGATGTTCGCGGTTTCAGGCTCGTTGATGATCAGCCGCACACTCCACATTCCGAAACTCTGAGACCGACGATGATCGCCAGGGCTTGTTGCGAAGGCACGTTGAAATCAACGTCGAGACCTTCAAGGGCGTGGTTCAGCCGAGCGGCCTCGTCAATTCCCGGGCCGACATCGGCAAGGCTGACAGCCTTGCGCGCAGCGTCTAATGGCGTGACTGCCGTCAAGAACGACATGCGTCTGAAGTCAGCGCTAGCTGATCGCAAGCCGGGCGCGCCATTTGCAATGGGTTCAGGAATGTCTAGATTTAAAGAGTGACTGATGCTGTCATTCGCATGCGCAACGCTTTGTATCGAGAGGAAACATATCCATGAGCACTAAAAATCTATCGGCCGAAACCGACCCGCCTGACGTGACAAAGGAGCAACTGATTCACGATTTCAAGGCCGTGGTTGCCGATGCGGAAGCCCTGCTGAAAGCCACGGCCGGCCAAGGCGGCGATGCGGTGGCCGCGATGCGCAGCAAGGTGGAAGCGTCTCTCGCGACGGCAAAGGCAAAAATGACCGACGCCGAAGTCGCCCTGGTCGCCAGGGCCAAGGTCGCTGCCAAGGCGACCGATGAGTATGTCCATGTCCATCCGTGGCAGGCCATAGGCATCGCTGCAAGCGTCGGGATGGTGCTCGGCCTGCTGATCGGGCGTCGTTAACCCGGCGATGGCGGAGGAATCACACGCTGCTGCAGGGGGATTGTTCGAATCCCTGAAAACGCTGTCGGTGAGCCTGGTCGGCATCGTTCATACCCGACTCGAGTTGTTGTCCACCGACATTGCCGAGGAGCGCGAGCACCTGATCACACTGCTGATTCTGGTGCTGCTTGCCCTGTTCTGCCTTGGCGTGGGGGTGGTGCTGCTGGCATTGCTGATTGTGGTCGCCTTCTGGGAATCCCACCGGCTTCTCGCGCTGGGGGGGGTGACCGGATTTTTTCTTCTGGCCAGCGCCGGAATGGCATGGCTCGCCGTGCACAAGACCCGAACCCGGCCGCGACTGTTTGCGGCGAGCTTGGCTGAACTCTCCAAAGACCGGCAGCACCTCACCTCCGGATCATGAACAGGAAATTGACCCGCCTGGCCGGACGTCGCAACCTGCTGATTGCGCAAGCCGAGGCCCAGCGCACTGCGCTGGCGCACAACCTGGCGCCATGGCGTGCGCGCCTGGCGCTGGCCGACCAGGGGGTGGCGGCGGTCCGCTATGTCAGAAGCCACCCCGCCTTGATTCTGGTTCCCGCGCTCCTTTTTGCAGCCTTGCGCCCGCGGCGCATCGGCACATGGCTGCAGCGCGGCTGGCTGGCCTGGCAGATCAGGCGCAAGCTGTTTGGACGCTGAACGGCCTGCTCAGGCCGCATACCAGAGCACGGCGAAGTAATGACAGGCGGTGCCTGCCATGACAAACAGATGCCAGATGAAATGACCGTATCGCAGGCGCGAGTCCAGCGCAAAGAAAATCACCCCGACCGTGTAAGCCAGACCGCCGGCGACCAGCCAGAGCAGGCCGGTTGCAGGCACGCGCTCAGACAGGGGCTGGGCTGCAATCACGATCAGCCAGCCCATCAGCAGATACAGGCTGGTGGTGAGGACGGGGTGGGCCAGCCGATTCAATGCCTTCAGCATCACGCCGGCCACGGCAATGCCCCAGACCAGCCCGAGCAGCGTCCAACCCCAGGCGCCACGCAGCACACCCAAGGTGAACGGCGTGTACGTTCCCGCGATGAGAAGAAATATCGCGGAATGCTCGATGATCCGAAACACCCGCTTAGCGCTGCCGGCCGGCAGCGCGTGATACAGGGTGGAGGCAAGGTACAGCAGCACCATGGTCGCGGCGAAGATGCTCGCACCGACCATGAACCTCGCATCGCCATGCTGCACACCATGCCCGATCAGGAATGGCGTTGCCACGAGTGCCGCGACCAGCCCGAGTCCATGACTCAGGCTGTTCGCGATTTCTTCCTTACGCGACCGCACACGTTCTCTAGCTGCAAGCGACAGGCTCACGACATGTGCTCCACCAGCACAAGGTTCAGGCCCTGCAGGATTGCCGGCCAAACCGTAAGGCGCATGACTCGTCCCTTCCACAGCCCAGAAGGCTGTTGGGAGCGCCCAGGTCACTCCATAAAAAAGACCGGGCAACGACCGCCTCGGATGTCCGCTTCGAGCGGGGATCAACTGCTGGCCGATTGAAGCAACCCGGCCATCAGTCAAGACGAAGAGAACATGTAACTGCGGTCTGTTTCCCTGTCATCTCCGCTGCTGGTCGCGATCCCGATCCCGCTGCTGGTCGCGACCCTGATCTCGATCCCGATCGCGCTGCTGATCCTGATCCCGCCTCTTATAGCGCTCCTGGTACTGCCTCTCCACCACGGGGTCACGCGGCTGGTACCCGTAGCGCTCTTGTTGAAGCTCACGCTGCCGCTCCATTTGCCGGGGATACTGATCCCTTGAATACTGCCGCTGGTAGCTGGGCAAGGGCGCAGGAGGCGGGGCCGCGCGGCGATCTCCTTTGTCCCAGCCGTTTCTGTGCCGCTCCCACTCACGGCCCCAGTGATCACCCCAACGTGGCGGCGTATCGGGTCGCCACGCGCGGAAATACGAAGGCGGCTGTCGGTAGTAGCGCACAGGAACCCTCAGGATGTACACCGGAACGGCATAGGGCTCGACAAACCACCAGGGGCCGTTGTACCAGGAACTCGCGTACCAGTTGTCGCCATGGAATACCCAGTACAGCCCGTCGTAGAAAAAGAAGTTCGCTTGTAGCCCGGGCGCGTAGTAGACCGGGTGACCCGGAACGCGGACGAGACGCGGGTAAGCCGGCACGTTGATCCCGATGCTGACGTGCGGCGTTCCGATCGCGATGCTCACCTGAGCAGCAGAAGCAGCCAGCGGGGACATCAGCACCCCCAGCACCAGGATCAGGTTGCGAATTTTCATCATTTTGAGCTCCAGTTTGAAAAGCAAAGTCGCATTCATGGTTGACCGCTTTCGCCGGGCCGGCTGGCGACGGGGCGATTCATCGTCACTTGATCTGCATGTCGTCCTTGACGGAGGTCACGCCCTTGACGCTGCGTGCCAGCTCGATTGCCCGGTTCGCTGCAGCCCGTGAACTCACGAAGCCACTCAACTGAACCTCGCCCTTGAAGGTTTTGACCTTGATCTCCAGAACCTTCGTCAGGGGATCCTCGATGATGAGGGCCTTCACCTTGGTGGTGATGACAGCGTCGTCGACAAACTCGCCCGTTCCCTGCTGTGTGGATGTCGACGCGCATCCGACAACGGTCCCCAGCGAAACGGCCAGGAAAACTGCGGAAATGAATTTGCTGAATGGCTTCATGGTGGCACCTTCAAGGTTCGGCTGGAAAAGACACTACGTCATTCAAGGATGCAGTGGTTTGCACTATGTAGACGCAGTTTGTTCTCTACCGCTCATCGTTAAGGCTAGTACAGGCAAGTGATAAAGCGAGGTGAGGAACCGGCACTCCCACCTGCTCATTGGTGTTCGCCCCCCTGCCCGCATTTACCTTGCATGACCGAAAAAGAACCTTTTTTCGATCATGTGCAGCAGCGCACTGCAGGTCGGCGAACTGCTGGCCGATGTCGTCGTCTTCAAAAATGCAGGTTTCCAGATGGATGTGGCCTTTGGCCGCCCACATGGCCCGGTAGCTTGCGGGGCCGTCCTCCAGCAGGGTCAGCCTATTGCCCAGCACCAGCGGACTATCGACATTGATCGCCATGCTCCATGGCCAAGTGCTTCTGCAGGATGTCGATATCGCCGGATGTGCTCTGGCGTTTCTCGATGATGGCGTCGCTTCAGCTTTCTGAGACAGGACCGCGCGCGGCGTCTGGGAGGCTTGTACAGCCGGCGTCGGCGAGCACAATGCATGCGGCCACCGCCATGCGCCAGGCTGTGGGTGTTGCCGGGCGGTGAACCCCTGTCAAGTCTGCTCCCATGGCAAGCCATCGAACCGCCAGCCGTTTTTCGTGCTGCGATGGCGCGTCTCATCCATGTCGCCCTCGAAGCCATGCTTGACGTTGTAGACCTCGGGGAAACCGTATTTTTCGAGATAGCGCCCGGCGTCGGCCGAACGCCGCCCGGAGCGGCAGATCAGCACCACCGGGCGGTTAACCGACGCTGCCTTGCGCGCGTGGCCGAGGAAATCGGGGTTGACGTCCCAATCCGGGCCGTCCTGCCAGGCGATATGGATCGCCCCCACGGGGTGGCCGACGAACAGGTATTCAATCTCCGAACGACAGTCGATGAAGACGGCCTCGGGGTGGTCCTGCAAAAAGTCATGGGCTTCGGCGGGTTCGAGATGTTTCATGGCAGGCACCGGGGCAGGCTCGATACCTGCACGATAGCACCGCCGGCACGCCCCGCGCCAACCGATATAATGCGCAATTGCCCTGCTGCCGTTTTCTACGCCCCCCTGCCATGTCCCGCACCAACCTGCTCAATTCCCTGCTCGCCCAGCGCATCCTCGTTCTCGACGGCGCGATGGGGACGATGATCCAGTCGTACACGCTCGGCGAAGCGGACTATCGCGGCGAACGCTTCGCCGATTTTGCGCACGACCTCAAGGGCAACAACGACCTTCTGTGCCTGACGCAGCCGCACATCATCAAGGAAATTCACGCCAAGTACCTGGCCGCCGGCGCCGACATCCTCGAGACCAACAGCTTCAACGCGACCTCGATTTCCATGGCGGACTACCACATGGAATTCCTGGTGCCGGAGCTGAACTTCGCCGCCGCGCGCCTCGCGCGCGAGGCCGCCGACGAGGCGACCACGGCCAACCCTGCCAAGCCGCGCTTCGTCGCCGGCGTGCTGGGACCCACCTCGCGCACCGCGACCATTTCGCCCGATGTCAACGACCCCGGCTTCCGCAACGTGACCTTCGACCAGCTGCGTGTGGCCTATCTGGAAGCGATCGACGGTCTGGTGAAGGGCGGCGCCGATATCCTCATGGTCGAGACGATTTTCGACACGCTCAACGCCAAGGCGGCGCTTTTTGCCATCGAGGAGTACTTCGAACAAAACGACCTGCGGCTGCCGGTGATGATTTCCGGCACCATCACCGACGCCTCCGGGCGCACGCTGTCGGGCCAGACCGGCGAGGCGTTCTGGAATTCGGTGCGCCATGCCCGGCCTTTATCCATCGGTCTGAACTGCGCCCTCGGCCCCGACCTCCTGCGCCAGTACGTCGAGGAGTTGTCGAACAAGGCTGATGTGTTCATTTCCGCCCACCCGAACGCCGGCCTGCCCAACGCCTTCGGCGAATACGACATGGGCGGCGACGAGATGGCGACGCATATCGGCGAATGGGCGCGCTCGGGCCTGCTGAACATCGTCGGCGGCTGCTGCGGCACCACGCCGCTCCACATCGCCGCCATCGCCAAATCTGTCGAAGGCGTCGCGCCACGCGTGCCGCCCAAGCTGGAACCGGCGATGCGCCTGTCGGGACTGGAGCCGTTCAACGTCGGCAAGGACAGTCTCTTCGTCAACGTCGGCGAGCGCACCAACGTCACCGGTTCGAAAGCCTTCGCCCGCATGATCCTCGAAGGCCGCTATGACGACGCGCTGTCGGTCGCGCGCCAGCAGGTGGAAAACGGCGCCCAGGTGATCGACATCAACATGGACGAAGGCATGCTCGACGCCGAGGCGGCTATGGTGCGTTTTCTTCACCTGATCGCCTCCGAGCCCGACATCGCGCGGGTGCCGATCATGATCGACTCGTCGAAGTGGAGCGTGATCGAGGCCGGCCTGAAGTGCATCCAGGGCAAGGGCATCGTCAACTCGATCTCGATGAAGGAAGGCGAGGCCGAGTTCATCGAGCGCGCGAAGCTGTGCCTGCGCTACGGCGCGGCGGTGATCGTGATGGCCTTCGACGAGACGGGCCAGGCCGACACCTACGCGCGCAAGACCGAAATCTGCGCGCGCGCCTACAAGCTCTTGACCGAGACGGTCGGCTTCCCGGCCGAGGACATCATCTTCGACCCCAACATCTTCGCGGTCGCCACCGGCATCGAGGAGCACGCCAACTACGCGGTGGACTTCATCGAAGCCACCCGCTGGATCCGCCAGCACCTGCCGCACGCCCACATCTCGGGCGGCGTGTCGAACGTGAGTTTCTCCTTCCGCGGCAACGACGCGGTGCGCGAGGCGATCCACACCGCCTTCCTCTACCACGCGATCCAGGCCGGGATGGACATGGGCATCGTCAACGCCGGCCAGCTCGGCGTGTACGCCAATCTCGACCCGGAACTGAAGGAACGCGTCGAGGACGTGCTGCTGAACCGGCGCGAGGATGCGACCGAACGTCTGGTGGCCTTTGCCGAGAACGTGAAAGGCGGCGCCAAGGAAAAGGTCGAGGACCTGGCCTGGCGCAGTCTGCCGGTGAACGAGCGGCTTTCCCACGCGCTGGTGCAGGGCATCACCCAGTACATCGTCGAGGACACCGAAGCCGCGCGGCTCGAATGCGAACGTCCGCTGCACGTGATCGAAGGCCCGCTGATGGCCGGGATGAACGTGGTCGGCGACCTGTTCGGCGCCGGCAAGATGTTCCTGCCGCAGGTGGTGAAATCCGCCCGCGTGATGAAGCAGGCGGTGGCGCATCTGCTCCCCTTCATCGAAGCCGACAAGCAGGCCGGAGACGCGCAAAGCGCAGGCAAGATCATCATGGCCACGGTCAAGGGCGACGTCCACGACATCGGCAAGAACATCGTCGGCGTGGTGCTCGGCTGCAACGGCTACGACATCGTCGATTTAGGAGTCATGGTGCCGGCGCAGAAGATTCTCGACGCCGCGCGCGAGCACAAGGCCGACATCATCGGCCTGTCGGGTCTCATCACGCCTTCGCTGGAGGAAATGGCGCATGTGGCGAAGGAAATGCAGCGCCAGGGCTTCGCCATTCCGCTGCTGATCGGCGGCGCCACCACTTCGATGGCGCACACCGCGGTGAAGATCGAGCCGAACTACGAGCACCCGGTGGTGTACGTGAAGGACGCCTCGCGCGCAGTCGGCGTCTGCACCCAGCTGCTGTCAAACGAGCTGCGCGAAGCCTTCGCCGCCGAAATCAAGGCGGGCTATGCCATCACGCGCGAACGCCACCTCAAGCACAAATCCGACACCGTGCGGCTGAAGCTGGCCGAAGCACGCGCCAACAAGTTCAAGATCGACTGGGCGAGCTACACGCCGCCGGTGCCGAAGCAGCCCGGCGTCCACGTGCTAAAGGCCTACGACCTGTCGAAGCTGGTGGAGGTCATCGACTGGACGCCGTTCTTCGCGTCGTGGGAACTGCACGGCAAGTTTCCGAAGATCCTCGACGATGAAGTGGTCGGCGCCGAGGCGACCAAGCTCTACCACGATGCCCAGGTCATGCTGCAGAAGATGATCGCGGAGAACTGGGTGGAAGCGCGCGCGGTGTTCGGTCTGTTTCCCGCCAACACGGTGAACGACGACGATATCGAGGTCTACACCGACGAATCGCGCAAGAAGATATTGATGACCTGGCACAACCTGCGCCAGCAGATGAAAAAACCCGAAGGCCGCGCCAACCTGTGCGTCGCCGACTTCGTCGCGCCCAAGGCCAGCGGCTTGAAGGACTATCTGGGCGCCTTCGTCGTCACCGCCGGCATCGGCGAGGACGAGCGCGCCAAGGCGTTCGAGGCTGCGCACGACGACTACTCGGCGATCCTCTTCAAGTCGCTGTGCGACCGCCTCGCCGAGGCCTTCGCCGAGCACCTGCATCTGCGCGTGCGCAAGGAATACTGGGGCTATGCAAGCGAGGAAGCGCTCACCAATGACGACCTGATCGCGGAGAAATACCAGGGCATCCGCCCCGCGCCGGGCTACCCCGCCTGCCCCGAACACAGCGAAAAAGCGCCGCTGTTCTCGGTGCTCGACGCCACGGCGCAAATCGGGGTGAAGCTGACCGAGAACTTCGCCATGTGGCCGGGCGCCGCGGTGTCGGGCTTCTACCTGTCGCACCCCGACAGCCAGTATTTCGCGGTGGCGAAGATCGAGCGCGACCAGGTCGAGGACTACGCCCGCCGCAAGGGCTGGACGCTGGCGGAAGCCGAGCGCTGGCTGGCGCCGAATCTGGCGTATCAGCCGGATTGAGCCGCGTAGGCGGGGCTTACCAGCCCTGCTGCAACATCTTCTCCAGCCAGAACAGCCCGATGACGGTCTTGGTCTCGCAGATTTTTCCGCTGCGCAGCCAGTCCATCGCCTCGCCGAACGGCACCCTGAGAATCTCGAGGAACTCGTCGTGGTCGCGGCCGTGGTTGCCTTCCTTGAGTCCCTTCGCCAGATAGAACGCAAGCCGCTCGTCCGAATAGCCGATGCAGGGATAGATGGTGGTGACTTCGCGCCACTCGGCGGCAGAGTAGCCGGTTTCCTCCTCCAGTTCACGCCTGGCGCAGGCGAGGTCGTCCTCGCCGGGGTCGATCTTGCCGGCCGGCAGTTCGATGAAGTCGCGGTGCAGCGGATAGCGGTGCTGGCGTTCCAGCAGCAGGTCGCCGTTGTCGAACACCGGGATGACGACGACAGCGCCGGGATGGACGATGTATTCGCGCGTCGATTCGCGTCCATCGGGCAGGCGCACGCGGTCGCATTTGACGTGCATCAGCCGTCCCTTGAAGACGGTTTCACTCGCCAGTTCGGTTTCGGTGAGGTCGGGGATATCGTTTTTCATGTCCGCGATGATACCGAGCGCAGGCAAAAAAATGCCGGGTTCTTGCGAACCCGGCAGAACGGAGGAGACACGCCCCTCGTTGCGGAGAACTTCCAGCTTGCCGCTAGAAACAACAAGCAGGGTCATCCTACGAAGGCGCGCAAAATTTGGCTATACAACTTTAGTTGTAGATGCGGGCATTAATATTGATTAATAAAGGATTTATTTTCAGTCCATGCCGGAAAAACCGGGGGCTTCCGGGCACGGAATGACCATTCCGGCTGAAATTCCACGTCCTTGGCGCCCCCAAGACCCGGCTTTGTCGCTCTTTATTATAGGGACTTGAGCTTGTCGCGCAGGGCGGAGTACTGCCGCCGGCTCACCATCAGCCGCTCTTCCAGCCCGTCCAGCCGCAGAAAATGGCCATCGTCCTCGCCGGGCAGCTTGCCGATTTCACGTATGCGTGCACTGGCGACCAGGCAGTTGCGGTGAATGCGCAGGAAAGCCTCGCCAAATTCGCTTTCCAGGCGGGTGAGCGATTCCTCGATGAGGAATTCGCGCGCTGGGGTGCACACGGTGACGTATTTGAGTTCCGCCTTCAGGTACAGAATGTCTTCCACCGGAATCAGCACGATGCGGCCTTTTTCGTTGACCGACAGATGGGTGCGCGCCTTGGGGTGCGCCTCACGCAATTGATCGAGGGCGGCCGAATTCAGGCGGTGCGCCCGCGACAGGGCGCGCACCAGGCGATCGACGCGCACCGGCTTCAGCAGATAGTCGACGGCATTCAGGTCGAACGCCTGGCAAGCGTAGGCATCGTAGGCGGTGCTGAAAATGATCGCGGGCGGCGCCGTCATGCGATTGAGATGGGCGGCGCATTCGAGTCCGTCCATGCCCGGCATGCGGATGTCGAGCAGCACCGCGTCGACGGGCTGCTGTTGCACCTGATTCAGCGCATCCAGCCCATTCTCTGCTTCGCCCACGATATCGACCGGCAGC
>JAKBJA010000177.1 GCA_021836225.1 Pseudomonadota bacterium | reverse complement strand
AGCATCAAGGGGCCAAGCGTCATGTTGCCTCCAGAATCACATAAGCCAGGATCAGTTCGCCCTCGTCCGACAAGGACACATGGTGCGCGGTCACCCCGCGCGCCGCCAGCCAGTCGTCGAGTTCGGGCGCGCATTGCAGGAAGGGCTTGCCCCGGGGATCGCGAAGCACGGCGATGTTGCGCAGCGTCACCGGCACGCGCAGCCCGGTTCCGGTCGCCTTGGCGAAGGCCTCCTTGGCAGCGAAACATTTGGCCAGAAAGCGCGCAGGATCGCGGCTGGCGTAATAGCCTGCGTGCTCGGCGGGAGCGAGGATGCGGTCGGCATAATGCTCGCCAAAGCGCGCGAGGCCGCTGCGAATCCGCTCGGCGTCTAGCAGGTCGGTGCCGATGCCGTGGATCATGGCGACACCTTCACCGGCAGGCCGGCCGCGCGGATTTTTTCGGCGAAGGCATCGAGCCATTCGACGGGCAGGGTAGACAGGCGGCTGGCCTGCGGCTGCATCGAAGGCCGCGCCAGACCATACAGCAGCACGCCCCGCACCGGGATGGATTCCTGCCGGATACGACCCACCGCGGCCAGGTAGGCTGCCTGCTCCACGTCCGATGGCGGCGCGCCATCGAGCGCGAACACGCAGGTTTGCAGCCAGGCCGGGCACAGGCGTGCGGTCGCGGCCAGCCGCTCGAACTGCTTGTCGGGTGAAATGCGGGTCTGGTTGATGGTGCGCATGCCGTTGGCGGTTGCGCTGTCGAACTTGAACCAGACCTCGCCGTTCAAGGCCGCCATTTTTTTGATGCCGTCCTGCACCCGCGGCCGGTCGGTGAGGCTGCCGTTGGTGATCAGCACCAGCTTGATCTTGCCGGTCAGGCCGAAATCCATCATCACCCGGCCGATCAGTTCGATGACCTGCGGAAAGGCCTTGGCGCTGGTCGGCTCGCCGTTGCCCGACAGCGCGATGTCGTTCAGCCGGCGGGTACCCTCGGGCACGCGCGTTTGCATGAAGTCGCCGTGGAGGATGTCGGAGAGCATCGCGCGCAGTTCGGCTTCCAGTTGCGCCAGATCGATCCCGGGCGCCGTGCCGCGCGTCAGCTCCGGCACCTGGCAATACACGCACGCCCAGTTGCAGGCGTTGTTCGGATTGAGATTGATCCCCACCGAGACGCCGCCTGCACGCCGCGAGACGACGGGATAGACATAGGTCATCCCCGCGCTGTCGCGGTCATGGTCGACGGGGGTGAGGGGGGCGGTCCTGAGCATGGCGTGATTTTCGCATCAACGACCGACAATAAGAACGGCCCCGTTCCTGGGGCCGTCTGGCGTCTGGCGGAAGCGGTGAGATTCGAACTCACGGATGGCTTGCACCATCGCCGGTTTTCAAGACCGGTGCCTTAAACCGCTCGGCCACGCTTCCAGTGTTTGTGGGGGCGCGCTCGCCGGTTTTAGTTCCGGCCGCCGCTCGCGCGGCTTAACTTGCCAAGGCAAGTTAGCCTGCACTAGCCGACTGCTGCGCAGTGCGGCCAAGACCGGTGCCTTAAACCGCTCGGCCACGCTTCCACGGCGCGCATTGTAGCGGGTTCACCCCGGTTTGTGAGGGCAGCGAGGCGGCGACCCGCCGGCGGGAAGGATTGACGCCTCTTCAACAGCGGATGTCGGGTTTTCGTTACCCACGACGCGGCATGACCGCAAGCAGAGGCAGCTAACCTGAGCAAAACCAATGCGTTGAAATGGGGATCCTGCCTGACACAGTTGGCACAAATGGTGCTGGTGAGCAGTCATCCGCAACAAGCTGACGCCAGTCATGACCGATTTTTTTGATATGTTGAGCACGATCGCCCGCCGCAGAAAAGCCGTAGGGGGGTCGCCGTTTGCTTCAGTGAAAGCCACTGAAAAATGGCTGAAAACCTTGCCTGTGGACTCGGATTACGACGCGCATCATGCGCTGGTCGAAGGGCTGGAGCGTTTCAACGCGGAAAACGAAGTGGCTACGCTCAGCCGCATGAAATCGCTGATCAAGCTGGAAGAAGCCGGCATGCCGTTGCAACTGCGCATCGTCGAGCAATATGTGCGTAACCAGGCCTCGTTCCGCCTGGCGCGCCAGGCGCTGTGGCGCGAATCGTGGATGTTCTGGTCGCTGTTGGCGGATGCCTGGCTGGGGATGCTGAAGCAGGCTTACCGCACGCCGGCGAGTGCGGAACTCAAGCCCCTTGCCGCGGACATAGCCACTCGTGCGCTGCGCTACGCCGGCCTGGTCATGCGCTGGGACTATCACCAGGCGCGCACTCCGGCGGCGTCGGCCTGGCGCCGTGTGCACAAACTCTATCGCCTGGTCGAGCGCGATGGGTTTGCCAGGCAGGAGGTACTGCTCAATGCACGTCCTACTCACTGCGCGCGCGAATACACACTGGTGGTGCTGATGGGGCTGGTGCATCCGCTGGGCTACCGCACCCAGGAAATCGAGTCCATCGCGCAGCTTATTGAGGGCTACGAGCCTTTGCCGCTGCCTGAGACCTTGCCGAAGCGCAAGGTCCACACCCACATGGTCGACCTGTCGCTGAGCGAAGGCGCCTGCGTGCTGGAAGACGAGTGGGTACAGGGGCGTCGCCTGCGCTACTTCGCCCTGCGCCCCCTCATCGACCATCTGAAATCGCTTGACCAAACCTCGGCTGCCGAGGGGAATAACGGCCTGACCCATCAGGTGGCCAGCCTGATCGAGCGCGGCGGCATTCGCCGTAACCGGCAACGCACGCATCGCTTCGGCCGGGTGTGGGTGGCGGCAGGAATGGGCAACATCCTGACCGCACTGGCTCATCAGGACGCGTCCAAGGGTCGGCCGGCTCTGGAGCCGTGGATGTTGCGTGACGAGAGCACTGAAGGCATGGGGTTTGCCCTGACCGAGGCAACAGCGCTGCCGCATGGACGCCTGGTGGCGGTGAGCTGGGATCCGTCGGAGAACGTCTGGCAATTGCTGGCGATCCGCTGGAACCGGGAGGAAGACGGCCAGCATCTGGTGGGCACGCAACGCCTGTCACGCCACCCCAAGCGGGTGGAAGTCTATTTCGAGGCGGACGTCGCAGGCGGCACGCAGGAGAAGACCTGGGCCGTGTTCATGCCCATGATGCATGTCGATCAAGGGGTCAGCAACCTGTTGATCCCCCAGACGCATTACCGCCTGGGTGCGGCGATGATGCTGCGCGACGGCGATACGGTTTATCGCTTGCGGCTGGGCGAGGTGCAGGAAAGCCACGAAGGCTGGCTGCGCGTGGGCATGGATGTGGTGGGGCGGGAGCAGTTCGCCGTCGCCGCCTGAGGCCGCGCTGGATCGAAATTCAGCGCGTGCGGATATCGCCGAAGTGAAAGTCGAATGAGCCGGCGCGGCGGTCGCTGAAATACTGTTCCAGCGTGGCGCGCACGGTGCGGAACGCGATGTCGTCCCAGGGAATCTCGGCTTCGGTGAACAGCTTCGCTTCCAGCGATTCGATGCCGGGCTGGAAATCCAGGTCGAGCAGCCGGGCGCGGAACATGAAGTACACCTGATTGATGTGCGGCAGGTTGAACAGGGTATACAGCCCGCCGACCTCGATGCGCGCCCCGGCTTCTTCCCAGGTTTCGCGCGCCGCGCCTTCCAGCGTGGTCTCGCCGTTTTCCATGAAGCCGGCGGGTAGCGTCCACAGACCGTACTTGGGCTCGATGGCGCGGCGGCACAGCAGCACCTTGTCTTCCCATTCCGGGATGCAGCCGACCACCATCTTGGGGTTCTGGTAATGGATGGTGCCGCAGTCGGGGCACACGTGGCGAGGCAGGTGGTCGCCGTCGGGCACGCGCAGCACCACGGCGCTGCCACATTCACTGCAAAAATTCATGCTGCATCCATTTCGTTTCCTGTGGATGCACGGTAACAAAATCCCCCCACCTCGAGCAAGGGCGAAGCTGGAATGCGAGTCCACCAGCGATTATCATTCAAGACCCTACTGTTGTTCTGATCGACCATGCGCCCTTCCCACATCGAAACCATCCTCGACCGCGAATTTGAAAGTGCCGCCGACGGCCACCACACGCCGGTGATGCTGTGGGGCCCGCCCGGCGTGGGCAAGTCGCAGATCGTCGCCAAGATTGCGCAGCAGCACGGCGTGCCGCTGATCGACATCCGCCTGTCGCAGATGGAGCCGACCGACCTGCGCGGCATTCCCTTTCGCAACGGCCAGCTGGTCGAATGGTCGGTTCCCGCGGTGCTGCCGGATGCCGAGCGCCATGGCCCGGCGGGCATTCTGTTCCTCGACGAGATCACCTCGGCGCCGCCGACCGTGTCGGCTGCGGCCTACCAGCTGATCCTCGACCGCCGCCTGGGCGAATACAGGGTGCCCGACGGCTGGGTGATCTTCGCCGCCGGCAACCGCCAGGGTGACCGCGGCGTGACCTACGCGATGCCGGCACCGCTGGCCAACCGCTTCACCCACTACGAAGTCGAGGTGAATCTGGACGACTGGGTGGACTGGGCGCACAGCGAGGACATCGACCCGCGCGTGATCGCCTTCCTGCGCTTCCGCCCCGATCTCCTGTTCAGCTTCGACCCGGCGCACACGCCGATCGCCTTTCCCAGCCCGCGCTCGTGGGAGTATGCCCATCGCGCGCTGCAGAAATTCGACAAGACCGAACTGCTGGCCGATGCGCTGATGGCCTGCGTCGGCCAGTCGGCCGGGCTGGAACTGAAAACCTTCGTCGACAACATGGCGCAGATGCCGGACATCGACGCCATCATTGCCGGTGAGGCCGCCGAGGTGCCCGACGGCATCGACCTGCAGTACGGCGTCGCCGCCGCACTGGTCCGCAAAGCCCTGCAGGCCGCCGACAGCGGCAACGCCACGGCGGTGTACGGCAACATTCTCAAGTATGCGCAGCGCTTTCCGCAGCGCGAAATGGGCGTGATGCTGGTGTCCGACCTGCACCGCGCGGTGGGCCGCCCACTGTTCGCCGTGCCGGCGTTTGCCGAATGGGCCAACAGCATCACCGATCTCGTTCTGTATGAGCACTGAGCAGCCCGACGCCCTGCAACCCATTCTGACCAAGCTGGCTGCCGCGCGCACCCGGCTCATCATGGAGCGCCCCTTCCTCGGCGCGCTGGTGATGCACCTTCCCTTGAAGCCCGGCGGCGACTGGTGCACCACCACAGGCACTGACGCACAGGCTTTCTACTTCAATCCCACGTTCATCGAGAACCTGAATCTTGCGCAGACGCAGTTCGTGCTGGCGCACGAGGCGATGCACTGCGCGATGGGCCACCCCCATCGCCGCCAGCACCGCGTCAAGCGGCGCTGGGACGTGGCGTGCGACCACGCGGTCAACCTCATCCTGATCGAGGAAGGGCTGAAGCCGCCGCTGCACGGCATTCTCGCCGACCAGAACTTCATGACCCTGTCGGCGGAGGAGATCTATCCGCTGATCCCCGAGGACACCCCGGAAGAGTCGTTCGACCAGCACCTGTTCGACAATGACAACGAGTCGGGCGCGAGCCCTGATGACAACCAGCGCCAGGACAATCCCGACGCCGGCGAATCGGGCGGCCAGGGCAGGGAAGGCCAGAGCGAAGCCGAGGAGAAGGAGGGCAGCGGCAGCCAGGCGTCGCAGAAGCCGAACGAGCTGTCGCCTTCCGAACGCGAGGAGCTCGCCGAGCAATGGAAGAACCGGCTCGCCGCTGCCGCACAGGCCGCGCGCCAGGCCGGCAAGCTGTCGCAGTCGATGATGCGCTGGGTCGATGGTCTGCTGGCGCCCAGCCTGCCGTGGCGCGCGTTGCTGGCGCGCTTCTTTGCGGTCAACCAGCGCGACGACTATTCCTGGCGGCGACCCTCGCGGCGCGAAGGCGACGCGCTGCTGCCGCGGCTGTCGAGCGAGGGGCTGGAAGTCATCGCCGCGGTCGATACCAGCGGCTCGATCAGCGACGACGAACTGCGCGAATTCGTCACCGAACTCGATGCGCTGAAAGGCCAGGTGCGCGCCAGGATCACGCTGCTGGCATGCGACAACCATGTCGCCAAAGCCGCGCCGTGGGAATTCGAGCCGTGGGACACCATGCAGCTGCCGACCGACATCGAAGGGGGCGGCGGCACCGATTTTCGCCCGGTGTTCGACTGGGTCGAACACGAAAACCGCAGCCCCAACATGCTGGTGTATTTCACCGACGCCGAGGGCGACTTCCCCAAAACGCCGCCGAATTACCCGGTGATCTGGCTGGTCAAGGGCAAGGGCGCCGTGCCCTGGGGCGAGCGGGTGCAACTCAATTGAGCCAAGCGGACCAGCTCAGCCCGGCGCACGCTCCGCCCAGCCGGGTGCGCAGTTTCCTGTTCGAGCAGCTCGACATCCGCGGCGCCTGGGTGCAGCTCGGCTCCCCCTGGCGCGAGATGATCGCAGGGCGCGACTATCCCGAACCCGCCCTCGAGCTCCTCGGACAGCTGGCGGTGGTCACCACGCTGATCACCGCCAACCTCAAGCAGCCGGGGCGGCTGACTTTTCAGCTGCGCGGCGAAGGCGCGGTGTCGCTGCTGGTGATGGATTGCGACGAGCAGCTGCGTTTGCGCGGCATGGCGCGCGCCGATTCCGACCTCTCCTCCGGCAGCCTGCCGGCCTTGCTGGGCGAAGGCGCGCTGACCCTGACGCTCGACGCTCCCGGGATGCGCCAGCCCTATCAGAGCCATGTTCCGCTGCAGGGCGAGACCCTGGCTGCCGTATTCGAACATTATCTGGTGCAGTCCGAGCAGACGCCGACCCGCCTGTGGTTGGCTGCCAACCATGAGGTTGCAGCCGGTCTTTTCCTGCAGGCGCTGCCGGGTGCCGCCGAACGAGATGCCGACGGCTGGAACCGGCTGCAGATCCTGGCTGACACCGTGCGGGCGGACGAACTGCTCAGTCTTGGCGCGATCAAGTTGATCGAGCGCCTGTTTCCAGAAGAAGACGTACGCGTATACGATCCGCGCCCAGTCAGCTATCACTGCCCGTATGATCCGGAGAAAATCCATGCCATGCTGCGCAGCGTGGGCCAGACGGAATGCGAGGCCATCATCGCCGAACAGGGCGAAATCCGGGTGCACGACGAGATCTGCAACCACGAATACGTGCTGGATGCGGCCGCGGTGGCGGCGCTCTTTGCCCCGACGGGCACAAGCAAGTGAAAGGGTATGCGATGCGAACAGGATGGATGCTGTTGGGCTTGCTGGCGATAACGACGGGGACCCATGCCGATGATGGACGCTATGAAGCGTTGCCTTTGGCGGGCGCAGAGGGCGGCAAGGGCGGCGGGCGGGCGTTCATCCTCGATACCCGTGAAGGCCACGTCTGGATCTGGAGCGAGAACGAACTCATCACCGCGCCGGATGGCCGCCGCCGCTATGGCTCGGGCTTCATCTATCAGGGCAGGCTGCGCCCCGGCAGCCAGCCCGGCGAGATGATCGAGTTGCAGGGAAGGTAATCTTTTCCCGCCACCTTGAATTAATAATGGGCTGGATCGTGGCGTGCCCTGAAAAACTGTCCTGCCGGGCAGACTGGATGACTGATCTCCCTGGACGCGAAAGGACTTCAAGCTCACGGGCGGTCATTTTCCTGTTGGAATCCGGAAGTTTGTTCATCTAATCAGAGTCTTGAGCGGCCCTCACTGGTGCTGAAACGCCTTGTTGGAAGCATTGCTAGCTCCCGCGCTGAAGCTATCGGACCCCCGCCGCATGCCTGACTTTGTTGCAATTTAACAACGCATTTTTTCTGTAATGGAAGAAAATCAATAGACTGTGGTTTTCTTTTACCGATTTGCTAGAATCCGCGCGTCGGCTGGATCACAAGTCCCGGACCGATCTCTGGTGTGGGTTTTAATATT
>JAKBJA010000106.1 GCA_021836225.1 Pseudomonadota bacterium | reverse complement strand
GCGAGGTCGGCCAGGAGCGGCACGCCGGTGAAGTCTTGCAGGATCACCCGCGCCACGGTGAAGGGGATTTCCTCGGTGCGCTCGGCGTTCGGCTGCCAGTTCGCCAGCTGCTTCACATGATCCGCTGTCACTTTCACGCCGTCGCAGTTCCTCAGCACCGATTCGAGCACGATGCGGATCGACACCGGCAGCCGCGACACCGACACGCCCAGCGCGGTCTCGAGCTTCTTCAGCGAAGCGAAGTGCACCTTGCCGGTGGCGGTGGGAATGGAATCGTAGGTGTTGAAAGCGTCGGTCATGATGGTGTGACTCGCGAAAATAATTAAAGTTGAAAATGGCCGGGGCTGATTTTACCGGAAGCGCATCACGGCTGATCCCGCCCCGGGCTCGCCTTACAGGCGGATGCCGAACTTGGCGAGCAGCTTGATCGTGCCCAGGTAGGCCAGCGCGGTGGCGGCGCTGGAGACGGCGAGGCTGAGCCAGAACCCCAGGCCATTGCGCAGCAGCAGCGGCAACAGCACGAACAGCAGCAACGAGGGCAGCACCAGCCAGAAGATGCCGCTGGAAAGCGCGGCGACCTTCTGCACGTCGCCGGTATCGAGATACAGCCAGACAAACGCCAGCAGCGAGACGAGCGGCAGCGAGGCCAGCGCCGCAGCCCAGAAGGTGCTGCGCTTGGCCATTTCGGCAACCGCGACGAGGATCAGCGCAGACAGAAAAATCCTGAACGCGTATTGCCCCATGGCGAAGGGATCAGCCCTCGCGCCGCATCTGCGGGAACAGGATGACGTCGCGGATGCTCGGCGAGTCGGTCAAGAGCATCACCAGGCGGTCGATGCCGATGCCGCAGCCGCCGGTGGGCGGCAGGCCGTGCTCGAGCGCGCGGATGAAGTCGGCATCGTAGTGCATCGCTTCTTCGTCGCCCGCCTCCTTGTGTCGCACCTGTTCCATGAAGCGCTCGGACTGGTCTTCGGCGTCGTTGAGCTCCGAAAAACCATTCGCCATCTCGCGTCCGGTGATGAAGAGCTCGAAGCGCTCGGTGATGTCGGGCTGGCTATCCGAGCGACGGGCCAGCGGCGAGACCTCGGCCGGGTAGTCGATGATGAAGGTGGGCTGCACCAGCAGCGCCTCGGTGGTTTCCTCGAAGAAGGACAGCTGCAGGCCGCCGATGCCGTCCTGCTGGCGGTACTTGGCCTTCATCGCGATGAACTGGCCGATCAGCCAGTCGCGGTCGTTGAGCTGCGCCACAGTGTATTCAGGGTTGTACTTGCGGATCGCCTCGACGATGGTGAGGCGGTCGAAGGGCGTGCCGAGCTCGATTTCGTGACCCTGGTACACGACCGTGGTCGATCCGGTGGCGGCGACCGCGGTGTGGCGGATCAGCGCCTCGGTGAAGTCCATCAGGTAGCGGTATTCGCGGTAGGCCTCGTAGAACTCCATCATGGTGAACTCGGGGTTGTGCCGTGTCGACAGGCCCTCATTGCGGAAGTTGCGGTTGATCTCGAATACCTTCTCGAAGCCGCCGACGACCAGACGCTTAAGATACAGCTCGGGTGCGATGCGCAGGAACAGCTCCATGTCGAGCGCGTTGTGATGTGTGGCGAAGGGCTTCGCCGCGGCGCCGCCTGGGATGGGGTGCATCATCGGCGTTTCGACCTCGAGGAAGCCGTGGCCGGTCATGAACTCGCGGATGGCCTGGATGATCTTCGAGCGGCGCATGAAGGTTTCGCGCGCGGTGTCGTTGGTGATGAGGTCGAGGTAGCGCTGGCGGTATTTCTGCTCCTGGTCGGCCAGGCCATGGAATTTTTCCGGAAGCGGACGCAGCGCCTTGGAAAGCAGGCGGATCGATTTCGCCTGGATGGTCAGCTCGCCCTTGTTGGTCTTGAACAGCGTGCCGGAAACGCCGACGAAGTCGCCCAGGTCCCAGTGCTTGAACGCATCGTGCGCGTCGGTGCCGGTGATGTCATTGGACACATAGACCTGGATGCGCCCGCTCATGTCCTGCAGCGTGGCGAAGCTGGCCTTGCCCATCACCCGCTTCAGCATCATGCGGCCGGCCAGCTGCACCTGCACGCCTTCGGCTTCCAGCGCTTCCTTGCTCTTGTCGCCGTGGGCGTGAGCTAGCTTGCCGGCGTAGTCGTGGCGCTCGAAGTCATTGGGGAAGGCGATGCCTTCCTCGCGGATCGCGGCGAGCTTGGCACGGCGCTCGGCGATGATCTGGTTTTCGTCGAGGGCGGGGGCGTTGGTTTCGGTATTCATTGTCAGGACCAGAAAAAGGTAGAGTGCAGAGGCCGGGGACGATCGGCAAACATTCAGTCAGGGCGCGGCAGACCCTCGCAGATTCGCGTATGGTCGGGATCTTTATGACAAAACCTTGGGTTGGATCAAAGAACCGCGCAAAACGTGACAAAATTATATCCGATGTGATCCACCGATTCCGGACCGCTAGGGCCGGAATCGCCCCGTCCACCCACCTGTTTCCCATGCCTGATACCCCCTTAAGCCTGCTCAACCGCGTCTTCGGCTACCCCGCATTCCGCGGCGAGCAGGCGGCCATCGTCGACACCGTTGCCGCGGGGGGGGACGCGCTGGTGCTGATGCCCACCGGCGGCGGCAAGTCGCTGTGCTTCCAGATTCCCGCGCTGCTGCGCGAGGGCTGCGCGGTGGTGGTGTCGCCGCTGATCGCGCTGATGCAGGACCAGGTCGCGGCGCTGCAGGAGCTCGGCATCGCGGCTGCGTTCCTGAATTCCAGCCTCGACGGCGCGGCGGCGATGCAGGTCGAACGCGACTTCGTTTCAGGACAGTTAAAGCTGCTGTATGTCGCCCCTGAACGCCTGCTCACCCCGCGTTTCCAGAGCCTGCTCGAACAGGCCCGCGTCGCCCTTTTCGCCATCGACGAGGCGCATTGCGTGTCGCAATGGGGGCATGACTTCCGCCCGGAATACCTCGGCCTCTCCACCCTGCACGAGCGTTTTCCCGACGTCCCGCGCATCGCGCTCACCGCCACCGCCGACACCGCGACGCGCGCCGAAATACTCACCCGGCTCGATCTCGGCGCCGCGCGCGTGTTCGTCGCCAGCTTTGACCGCCCCAACATCCGCTACCGCATTGCTGAAAAATCCGAGCCGCGACGCCAGTTGCTGGATTTCCTGGGCGAGCACAAGGGCGGAGCCGGCATCGTCTATTGCAGCACGCGCAAGAAGGTCGAGGAAACCGCCGACGCGCTCAAGCAGGCCGGCTTCACCGCGCTGGCGTATCACGGCGGCATGGACAACGAAACGCGCCGCCGCCATCAGGAAAGATTCCTGCGCGAGGACGGCGTCGTCATGGTCGCCACGCTGGCGTTCGGCATGGGCATCGACAAGCCCGACGTACGCTTCGTCGCGCACCTGGACCTGCCGCGCTCGGTCGAGGGCTACTACCAGGAAACCGGCCGCGCCGGGCGCGACGGCGAGCCCGCTGAGGCGTGGATGGCGTGGGGCTTGCAGGACGTCGTCACGCAGCGCCGCTTCATCGACGAGGGCGAGGCCGAGGACGCCCACAAGCGCGTCGGCCACGCCAAACTCGACGCCCTGGTCGGCCTGTGCGAAGCGGCCAGTTGCCGCCGCGTTGCCTTGCTCTCCTATTTCGGCGAAGCCAGCCAGCCCTGTGGCAACTGCGATGTCTGCTTGAACCCGCCGACATTGTGGGACGGCACCGAAGCCGCACAAAAGCTGCTCTCCGCCATCTACCGTACCGGCCAACGCTTCGGCGCCGGCCATGTGCTCGATGTGCTGCTCGGCAAGACCACCGAGAAGATCGACCGATTCGGCCACAACCAGTTGAGCGTGTTCGGCATCGGCGCCAGCCAGACCGACAAGGTCTGGCGCGCCGTGCTGCGGCAGTTGGTCGTGCGCGGCCTGCTTGAGGTGGACCACACCGCCTATGGCGCGTTGAAACTCTCCGAAGCCGCGCGGCCGGTACTGAAAGGCGAGGAGACCGTCATGCTGCGCGCCATCGAAGCGCGCCCTGCGCGCAGCAGGAAATCGCGCTTTGCGCCGAGTTCAGGCGAAGGCGTCCACAACGACGAGGATCCGCTGTTTCTGTCCCTGCGCGCCTGGCGTCGCGAAACTGCCAACGAAAAGGGGGTCCCCGCATACGTCATCCTGCATGACGCCACGCTGCGCGAAATCGCCGCGCGCCGGCCCGCCACGCTGGCGGAACTGGGCGAGATCTCGGGGCTGGGAACGAAGAAGCTGGAAGCCTACGGCGAGGCCGTGCTGGCGGTGGTGGCGGAGGGCTGAGCAGCCCTCCTGTCGGTTACACGCCCTGTTTCAGGCTCGCCTCGATGAACATGTCGAGGTCGCCGTCGAGCACCTTCTGCGTGTTCGAGGCTTCGACGTTGGTGCGCAGGTCCTTGATGCGCGACTGGTCGAGCACATAGCTGCGGATCTGGTGGCCCCAGCCCACATCCGACTTGCCGGCCTCGAGCTTGTCCTGCTCGGCCTGGCGCTTCCTGAGTTCGGCTTCGTACAGCTTCGACTTCAGCATCGACATCGCCTCGGCGCGGTTCTTGTGCTGCGAGCGGTCGTTCTGGCACTGCACTACGATGTTGGTGGGCAGGTGGGTGATGCGCACCGCCGAGTCGGTCTTGTTGATGTGCTGGCCGCCGGCGCCGGACGCGCGGTAGGTGTCGACGCGCAGGTCGGCCGGGTTGATGTCCACCTCGATCGAATCGTCGACTTCCGGGTAGACGAACACGCTGGCGAAGCTGGTATGGCGCCCGCCGGACGAGTCGAACGGTGACTTGCGCACCAGGCGATGGACGCCGGTTTCGGTGCGCAGGGTGCCGTAGGCGTAGTCGCCCTCGATCTTGATCGAGGCGGACTTGATGCCGGCGACGTCGCCCTCGGATTCTTCCAGCAACTCGGCCTTGAAGCCCTTGCGTTCGGCGTATTTCAGGTACTGCCGCAGCAGCATCGAGGCCCAGTCGCAGGCCTCGGTGCCGCCGGCGCCGGCCTGGATGTCGACGAAGCAGTTGCTGGGGTCGGCCGGGTTGTTGAACATGCGGCGGAATTCCAGGGTGGAGACGTCCTTCTCGATGCCCTCGATGTCGGCCTGCACCGCGGCGAGCGTGTCGTCGTCGTTCTCCTCGCGCGCCATCTCGAACAATTCGCCCGCATCCTTGAGGCCCGACGAAACGCGGTCGAGCACCAGCACCACGTCTTCCAGCGACTTGCGTTCACGCCCGAGTTCCTGGGCGCGGGCGGCATCGTTCCAGAAGTCCGGCGCTTCGGACAGGCGGGTGACTTCTTCCAGGCGGTCTTTTTTTACCGCGTAGTCAAAGAAACCCCCTGAGTTGGGTGGCACGGTCGCCCAGGTCGGCGAGTTTGGATTCGATCTGGTTGAGGCTTTCGGCTTCCATATTTGTGCTCGGTAATCAGGCGGAAAAACTGCGAATTATAGCCCAGGCCACCCCCATCCCCAGCCCCACGGTCGCCATGCCTGCGATGGCATGGCGCGCCATGTGCCAGCCGCCTATCGTCAGGGTGAGCACCGACTTGAAGAGCAGATTGGCCATCACGGCAAGCACGATGACGTTGACCGCCACCGATACCGATAGCTTGCCTAGATTGTGCAGCCGCAGGCTGGACAGCGTGATGGCATCAACGTCGGTCAGTCCCGACACCAGCGCTACCGCATACAGTCCGCGCGTGCCCAGCCAGTCGGACAGCCAGGCAGCCGCCAGCAGCACCACTGCATAGAGCAGGCCGAAGCCGAATGCCGTACGCAGCTCGGTGGGGTTGCCCATCGCCAGCAGGGGTAGCTCGCCCTGCGGTCGGAGCCGGCGCACGCCATAGGCCGCGCCAATCCCGCCGCCGATCAGTCCGCCGACCAGCACCAGCAGCAGCTGCGAGAGCACGCTGGGCGCCAGCACGGCAGCCAGTACGCCCAGGCGCACCAGCACTACCAGATTGGCCAGCACGATGACGGTCACCGCGACCGGCATCAGCTCGCTGCTGGCGCGGGCATGGCGGCTGAACGACAACGTGGTGGCGGTGGACGACACCAGTCCGCCCAGCAGACCCAGCATCACAGCGCCGCGCTGTTGCCCGACCAGCCTTAGCGCGGCGTAGCCCACCAGTCCCACACCTGCGATCAGCACCACCATCCACCAGATCTGGTGCGGATTGAGCGCACCGTAGGGGCCGTAATTTCGGTTCGGCAGCAGCGGCAGGACAATTAGCGCCAGCACTGAGAACTGCAGCACCGACAGCAAATCGTGGCGGCTCATGCGCTGGCTGAAGCCGCGCAGTTCGGGCTTGAAATACAGCAGCATGGTCGCTGCAATCCCCAGCATCACCGCCAGCTGGATTTCGTCGTGCCACACCAATACGCCCAGGCCGTAGCACAGCATCAGCGCCGCCACCGTCGTCGTCCCCGGGTCGCCTTCCGGTTGTTGCGGCGTGTGCAGATAGGCCGCGATCATCATCGCGCCGACCAGGAACAGGCCTACCGCAATCAGCCATAACTCATCCAGTTCCGTCGCCAGATGCGCAGCCAGCACTCCCAGCATCGCCGTCAGCGCAAAGGTCCGCAGTCCCGCCTTCGCGGCCGGGTTGCGCTCGCGCTCCAGTCCCATCAGTAAACCGATCGCTAGCGCCACCACGTAGCGCGGCAACGGGGCCAGTTCAGAGGGAAGCCAGGCGATTAGTTCATCCATGCAGTGCCGCCTTTGTAGTCGAAAGGGCCTCGCGTCCAACACGCAGGGCCACCCCAGCCAACCATGCTCGTGCTGCCGCATGGTTGTTGGTAAGGGTAGACAGGGGATGCGCTGAAGACATCAGGCTGGTTCCGAGTGAATATGGCCTCTGAATACGCGGCGGGCGGCAGGGGGAGGGCGCTTGGAGAGCCCCGGCATCGAGGGAACGTCCGGGTCGACGATCTTCGGCATACCGGCCGGGCACGCCGCCTGGGTCTGTCCGTTCCAGTGAAAGCCAGGACGCGCGTCGACCCGAGCCTGAACGGAATCAGCCGTGATCGAGTTTCTTGTCGGTGAACAGGTAATCCCGCAGCTCCTTGTCGAACTTCGGGTCATGCCGGCGAATCCACTCCATCACCATGGCGGCGTGCTCCTTCTCCTCGTCACGGTTGTGCTTGAGGATGGCGCGCAACTCCGGATCCTTGCAGGCATCCACACGCTGGTTGTACCAGTCCACTGCTTCGAGTTCCTCCATCAGAGAAATGATCGCCCGATGCATGTCGCGCGTTTCGGCGCTGAGTTCTTCGATCGGCTCGTGATAACCCTCGTTTGCCATGCGTTTACTCCTGATTTGCCAAGAAAAAATCTGTACGCGTGCTGCGCTCAGCTTACTTGAAGCGAGAGGTGGCGGAACGCACCGCCTCGCTGACCGATTCCCACGCCAGTTCGACGCCGGCCTTCAGGTCTTCCCAGGCGTTTTCGCCGGCGGATTCGAGCTCGTGCAGCTTGTGGCGGGCATCATCGCGCTTGCTGCGCAGAGTCTCGAGTTGCTTGTGGTATTCGGCGCGGGCTTCCGCTTCAGCGGTATCGGCTTTTGCTTTCAAGGTATCGATCTCGGCATTCCACTGATCGAGCTTGGCGTGCATTTTGCGGACAAATTTGTCTTTTGTAGTCATGTCGTGCTCCTCTCTGGCTGGTGGGGTGCAACAAGTGTGACTCGGGTCAATTGCGCGCTGTTCGGGCGGCACATTCATTACAGCAGGCGCTGCTCTCTCAAGGCACCCTGCGTCCGATTAAAACAGTGATTGGTAGGGTTCGCAACAAGCCGCCCGATTTTTTTGGCTTCAGGATGAACGTGATTACACGCGGGTGGCGACAGCAGAGCAAATAAAAAAACCCCAACCGTTTCCGGTTGGGGTTTGGGATTGGTGGAGCCGGCGGGAATCGAACCCGCGTCCGCAAGCCCTCTACAGGCAGTTCTACATACTTAGTCCGGTGTTTTTGTGCTTTAAGCTTGACCACGCCCGCCGAACAGGCTGGGTTTCGCCGAGTCGCCTTGGATTTAGCACCCACCCAAGCGACCCGGATGAGCACGATTTCATGTGAATTAACTCACTGCCGGGTTGCCCCG
>JAKBJA010000132.1 GCA_021836225.1 Pseudomonadota bacterium | reverse complement strand
GGGCTACGCGCCGGAAATGGCCTACTTCGAGTGCCTGCACGAGCTGAAGCTGATCGTCGACCTGATGTACGAAGGCGGCATCGCCAACATGAACTACTCGATCTCCAACAACGCGGAATACGGCGAGTACGTGACCGGTCCCAAGGTCATCAACGCGCAGTCCAAGGCCGCGATGAAGGAGTGCCTCGACAACATCCAGAACGGCAACTACGCCAAGCAGTTCATCCTCGAAGGCCGCACCAACTACCCCGAGATGACCGCGCGTCGCCGCCTGAACGCCGAGCATCAGATTGAGGTCGTCGGCGCCAAGCTGCGCGCGATGATGCCGTGGATCAGCAAGAACAAGCTGGTCGACCAATCGAAGAACTGATAGGGATCAGGGGTCGGGATTCAGGGGGCAGGGGGTTTTGTGCGGCTGCGCCGCCTTCCTTGTTTTCCCTGAATCCTGATTCCTGAATCCTGACCCCTGCTATGACACATCCCCTTATTGCCCGCGAGGGCTGGCTGGTTCTGCTGGCCGCATTTGCGGCCGCCCTGATCGTGACCTGGCTGATCGGCTGGTGGTCGATCCCGTTCTGGATCTGGGCGGTGTTCGCGCTGCAGTTTTTCCGCGATCCGGCGCGGGTGCCGCCGGGCGACGCCGACGCGGTGATCTCGCCGGCCGACGGCCGCATCGTCGCGGTGGAAAAAGTCGCCGATCCCTACCTGGAGCGCGAGGCGCTGAAGATCAGCGTGTTCATGAACGTGTTCAACGTGCACTCCAACAAGAGCCCGGTTGACGGCGAGGTCAAGGGGCGCTGGTACACTCCGGGCAGCTTCGTCAACGCCGACCTCGACAAGGCGTCCACCGAAAACGAGCGCAACGCGATCTGGATCCAGACCGCGCGCGGTGACGTCACCTCGGTGCAGATCGCCGGGTTGATCGCACGGCGCATCCTGTGCTACGTGCGGACGGGAGATCGTCTGGTACGCGGCCAGCGCTACGGCTTCATCCGCTTCGGTTCGCGGGTCGACGTCTACCTGCCGACCACGGCGCGCGCCGAAGTCTCGATCGGCCAGAAAGTCAGCGGCGGGCGTACCATACTGGCTCGCTGGTAAGCTAGGGCGTGTTAACACTAATTTCACGCCCGCGACGAGGCCAATTCGAGATGCAGACCGCGAAGCGAGACGCGCAGCAGAGTCATTCACTGCAAGTGGCACGCGACAAAGGGATGCGCCCGAATCAGCCCGTCCCTTCGGGTTGCCACGAGAAAGCGCGTCTGCGGCGTTGCGCCGCTTGGCAAGGGATGGCCCTTGCCGGCGCGACGCGCCTTGCATCCATCGCTTTCTCGCGGCAACGCGGACGCGAAATTAGTGTTAACACGCCCTAGACGCCCATGCCCGAATTCGACCGCCGCAAGAACGACTCGATTCGCCCGCGTATGCGTGACCGCGGCATCTATCTGCTGCCGAACCTGTTCACCACCGGCGCGCTGTTTGCCGGTTTCTACGCCGTGGTGCAGGCGATGAACGGACGCTTCGAGCATGCTGCGGTGGCCATCTTCATTGCCATGGTGCTCGACGGCCTCGACGGCCGGGTCGCCCGCCTGACGCACACCCAGAGCGCCTTCGGCGCCGAATACGACAGCCTGTCCGACATGGTGTCGTTCGGCGTCGCCCCTGCGCTGGTGATCTACGAGTTCGCACTGCAGGGCATGGGCAAGTTCGGCTGGATCGCAGCCTTCGTCTATTGCGCCGGCGCCGCCCTGCGGCTGGCGCGCTTCAACACCCAGCTCGACACCGTCACCGACAAGCGTTTCTTCCAGGGGCTGCCCAGTCCGGCGGCGGCGGCGCTGATCGCCGGCTTCGTCTGGGTGATGGTCGAGTACGGCGTTGCAGGGCAGGATATCCGCTGGCTGGCCGCACTGATCGCACTGTTCGGCGGCTTGACCATGGTCAGCAATTTCCGCTTTTACAGCGGCAAGGAAATCAACCTCAGGAAAAGCGTGCCTTTCTTCGTCATCCTGCTGATCGTGCTGGCCTTCATCCTGGTGTCGACCAGCCCGCCCGAAGTGCTGTTCGGGGTGTTCGTGCTGTACGGCCTGTCGGGCTATGGCGATGCGCTGTGGCAGGTGCTGCACCGCAAAAAAACCTCCCCCTTGCCGGGCCAGCAAAAATAGATACAATTTAGACCATGTCTAATTGGTCCCAGCCGTCCTTCCTCCTCTGCCTGTCGAACCTTCTGTTCGGCAGCCTGCTGCTGCGCGTCGCGCGCACACATTAAATCCCCCTCCCTGCAGTACCCGCGCCGCCAGCCTTACGCGGCAACCCCTTATAATGCGTCGGCCTGACGCCGACCCTCCATGGAGCCTGCCATGAACGACCGTTTGTTTATTTTCGACACCACCTTGCGCGACGGCGAGCAAAGTCCCGGCGCGTCGATGACCAAGGAAGAGAAGCTCCGCATCGCCCGCCAGCTGGAAAAGCTCGGCGTCGACATTATCGAGGCCGGCTTTGCCGCCGCCAGTCCTGGGGACGCCGAAGCAATCCGCACGATTGCCGAAACGATCCAGAACTCGACCATCTGCTCGCTGGCGCGCGCCAACGAGCGCGACATCCACGCGGCGGGGGGCGCGATCAAGCCGGCCAGGTCCGGGCGCATCCACACCTTCATCGCCACCAGCCCGATCCACATGGAAAAGAAGCTGCGCATGCAGCCGGACCAGGTGGTCGAGGCGGCGATCAAGGCCGTGAAGCTTGCGCTCGAATACACCGACGACGTCGAGTTTTCGGCCGAGGATGCGGTGCGCTCCGAGATGGATTTCCTGGTCCGCATTTTCGACGAGGTGATCAAGGCCGGCGCCAGGACGATCAACGTGCCCGACACCGTCGGCTATAGCATTCCGGCCCTGTGGGGCGAGCGCATGAAGCAGCTGATCGAGCGCGTGCCGAATTCGGACAAGGTGATCTGGTCGACCCACTGCCACAACGACCTCGGCATGGCGGTCGCCAACTCGCTCGCCGCCGTGATGAACGGCGCCCGCCAGGTCGAGTGCACCATCAACGGCCTGGGCGAGCGCGCCGGCAACGCCTCGCTGGAAGAGATCGTGATGGCGGTGCGCACCCGCCGCGACGTATTCAACTGCGACACCCGCATCGACGCCACGCAGATCGTGCCGGCCTCGAAGCTCGTCTCCACCATCACCGGCTATCCGGTGCAGCCGAACAAGGCCATCGTCGGCGCCAACGCCTTCGCGCATGAGTCCGGTATTCATCAGGACGGCGTGCTGAAGCACCGCGAGACCTACGAGATCATGCGTGCCGAGGACGTCGGCTGGAACGCCAACCGGCTCACGCTCGGCAAGCTGTCGGGCCGTGCCGCGTTCAAGAGCAAGCTCGCCGAGCTCGGCATCGTGCTCGAGACCGAAGAGGCGCTCAACACCGCGTTCGCCCGCTTCAAGGATCTGGCCGACAAGAAGCGCGAGATCTTCGACGAGGACCTGCAGGCGCTGGTGTCCGACGAGGGCTACGCTACCGAGCACGAACGCTTCAAGATGGTGTCGATGAAGGTCTGCTCCGAGACCGGCGAAGTGCCGCACGCCAAGCTGGTGTTCACCGACGACGGCGCCGAGAAGCGCGCCGAGGGCGACGGCTCGGGTCCGGTCGATGCCGCCTTCAAGGCGCTCGAATCGGTGGTCAACAGCGGCGCCACCCTGCTGCTGTATTCGGTCAACAACATCACCAGCGGCACCGATGCGCAGGGCGAGGTGACCGTGCGCCTGGCGCAGGACGGCCGTGTGGTGAATGGGCAGGGCGCCGACACCGACATCGTCGTGGCGTCGGCCAAGGCCTACCTGCACGCGCTGAACAAGCTGCACAGCAAGCGCGAGCGGGCGCATCCGCAGGTGTGAGTTGGATTGGAACTGAACGAAACGCCCCGCTGGACGGGGCGTTTTTTTATTGCGCGAGCCGCGACGGTGCGCTCAGCTTCGCGTAGTAGATCGCGGCGAAGAAGAACACCACCGACAGCACCACCTCGCCGCCGGCGAGCCACGCCGACAGGCCCTTGTCAGACCACGCGCGCACCACGCCTTCGGTGAAGTAGGCCAGCACCAGCATCGGCGCCCACTGGTAGGTGTAGCGGCGGCCTTTGAGGATGCCCATCAGCGGGAACAGCAGGGGCAGCGCCTTGAACGCCAGCGAGGAGCCGCCGGGACGGATCGGCGCCAGCCACAGCTCCCACGCCAGACACAGGAAGATCAGCGCGATCAGGCTCGCGCTCGCGATATGTTGCAAAGTCTTCATGCGCTCGGCCTCACAGCGGTTCTCACTGGACTAAGTCCCTCGTATCGGCCTCCGGCAGCATTCGCCTTGCCGTCGATCCCGCTGCGCGGGTCCCTCGCCGGGTGGCTCATGCTGCCAGCTTCACTGCGGTTTCGGCGAGCCGCTTGCCGAGGGCGATGCATAGCGCGCGCTCGTCGTCGGTGAGTGGCTTGTCGTCGGCGGGGCCGCCCCAGTGGCTGGCGCCGTAGGGGGTGCCGCCGCTCGCGGTGTGGTTCACTTCCGCCAGGGTGTAGGGCAGGCCGAGGATCAGCATGCCGTGGTGCAGCAGCGGCAGCATCATGCTGGTGAGCGTGGTTTCCTGGCCGCCGTGCAGGCTGGCGGTGGAGGTGAAGCAGGCGGCGGGCTTGCCGACGAGCGCGCCCTTGGCCCACAGTGCGCCGGTGGTGTCGAGAAAATACTTCAGCGGCGCGGCCATGTTGCCGAAGCGGGTGGGCGAGCCGAGCGCGAGGCCGGCGCACTGCTCGAGGTCGGCCAGCTCAACGTAGGGCGCGCCTTCGTCCGGCACCGGCGGCTCGGCCACCTGGGTGCGCGGCGCCACCGGCGGCACGGTGCGCACGCGGGCAGAGGCGCCGGCCACCTGGTTGATGCCGCGCGCGACCAGGTGCGCCATCTCGCGCACGCTGCCGCCGGCGCTGTAATACAGGACAAGAATCTCGGTCATGGCTGTTCGTCTGCAAAAACGGTGAAATCGACCAGATCGAAACCTGGCGTCTGTTCCAGGAGTCGGCCGAAGGTGAGCGTGTACTGGTGCGGCGCCTGCAACACCTCGGCGTCCATGCCGATCTGGTACAGGTGGCGCGGCAGCAGCAGACGATCATTCTGTTTCAGTGTATCCAGACCCGGAACGAACAGCGCCGGTTCCGGGCTCGCCTTGCGGCGGCCGCGCAGGGGGCGTACCCACACCGGCTGGATCGCAGGCGACAGCCGCTCGATGCCGAGTTCGACCTGTCGCGCATCGCGCATGCGGATCCAGCGGATCACGCCCAGCGACCACGTCGCCGCATTGTCGTCACGCAGGGCCAGCGCATCGCCCACCTTCAGGTTCAGCGGGGCATCCGGCGCGCTGCTGAGGGCAAGCCCGGCCGCGCTGTCATTGCTGACCTTCCAGTCGGTGGCATTGACGGCGACCGGCGCAGCGGATATCGGTCCGACGTCATGGATCGGCAGGCTGCCCGCTTCTTCCGCAGCGGGGCGGGGTGCCTGCGGCATCTGGTCCAGCAAGCGGTGGATGGCACTCACGCCGGCCACGAGCTGCACCGTGCTGTCCGGGGTGGCGAAACGCCTGAACGCGCGTTGCTTGCTGGGGTTCCATTGCTTGAGCAGGCGTTTGCACAGCGCCTGGCTGAGTTCGCTTTCCATTCCGGCCGGCAGGCCGATGCGGCGGGGTACTTCGCCGGTGCGCAGGCGAATCTCGGTTTCGTTCAGGTGGCGGCACAGCACATCGGTGTCGAGCCAGAGTACCGAGTCACCCGGGCTGGCCGCGAAATGACCCGGCGGGGTATCGCCATCGGTCCGGATGGCAAAGCTGCGCTCGGAAGCCTGCGCAGTGCCCAGTTGCGCCAACCCGGCAAATTGACCCAGATACAGCCGGGTGTGGATGAGTTCGGCGTAGCTCATGTGGGGCGGGTCGGCCAGCGCGAACAGCAGCGCCTGGCAATAAGCCAGGTTGGCCGGCGTCGCGTCGTCCACCGCGTGGTCGGCCAGGTTCGAGGCCAGGGCAAAGGTGTGGAGCTGGTGCATGTCCTGCCACAGGCCGGCAGGGGGCGACGTGTGGGTCAGGCCGCAGGCAAACTGGATGTCGCGCAGCGCGGCCATCAGCCGTCCGCTGGCTTCGGCCAGGCGGTTGGGGTTGGGGCGGCCGAAGCGCCGCTGGGTCAGTGCCATCAGGGTCTGCTTGTAGCCGATGCTGTGCTCGATGTGCAGTTCGCGCAGCAGCGCGCCGATCTGCCGTTGCTGCGCGTGGGGCGGCACCCCGGATTCGGCGAGCAGCGACACCAGGCTGGCGGCGGCGCGCGCCAGCACCGGGCGGTACAGCGCCAGCAGTGCGTGGCGGTCGTCCGCTCCCAGCGGGTGGCGGTTGAGCGCATACAGGGCCATGACCAGCTGTCTGGCCGTGTCCGCCGGGCTGGCGAAGGGCAGGCGGTCCAGCCATTCCGCGACCGCTTTCGGCCGGGTTTCAACGGTCTGCTTCAGCGCCGCGTCGTTGCCGGGTAGGTTGAAATTGAGCATAGGGTCAGTCGAATACGACGGTCTTGTTGGCGTATACCAGCACGCGGTTGTCGAGGTGCCACTTCACTGCGCGCGACAGCACCACTTTCTCCAGGTCCGCCCCTTTCTTGATCAGGTCGTCGAGGCTGTCGCGGTGCGAGATGCGCGCCACGTCCTGTTCGATGATGGGGCCGTCGTCGAGCGTCTCGGTGACGTAGTGCGCGGTGGCGCCGATCAGCTTCACCCCGCGCTCGAACGCCCGGTGGTAGGGCTTGGCGCCGTGAAACGCGGGCAGGAAGGAATGGTGGATGTTGATGATGCGGTTGGGGAAATGGCGGATGAACTCAGGCGACAGCACCTGCATGTAGCGCGCCAGCACGATGAAGTCGATCTTCTGGTCGCGCAGGATCGCCATCTGCACCTGCTCGGCCTCGTGCTTGGCGTCCTTGTGCACGACCAGGTGCTGGAAAGGCACGTGGTAGGCCTCGGCCAGCCAGCGCGTGTCCTCGTGGTTGCTGAGGATGATCGGCAGCTCGCAGTGCAGTTCGCCGCTCTGGTAGCGGTACAGCAGGTCGGCCAGGCAGTGGTCGAACTTGGAGACGAACACCGCCATGCGCGGCTTGCGGCTCGATTCGGCGAGCCGCCAGGTCATCCCGAAGCGGTCGGCGATCGGCGCGAAGGCGTCGGCGAAGCCGGCCAGGTCGAGGCTGAACTCCGCCAGATCCCATTCCACCCGCATCAGGAACAGCTTCAGCTCGGCGTCCTGGTGCTGGTCCGCGTGCAGGATGTTGGCGTTGTGCTGCAGCAGGAAATCGGCAATGGCTGCGACCAGCCCCTTCTGGTCGGGGCAGGAAATCAGCAGGACAGCGGTAGGGTGCATGGCGGCTTCCGGTGGACCCGGGTTGTGGTTTTTCCTGTAATCATAACCAATATTCCCCTGGCAGCCTTGTGTAACCGGCGCTGCGCCGGCTTGCGTGCGGTGGCGCGCAAAGATTCAGCAGTCTTTGCGCAGGCCGCGCTGTATTCAAACTGGCTAATAAACCGATGTTGAACGCATTCATCGGCCCCATCGGACGTTTCTCCCCGCCAGCCCGCATCCAGCCATGCGTCTGTGCAATATTTAGGCACGCCATCCATCAAAAACTTTGATTTGTCTTGGGATTTTCCGGGCGCTGAAAAAACTCCGTGAAACAACACACATCCGGGTTGACATGACCGGCTGGGCACCTAGAATTTGTACCTGCTCCCCGCTTGCACCACAATATGTTGTGAATAGAACTGTGCACGGGGGCTGGGAAAGCTGTGCATAAGTTGTGTGTATTTGCGTGTGCAGCCCCAGTTTTTCGTCATACCCACCAAGGAGCCCCATCGATGTTGAATGTCGCCACCGAATCTGCTGCGTCCCCCCCCATTCCCCCGCTCGAAACCGCCGAACCGGCCACGATCGACACGCGCTACGCCGACTACAAGATCATCCGTCGCAACGGCGCGGTAGTGGGCTTTGCGCCCAACAAGATCGCGATCGCCGTGACCAAGGCCTTCATCGCGGTGCAGGGCGGGCAGGCAGCGGCGTCGGCGCGCATCCGCGAGCTGGTCGAATCGATCACCAGCCAGGTGACCTCCGCCCTGATGCGGCGCAACCCCAACGGCGGCACCTTCCACATCGA
>JAKBJA010000047.1 GCA_021836225.1 Pseudomonadota bacterium | reverse complement strand
CGCCGATGATCAGCGCCAGCAGCAGCACGCGCCATTCGCCGCTGGCGTTTATGCCCTTCAGGGTGCGTTCGCGCCGCAGCAGCCAGAGTCCGAGCCTGGCGAAGCTCATGCGAGGGCCGTCTCGTGCGCGCGGCCGGCAACCAGGTGCAGCCGGCGCTGGCAGCGCGAGGCGAGCGCATCGTCGTGGGTGACCAGGATCAGCGTGGTGCGCGCGGAGGTGTTGAGCTCGAACAGCAGGTCGATGATGCGCGCGCCGGTGTCGGCATCGAGGTTGCCGGTGGGCTCGTCGGCGAACACGATTTCCGGGTCGGTGGCGAAGGCGCGCGCGATGGCGACGCGCTGCTGCTCGCCGCCGGAGAGCTGGCGCGGTGTGTGGCCGGCGCGGGCGGCAAGCCCAACGCGGTCGAGCCAGTGAGCGGCGCGTTCGCGCGCGTCGGCGCGGCCGGCCAGTTCCAGCGGCAGCAGGATGTTTTCCAGCGCGCTGAGCGCGGGCAGGAGCTGGAACGACTGGAACACGAAGCCGATGCGGCCGGCGCGCAGGCGGGCGCGGGCATCCTCGTCGAGATCGTTGAGGCGCTGGCCGAGCAGAAAGATTTCGCCTGCGGACGGATGGTCGAGCCCGGCCAAGAGGCCCAGCAGGGTGGACTTGCCGGAACCGGAGGCGCCGGTGATGGCGAGCGTTTCCCCCGCTTTGACGGCAAGCTCGACATCGCTGAGGATGGCGAGCGTGCCGTCGGCCGTGGCCACGCGTTGCGAGAGGGCGCGGGCCGTGACGACGCCATGCGATTGCAACGGGCTGGTTGAGCCGGCGGGGAACTGGGCGCTATCGGGTGGCGTCATTGAGAGGGAGTCTGCTTAGGATGGGTGAATGAATTATCGCGTGTGGGTACTGCTTTTGTTGTGGTTGCCGGGCTGGGCGCTGGCCAGTTCGTGTTCCCTGTTGATCGTGGGCGACAGCCTGAGTTCCGGCTACGGACTCGCCCAAGGTCAGGGCTGGGTGGATCTGCTTGATGCGCGCCTGAAAAAAGCGGCACCGCAATGGCGTGTCGTCAACGCCAGCATCACCGGCGACACCACGCAGAACGGCCTCCTGCGCCTGCAGCCGGCGCTGGACCGGCACCGCCCGCAAGGCGTGCTGATCGAGCTCGGCGGCAACGATGCCCTGCGCGGCACGCCGCCGGCGGTGATCAGGCAGAATCTGCAATCCATGATCCGCCAGGCCAGGGCCGCCGGCGCCTGGGTGGCGCTGCTCGAAGCGCCGGTGCTGCCCAACTACGGCAAGCCGTACGCCGATGCGGTGGCGAAGCTGTATGTCGACGTGGCACGCGAGGAGAAGATCGTTCGCGTGCCGTGCTTCGTCTGCGGCGTGGGTGTCAAGGACGGCATGATGCAGGCCGACGGCATCCACCCCAACGAAAAAGCGCAGCCGAAAATGCTCGATGCAGTGTGGCCGCACATCCGGCCCAAGCTGCGTCACTGTCCGGTGAAAAAGCCATGAGCCAGCCTGTCTGCCCGTGCGGCTCGGGGCGCGCCCTGGCGGACTGTTGCGGCCGCTATCACGCCGGCGAGCCGGCGCCCGACGCCGAACGGCTGATGCGTTCGCGCTACAGCGCCTATGTGCTGGGACTCGAGGATTATCTGCGCGCGACCTGGCATCCCGATACCTGTCCCGCCTCGCTGGAACTCGACGCCACGCCGCGCCCGCAATGGCTGGGGCTGTCGCTCAAGGCGCACACGCCGCTGGACGAGACCCATGCGACAGTGGAATTCGTCGCCCGCTACAAGCTCAACGGCCGCGCATTCAGGCTGCACGAAACCAGCCGCTTCGAGAAGCGGGACGGGCGCTGGCTGTATGTCGGCGGCGAGATACATGAATAAGAACCCGCGAATGAAGGAGGCGTGATGCGTGCGCTCAAGCTGGGCCATGCCGTATTGAAAGTACGCAGTCTGGCGTCGTCGGTGCCGTTCTATCGCGACGTACTCGGGCTCACCGAAGTCGCGCGCCACGGCGGCCGCATGGTGTTCTTCTCGTGCGGCGAGAACCACCACGACCTCGCGCTGCTGGAGATCGGTGCGCAGGTGCAGTCGCCCGAGGATCATCAGATCGGCCTGTATCACCTGGCGTTCAAGGTCGGCGATTCGCTGGACGAACTGCGCGCCTGCCGCGACCACCTCGCCGCGCACGGCGTCGAACTCGCCGGCCAGTCCGAACATCGCGTCAGCCAGTCGCTGTATTGCCACGACCCCGACGGCATCCTGATCGAACTCTACGTCGACGCCGCCCCGGCCCTGTGGCGCGACGACCCGGGGGCCGTAGCCTATGTAGGCGCACTGAAGCTGTAGGGATGATTGAATGAACAAAACCGCGCGTGCGCGGGCTTTGTTCAGCTTCCCGCACAAGAATGGCTGTCCGGTTTTCTACCCTGCGCGGTGTAATGGCACTGGCACATTATTTGCATGCATAAAAGACACGGCAGTCAGATTTGTTTTTTTACGGGCCCGAAACCGGCCCAGCGGGGTTAGAAATATGTGCGCGTCCCAAAGGCTAGAGGCAAGTGTCGAGCTTGCAACCATCTATGAAATCAGCAAGATACTGAGTTCATCTCTCGATCTGAACAAGACCGCGAGGGAAGTGCTCGGCGTGCTTTCCTCGCACCTCAAGATGCGGCGGGGCATGGTCAGTTTGGTGCAGCCGTCGGGCGAGCTGCACGTTGTTGAAGCCACCGGCATGTCGGCCGAGGCGGCCCAGCGCGGGCGGTTTAGAAAGGGCGAGGGCATCACCGGAAAAATCCTGGAAACGGGCGTCCCCATGGTGGTGCCGGACGTGGCGAAAGAGCCGTTGTTCCTGAACCGCACGGGTTCGCGCAGCCTGGGCGAGGGCAGGGTGGTTGCCTTCATCGGCGTGCCGATCAAGCAAGGACGGGCAACCATCGGCGTGCTCAGCGTGGACCGCGAAGTGGATAGCGCGCCGATGAATTTCGAATCGGATGTCCGCTTTCTGGCCATGATCGCCAACCTGATCGGACAGACCGCGCGTCTGCACCAAAATGTGGCGGCCGAACGCGAGGAACTGATGCAGCGGCAGCAGCGCATGCAGAAGGAACTGCAGGGCAAGTACAGCCTGGACAACGTCATCGGCCGCAGCAAGCGCATGCAGGAGGTGTTCGCCGAAGTGCACCAGGCGTCGCCCGGCAAGTCGACCGTGCTGCTGCGCGGCGAAAGCGGCACCGGCAAGGAAGTCATCGCCCGCTCGATCCACTACCTGAGCCCGCGCAAGGACGCGCCTTTCGTCAAGGTCAACTGCGCCGCCCTGTCCGAAACCCTGCTCGAATCCGAACTGTTCGGGCACGAGAAAGGCTCGTTCACCGGCGCGACGCAGGAACGCAAGGGACGCTTCGAAATGGCGCAGGGCGGCACGCTGTTCCTGGACGAACTCGGGGAAATCTCGGCGTCGTTCCAGACCAAGCTGCTGCGCGTGCTGCAGGAACGGGAATTCGAGCGCGTGGGCGGCAACAAGTCGATCAAGGTGGACGTGCGCCTGATCGCCGCCACCAACCGCAACATGGAGGAGGACGTGGCCAAGGGAACCTTCCGCGCCGACCTCTACTACCGCGTCAACGTGGTGAGCATCTTCCTGCCTCCGCTGCGCGAGCGGCGCGAAGACATTCCCCTGCTGGTCGAGCATTTCCTCGACAAGTTCAACAAGGAAAACGTGCGCAAGCTTTCCATCTCGCCGGAAGCGCTGGAAGTGATGCTCAAGTGCAACTGGCCCGGCAATGTGCGCGAACTGGAGAATTGCGTGGAACGCACCGCGACCATGACGCGGTCCAACGCGATCCAGGATGTGGATTTGCCGTGCCAGCAGAACAAGTGCTTCTCGCAGGTACTGCAGCACTATGGCCAGGCGCAGCAATCAATCCCGATCGCTTTTGTGTCTCCAGCGGAAAGCCTGCCGGAGGTATCCGGCGGCGGTTTCGGTGAGACGCCTGGCGGCGATGAACCAGCCTTCATGACCGAACGCGAGCGCCTGGTGTGGGCCCTGGAACAATGCGGATGGGTGCAGGCGAAAGCGGCGCGCCTGCTGAATCTGACGCCGCGCCAGATCGGCTACGCGCTGTCGAAATACAACATCGAAGTCAAACGACTTTAAGCGTTGCGCGCGGTTGTCGATGCAGACAGCCGCGTCCGCGATCCGCCGCCTTTCCCCCTGTAGCCTTCCCGACAATTCCTTCCCCGGCAATCTCCGTTTGTAGCAACTGCGACAAACGCGAGGTTCGCGCTAAGTGCTTCAATTCTCAGGAATTTAAGCAAATTCCCTGAGTGGCATGCTTGTTGCTGAACAGCTCCTGTAAGAACCCATTTAGCGGGCGATCGATTTCACGATCGCCATCGGTTGAAGCAGACAGGAGCCAAGTATGGACAATCAGGCAAGTGTGGCGAACGCAGGAAATGATCAGGGCACGTCGCTGGATCAGATCATGCAACAGGTGGCCGAGCACAAGGGGTGCGGCACTTCCGGCGAGGGCGGGAAAGCCAGTTGCGGCTCGTCCGGCGGACCGGAGGACATGGCGCCGGAGGTGTGGGAAAAGGTGAAGAACCATCCCTGCTACAGCGAGGAGGCGCATCACCATTACGCGCGCATGCACGTGGCGGTGGCGCCGGCGTGCAATATCCAGTGCAACTACTGCAATCGCAAATACGACTGCGCCAACGAAAGCCGTCCCGGCGTGGTGAGCGAGAAGCTCACCCCGGAGCAGGCGTCCAGAAAAGTGCTGGCCGTGGCCTCCACCATTCCGCAAATGACCGTACTGGGCATCGCCGGACCGGGCGACCCACTTGCCAATCCGGCAAAAACCTTCAAGACCTTCGAGCTGATCTACAACGCCGCGCCCGATATCAAGCTGTGTCTTTCGACCAACGGCCTGGCGCTGCCGGACCACGTCGAGACCATCAAGAAGTTCAACGTCGACCACGTGACCATCACCATCAACATGGTCGATCCGGAAGTCGGGCAGCACATCTATCCGTGGATCTTCTGGAAGAACAAGCGCATCACCGGCATCGAGGCCGCCAGGATACTCACCGAACGGCAGATGCTGGGCCTCGAGATGCTGACCGAGGCCGGCATTCTGTGCAAAGTGAATTCGGTGATGATCCCCGGCATCAACGACCAGCATTTGATCGAGGTGAACAAGGCGGTCAAGTCGCGCGGCGCCTTCCTGCACAACATCATGCCGCTCATTTCCGCGCCGGAACACGGCACGGTGTTCGGCTTGAACGGCCAGCGCGGACCCACGGCGCAGGAACTGAAAGCGCTGCAGGACAACTGCGAAGGCGAGATGAACATGATGCGCCACTGCCGCCAGTGCCGCGCCGATGCGGTGGGTCTGCTGGGCGAGGACCGCTCGTCCGAGTTCAGTACTGAAAAAGTCATGGAGATGGACATTCAGTACGACGCCGAGGGCCGCAAAGCCTATCAGCAGCAGGTGGAGCAGGAACGCCAGGCCACGGTGGCGGCCAGGGAAGCCGAGATGGCCGATCTGGAGGCGGAGTTCAGCGATGTGAAGATTCTGATCGCCGTCGCCACCAAGGGCCACGGCCGGGTCAACGAACACTTCGGGCATGCGCAGGAGTTCCAGATTTACGAACTCAGCACCGAGGGTTCCAAGTTCGTCGGCCACCGCCGCGTCGACCTCTACTGCCAGGGCGGCTTCGGCGAGGAAGACACCCTGCCGACCGTGATCCGCGCCATCAACGACTGCGTCGCCGTGTTCGTGGCCAAGATCGGCGGCTGCCCGAAAGACAGCCTGAAGGCGGCGGGCATCGACCCGGTGGACAAGTACGCGCACGAGTTCATCGAACAGTCGGCGGTGAAGTACTTCAAGGAATACCTGGCGAAAGTGAAGTCCGGCGAAATCGTTCACGCCGCCCGCGGCGATGCCGACATCCGCCAGGGCGCCTACATCGCCGCCTGAAATTGATTCGTTACGCAACTGTTAGGAGAGCAAGACCATGGCATTCAAGATCATCACCTCCCAATGCACCGCCTGTTCGGCCTGCGAACCGGAGTGTCCCAACAACGCCATCCGCGAGAAGGACGGCACCTTCATCATCAAGCCGGAGAAGTGCACCGAGTGCATCGGCTACTTCGACGACCCGCAGTGCGTCGCGGTGTGCCCGGTCGACGACACCTGCGTGATCGACAACAGCTACCCGCGCTACGTGGCGGCCTAGGAGAGCATGATGGAACTGTCCCTTACGCCTGCCGCCGAGAAGTTCGTGCGCCGCATGGTCCGTTTCAGCAGCGCCGGCGAGAGCGGCGGCTTCCGCCTCACGGTGAGCGCCGGCGGCTGCTCCGGGCTGGCCTCCGAATTCACCGTGGAGTCGGCGCCGCTGCCCGGCGATGCGGTGATCGAGGTCAACGGCGTCAAGCTCTTCCTGCCGGCGGAAAGCCGCCTGCTGCTGCAAGGGGCGACCATCGATTTCGCGGATACGCCGACCAACAGCGGGCTGACCTTCGTCACGCCGAATTCGCCGTCCTGCGCCTGCAGCAGTTCCAGCAGCAGCGGGGTGTCCAGCATCGACATCTCCGGCATCGGCCACGGCCACAAGCATTGAGGCGAGGAAGGGTGAGGCCATGGCGGATATGTGTGCAACGGAGGGCGGGATCGTGACGGCCAACCCCGCCATGCCGGCGGACATGGATCCCGAATGGCTGGAGCGCAGCTGTTTGGGCGGCCATCTGCCGGAGCAGGTCGAGCAGCACCTGCGTCTGGCCGGCCTCAACTACCAGCACGACGTGGTCGCCGAGCGCCATCTGTTCCAGGCGCAGGCCCTGGCGCCCGGCCACGCCGCCGTGCTGATCGCGCTGTACCGCTTCTATTTCTACAAGGGGCGCCTCGCCGATGCGCTCGATGTGGCCGAGCGCTGCCTGGCCAAGGCCGCGCGCGACAACCGCCTGAACGAAGACTGGCGCCATGTGCGCCGGGGCGATGCGGAATTCGGCAGCTACGACGCCATCCTGCCGCGCTTCTACCTGTTTACCCTGAAGGCCTGGGGTTACCTGCAGATGCGCCTGGGACGGCTGGAGGAAAGCCATGCCGCGCTGACCAAGATGCTGGAACTCGACCCGAGCGACAAATTGAACGCCACGGTACTGCTCAAGGTGCTGGCCCGCCACGGACAGGAGGACGAGGATGAGTGAGCCGGGGATGAGCGAGCTGGGCCCGCCCGTGGACTGGCAAGGCGGCAAGGTGGATTGCGCGAGCTGCGCCTGCCAGGACCTGTACGAACAGCAACGCTGTTGCGTCGGCCATGCGTGCGTGCATGACCGCTACGCCAAGCGCATCGACCGTTTCTTTTCCTGGAATCCGGAACGGGCCAAGGATTTCCTCGCCCATCCCTATTTCGAAGTGCGTGCGGTGGCGGCCAAATACGTGGACGTGTTCCACCTGCCGCAGCTGATCCTGGATCCGGACGAGACCGTGCGCTGGAGCGCGGCGGTCAGGTTGCCCCCCAAGCATCTGTTGACGCTGGTGAACGACCCGCACCGCGAGGTGCGGATACGGGTGGCGGCACGCCTCGATCCGCAGGAGCTGGGCGCCATGATCCACGACCCGGATTACTACGTGCGGCAGGTGGTGGCGCGGCGCATCCCGGAAAACCTGCTGACCCTGCTGATGCACGATGCGGACCCCACGGTCCGCTGCACGGTGGCAAACCGAATCGGCGAGGCCTGGTTGCCGGCGATGGCAAAAGACGGGGATGCGGCCGTTCGCCGCGAAGCGGCCAAGCGCATGAAGGCGTGGCAATTGGTCCTGCTGCTGGGCGATCCGGACTGGCGCGTGCGCTACGAGGTGGCCAGCCGGGCCGAGCGCAGCCATCTGGGCCGGCTGGCCGACGACGAGGACGAACTCGTGCGGGGCGTCGCCCGGTTGCGCCTGGGCAGGAGCGCCGGGGATCTCCTCAAGCTGGTGACGCCGAAGCCGGCGCTTCAGCCGTTTTAGCAATCACGTTTCAGGAGGTGAGAAATGGCCAAGATCAGTCGTGACAGTGACATCGTTGAGATCACCGCCGACCCGATTTTCGACTATGGGGCGAAGGTGAAGTCCATCAAGACGGTGCGCAACGACGGCACCTACGCCGGCAAGGACATCGGCGATGTCCTGGTGAAAAAAGGCGACATCGGCTACGTCACCAGCATCGGCACCTTTCTGCAGCAGTTCTACATCTACGCCGTCGATTTCGTCGACACCGGCCATCGCGTCGGCATGCGCGGCAAGGAACTGGAAGCTGTCGATGGACCGGTGCGTAGCGAGGAGGTGACGGCATGAGCAGGGAGCAGTGCCTGCCGCCGCAGGCGGGAGGTGCGACCGGCCGCGAATGCCGTCAGGCGCCGACACCAAGTCAATTGAAGAATAGAGAACGCACCGGAGGCGACGCATGATCGAGCCGCGCGAAGCGAAATACCAATGGGGCCAGCGCATCGTGGCGATGGTCGACCTGTTCAACGACGGCAGCTACCCGGATCGCGAGCCGGAGTCCCTGCTGGTGAGCAA
>JAKBJA010000127.1 GCA_021836225.1 Pseudomonadota bacterium | reverse complement strand
AGCCCAAGGCTTCCGCAAAGCCTGCCTCAAGCGAAATTCGCTTCGGCAAACTTCCAGTTCACCAGCTTGTCGAGGAAGGTCTCGACGAACTTGGGACGCAGGTTGCGATAGTCGATGTAGTAGGCGTGCTCCCACACGTCGACGCACAGCAGGGCGCGGTCAGAGGTGGTCAGCGGGGTGCCCGCTGCGCCCATGTTGACGATGTCGACCGAGCCGTCGGCCTTCTTCACCAGCCAGGTCCAGCCGGAACCGAAATTACCGACGGCGCTGGTCTGGAATGCCTTCCTGAACTCGTCGAGCGAGCCCCACTTCTTGTTGATGGCGTCGGCCAGCGCGCCTGCGGGTGCGCCGCCGCCGTTGGGCGACAGGCAGTTCCAGAAGAAGGTGTGGTTCCACACCTGCGCGGCGTTGTTGTAAATGCCGCCGGCGGGCGCGCTCTTGACGATGTCCTCGAGCGACTTGTTCTCGAAGTCGGTGCCCTTGATCAGGTTGTTGAGGTTGGTCACGTAGGCCTGGTGATGCTTGGCGTAGTGGTACTCAAAGGTTTCCTGCGACATGTGCGGCACGAGCGCGTCCATGGCAAAAGGCAGTGCGGGCAAAGTGTGTTCCATAACTCTCTCCTGATATTGAACAGACAATAAAATGATAGGCACCTACCGGTCATTGCAGACACCGCAACGCCAATAGGGTTTCCGCCACTGGAAAGAAAAAGGGCCGGTGTAACCCGACCCTGTTTCTTTGATTTATTGGTCGGGGCGAGAAGATTCGAACTTCCGACCCCCTGCACCCCATGCAGGTGCGCTACCAGGCTGCGCTACGCCCCGACGAAGCCCAGGATTCTAACAGAGGAGCATCACCAGGCGGAAGCCTGTCAGCCCAATATTTTCAGAATCGCTGTGATTTCTGCGCGCAGTTTGCCGACATCCAGCGCATTTGCAGCCGGCGCAGGCGCCTTCTCGGGAGGCGCTTCGGCATCGTGCTCCAGTCGCTGGCGCGCACCGCTGATGGTAAATCCCTCTTCGTACAGCAGTTCGCGAATGCGACGGATCAGCAGGACTTCGTGATGCTGGTAGTAGCGCCGGTTGCCGCGCCGCTTGACCGGGTGCAACTGGCTGAATTCCTGTTCCCAGTATCGCAGCACATGCGCCTTGACGGCGCAGAGTTCGGACACCTCACCGATGGTGAAATACCGTTTGGCCGGAATCGGCGGAAGCTCACTCTTCGCTGGGCGTTCCAACTTGTGCGCCTTCGACCTGGGACTTGAGTTTCTGGCTGGCGTGGAAGGTCACCACGCGACGCGCGGAAATCGGCATTTCTTCGCCGGTTTTGGGATTGCGGCCGGGTCGCTGCGGTTTCTCGCGGCACTGAAAATTGCCGAATCCGGACAGTTTGACGATGTCGCCCTTCTCGAGCGACAAACGGATTTCGTCGAAGAAGGACTCGACGACGTCCTTGGCTTCGCGCTTGTTCAAGCCCACTTTTTCGAACAGCAGTTCGGCCAGATCAGCTTTGGTGAGGGTGGTCATGGTCGTATTGGTTGGGATGGCTGGTGGAAAATCGCGTCAAGCACGCGCCAACAAAATCGGTTTTGCGTTATGCACGCGTCAACTACTTTTTTGCGTCAAGCACGCAATGCGGCATTGCACTGACGAAGCGCGGCATCGACCAGTTTTTGCACTGCATCCTCCACTTCCTGATCCGTCAATGTGCGTTCAGTATCTTGCATAACTACCCGAATAGCAAGGCTTTTTTGGTTTTCTGCCACACCTTTTCCGCGGTAGTCGTCGAACACGTCGATTGAGCGCACGCTCGCTGCCGCAGCTTCGCGCAACGCGTCCAGCAGTTCTCCGGCCGGGGTGTGGGCATCCAGCACGAAGGCCAGATCGCGCCGCACCAGCGGGAAGCGCGACAGGGTCGCATGACGCGGCAGGTGGCGCTGCGCCACCACATGGCTGTCGAGTTCGAACAGCACCGGCGCGGCCGCCAGGTCGAATGCCTGCACCAGGCGCGGATGCAGGGCGCCGATCCAGCCGATGGCCCGGCCATCGGCCCACACTTCGGCACTCTGTCCCGGATGCAGCGCAGGATGGGTTCCAGACCGGGACTCGAGCGCATGCCCGAACAGCCGTTCCAGGTCACCCTTGAGATCGAAGAAATCGACGCGGCGCGCGGCGGCACCCCATTGCTCGGGCAGCACGTCGCCGTAAGCCAGTCCACCCAGCTTCATCGGCTGCTCGGTCTGCGAGCGGTATACCCGCCCCAGTTCGAAGATGCGCACCCGCGCTTGCTGACGGTTGAGGTTGTGGCGCAGGGTTTCGAGCAGGCCGCCCCACAGCGTGGTGCGCATCGCCGACAGCTGGCTGGCCAGCGGGTTGGCGAGCGGCAGCGGACGGGCGCCGGCATCGAGCGCGGTTTCCCACGCCGGGTCGACGAAGCTGTAGGTGATGACTTCCTGGTAATCCAGATCGACCAGCATCTGGCGCAGGCTGTCGTCGGCCAGCATGGTTTCGTCCTGCGGCAGCATGCGCGAGGGCGCAGCCGGCGGCTGCGCCGGAATGTTGTCGTAGCCGAACAGGCGCACCGCCTCTTCGATCAGGTCTTCCTCGATCGCCAGATCGAAGCGGAAGCTCGGCGGCGTGACGATCAGGCGATCGTCCTGGCGTTCGACGTCCGCGCCGAGTGCGGCGAGGCCGCGCACCACTTCATCCGCGCCAAGTTCGACGCCGGCCACGCGCGCGAGGCGCGCCAGCCGCAGGGTGATCGGCTCGCGCCTGGGCAAGGCGGCTGCCGCCTCGGTAATCGGCCCGGCCTGGCCGCCGCAGATGTCGAGCAGCAACTGGGTGGCGCGCTCCATCGCCTGGCGGGTGGCGCCGAAATCGACGCCGCGCTCGAAGCGGTGCGACGAATCGGTGGACAGTCCCAACCGCCGCGCGCGGCCGGCGATCGCCACCGGCGCGAAGAACGCGGCTTCCAGGAACACGTCGACCGTGACGCGCTCGACGCTGGTCGGCAGCCCGCCCATGATCCCGGCCAGCGCCACCGGCCCATTGGCATCGGCGACCACCAGCATGTCGGGCGCGAGTTCGGCCATCTGGCCGTTCAGCAGTTCGAGGGTCTCGCCCGGCCGGGCCAGCCGCACCTCGATGCCGCCATTGAGGCGCGACAGGGCGAAAGCATGCATCGGCTGGCCGAGCTCGAGCAACACGTAATTGGTGATATCGACCGGCGCCAGCAGCGGACGGATGCCGCAGCGCTCCAGCCGCTCCGCCATCCAGCGCGGCGTGGCGGCCTGCGCATTGATGCCGCGCACCACGCGCCCCAGATACAGTGGGCAGGCTTCGGGCGCCGACACGTGCACTGGCACCCTGTCCTGGATGCGTTCGGCGACCTCGGCGATTTGCGGCAGCCGCACCTCGGCGCCGGTTATGGCGCCGATTTCGCGCGCCAGTCCCTGCATCGACAGGCAATCCGCGCGGTTGGGGGTGAGCTTGAGCGTAATCAGGGTGTCGTCGAGGTTGAGCCAGCTGCGGAAATCCTCGCCCACCGGGGCGTCGTCATCCAGCACCATCAGGCCGTCGGCCGCGCCTTCCAGGCCGAGCTCCCTGGTCGAGCAAAGCATGCCGAAGGACTCGACGCCGCGCACCTTGGCGACCTTGATCTCGATGCCGGGCAGCTTCGCCCCGGGACGCGCGCACGGCACCTTGAGGCCGGCCGCCGCATTCGGTGCGCCGCACACGATGGTGACCGGCGCGGCTTCGCCGACGTCGACCTGGCATACGCGCAGGCGATCGGCGTCCGGGTGTTTTTCCGCCGACAGGATCTCCGCCACCACCACGTTGTTGAAGGGCGGCGCGGCCGGCACCAGCGCTTCCACCTCGAGACCGGCCATGGTCACGGCGTGGGCCAGCTGGGCGGTATCGAGCGCGGGATTGACCAGGCTGCGCAGCCAGGATTCTGGAAATTGCATGATGTATTCGATCTAATTAATTGAATTGCTTGAGGAAGCGCAAATCATTTTCAAAGAACAGCCGCAGGTCGTCGACGCCATATCGCAGCATGGCCAGGCGCTCGACGCCGAGGCCGAAGGCGAAGCCGACGTAACGTTCGGCATCGATATTCACGTGCTTGAACACGTTGGGATGCACCATACCGCAGCCCAGCACCTCCAGCCAGCCGGTGTGCGAGCACACGCGGCAGCCTTCGCCGCCGCACATCACGCAACCGATGTCCATTTCGGCGGACGGTTCAGTAAAGGGAAAGAACGAGGGACGGAAGCGCACCGGCAAATCGTCGCGCTCGAAAAAGTTGCGCATGAAGTCGGCGAGCACGCCCTTCAAGTCGGCGAACGACACCGACTCGTCGACCCACAGGCCTTCGATCTGGTGGAACATCGGCGTGTGCGTGACGTCGGAGTCGCAGCGGTAGACCCGCCCCGGCGCGATGATGCGCAGCGGCGGCTGGTGCGTCTGCATGTGGCGCACCTGCACCGGCGAGGTGTGGGTGCGCAGCAGCTCGCCGCTCTGTAGGTAGAAGGTGTCGTGCATCGCCCGCGCCGGATGGTCTTCCGGGATATTGAGCGCGGTGAAATTGTAGAAATCAGTCTCGATCTCGGGCCCGGTCGCCACCTCGAAGCCGATTGAGCGGAACAGCGCCTGGATGCGCGCCTGGGTACGCGACACCGGATGGAGGCCGCCGCGCGCCAGGCCCCGCCCGGGCAGCGTCACGTCCAGCGTTTCGGCTGCCAGCTGGCGATCCAGTTCGGCCTGCTGCAGCGCCTCGCGACGGTTTTTCAGCGCTGACTCGACCGCCTGCTTGGCCTCGTTGATGCGGGCACCGGCCGTCTTGCGCTCCTCGGCGGGCATCGCACCCAGGCTTTTCAGCAGTTCGGTGAGTTGGCCGCTCTTGCCGAGATAGGCCGCCTTGACCTGCTCCAACGCCTGCAGATCGGGGCAGACTTGAATGGCGGCAAGGGCGTCGGCAACGACTTCGTTTGGATTGCGCATGACGGTTCTGGAAAATCTCAAATTTGTCCACGAAGGGCACGAAATTCACGAATCAAAACAATAGCGTCCGTGTTTCTTCGTGTGCTTCGTGGATAAACTTTTTTGTTATTGAGGCCGCACCAACAAAAAAAGGCCTTGCGGCCTTTTCTTGTTGCTTCGGTGTTGCTTACGCAGCGAGCTTGGCCTTGACCTGATCGACGATCTTGGCAAAGGCGTCCTTGTCGAAGATCGCGATATCGGACAGCACCTTGCGGTCGATCCCGATCTCGGCGCGGCTCAAGCCGTTCATGAACACGCTGTAGGTCAGGCCGTGCTGCCGCGAGGCGGCGTTGATACGGGCGATCCACAGTGCGCGGAACTGGCGCTTGCGCTGACGACGGTCGCGGTACTGGTACTGACCGGCCTTCATCACCGCTTCGTTGGCGACGCGGAATACGTTCTTGCGACGGCCGCGATAGCCTTTGGCGGCATCGAGGACTTTCTTGTGGCTGGCGCGGGCGGTTACACCCCGTTTGACGCGTGGCATGGTTTCTCTCCTTTATGCGTAGGGCAACATGCGTGCAACCGCTTTGTGGTTGCTGGCATTGACGGTTTCCATGCCGCGCAACTGGCGCTTACGCTTGGTGCTCTTCTTGGTGAGAATGTGACGCATGAACGCGTGCGAGCGCTTGAACCCGCCGCCGCCCAGCGCGCGGAACCGCTTGGCGGCGCCGCTCTTGCTTTTCATCTTAGGCATGATGCTTCCTTTTATCTCATGCGGCCAGGTGATCCCACGACGTGGAATGCTTCACCAACCCGACTGCACGTATTGTGTGGCGTATGAACCCCGCTAGATTAACCAGCCAGGGGCCGAGAAACGCCGGTCTCGTAAACCGTCAAACCTTCTTTTTCGGCGCCAGCATCATTACCAGCTGGCGGCCTTCCATCTTGGGAAACTGCTCGACCACCGCGATTTCGGCCAGATCGGCCGACACGCGCCGCAACTGGTTCATGCCGATTTCCTGGTGGGCCATTTCGCGACCCCGGAAACGCAGCGTAATCTTGGTCTTGTCGCCTTCTTCAAGAAACTTGATCAGGTTGCGCAGCTTGATCTGGTAATCGCCTTCGTCGGTACCCGGACGGAACTTGATTTCCTTGATCTGGACCTGCTTCTGCTTCAGCTTGGCTTCGTGCTGCTTCTTGCTTTCCTGGTACTTGAACTTGCCGTAGTCCATGATCTTGCACACGGGCGGTTGCGCCGTCGGGGCAATTTCAACCAGATCCAGGTCAGCATCCTCTGCCTGACGCAGCGCATCGTAAATCTTCACGATGCCAAGCTGTTCACCTTCCACACCGACCAAACGCACCTCAGGGGCTGTAATTTCGCCGTTGATGCGTGTCTGTTTCTTTTCTGTCGCGATGAGCCGTTCTCCAAATAAAAACCTGACGCCCAGCGCCAAGGCAAAAAGGTCAAACAAATAAAGAAGGCGCGGGGCCGAATCCCTCGCAGGAGGCCCCAACGCCTTGTTTGACCGCTGTTACTGTCGCGCCAGCGTTTCCGCTTTCAGGCGCGCAATCAAGTCATCCAAACCGAGCTGCCCCAAGTCCAGGTTGCCGCGGGCACGGACGGAGACCACACCGGACTCCATTTCCTTGTCGCCGACGACCACCTGATAAGGCAGCTTCTGCAAGCTATGTTCCCGAATTTTATAGTTAATTTTGTTATTACTCAAGTCCGACACGGCCCGGATGCCCGCCTCGCGCAGCGCCTGGGTCACTTTTTGCGCATAGCCGGCCTGGTTTTCGCTGATGTTCATCACCATCACCTGCACCGGCGCCAGCCACAGCGGGAAGTTGCCGGCATGGTGCTCGATCAGGATGCCGATGAAGCGCTCCATCGAGCCGAGGATGGCGCGGTGCAGCATCACCGGGGGCTTGCGGCTGTTGTCCTCGTCGACGAACTCGGCGCCGAGGCGCACCGGCAGGTTGAAGTCGAGCTGGATGGTGCCGCACTGCCACAACCGGCCGAGCGTGTCCTTCAGCGTGAACTCGATCTTGGGGCCGTAGAAGGCGCCCTCGCCCGGCTGCAGGTCGTAGGCCAGCTTGTTCTTGTCCAGGGCCGCCGCCAGCGCGGCTTCCGCCTTGTCCCAGCTTTCATCCGAGCCGACGCGCTTCTCGGGCCGGGTCGACAGTTTAACCAGCACGTCGTTGAAGCCGAAGTCAGTGTAGACCTTCTGCAGCATGACGATGAAATCAGCCACCTCCTGCTCGATATGGTCTTCGGTGCAGAAGATGTGGGCGTCGTCCTGGGTGAAGCCGCGCACGCGCATGATGCCGTGCAGCGCGCCCGAGGGCTCCTTGCGGTGACACGAGCCAAATTCGGCGAGGCGCAACGGCAGGTCACGGTAGGAATGCAGGCCGCTGTTGAAAATCTGCACGTGGCCCGGGCAGTTCATCGGTTTCACCGCGTAGTCGCGGTTTTCCGACGCGGTGGTGAACATGTTGTCGCGGTAGTTTTCCCAGTGGCCGGATTTCTCCCACATGCTGCGGTCCATCACCGCCGGGGTGCGCACTTCCTGATAGCCGTATTCGACAAATTTCTGCCGCATGTACTGTTCGATCTGCTGCCACACGATCCAGCCCTTGGGGTGCCAGAACACCATGCCCGGCGCCTCGTCCTGCATGTGCAGGAGGTCGAGCTGTTTCGCCAGCTTGCGGTGGTCGCGTTTCTCGGCTTCTTCCAGCCGGTGCAGATAGGCGTCGAGGTCTTCCTTCTTCGCCCACGCCGTGCCGTAGATGCGCTGCAGCATCGGGTTCTTCGAATCGCCGCGCCAGTAGGCGCCGGCCAGCTTCATCAGCTTGAACGCGCGCGGCAGCTTGCCGGTCGAGGGCAGGTGCGGGCCGCGGCAGACGTCGAACCAGTCGCCCTGGCGGTAGATGCTGAGTTCCTCGCCGGCAGGAATCACCTCGTCGATGATCTGCACCTTGTAGGTCTCGCCCAGTTCGGCGAAGGCGCGCTTGGCGTCCTCGCGCTCCCATACCTCGCGCTGGATCGGCAGGTCGCGCTTGACGATCTCGTCCATGCGCTTCTCGATCTTCTCCAGGTCTTCCGGGGTGAAGGGCGTTTCGCGCGCGAAGTCGTAGTAGAAACCGTCCTCGATCGACGGGCCGATGGTGACCTGGGTGCCGGGATAAAGCTCCTGCACCGCCTGCGCCATCACGTGCGCGGCATCGTGGCGGATGAGATCGAGTGCTTCGGCGTCCTTGGCGGTGACGATGGCCAGCTGCGCATCCGCATCGATCAGGTGGCTGGTGTCGACCAGCTTGCCGTTCACCTTGCCGGCGAGCGCCGCCTTGGCGAGGCCCGCGCCGATGCTGGATGCGACTTGTGCGACCGTGACCGGGTCCTCGAACTGCCGGACCGAACCATCGGGAAGCGTGACGTTGACCATGAACCAGACTCCAGAATGAAAAAAAGCGCGGACCGGCCGCGCTTTTGGAAACTACAAGAAGAAGCAGAAACAACTGCGAACAGCAATGCGCCGGGGTTTATCCTGTGATTGCCTTGCTAGTTCGCGGTGACATTTCGCAACCTCCGTGGGCTGTTCAGCCCCTCTTGAAACCGGGTCATCCCGACCCCTTAAATATTGGTAGGCGCGATTGGACTCGAACCAACGACCCCCACCATGTCAA
>JAKBJA010000163.1 GCA_021836225.1 Pseudomonadota bacterium | reverse complement strand
GGGTATCCGCCACTACAAAATGCCCCTATCAGGTCCGGAGGAGCGCTCATGGTACCCACTTGGTCGGCCTGATGGCACAAGGGCGCCCAAAGGACGGAATAGAATCGCCTACGGGGCGAGCGCCGGCGGTGAGGCCATCACAAAAGCTCGGCAGAGATTTGGCGCAGCGCTTTTCGCCGCACGACGCAGCGCGTGAGGTTGCGCTCTTCGTTCAACCGCTTGCCCGCCATTCCATGAATCCGGTCATTACCTGCTCGCGGGGAACCATCTCCTGCTCCAGTCGCCCTTTCTCGAGCTTGCGCAAGTATACGTACAACTCCCGCTCAGGGTCTGTAAGTCCATTGGGCAGTTGCTCGCCCGCAGGACTCCTCTCGACCACAGCCGACGCTGGAGCGAGCGCGTCGAATAGCTCCCGGCTCATCAAAATCGATTCGAGATGGGGTTGTCGCTCGCGGGCTCGCGACAACATCAGCAATCCCCAGGTATCCAGGTCACCCCAATAGGCGATGCGCCGGTCCTGAAGCCAGGCGGCACTCAGCCACTCGAGGTTGAGGCCAGCTCCCAGGACGGCCACGGTATCGGGCAGCGACGGAAGCTGGTAAAAGCAGCGCTCGTTCTCCACGATCACCAGGTGCGATCCAGGCAGAGGCCGCGTCGTAATCTCCCGCGCGCGCACACGCTGCTGCACGAATGGCAGCAGGCCCGGAGCGAGCGCCGCGACCAACAACCAGTGCTCGCCCTCGTCGAGCGCCTCCAGGAACGCCTCCAGTCCGAGCTCGCTCGGCTGTCCGTCAAAACGAGCATCGAGGAGTTGCACAATGAGGGCGCGGTGGCGCTCGAAGAACTTGCTATCGACGCCGCACGCGCCCAGGGCGCGCAGCGGTCGGCCCGCCGCGCATCCGGGACTCAACACACGAGCAAGCTCGATGGCTTGGACGAGTTCCGCTTCGGGTCTGTCCTGCAGCAAGTATCGTTGACGGACGAGCGTCCGGTGGAATACTGGATCGGCGGCGGCCACCAGTCGACCCAGGCGCTCGAACTCCTTCCGCACCACCGGCTCGTCACAAGCTGCCGCCCACTCCGAGGGGCTGTCGAGAACCCAATGAACGGGCACCTCGACGGGATCGCCGCCGCCGCGGAAGCTGACAGGCTCCCAGAGTACCCGGCCGATACCGACTGCCCGCCACCGCTTGAGATGCTCGCGCACATCTCCGGTGCGTTGCGTGAACTCCGCCGCGCTGGGCTTACCTATGGGGAGTGAAACTGGCCACGAGCGCGCGTCGAGCAGTCGCTGCTCCCGAGTATCCGCGACTTCCCACTGCCTGGCCCAGCGCCGCGCCAGCTCAGTTGGCGATTTCATTCGGACCGCCGGCACGTCGGCGCGCGTGGTCTTCGAGTTCCTCCCAGGTGAGGGAGGTCAGAGTTGCCTGCCGACCCCGCCGGTGGACCAGGATTGCGGAGCGCGTGTGGGCGCGCAACAGCCGCAGCTCTTTATTGGGTGTCACGAACAGCGGATGCAGCCCGAACTCATGCAGGGCGGAAATGATCCGGCCGGCCACAGCCTGGGAGCTCTTGGAGAAGGCTTCATCGAGCACAATGGTACCGAAGAGGGGTCGTGCGCTGCCGTCGGGACAGAGAGCGTAGCTCAGCGATGCCGTCAGCACATAGCTCGCGATGATCTCCTTCTCACCCCCGCTGCCGCCCTGAGAGCCGGTCCGGACCTCCTTGACGGCGCCCGTCGCCCGCTCGATCACCGATACGGCGAATGTCAGCCGATACCGAGGGTCCAGTAGCGCGCGGGCGCTCAAGGTCTTTTTCCGGTCGCTGGCATCACGCAAGATGGCGACGATGTTCTGTAGGGCACGGAAGTGGCTTTCGCCTTGGTCGTCCTTGACCTCGGCCGAGCGCAGATGGCGTTGCGCCTGCTGTAGCGTCCGCAGGCTTTCGTGCACGACACGTTGGGGCACGAGTCGCAGGTAGGAGCCGGCGCTGAAGTCGACTCGCCGCAACGTCCGGTTGAGGTCTTCGATGCGCTCTTCGATCAGCGAGACCTCGTTCTCGATGGCGCTCAGCAGTTGCGTGACGCCCTGATCCGAGGACTGGTTGAGATATTGCAGGAAGCGCTGCAGCTTCTCCGGAAGGGCCTCCTCCGTGAGCTGCCGCAGTCGCTCGAGATACGCGGGCACGTCCTGCATCTCCTGACCGACTTCCGCGAGGGCGCCGGTATCCACTTTCTTGGCAGCGCCCATTTGCCGCACCAGAGTTTGCTCGCAACTGTTCAACTGCGAAGTGGCTGTCTCGATGGCGTCCTGAACGGATTTCGTGGCCTCGAGCTCCAGCTCCGACAGACTTTCGAGGACGTCGCCGTCAGGAATCGGCAGATGCCGCTCCGCGAGGAGTCTTTGCGGATCCGCGAGACCGGCGCCGATCTTGTCGAAGGCCCGCTCGCGCCGCCCTGCAATCTGCTGCCATTTCCGGTCGAGGTCCCTCTTCGCGGCCTCGTTGTCACCCTCCTGCTCGCGAAGCTTTTTGACCTGTCCGTCGGCCTCTGCCCAGCGCAGGTGGGCCTTCTCAGCGTCTCCCTCCGGGTCGCTCAACGCCTGCAGCCGCGACTGCAACGACTCCAAGGCCTGCCGCGCACCCGGCAGATCGATGGTGTCGAATTCCGCGGCGATGAGCGCCTGCAACAGGTCGAGGAGAGCGCCCGTCGCCTCGGCGCGTTCTCTGGCAGCCTCGTAGGCCGCCTCGGCCTTTCGCAGGGAGCCCTCGGCTCCCGTGATTTGTCCGCGCAGCTGGGCGAGGCGGTCTTTGTTGTCGAATCCCGTCATCCAGTCCTGATCGAGCCGCCGCTGGTCCTGTTTCTCGAACAAGCCGCGCCGGTCGGACATGAGGCCCTGCTCCGTCAGGCCGTGCGGGGTATCGCGCAGCCGCTCGGGCGAGGCGAGACAGTGCCGATCGATGCCGCCGAGCCACGCCTTCAAGGCTTCCCGATAGGGATGCTCCTTATACCTGAGCTTGCGCGTGAATCCGTCCGGGAAGAATCTAGACTCGCCGTGCGCGGTCTCGACTTCCAGCAGGCGGACGTGCAGCCGGTTGTCACGGTGATTGATCCAGCGCAGCGCTGCCTTGATGGCATCCGGCGGCACCATGATGCGCGTGCGATGGCCTCCGATAGCCCGCTCGATCGCGCCCCGCCATGGGCTCTCTTCGACTTTGACCTCGATCAACTCGGCTACGAATGGCACGGCGTGCTCCTCGAGCCCGAGCTGTTGGGCAAGCTCGCTCCGGAAGAGTTGATAGGGGCCCGGCAAGTTGGACCCGGGCCGCTCCAGGACCTGATCGAGCTCCGCCTTGAGTTCATCGCGCGCCTGTCTCTCACGCTGCTGCGCGGCTCCCAGCTCCCACGCTTCCTGCTTCTGGCGCTCCTGCAACGCCTGCTTCTCAGTCTGAAACTCGCGTGCCCGTTGCTGATTCGCTGCCAGCGCATCGCGAGTCAGCGCGGCATCCAACCCCAGAAGGTCGACGAGGCGGCGATAGTCCTTTGCATGGCGTGCGCACGATGCAACCAGCTTCTCTTGCAACTGGATCTGCTCGCGGAGCTGCTCGATGCTGGCACCACCCGCCCTTAGATAGAGGTCTCGGAGGGTCGCGGCTTCCGCGTCGGCCGTTTCAATCTGCCCGTGCAGCGCCTCTCCCTTGTTCCGGCAGTCGTTCATCTCAGCGTCGATCCGAGCCAGCCGTTGACTGGCCAGACGATGCGCGGCCTCCGCATACCACCGGGGCAGGATGCCCTTGATCTCTCGTTGCAGTTCGAGATGCCGTGCCAGGGTTTCGCGCTTGCGCCAGCTCTCGTCAATTGGCCGCAACGAATGCTGCTGCTGCCTCGCGATCTCGAGCTCGCCATGGATGGCAGCCAGATCATCAAATTCCTTGGCGACCTCGGCGGCGCGGTCGAAGGCCGAGGTGTCATCCAGCACGAGTTCGCGGAAGACCTCGTCGATGCTGTTGAGCTGCTTCAGCCCTGCGGCGCGATTGAGCAGCGTGAAGGCATTCTCGCCGACCTCGAAAAAACGCCGCAGATGCGAGAGGTACTCCTGCTTGTTGCTCGTGACCTGGAGGCCCGAGGTCTCGCGCGCATGCTGCTTGAGCGCACGCGCGCCGCCGGCGTGGTGGATCTCGAGCCACTCGTCCAGCCCCTCGCTTGCCGCTTCGGAGTAGATCCAGAGCCGGCCGAGGTCCGCCGCCGCGGAGCTGGTGCCGTCCAGCCAGAAGACGGCACCAATCACCAGTTGCTTCTCGCCATTGCTGAATCGGGCGGCAATGCCGCTTACGGTCTTGCCCGGCCGGGAGATGTGCTCGTTGTCGCCGCTGTTGTTGCCAGCGCCGGACACGCCGCGGATGTAGGAGACGAGATCGCGGTCGCTCTCGTGTCCGCCGGTCGATGCCAGGTTGTAGCGGGGATTGGCCGTGATGAGCGTCATCAGGGCGTCGACGAGCGTAGTCTTGCCGCTGCCCGTCGGCCCGATGACGGCGGTACCCTCCAGGTCGATCTGGGCGGAGTGCCGGCCGGTGAAGGAGCCCCAGTCGAAGAGTTCGAGATGCGTGATGACGAAGGTCGGCGGGGCGAGCGAGTCCGTCAGGGCCGCTTCGCTGGTCGTTTGCACATCCATCAACCGTTACTCCCATCTGCCGCGGCCGGAGCTTCTGGAGACTGCTCGCCGCTGTCGTCCCTTGGCCTACCGGTACTACTGCCCTGCTGTTGGCCGCCACTCGCTTCCCGCTGGAAGGCGCCGAGGAGACTTTGCAGATTCTCGGGGCTGGCCAGATGCGCGATGATCGGGCGGATCGCGACCCGATTGTGCTCATCGGGCTCTGAGACGATGCCATGGACCTTGAGCTGCTCGAGGAGGTTGCGCAGCCGCTTCTCTTCCTGGGCGTCGCTGCCGAGGTCCCCGAGGTAAAGCTGCAACTGCGGCAGTAGATCCTCGAGCGCGATCAGAGCCTCAGTCGAGCCGACCCCGGCTTGCTGCTCATGGGCGACGAACTGCTGGCGAAGGATGGCGATCAACAGCGACTGCTCGAGATTGAGCCGCAGGCGCCGCACCAGAGGATGCGACCATTCTCCCTCGACACTATCGAAGACCTGGTCGGCCACTACGACGTACGCCAGACCTCGAATCTCATCGACGCGCATCGCGAGGTCCAACGGCTCGAGCACGCGGCCTAAGGCCTCGCGTTCTGCGAGTGCGGCCCGGTAGAGATTCGGTTTTCGTTGCTCCTCGAGCAGGCCGTACTTCAGCAGCTCGAGCGCCGCATCCTTGACCTGGCGCGGGGTGTACGAGACCGGGCCCGCGGAAGCGGCATCCCGGTCCAAGCCGCTAGAGCCGTTGAGTTCGCCGCCAGCGCCGGCGTCCAGAGTCTCCTCGTCAGTCGAATCCATTGCTTCGACGCTTTCCGGTCTCGCGGTGAGCCGATCGAAGATGTTGGCCATGTCTACGGCTCCCACTCGAGACCCGCCACGGCCGCGGCCGTCAGCTCGATCTTCGGCACGTGGAAACGCAGTCTTGCGCCGTCTTTCGCCAGCACGTCGACCGTTTCTCGCTTACCGCCGACGGGCACATCGGTTTCGCGCGCCAGGCTGAGCCAGAGAGCGATTGTCTCAAGGTCATGGGTCGGAGGAAGATGATGAGCCAGACTGCCGATGCCGAGCGGCGCGTCAATCTTGTGCAGCAGCTCCAGAGTCTGTTGCAACAGCGCATGACGGTCCAGGCCGTCGAACGCTGACCAGAAGTCTTCCTCGACCTCGTCGAGGCTTGCCGGTCGCCGCTGCAGCTCGAGGTCGCGTTGGCCCTCCTGATCGAGCGACTTGAAGAGGAGGCGCTCCACGACCGGCAGGGCACCGTTGGCGATCGCTACCGGCGGCAAGGGGCCGGCCTTGCGCCGCAGGGACTGACTTCCCCAGTCCATATCCAACGCCTGCTGGAAGATATCGTTGAGCAGTGCGCCGACGCGGTGGTGCTCCGCGGCCAGCCCAGTTTTCAGAAATCCCTTGACGTCACGCTCGCTGCGCGCCCGGGCCTTGATGACGGCCGCTGATTCCTTCACCAGGCGCATGATGAGCCAGCGGAGCTCCACTTGTTGCGCCCGGGTCAGGGCGGACTGGGTAGCAGGATGCCGAAGGATCGTGCGCAGCCGCTGCTTCATGTTGTCCAGCTCGATGGAATGCCCGAGCTGCTGGTGAAACGCGTGGAACACGCGTCCCTCGGGACTATCGAGCAGGTCGTCATGTCCATCGAGCAGCTTGTCCACGATCTCTCCGCGGTGGGTCTGCTCGCTGACGATGGTCTGGCGCAGCTGTCGGTCTGCCTCGCGCCAGGAGTCCTCGACCCGACGGAAGTCGGCTCGGAGACTGCTCGCCAGGGCATAAACCTCGCGGATGCGCTCCGCAGCGTCGGCCCCCTGGAGCACGACGAAGTCGCCCCGCTCGGCGGCCGCCAGCTCGCGCTCGAGCTCTGCGATCTTGCGTCGCAGGTGCGCAGTGCGGCTCCTGGGATCGGGATTGAGGCTCGATTCAAGGCCTTCGATCTCTCGCTGCACCACCGACAGGCGGGAGGCCGTTGAGGTCATGATCCGTGCACCTAGGGCGGTTGCGAAGCGCAGCGCCTCCTCGAATGCATCGGTCGCGTACACGCGCCCTTCCCGCTCCACGACCAGCGAGAGCTTGACCCAGCTCCTCAGCTCTTTGCGCGCCTGTGCGGCAAAGTCCTCCTCGCCAATCTCGAACTCCCCTGCATTGGCATGGTCCGCGAGCATCTCCGCCAAGGCGCGGAGCGCATCGTCGAATCCGACGCCGTCCTGGCTCTGCTCAAAGAGAGTCTGCAGACAGCTCAGGATCAGCGGCGCACGTCGTGCAGCCAAGAGCTGCCAAGCCGGGTGATGGTGCCTGGCATGGATGTATGCGTCGGTACGCTCTCGAATTTCCGCTTCCATGAAACTCTGTTCCCCCCGGTCGATCGCCCTCGGTGGAATTCTCCATCTGATGTTGAGGGGAGATTACCCGATGCGCATTCGGTGATCTATGCGCCAATACAGCCGGCTTATTTGGCGCAATATTTGATTTATGCGCCGTAAATGCGTAGTGTATTGGCGCATAAATTAGATTTGCGCCAAACTGCCATGCCAAAATTGCTTCCCGATGACCTCCTCGAGCGCGTCACGAATGCGCTCACCGCTGCCCCTCGAGGCTTGAGCCTGGCAGAGCTGCAAGGAGCTCTCAAAGACATCGTCAGTCGCCGGTCGCTGCAGCGCCGGCTGGATGTGTGGGTGCGTTCCGGTGCGATCAAAGCCGAGGGCATCCGTCGGGGCCGCCGATACCTTCCAGCCGGTAACAATGCCGCGCCCACAGTTGCCGCCGACGTGGGACGACCCGCCAGCGCTTCGGAGCCGGAAGCCGTCACATCGTCCGTTGCCATTTCTGCAGCAGGTCAGCAGGTCCAGGCTCTTGTTCACAGGCCGATCGCCGACCGCGCGCCCATCGGTTACCAGCGTGACTTCCTGGAACGCTATGTGCCGAACGAGACCGAATACCTCCCCGAAAACTTGAAGACACATCTGCGGGCATTAGGCCACACGCCTGACGAACATCGTCCGGCCGGCACGTTTGCACGAGACATCCTGAATCGGCTGCTCATCGATCTCTCTTGGGCATCTAGCCGCCTCGAGGGCAACACCTATTCGCTGCTCGACACCCGTGAGCTCATCGAGCATGGCAAAGCCGCTCCGGGCAAGGATGCGAAGGAAACCCAGATGATCCTCAATCACAAGGCGGCCATCGAACTGCTGGTGGAGTCCGCCGAAGAGATCGGTGTCAATCGCTACACTATTACCAACCTACACGCGCTCCTCGCCGACAACCTCCTCGAGGATTCTCGCAACGCAGGGCGACTCCGCACAACGTCGGTTGCCATCGGCGGTACGACATACCTGCCAACAGCGATTCCCCAGCTCATCGAGGAGCTGTTCACGCTGTTTCTGGGCAAGGCTGCGGCGATCCGCGACCCCTTTGAGCAGTCCTTTTTCCTCATGGCTCAGTTTCCGTATCTGCAACCTTTCATCGACGTCAATAAGCGAACGTCGCGGCTCGCAGCAAACATTCCACTGATCAAAGAGAATCTGGTGCCGTTGTCGTTCGTCGATGTCCCTGACAAGCTGTACATCGATGGCTTGATCGGAGTCTACGAGCTCAACCGGGTCGAGCTTCTAAGAGATGTCTACCTGTGGGCCTATGAGCGCTCGGTACGCAGATACAAGACAGTGCGCGACTCGCTTCCGGAGCCAGATGCCTTCCGCCTCAAGTATCGCAGCGAGATCGCCGATGTCGTGCGCCATACCGTGCGCGAAAAGATTCGGCCCACCGACGCCGCGCTTGCGCGACTGGCGAAATCCTTTGTCTCGCCTGAAGACCTCGCCCGCTTTACGAGCATCGTCCTCGCAGAGCTTACAGATCTGCACGAGGGGAACATCGCACGATTCCGGCTGCGGCCGACCGAATTCAAGCAATGGAAGGAAGGATGAGCCGGTACGTCGGCGCCGCATGCTCGCGCCGGTCCCCCAGACCAACGGTTTACAAAGCAGCGATCGGGTGTTCTAGGGGCTTATGTATCAACCACTTGCAGCGCTTGCCAGCCCCGTTCCCAGCCTCACCACGGCACAATTACGGCACACCCAATCTGAGTTCGGCACATTCCTGGCACAGAGGTTGCGCGTCGGGTCCAGCTTGATGTTTCTCCCGATGAACTCGCCCGCTGCCATACCTCCAATATCATCTTGCAATGCCTTCCATGAGCTTCGAGAGAGCGGTGGCGAGTGCCTGCACCGACCCTGGGCCCGGCAGAGGAAGCCTGAGGTATTG
>JAKBJA010000100.1 GCA_021836225.1 Pseudomonadota bacterium | reverse complement strand
CTTCTGATGGGTGGATACTACTTCGGCTACATCCCGCAAAACGGGCTGCGCTGACCCTCGGCAACAAAAAGCCGCGCTGAACGCGGCTTTTTGTTTAACCGGCGCCGCATTTCAGCGGGCGCCCGGTTTCGCAGAACGATCAGATCAACCAGTACACCACGATAAACAGCAGCACCCACACCACGTCGACGAAGTGCCAGTACCACGACACCGCCTCGAACGCGAAGTGGTGGTCGGCCGTGAAGTGGCCGGCAATCGAGCGCAGCAGCATCACGATCAGCATCGTCGTGCCGACCAGCACGTGAAAACCGTGGAAACCGGTCAGCATGAAGAAGGTGGCGCCGTAGACACCCGAACCCAGCGTCAGGCCCATCTCCGAATAGGCGTGGATGTATTCATATACCTGCAAGCCCAGGAACACCGCGCCCAGCGCCACGGTCATCGCCAGGCCCAGGATCAGTTGCGTGCGGTTGTTCTTTTTCAGGCCCCAGTGCGCCCAGGTGATCGTCACCCCAGAGCTCAGCAGCAGCAGGGTATTGATCGCCGGGATGCCCCACGCCCCCATCGGCGTGAATTCGTAGCCATCCTTCGTCAGCCCCGGTCCCGCGGTCGGCCAGGTCGCCTGGAACCCTTCCCACAGCAGGCTTCCCGTTTCGGCGTCCGCAAGCCAGGGCACCGACAGCACCCGGGTGTAAAACAGCGCGCCGAAGAAAGCGGCAAAAAACATCACTTCGGAAAAGATGAACCAGCTCATCGACCAGCGGAACGAGGAGTCGACCTGCTTGTTGTAGCGGCCGGCCTCGCTGTCGCGAATCACTTCGCCGAACCAGCCGAACATCATGTAGAACAGGATCGCCACCCCGGCCAGCAAGACCCAGCCGCCGTTGTCGATTTCGCGCATGGTCAGGACGCCACCCACCGCCATCAAGAGCAGCGCGACCGAGCCGACAAACGGCCAGATCGAAGGTTGCGGCAGATAATATTTATCGGTTTGTGCCAGGCTCATCTCATCCCCTCTTTCCTTTTTCGTAGATCGTTCAATTCACGAACTGCATCGCCAGATACACCAGCAACAACATCGTCAACACGAAAACCACACCGCCAATCAGTCCCGCGATGATGATCTGTGCCGGCGTCAGGCTTTGCGCATCGGCGTCATAATCACGCCGTTTGCGCACGCCAAAGAAACTCCAGAACACCGCAAGGGCAGCCTTGAGGTTGCCGCCGCCTTCAGCCATGGGGCCATCCCTTTCCAAAACCCGAGTGCGCCTTCTTCACGGTGTTGAAGAAGGTGTACGACAGGGTCACGGTATGGACCTCCTTGTCCATGGCCGGATCCAGCACGAACAGCACCGGCATGCGGCGGGACTCGCCCGCAGCCAGGGTTTGCGGCGTGAAGCAGAAACACTCGATTTTCTTGAAAAACGCCGCCGCGCGCGCCGGACCATAGCTCGGCACCGCCTGGCCCACGATGGACTGATCACTGGTGTTGCTGACCTCGTATTCCACCTGCACCAGCTGGCCCGGATGCACCTTGAGGCTGCGCTGCAGGGGCTTGAACCGCCACGGCAGCGCTTCGTTGATATTGGCATCGAACTCCAGCGTCACCCAGCGGCTGTTGTCGATTTGCGTGTTTTTCACCAGGCTTTGCTCGGCGCCGGAATTGATCCCCGTCACCTCGCAAATCTTGTAATAAAACGGCACCAGGGCGAAGCCAAACCCGAACATGCCCAGCGTCACGACAACGAGCTTGGCCAGCGTTTTGGCATTGCCCACGGCCATGGTTTATTTCAGCCCGGAGTACAAGGTGAACAGGAACAAACCCAGGGCAAACGCCGCGAGAAGGATTGCCGTGCGGTATTTGCCGTTGCGCTTCTCGGCCATGTCCACCGATCCTTCGCTCATTTCACCACCGGCGCGGTTTCAAAGGTGTGATACGGCGCGGGTGACGGCAGCGTCCACTCCAGGCCCTGGGCACCTTCCCAAACCTGGTCAGTCGCCTTGGCGCCGCCCTTGATAGCCTTAAGCACCACCACCAGGAAAATCAGCTGGCTGAAGCCGAAGATAAAGGCGCCCACCGTGGCAATCTGGTTGAATTCGGTGAACTGCAGCGCGTAGTCCGGGATGCGGCGCGGCATGCCGGCCAGGCCGAGGAAGTGCATCGGGAAGAACACGATGTTCATGCCGATCACCGACAGCCAGAAATGCAGCTTGCCCAGCGACTCGTTGTACATGTGACCAGTCCACTTCGGCAGCCAGTAGTACAGGCCTGAGAAGATCGCGAACAGCGCGCCCGAGACCAGCACGTAGTGGAAGTGCGCCACCACGTAATAGGTGTCGTGCAGCTGGATGTCGACCGGGGCGATCGCCAGCACCAGGCCGGAGAAACCGCCGATGGTGAACAGGCAGACGAAGGCGATGGCGAACAGCATCGGGGTCTCGAAGGTCATCGAGCCCTTCCACATCGTCGCCACCCAGTTGAACACCTTCACCCCGGTCGGCACCGCGATCAGCATGGTCGAGAACATGAAGAACAGCTGTGCCCCCACCGGCATGCCCACCGTGAACATGTGGTGCGCCCAGACGATGAAGGACAGGATGGCGATGGACGCCGTCGCGTACACCATCGAGGCATAGCCGAACAAGGGCTTGCGCGCGAAGGTCGGGATCACCTGCGAAACGATGCCGAAGGCCGGCAGGATCAGGATGTACACCTCGGGGTGGGCGAAGAACCAGAAGATGTGCTGGAACATCACCGGGTCACCGCCGCCGGCCGCGTTGAAGAAATGCGTGCCGAAGTTGCGGTCGGTCAAGAGCATGGTCACTGCGCCCGCCAGCACCGGCATGGTGGCGATCAGCAGGTAGGCGGTGATCAGCCAGGTCCAGCAGAACAGCGGCATCTTCATCAGCGTGAGGCCGGGGGCGCGCATGTTGAGGATGGTGGTGATGATGTTGATCGAGCCCATGATCGACGACAGGCCCATGATGTGCACCGCCAGGATCGTCAGGTCGTAGGAGATGCCGCCCTGGATGAACAGCGGCGGATACATGGTCCAGCCACCCGCGACCGCGCCGCCAGGCAGCCAGAACGACGTCATCAGCATGAGTCCCGCCACCGGAAGCAGCCAGAATGCCCAGTTATTCATGCGCGGGAAGGCCATGTCGGGGGCGCCCAGCATCAGCGGCACCTGCCAGTTCGCGAAGCCCGAGAAGGCGGGCATGATGACCCCGAAAATCATGAGCAGACCATGCATCGTGGTGAGCTGGTTGAAGAAATCGGGGTTGGTCAGTTGCAGGCCGGGCTGGAACAGCTCGGCGCGAATCAGCAGCGCCATGGTTCCCGCCACGAACAGCATGATGAGGGCGAACCACAGGTACAAGGATCCAATGTCCTTGTGGTTGGTGGTGGTCAGCCAGCGCATGATCCCGGTCGGGTGACCGTGGCCGTGATCGTCGTGGGCGTGTGCAGCATCAGACATCGTGTGCTCTCCTCTTGATATTGTTTACTGCGCAGCGGGTGCGGCAGCTTCGCTGGCGGCACCACCTCGTGCGGCGGCAATCTCGGCAGGCTGCGCCAGGTCACCCATCTTGTTGCCCAGGGCGTTGCGCTGATAGGTCACGACGGCGGCGATGTCGGCGGCGGACAGCTGGCCGGCGAAAGCCGCCATTGCCGTGCCCGGCTTGCCGTTCATCACGATCGCGATGTGGCCTGCAATCGGTCCGGTGGCGACGGCAGAACCGCTGATTGCCGGAAACACGCCAGGCAAGCCCTTGCCGTCGGCCTGATGGCAGGCCGCACAGTTGCCCTGGTAGACCTGCTCGCCGCGCGCGACCAGATCAGCCATGTCGAAGGTCTTGCTGTTGTCGGCAGCGGCGATGGCAGCGGTTCCCTTCTTCTTCGCCACCCACGCCTTGTAGTCTTCTTCCGAGACAACTTCGACCACGATCGGCATGAAGCCATGATCCTTGCCGCACAGCTCGACGCACTGGCCGCGATAGGTTCCGATCTTGTCGGCCTTGAACCAGCTGTCGCGGATGAAGCCGGGAATCGCATCCTGCTTGGCGCTCAGTGCAGGCACCCACCAGGCGTGCAGCACGTCGTTGGCGGTGACCAGCAGGCGCACGCGCTTGCCGACCGGCACCACCATCGGCTCATCGACCTCCAGCAGGTAATGTTCGCCCTTTTCGGCTGCGCCCTGGATTTGTTCGCGCGGTGTGGCGAGGGTACTGTAGAAGCTGATGTCGTCGTTGAGGTAGTCGTAACCCCACTTCCACTGGTAGCCGGTGATCTTGATGGTCAAGTCCGGATTGGACGTGTCCTTCATGTCGATCACCACCTTGGCGGCAGGATAGGCCATGCCCACCAGGATCACGAACGGAATCACCGTCCAGATCACTTCGACCGTGGTGTTTTCGTGGAAATGTGCCGCCTTGTGGCCCACCGACTTGCGGTGCTTCAGCAGCGAATAGAACATCGCACCGAACACCACCACGAAAATCCCCAGACACACCAGCATGATGAGGTTGTGCAGCTGGAATACATCCTGCGCAACCTGGCTTGCCGGTATTTGCAGGTTGTATGCGTAATCCGCCAATACCGGCTGACTGAACGCCAGCACTGCTCCCATCATTCCTACACGTTGCCACTTGCCTTTCATCGCGTCCCCCGTCCTCTCGTCCCCATTATTGGTGTCGTTGCGGCGTGTGTTGCGCTTGCTCATGCAACCTGCTTCGCTTCGTTATCCTTGCAACCGGCTGCGTAACGAGGCGGCCAGCTTCAACCGTGCCTCGTCACTCAGATACTGCCCAACTTCCGTTGCGCGGCCATGCGAACACAGGCTGAGTCGGCAATTTCTGCCTGGCGTCCTGCAGTTGCATACCACGCGAGCCCACTGGCGATTCATTTCCCGACGCTCCCCGCGGTTACCGCAATGCCATTCCAGCACCACCACGTCGCCTTCAATCACGAGGGATTCGTAATCACCCTCGCGGCTGCGCAAGACCCTGAACGCCCAGCCCAGCAAGCCGATCTCCAGTCCGGCAAACGGCAGGATCAGCCAGTAACCCAACCAGGCAAACCCACTTGCCGTTGCAAAACACAGCACCGCAAGGCTCCAGAACACGAGCCGTTCCTGGGGGCGGGTCAGCGAAAGGTTGGGGCGGGATTGGAATACAAACGCGCCGGCCGACTCACCCGCACAGACTTCCGTCTTCTCCTGTTCCATAACTGGAATCGTGGAAACCACATGCGGCAATATGTCGCGGACAGTAACACGGCGCCGCTGCCCCGAACAAGCAGTACGATCGTATTAAGTTATTGATTTAATTATTAAATATCGTTATTACAGACTATTCTAAGATACTAATTCATCAGGCAGCGTCAGCCATTGCGGCGCACTCCCCGAAGAAAACGCCGCAGGCTGAAAGGCCTGAACGCCCAGACACGGACCGGGCAGCCGCGCGTGCAGCGCAGCAAGATTTTCAGCCTGGCAGGCCATCGCCGGATCGACGTGATTTGCCACCCAGCCGGCCCACGGCACCTGTCGGCGTGCTATCGATTCCGCCGTCAGCAGCGCATGGTTGAGGCAGCCCAGACGCATGCCCACCACCAGCAGGACGGGCAGGCCCAGGCGTTGCGCCAGATCCGACATGTCGTCGCGTTCGTTCAAGGGAACACGCCAGCCGCCCGCTCCTTCGACCACCACCACATCGGCCGCTGCAGCAAGCCGCGAATACGCTGCGGCAATGACGTCCAGTTCGATCCGCACGCCCGCCCGCTGCGCGGCGATATGCGGCGCGATCGGCTCGGCAAAGGCGTAGGGATTCACATCGCGCAGATCGGCCTCGATGTTGGTGGCACGCAACAGCGCCACCACATCCTCGTTCAACCCGCCCGGGGCATACGACTCCACACGCGCTTCAGCGCGTAGTGGATCGGAGTCCCCTTGTGGGGCATACGACTCCACACGCGCTTCAGCGCGTAGTGGATCGGAGTCCCCTTGCGGGGCATGTCCGGCCGACACCGGCTTCATCGCTGCAACGCGCAAGCCTTGGGCACGCAGTGCGTGAATCAGCGCCACCGCCACCCGGGTCTTGCCGACGCCGGTGTCGGTTCCTGTGACGAACAGCCCGCGTGCCTTCATGACAAGCCCAGCTTGCGGCGGCGCTCGCCGATGTTGAACTGGATCACCTGCCGACCGTCTTCGCGCTGCGTCTTGTCTCCCGCCCAGGCGTGGCCGTAGATGACTTCGAAGGTGGCCGGCAGGCGCCCTTCGACTCGATTCGTTTCATACGCCTGTTCCAGCCGGGTCCACGCCGTCTTGCCGAGCAGGCCGCGCCGGCGGGTCGCAGCCGCGTTGTGCGCACCGATGCCCTTGAGATCGCGCATCAGGGTCTTGAGGTCGGCATAGGTCAGCGTCAGCATTTCCATTTCCATTACCGGGCTGGCGAAGCCGGCGTGAATCAGCATGTCGCCGATGTCGTGCAGATCGATGAAGCGGTTCACATGCGGCGCATCGTCGACGGACGAAAAGGCCGCGCGCAGTTCCTTCAGGGTGTCGGGACCGAAAGTCGCGAACATCAGCAGACCGCCCGGTGCCAGCACCCGATGAAACCCCCTGAGGGTGGTCTCCAGATCGTGCGCCCATTGCAGGGCCAGGCTGGACCAGACCAGGTTCATGCTGTTGGACGCGAGCGGCAGTCGCTCCATGTCTGCGCACATCAGGTGGGCGAGGGGTGAAGGCTTCGGCGCGAGACGCTGCAAGGCGCGCTGCGCCCAACCTGGTTGAGGCAGGCGTGCACGCGCCGCTGCCAGCATGGCGGGTGCGATGTCGAGCGCGCACAGTTCGGATTCCGTATAGCGCGAACGCAGATGCGCCAAGCCGTAGCCGGTGCCGGTGCCGACATCGAGCACGCGGCCTGGCTGCAGTGCAGTGAAGTCGAGGCGTTCGAGCAGACGATCGCACACCTCGCGCTGCAGTACCGCGTGCGCGTCGTAGCTGGCCGCAGCGTGGTCGAAGGCACGCCGCACTTCGGCGAAATCGAGTTCGTTTTCAGCCATGGACAAAGCGTCCGATCGCTGCGGCTACGTCCAGCCCATGCGACAGATGCGGAGCATGCGCGGCACGGGCAAACTCGATGTAATGCGCGGCGGACAAGGTTTCCGCCAGCCAGGCGCCCGCCGATGGCGGCGTCAGCGTGTCGAGCGCACCATGCAGAACCAGAGTCGGTTGCATCAACCGCGGCAGTTCGGCACGCAGGTCGGTGTCATGCAGGATCGTCAGCCCGCTCGACAAGGCTTCCGCCTGTGCCTGCGGCGCAGCCAGCAGCGTCTGCCGCAATTGCTGCAGCAGGGGTTTCTGCCCCGGCATGCCGCGCGTCTGCAGGCTGAGAAAACGCAGCAGCGTGGCCTGCGGATCGGCCAGCAGCGCCGCGCCGAAATCCTGCAGGTCGGCTGGCGCCATGCCGCGCGCCCAGTCTGCTGTGGATACGAATTTCGGCGTCGACGCCAGCAGCACCAGGCGCGCGATCTTGTGCGGATGGTCGAGCGCTGCGCGCATCGCCACCTGGCCGCCGAGCGACCAGCCGAGCAGCGTGGCGTTATCCGGAAGCTGCTGCGCGAGATCGTCCGCCCAGCTTTGCAGGGTGTTTTCAGCAAGAGCCTCGCGCCCGCCGTGGCCGGGCAAGTCGAGCGCGCGAACCTCGAAATCGGCTTCCAGCAATTCAACCAGCGCGTCGAACACGCGGGCGTTCATGCCCCAGCCGTGCACCAGCGCAAGGACGGATTTAGGCGACGGCATGCAGGGCCTCGATCAGTTGCGCGACATCGTCGGTGCTGTGCGCGGCCGACAGGGTGATGCGCAGACGCGCCGTGTCGGCGGGCACCGTCGGCGTGCGGATCGCCGGCACCAGCAAGCCGCGCTGCAGCAGAGCCTGCGACAGCCGCACCGCATCGGCATTGGCGCCGATCACCAGCGGCTGGATCGGCGTATCGGACGGCATCAGCGCACCCAGTTTCAGCTCAACCAGGCCTTCACGCAGGTGCGCAATATGGCCGCGCAGCCGTTCGCGCCGCGCATCGCCCGCCTCGATCTGGCGCAGGCTTTCCAGCAGGCACGCGGCCAGCAATGGCGGCGAGGCCGTGGTGTAGATGTAGGGACGTGCCTTCTGGATCAGCCAGTCGATCACGCTGGCATGCGCCGCCACCGCCGCACCCGCAACCCCGGCCGCCTTGCCGAGGGTGGCGAGATAGATCACGCGGTCGCTCGCCCGGGCGCGATCGGTCATGCCGCCGCGGCCGTCGCCCAGCACACCGAAGCCATGCGCGTCGTCGAGATACAGCCAGGCGTCGTAGCGCTCGGCCAGATCGAGCAGCGCGTCGACCGGCGCGATGTCGCCGTCCATGCTGAACACCAGGTCCGACACGATCAGCTTGTCCTGCGCCGTGCTGGCCGCCAGCTGGCCCTCGAGCTGCGCCAGGTCGTTGTGGCGGTAGCGGGTGAAGCTCGCGCCGGACAGCTGTGCGGCGTCGACCAGCGAGGCGTGGTTGAGCTTGTCGGCGAACACTTCGCCTTTCTTCGTCAGCAGCGCGGTCAGCACCCCGAGATTGGCCAGGTAACCGGTGGAAAACAGCAGCGCCGCCGGCTTGCCGACGAAGTGCGCGAACGCCGCCTCAAAGTCGTGATGGAAACGGTGGTGGCCGGTGATGAGATGCGCCGCACCCGCGCCGACGCCGCATGCATCGAGCGCGGCGTGCGCGGCGGCCACCAGCGCCGGGTCGGCGGCAAGCCCGAGGTAGTCGTTGCTGCAGAAGGAAATGACGCGCTGGCCGTCGATCGTGACGTGGGCGCCCTGTGCACCGTCGATCAGCCGGCGGTGCCGTTCGAGATGATCGGCCTTCAGCGCCGCCAGCCCTTGCTGCAGGCGGGTCAGCGCAGGAAAACTCACAACGCGGTCAGGCCCAGGCTGTCGAACAGGCGCTGGTCGCG
>JAKBJA010000182.1 GCA_021836225.1 Pseudomonadota bacterium | reverse complement strand
GGTCAGCGCGCCCAGCATCGACTTGCGCGACAGCCCGGCCAGCACCGGCAGGCCCAGATCGGCCAGACGATCCAGGCGCTTCAGCAGTGCCAGGTTATGTTGCAGCGTTTTGCCGAAGCCGAAGCCGGGGTCGATCACCAGCCGCTCCCGTGCTATTCCTGCTGTCTCGCAGACCTGTACCCGCGCCTGCAAAAACTGTTTCACCTCGCCCACCACATCGGCATATCGGGGCGCCTGCTGCATGCTCTGGGGTTCACCCTGCATGTGCATGAGGCATACCGCCGCACCCGACGCTGCCACCGCCTCCAGCGCGCCAGGCGCGCGCAAGGCCATCACATCGTTCACCATGGCCACGCCGGCAGCAAGCGCTGCGCGCATGACTTCCGGTTTTTTGGTGTCGACCGACACCAGGCTGCCCTCACGAACGAGCGCCTCGATCACCGGCACCACGCGCCGGATTTCCTCGTCGGCAGGCACGGCCTTTGCGCCGGGTCGGGTGGATTCCCCTCCGACGTCAAGGATATCGGCGCCTTGTTCGCGCAGCTTGAGCGCGTGGGCAATCGCGGCCTGCGCGTCGTGCAGCCGTCCACCGTCCGAAAACGAATCCGGCGTGACGTTGACGATGCCCATGATGCGGGGCCTATCGAGGTGAAGACGGTACGAACCAGCGTGGAGAACGGACATAAAAATAGAGGGGCCAAAGCCCCTCTATTGTAGTGGGTGATGATGTCCTGCCGCTCAGGTTTCCTGCGCAGGCTGTGCGGTCGGCGCCGGGGCACTGGGCTTGTCGCCTCCGCTGGCAGGCGGCTGCGGCGTGGCCGACGGCTTGGGTGGGCGCACCGGGCGGCCCGCCATGATGTCGGCGATCTGCTCGGCGTCGATGGTTTCCCATTCCATCAGGGCGGCTGTCATCGCCTCGACCTTGTCACGCCCATCGGTAAGGATTTTCTTGGCCCGGGCATACTGCTCATCCAGAATGCGACGGATTTCGGTATCGACCTTCTGCATGGTGGCCTCGCTCATGTTCTTGTGCGTGGTCACCGAGCGCCCGAGGAATACTTCGCCCTCGTTTTCACCGTACACCATCGGACCCAGCGCATCCGACATGCCGTAGCGCGTCACCATGTCGCGGGCGATGCTGGTTGCCCGCTCGAAGTCGTTCGATGCGCCGGTCGAAATGCTGCCGACGAAAATTTCTTCGGCCACCCGTCCGCCGTACAGCATGCAGATTTGTGCCAGCATCTGATCCTGGTACAGGCTATAACGGTCAAGCTCAGGCAGGGACATGGTCACACCCAGCGCGCGACCGCGCGGTATCACCGTAACCTTGTGCACCGGATCACATCCCGGCAGTGTCATGCCGATCACGGCGTGCCCGGACTCGTGGTATGCCGTCTTCTTCTTGTCCTCGGGCGTAATCACCATGGATTTGCGCTCGGCGCCCATGAAGATCTTGTCCTTGGCCTGTTCAAAATCGTCCATATCGACCAGACGCTTGCTGCGGCGCGCGGCGAACAGGGCCGCCTCGTTGACCAGGTTGGCGAGGTCGGCACCGGACATGCCCGGCGTGCCACGCGCCAGGATATCGGCACGCACATCGGGCGCCAACGGAACCTTACGCATGTGCACCAGCAGGATCTGCTCACGGCCGCGAATGTCGGGCAGGCCCACCACCACCTGGCGGTCGAAACGGCCCGGGCGCAGCAGCGCCGGATCAAGCACGTCAGGGCGGTTGGTCGCAGCGATCACGATGACGCCGGTGGTCGCTTCGAAACCGTCCATTTCAACCAGCAACTGGTTCAGCGTCTGCTCGCGCTCGTCGTTGCCGCCGCCGAGGCCAGCGCCACGCTGGCGGCCGACCGCATCGATTTCGTCGATGAAGATGATGCAGGGCGAGTTCTTTTTCGCCTGCTCGAACATGTCGCGCACCCGCGCGGCACCGACGCCGACGAACATTTCGACAAAGTCGGAACCCGAGATGCTGAAGAACGGTACCTTGGCTTCGCCCGCAATCGAACGCGCCAGCAGCGTCTTGCCGGTGCCCGGGGGGCCCACCATCAGGACGCCACGCGGGATACGTCCGCCCAGCTTCTGGAACTTGGACGGGTCTTTCAGGAAATCCACCAGTTCGGCGACGTCTTCCTTGGCCTCGTCGCAGCCCGCCACGTCGGCAAAGGTCACCGGGTTGGCGTTTTCGTCGAGCAGCCGGGCCCGGCTCTTGCCGAACGAGAAGGCACCGCCACGGCCGCCGCCCTGCATCTGGCGCATGAAGAAGATCCAGACGCCGATCAGCAGCAGCATGGGGAACCACGAAATGAACAGGCTCATCAGGAAGGACGGCTGTTCTTCCGGCTTGGCCTCGACCGAGACGCCGTTTTTCAGCAGATCGGACACCATCCACGGGTCGCTCGGCGCATAGCTGGTGAAGCGCTGGCCATCGCTGCGCTCGCCCTTCAGCACGTTGCCCTCGATCACCACCTTGGAGATCTGCTGCTGGCGCACCTCCTCGATGAACTGCGAGTACGGCATCTGCGACTGTGCGGTGCGCTGGGCGCCGAACTGGTTGAACACCGTCATCAGGATGACAGCGATGATCAGCCAGATGGCGATGTTCTTGGACAAATTGTTCACGTTTACTCCTTGGTGCCGAATACAGCACGCTTAGACTCATTCTAAACCCACACTACCGGGTTGTCACGGCAGCATCACAACCCGCCATCTCGCGCTGCAACAAGGCGACGTCCCAGCAAATAAACCTCGGCACTGCGATCGCGCGAGGCGTCCGGTTTGCGGATCAGCACCTGTTCGAACGCCTGCCGCATCTGTGCCCGAAAATCCTCGAACCCGACACCCTGAAATACTTTGACGAGAAAGGCGCCGTCCGGTTTCAGCCACTTCACCGCAAAATCGAGCGCCAACTCGCACAACTCGTAATGTCGAGCCTGATCGCGAAGCATGACACCACTGATGTTGGGGGCCATATCGCTTAATACAAGGTCAACCCGCCCGTTTTGCAGCTTTTCTTCCAGCCAGGCCAGCGCTGCCGGCTCGGTGAAATCGCCTTCCAGGCTGTCGACGCCCGGCATCGGCGCCACCGGCAACAGATCGATCGCCAGCACCCTGCCCTGCTTTTTCATCTTCTGCACCGCAACCTGGCACCAGCTGCCGGGCGCAGCCCCCAGATCCACCACCGTCATACCGGGGCGCAGCAGATGGTCGCGCGTGTCGATTTCCAGCAATTTATAGGCAGCGCGCGAGCGGTAGCTGTCCTGCTGCGCCTTTTTGACGTAGGGATCCGTCACGTGCTCGTGCATCCAGGCACTGCCCGATTTGGTTCGCTTCGCTTTCTGTACCATCTCTATCGGCTACAATCCGCGCTCAGTTTAAGGAATACGCATGAAATCACTCACGCCCGCCCAGCGGCAATTTCTCAAAGGCCTGGCACACAGCCGCCAGCCGGTGGTCATGATCGGTAACCAGGGCCTGACCGCTGCCGTGCTGAAGGAGATCGAACGCGGGCTTGACGCGCATGAACTGATCAAGATCAAGGCCGCCAGCGACGAGCCGGACACGCGTCGTGCCTGGCTGGAGGAAATCTGCACATCCACCGGCGCAACGCCGGTGCAGCAGATCGGCAAGATATTGGTGATTTATCGCGCTGCCGGCAAGCCTGTGATCGTCCTGCCGGCTTGAAGCCTGCCTGACGGGGTTTATCGCGCCAGCCCCGAGCGCCAGACCAGCAACAGCCCCAGCGCGCTCTGAATGAGATAAAGAATGCTCGACACCCCATGCCAGCGGGCGAAACGGTCCGCAAACACGCTTTGCATCACGGCGTGCGGCATGGCCTGATTCTTCAGGCTCTGCATGATGGGCTGGATGCCGAAGTGGCCAGCCAGCGTCAGCGCCAGCATCAGCGCCACCGCCCAGAAAAACAGGGTTTTCATCGCTGCGGCGCCGTCGCGGGCAAACCGGTAGACCAGCAGGTAGGTCGCGGCGGCGATGCCGATCCACGCCATCACTCCGAACAGCTTCCCGGCCAGCATCCCGGCCAGCTGCTTGTCGCCCAGATTGGCGAACAGAACCGGCGCGGCCACGTAGCCGATCGCCCACATGCCGCCGATCCACAGCACCAGCAATCCGCCAGCGAGGCCGTCCCAGAAGCGCCGCATGCTATTTGTACAGCACGTCCAGCACTTCGTACTGGCGCACGCCGCCCGGCGCCTGGACGTCCACGCTGTCGCCCGCATATTTGCCGATCAGCGCACGTGCGATGGGGGACGACACGGAAATCTTGCCCTGCTTGATGTCGGCCTCATCATCGCCGACGATCTGATACGTCACCGTATCGCCCGATTCGACGTCTTCCAGTTCTACCGTGGCGCCGAAAACGATGCGGCCATCCGCGTCCAGCGTGGTGGGGTCGATGATCTGTGCATTGGCCAGCTTGCCCTCGAGATCGGCAATGCGGCCTTCGATGAAGCCCTGCTTCTCCTTGGCCGCATCGTATTCGGCATTTTCCGACAGGTCGCCCTGTGCGCGCGCCTCGGCAATCGCCTGGATCACGGCGGGGCGCTCCACGCTTTTCAGGTGTTGCAGTTCAACGCGCAGTTTTTCGGCGCCCACGACGGTGAGGGGAAATTTATTCACAACCTTGCCTTTTCAGATCAATGCAGTCGCTGGTGCAGCGACTGCAGGGAATATACTTTCAGTTCGTTGCCATGCTGCATGCCCATGCAGGCAGCGCGCGCGCCAGCCAGCGTGGTGAAGTACACGACCCGGCGCGCGAGCGCTTCGGCACGGATGGCGTAGGAATCCTTCACGGCCTTCTTGTCCTCGACCACGTTGACGATGAAGTCGATGTCGCCGTTCTTGATCATGTCGACGATGTGCGGACGGCCTTCCTTGACCTTGTTGACGATCGCCACCGGAATGCCCGCCGATTCGATCGCCTGCGCCGTCCCACGGGTTGCGACCACGCTGAAGCCGAGGTCGTGCAGCATCTGCGCCACCTCGATGACGGCGGCGCGATCGCCCGAGCGCACGCTGACGAAGGCGCGCCCGCCTGGTTTGGGCAATTCGGAGCTCGACGCCAGTTGTGACTTGACGAAGGCCTCGCCAAAGTTGTCGCCCACGCCCATGACTTCGCCGGTCGACTTCATTTCCGGGCCGAGAATGGTGTCGACGCCGGGGAACTTGCGGAACGGGAACACCGCTTCCTTCACCGAGAAATACGGCGGGATGATCTCTTTTTCGAACGCCTGCGACTTCAGCGAAATGCCCGCCATCGCGCGCGCGGCAATCTTGGCCAGCGGCGCGCCGATCGCCTTGGACACATAAGGCACGGTACGCGACGCGCGCGGGTTCACTTCCAGCACGTACACGGTGTCGCCCTGGATCGCGAACTGCACGTTCATCAGGCCCACCACTTTCAGCGCCTTCGCCATCGCCACCGTCTGGCGGCGCAGTTCATCCTGCACATCCTTCGACAGGCTGTAGGGCGGCAGCGAGCAGGCCGAGTCGCCCGAATGCACACCTGCCTGCTCGATGTGCTGCATGATGCCGCCGATCACCACCTGCTCGCCGTCGGACAGGGCGTCGACATCGACTTCGATGGCGTCGTTGAGGAAGCGGTCGAGCAGCACCGGCGACTTGTTCGACACCTTGACCGCTTCGGTCATGTAGCGGCGCAGGTCGGCTTCCTCACGCACGATTTCCATGGCGCGGCCGCCCAGCACGTAGCTTGGACGCACCACCAGCGGGTAGCCGATTTCCTCGGCCATGCGGATGGCGCTGTCGGGATTGCGCGCGGTGCGGTTAGGCGGCTGCTTGAGGCCCAGGTCGTGCAGCATCTGCTGGAAGCGCTCGCGGTCTTCCGCTGCGTCGATCATGTCGGGGCTGGTGCCGATGATGGGCACGCCGTTTCTTTCCAGATCGCGTGCCAGCTTCAGCGGCGTCTGCCCGCCGTATTGCACGATCACGCCGAAGGGCTTCTCGATGCGCACGATCTCCAGCACGTCTTCCAGCGTCAGCGGCTCGAAGTACAGGCGATCGGACGTGTCGTAGTCGGTGGACACGGTCTCCGGGTTGCAGTTGACCATGATGGTCTCGAAGCCGTTTTCGCGCAGCGCCAGCGCGGCATGCACGCAGCAGTAGTCGAATTCGATGCCCTGGCCGATGCGGTTCGGTCCGCCGCCCAGCACCATGATCTTCTTCGCGTCGGTCGGGTGCGCCTCGCACTCTTCCTCGTAGGTCGAGTACATGTAGGCGGTCTGCGTGGCGAACTCGGCCGCACAGGTGTCGACCCGCTTATAGACCGGATGCAGCGCCAGTTCACCCCGGCGTGCGCGCACCGCGTGCTGGTCGGTGTTCAGAAGTTTGGCCAGCCGACGGTCGGAGAAACCGGCGCGCTTCAGTTCGCGCAGTTCGTCGCGGCCGAGATCGGCCAGCGCCCGTCCGGTCAGCGAATTCTCCAGTTCGATCAGGCTCTGGATCTGGTCAAGGAACCACGGGTCGATCTTCGAGACCGCATGGATTTCCTCCAGGCTCATGCCGACACGGAAGGCATCGCCCACGTACCAGATGCGCTCGGGGCCGGGCGACATCAGTTCGGCCTCGATCTCGTCGCGGTCCGTGGTCTTGGGATCGAAACCGTCGACGCCGACTTCCAGCCCGCGCAGGGCTTTCTGCAGCGACTCCTGGAAGCTGCGGCCCATCGCCATCACCTCGCCCACCGACTTCATCTGCGTGGTCAGGCGGTCGTCGGCCTGCGGGAATTTCTCGAATGCGAAGCGCGGCACCTTGGTGACCACGTAGTCGATCGACGGCTCGAACGAGGCCGGGGTCGCGCCGCCGGTGATGTCGTTCTGCAGTTCGTCGAGCGTGTAGCCGACCGCCAGCTTGGCCGCCACTTTGGCGATGGGAAAACCGGTCGCCTTGGATGCCAGCGCGCTTGATCGCGACACGCGCGGGTTCATCTCGATCACCACCATGCGGCCGTCCGCCGGGTTGATCGAGAACTGCACGTTGGAGCCGCCGGTGTCGACGCCGATCTCGCGCAGCACCGCGAGGCTGGCGTTGCGCATGATCTGGTATTCCTTGTCGGTCAGCGTCTGCGCCGGGGCGACGGTGATCGAGTCGCCGGTGTGCACGCCCATCGGGTCGAAGTTCTCGATCGAGCAGACGATGATGCAGTTGTCCTTGCTGTCGCGCACCACCTCCATCTCGTACTCTTTCCAGCCGAGCAGCGATTCCTCGATCAGGAGCTCGTGCGTCGGCGAGGCTTCCAGCCCGCGCTCGCAGATGGCGACGAATTCGTCCTTGTTGTAGGCAATGCCGCCACCCGACCCGCCCATGGTGAACGAGGGCCGGATGATCGAGGGAAAACCCAGTGCAGCCTGCACCTGCAGCGCTTCCTCCAGACTGTGGGCGATCGACGAGCGCGCCGAACCGAGGCCCAGCTTGGTCATCGCCGCCTTGAATTTTTCGCGGTCTTCCGCCTTGTCGATGGCTTCCTTCGACGCGCCGATCATCTCGACGCCATATTTTTCCAGGACGCCGTGCTTGGCGAGGTCAAGCGCGCAATTGAGCGCGGTCTGCCCGCCCATCGTCGGCAGCAGCGCATCGGGGCGCTCCTTCTCGATGATCTTCTCGACCACCTGCCAGGAAATCGGCTCGATGTAGGTGACGTCCGCCATGTCCGGGTCGGTCATGATCGTCGCAGGATTGCTGTTGACGAGGATGACCTTGTAGCCCTCCTCGCGCAGCGCCTTGCACGCCTGCGCGCCGGAGTAGTCGAATTCGCACGCCTGCCCGATGACGATGGGGCCGGCGCCGATGATGAGGATGCTTTTTAAGTCAGTGCGCTTGGGCATGGTCGGCCATCAGCTTGATAAATCGGTCGAACAAATAGCTCACGTCGTGCGGGCCGGGGCTGGCTTCGGGATGTCCCTGAAAGCTGAAGGCGGGCGCGTCGGTGCGCGCGATGCCCTGCAGCGAACCGTCGAACAGCGAAACATGGGTACTGCGAATATTCGCGGGGAGCGTCGCCGCATCCACCGCAAAGCCGTGGTTCTGGCTGGTGATCGCGACGCGTCCGCTGTCGAGGTCCTTCACCGGATGATTGGCGCCGTGGTGGCCGAACTTCATCTTCACGGTCTTGGCGCCCGATGCCAGCGCGAGCAGCTGGTGGCCGAGGCAGATGCCGAAGGTCGGGATCCTGGCCGCAACCAATTCACCGATCGCACGGATCGCATAATCGCATGGCTCCGGATCGCCCGGGCCGTTGGAAAGAAAAATGCCGTCCGGCTTCAGGGCCAGCGCCTGTTCGGCGGTAGCGGTCGCAGGCAACACCGTCAGGCGGCAGCCGCGCTCGGCCAGCATGCGCAGGATGTTGCGCTTGACGCCGTAATCGAAGGCCACCACATGGAAGCGCGGCTCGGTCTGCTGACCATAGCCACGTCCGAGCTTCCATTCGGTCTCGCTCCATTCGTAGGACGCGGGCGCGCTCACCACCTTGGCGAGATCCATGCCAGCGAGGCCCGGGAATGCGTGCGCGGCCTCGAGCGCTTTCGCTTCGTCCACCGCACCCGCCATGATGCAGCCGGCCTGCGCACCCTTCTCGCGCAGGATGCGGGTCAGCCGGCGCGTGTCGATGTCGGCGATCGCCACGATATTCTGGCTCTTCAGGTAGTCGGGCAAGGACTGGTCGGCACGGAAATTCGAATGCAGACGCGGCACGTCGCGCACCACCAGGCCGGCGGCGTGGATGCGGTCGGCTTCGACGTCCTCGGCGTTGACGCCGGTGTTGCCGATGTGGGGATAGGTCAGCGTGACGATCTGCCGCGAATACGACGGGTCGGTGAGAATTTCCTGATACCCGGTGAGCGCGGTATTGAATACCACCTCGCCGGTCGTGATGCCGTCGGCACCGATCGACAGGCCGCGAAACACCGAGCCGTCAGCTAAAACCAGGATGGCAGGTTGGGCACGAGACAAGGAAGACTCCGAAAGGCAGGTGACAAAATTCAGGCGAGCCGCTCGCGCGAACCCGCCTGAATTTGAATGCCGTCATTGTAGCCGATCCGGGAACCGG
>JAKBJA010000077.1 GCA_021836225.1 Pseudomonadota bacterium | reverse complement strand
CGCAATGACCTCATTGCAGGGGGCGATTCTCGACCAGGCCGGCGCGCTGGTGGTGGTGCTCGATCGCGAGGGTCGCATCCGTCGCTTCAACCACGCCTGCGAGGCGCTGTCGCAGTATTCGTTTGCAGAAGTCGAGGGAGAGTTCGTCTGGGATCGCTTGCTGCCGCCGGAAGAACGGGAAGCCGTGCACGAAGAGGCATTCTGTTCCCTCATCCGCAATCCCGACGCCCTGCGCAACACCCACACCAACCACTGGGTTGCCCGCGACGGCTCAAGGCGGCTGATCGATTGGACCAACACCTTGCTGCGCGACGAGCACGGCGACGTGGAGTTCATGGTCAGCATCGGCGTCGATGTGACGGAGAAAAGCATGGCCGATGCCGCGCTCAAGGAAAGCGAAAAGCGCCTCAAGGAGGCGCAGCGCATCGCTCAGCTGGGAAGCTGGGAACTCGACCTCGTCAGCGGCAAGCTGACCTGGTCGGACGAAACATTCCACCTTTTCGAGGTCGACAAGACAAAGTTGGGCGCATCCTACGAGACCTTCCTGGGCGTCGTCCATCCGGAAGACCGGGAGCGGGTCAATCAGGCTTATCAAAATTCGCTGGTGACCCGCAAGCCATACGAAATCACGCATCGTCTGCGCATGCCGGACGGCCGCATCAAGTGGGTGAGCGAACGCTGCGAGACGCACTACGACGCGCAGGGCAAACCGTTCAGTTCCACCGGCACCGTGCAGGACATCACCGAGCGCACGATGGCCGAGGCGCAAATCAGCCAGTTGGCCTATCACGATGTCCTGACCGGCCTGCTCAATCGTTTCAGTCTGCAAAGCCAGCTGGAACAGGTATTGGCCATGGCGCACCGGGAACAGCGCGCGCTGGCGGTGATATTTCTCGATCTGGATCGCTTCAAGACCATTAACGACTCCATGGGCCATGCCGTGGGCGACGCCTTGCTCAAGGACGTCGCCTACCGCCTGCGCGACAACATACGCGACAGCGACATCGTGGCCCGTCTGGGCGGCGACGAGTTCGTGGTGGTGCTGACCGACGTGGACGATGCCACGGCTGCCGCCCGTGTGGCGGACAAGCTGCTGCAGGTGCTGGCCCAAAGCTATCGCATCGGCGAAAACGAGCTGCACTCGACAGCGAGCATCGGCGTCGCCTTTTATCCGAACGACGGCAAGGACGTCGAAACGCTGATGAAAAATGCCGACACCGCCATGTACCACGCCAAATCGCAGGGTCGCAACAATGTCCAGTTCTTCACCGCCGAGATGAACCAGGCTGCGGTGAAGCGCCTGATGCTGGACCACGACCTGCGGGTTGCCGTGGAGAACAGGCAGTTCGAACTGCATTACCAGCCGCAGCTGGACAGCCGCGATGGGCGCATCGTCGGGGTCGAGGCACTGGTGCGCTGGCAACATCCGCGCGACGGACTGGTGTTGCCGTCGGAGTTCATTCCCATAGCCGAAGAAACGGGGCTGATCCTGCCTCTGGGCGAATGGGTGCTGGACGAGGCCTGCCGCCAGTTGCGCGCCTGGCGGGACGTCGGAGTCCAGGGCCTGACCATGGCCGTGAACCTGTCGGCGCTTCAGTTGCACTCGCCCGTCCTGCTGGCGCACATTGCCGGGGCGCTGGAAAAATACGGGCTGGCAGGCACCGATCTCGAGCTGGAAATCACCGAGTCGGTGGCCATGCACGACCCTGATGCCAGCATCAGCCAGCTCAGGGCGCTGCGCAACCTCGGCGTGCGCCTGTCGATCGACGATTTCGGCACCGGCTATTCTTCGCTCAGCTATCTCAAGCTGCTGCCGATCCACACCCTCAAGCTCGACAAATCCTTTGTCCGCGACATCGAAACCGACGTCAACGACGTCGCCATCTGCACCGCCGCCATCGCGCTCGCGCACAGCCTCGGTCTGGCGGTGATGGCAGAAGGCGTCGAAACTGCGGCGCAGCGCCTTCTGCTGGCTTCGCACCATTGCGATTTCATGCAAGGATATTTGTTCAGTCGTCCCCTGCCTGCCGAGGCAGCGCAGGCATTCATTCAGGCGAAGCAATCGACCTGAGAGAATGGGACAGCCGGATTCAAGCAAGGAATCCATGGGTCGCCATTCAAATGGGATATTGCTATCCTTAGATTAAAGACGCATCTTCCAAATCCACACGCGCAGGAGATCCAATGCCCGCACTCAGCCCTTCCCAGCTTGAACAGCTCACCCAGAAACTGAACGAGGAATACCAGGCCTTGCTGCGCGAAGTGCGCGAGGAACTGGAAAACTCGGGCAACCAGCATCGCATCGACCTGCTCAACCAGGAGCCGGGCGACAGCGGCGACGAATCGCTGGCCAATGCGCTGGCGGATTTCAACCTGTCAATCCTGGATCGCCATATTGACGCGATGCGCGATATCGAAGCCGCATTTCAGCGCATCAAGAACGGCGACTATGGCGTCTGCATCGATTGCGGAGAGGATGTCACCTTTCCCCGCCTGATGGCCTATCCGACCGCCAAGCGCTGCATCGTCTGCCAGGAACAGCGCGAAAAGCAATACGCCCAGGAAGGCCACCCGAAAATGTAAGCGGAGGCAGGACGGTCCTGCTTCCATCCCAACCCAACGGAGTCATCATGAAAACCCCGCTTCAAATCACCTTCCGCGACATTCCCCATTCCGACACCCTCGATACGCACATCCGCGAAAAGGTGCAGAAACTCGAACAGGTCTTTGCCGACATCATCAGTTGCCGGGTGGTGGTCGAACAGCCCGCCAAGCATCACCAGCAGGGCAAACCCTTCAACGTCCGCATCGATCTCGGCGTGCCCGGTTCGGAAATCGTGGTGGACAAGCAGCAGAACGAGGATGCCTACGTTGCGCTGCGCGACGCCTTCGACGCCGCCAAGCGGCAACTGGAAGATTACGCGCGGCAGTTGTAGCAACGCGCGCCTCGGCCGGGCAGACAGCCATGGACAGCAAGCCGGGAACGATGCCTGAATCGGCCGAACTGATCCAGAGCCTGCTCGCCCCGGCCTGCTACGATCACGCGGCCGGCCCGGTCCGGGTCGTCGAAACCCATATCTCCTGGGTCCTGCTCACCGGCGAATTCGCCTACAAGATCAAGAAGCCGATCAACCTCGGCTTCCTTGATTTCAGCAGCCTCGACAAGCGCCTGCACGCCTGCTGCGACGAAGTGAAGCTCAACCGGCGGCTCGCGCCGGCCATCTACCTCGACGTCGTCCCCATCACCGGCACCCCGGCCGCCCCGCGCATCAACGGCAACGGCACGACCTTCGAGTACGCCGTGAAGATGAGGCAGTTCCCGGTGGACGCCACGCTCGACCGACTCGACGCAGAGGGCGGCCTGGCCGCGCACCACGTCGAAGCCATTGCCGCCACCCTTGCCCGCTTCCATCTCGCAGGCTGCGCGCGCGCCGCGCCAGACAGCCCCTGGGGCACGCCGGAAAAAATCCGGAAGCCGGTGGTGCAGAATTTCGAGCAGATCGCATCGCGCCTCGACGACCCGGCCGATCGCGAACTGCTCGACGCCCTGCAGCGCTGGAGCGAAACCGAACATGCCCGGATCGCTCCGCTGATGGCTGCGCGCAAGCGCGACGGCTTCGTGCGCGAATGCCACGGCGACCTGCATCTGGGAAACCTGGCCTGGGTCGATGGCCAGCTGCTGGTGTTCGACTGCATCGAATTCAATCCCGAACTGCGCTGGATCGACATCCAGTCCGAAGTCGCCTTCTGCTACATGGACCTGCTGCAGCGCGGCCATGCCGACTGGGCCTGGCTGTTCCTCAACCTCTGGCTGGAAGCCACCGGCGATTACGCGGGGCTTGTGCTCCTGCGCTACTACGCCGTTTACCGCGCACTGGTGCGCGCCAAGGTGGCGGCCATCCGCACCGCGCAGACCGCCGGCCCCGAGCGCGCTGCCGCACTCGCCGACGTGCGCACGCTGCTGCAACGGGCCACCGCGCTTACGCGCCCCCTGCCCTTGCGACTCGACATCACCCATGGTCTGTCTGGCTCCGGCAAGACCACCATCACGCAAAAACTGATGCAGACCGCAGGCGCCATCCGTCTGCGTTCCGACGTCGAGCGCAAGCGCCTCGCCGGCCTCGATGCCCTGGCGAAAAGCGACTCCGGCGTCGGACAGGATTTATACGCAGCCGATGCCACCCGCCGCACCTATGCCCATCTGGCCAGGCTGGCGGGAGAAATCCTCGACGCCGGCTGGCCGGTCATCGTCGACGCCACCTTCACCGCGCGCTGGCAGCGCGACCTGTTGCGCGAAATGGCGCGCATCCGCAACGTCGAATTCCGCATCCTCGACTTCCCTGTCCCCGTCGCCACCCTGCGCGAACGCATCGTCCAGCGAGCACGCGCTGGCAACGACGCCTCGGAAGCCGATCTCGCCGTGCTGCAGCATCAACTCGAGTCCGATGAGCCGCTCGCTGCCAACGAGCAGGCAGACATTGTCAGAATCGACGCGTAGTTGTGCAGGCGTGTGCAGAGCCGCTTTGCAATGCACGGCGTAGCGTATTGATTTTCAAGGCTGGGCGGGGTGCACACGCTTGATGAACTCGATAACCCAGCGCATAAACTCAAGTCCGCAAGTTATTGTTCGGGTTCGATTTCGTTCAGGTCAGAGCCAAGTGCTCGGCGCGATTGACCGAGTCAGCCAAGAACAGAAGTTCATGCTGGTATGGCGACTGTCCTTTCATCGGCCATTGCGGCCGGTGGCGTCGCCTCAGCTGAATGACCGGTGTCGCGCAGGTTGCCGACGTTTAGTGAGAACGCCGCCTGAATGGCCGTTTTCGTTAGCAGCGAAGGACGGCCCCCGACCCTCTGGAGTCACTCAAGAATCCCAAGCAACCGGCTGCTTGGCGGCGCATTGCGGACGTTGGCATCCGCGAGGTACATCATGCGTTTGGGAAGCTCAGGTAATGCCACTAGCTTTGCTCAAGATCTGGTTGGCCCTTATTCAAGATAACGCTCAAAGTCGTATCCATGGTCTGTATAAAAGATTACTTTTCCGATACGCCAGCCGTCATCAAAAAGCTTTAACTCCGCAGCTCCTTTTCGTATTTCAGCAGAGCACTTTTTGGGTGTTGTCTCGCCAAAAGATGTTGGGTTATGGGCACTGTAGTTGAAACTAACCTTGGCTTCTTGCGGTTTTGGTTGTTCTATGCCGGTCACTTCAACAATCTTTCTTTCGCAGAGTCTGATCACTGCAAGCTTGCCATCATCCCTTTCTGGCTTTACTTCTTTTAGAAGGAATTGCCTTCCCTTTGAAGTTAAAGCAACCGCATACAATGTAGAACCCCCAAAACCACGGGACTCCGTATAGGTCACGAGATCCTGTTGGGCTAAACTAGGCAATATTTTTCCGCCTAATAGCCATGGGTCGATATCTCCGTCCCACTTAGTGAATACGCTATATGCACCGGTAGAAATTGTGTCAGTCACGGTGTTAAACCTCACGGTATCTTGAATGAGATCCTCAGCCTTGCTTCTCGATAGCTTTGAACTATCCCCACATCCAACTAACCCAACACTAACAACCAGAGCCAATAAGAAACGCATCTTAGTATGCCCTTTCGTGAAGACGCCCATTGGTAAACGCGGACGAAGCCCGCAGAGGTGGTTAGCATTTAAGATTTCTTATTGGTGCATTCGATGATGCCGCCCAATATTCCTGGGTACGTAGCAGACTGCCAGTCCCGTTTAATAACCTTATATTGCCCACCCTTGCAAGCCAACTTTGCGGTTCGATCCCATTTTGCATACGTATCGGCTCTGTTTGCAGAAAATCCACCGGCAGCAACAATGTCAAATTGGCCGTTACCTATGGCTGTAACGTCACCGGTCCCTTGACCTGTGACTGCATCGCCGAGTTTCTCCACATGCCCGCATGACGATTGTGAAAGCGCAACCACCACAACTACCAGAATACCAAGAGCTTTTTTCATAGTTTGAATTTCCTCCAAGATTTCAGAAAAAATTGGCCGCGTAAACCCGCGCCCATCTAAGTTTCGCCGCGCTCAACAACCCCGTGCTCGGCCTATTCCAACTGCCCGACCCGTTTCTCCGTAAACCACGATACGCTCGAATACACGTGGCCATCGTCATCGATACGGCCTATTTTCTCCTCGTTGAGCGCGTTCGTACCCCTGTAGATTGTGCCGTCCTCGTCGATGCGGCCGATCAAGTCTTCAGTGAGGAAGTTGCTGCCTTTATAGATTCGCCCGTTCTTGTCGACCCGGCCGACGACCTCCTCCGTCAATGTGGATCCGCCTCCGTAGATGTAACCCTCGGCATCTATTCTTCCCGTGCGCTCTTGGGTAAGCCAGGATCCACCCTGGTAAAACGTGCCGGCCCGTCTAGCGACTGGAAGGTTGTCATCCTCACGTTCGGCCGCCCGTGCGTATGCCGTGCCTCCGGAATTCGAGCCGGATTCGAGGAACTGGCCAAGTACCCAGAAAGCGATAAAGATCATAAGTGCCGCGACCGTAACCACTGCCGCCACATACACCATCAGCCCGGTGATATAGCCGTACGCGATGACGCGCGCAGTGCTTCGCAGATAGGCGTCGGGCATGGGCTCGGTCCAGGCCAGGACGCGCGTCAACGCCCATAACAACGGACGCGTGACGAAGCGGGAAAATCCGCCATCCTGATCGCGCGCGGCCTCGTACTTGGCGACCAGCCACGCGTCCAGTCGGCCCACCTTGGCGACCGCAGCCGCGGACTTTGAGAAATAGATCAAGGCGCCGGCAATAAGGGGCGCCAAGATCAGCAGCCACGCGATGACGTTTTCAGATGTCATGAATGTCTCCCATGAAAATCTTATTGACTGATCAGCGAGATGGCATGCAAGAAATAGGCCACAGGTGCTTAACTATGCAATCCATTGATTTTAATATGGGTTTAAGAAAGCATAGGGGAGGGGGTGGGCGACGAGCCCGAAAGTGTAAAGATTTCCGACAACACGCCGTCCGGTTTGGATCGAATTACTGAATAAAAGGGGTCACCCATTAGCCGACCGTAGTCAAGCGCGAACACCTTACCCTCCCGCTTGTTGACGGCGGGTTTTTCTTGTCTCGCATTCTGCCTTGTTGTTTCGGTTCGAACCCGTTTCCTCATTGCTGGCTACGACCGGGTCGTGCCTGCCACCCATATGGATCAAGCGGTGTGCGATGAACTGCCTCCGCCCTGGCGGAATCCCGCCCCAGAGAAACGTTGGTGCCGCCGCAGTGTCCTGGTAACGATCACAGATCCGTGGCTCGCGGTATCCCGCGTCCAAACCCCAACTGGCTCACCCTGCAGACGACACGGATAAAACAGATTTGGGTCGACAGCACGCATTCGCTGCTGACGAATGCGGCCATTCAGGCGGCGTACTCCCTAAACGTCGGCAACCTACGCGACACCGGTCATTCAGCTGAGGTGACGCCACCGGCGGCATTGGCCGATGAAGAGACGGTCGCTGTTGTGGTCATGAACTTCCGCTTCTGGCCGATTCCTGCCACCGAATAAGCAGAAAAAAGTGGCGGAAGGGAGTGGGAGTCGAACCCACCCGGGAGCGACTGACACCCCCAACCGGATTTGAAGTCCGGCCGCACCACCAGGAACGCGTCCCTTCCAATTCAAGCAGCATGTTCCGCCCTGCCGAACATGTCCGCATTGCGCAGTCGATGCGCCTCGCGCACGCGGCGCGTGTAGCCCACCCGATCGAAAAACTCCAGCACCTGGATTGCGCGCTTGCGGCTGAGGCCGCTGCGGTCGCGGAATTCCGCCGCGCGCGTCTCACCCGCCGCGTGCTCCAGTTCCTGCACCAGCGCCGCCAGTCGGGCCACGCTTTCCGGCAGGTAGAACAGGTCGCGCACCACCTGGTACAGCAGGCCCTGGCGCGCCAGTTTCTGCAGCAGGCGGCGCATCGACCCCTCGTCTGTGCCGCTCATTCTGACCAGGTCGCGCATCCACGGCGGGTCGAAAGGCGACTCGGCGAGCCAGGGACGGATGCGCTGGTAGAGCGCCTCTTCCTCGCGGGTGAGCGCGACGCTGTGCGTCGGCAGGTGTAGCCAGGAACCGCTCCGTTGCAATGCGCCTGCGGCCAGCAGTTGCTCGGTCAGCGCGGCGAATGCGGCGGCGGACAGGGTCGGCAGGAACATGCGCCGGGCGCGTGCGGCGTCGGGGCCCAGTTCGTCGGGAAAGCGTTCGTGGAAGGCGGCGAGATCGGCGCGCAGCCTGTCCTGCAGGTTTGCCCAATGCGCGGCGGAAAATGCCCAGGTCTCGTGGCCGGCGCGTACCCGTGTGCTGTCGTGCGGCAGATGTACGGCCGGATCCTTGCAGTTCCAGTGTAGGGCGAGGCGGTCGAGATCGAGCCCGCGCAGCTCGAGCAACTGACGCAGGCGCGGCGCGATGCCAGTAATAGCCAGCGCGGCCAGCTCGGCCAGCCGCAGCGGCGTCTTGCGCTTGCGCGCCGGCGCGCCGGGATCGAGCACCACGCCGCCGCCGAGGGTGTGGCGCGCGTCGGCATCGCGCAGGATGAAACGGTCGCCGTGAAGTGCGCCGAGCGGACGGTCGGCGACCAATTGCGCCAGCGCGCTGTCGCCCGATGCCAGGCTGTCGCCTTCCAGCAAGGCCACCCGCGCCATGACATGCGCTGCACCCAGGTGCAGGTGCACCGGCGCCCAGTGCGTGAGCGGCGCAGGCGCCTGCGGCGACAGCGTCAGGCGCACGTCGAAGCGCGCAGTGGGCGCGTGCAGGCGCGGCGCCACGATCCAGTCGCCGCGTGCGATCTCGTCCTTGCCGACGCCGGCCAGGTTGAGCGCGCAGCGCTGCCCGGCCTGCCCAGCCTGCGCCGGCCGGTTCATCACGTGCAGGCTGCGCAGCCGCACCGGTTTGCCGGATGGCGTCGCTACCAGTTCGTCACCCACTTCGACGCGGCCGGCGAAGACGGTGCCGGTGACGATGGTGCCCGCGCCTTTCAGGGTGAAGCTGCGGTCGACCGCCAGGCGGAAGCCGCCCTCCTCTTTTGCCTGCGGCATCGATCGGGCAGCTTCGTGCAGATGCACGCGCAAGGCATCGACGCCCTGCCCATCCGTCGCCGAAAGCGGAAACACCGGCGCGCCGGCGAGCGCCGTTTCAGCCAGCAGTCGCTGCAGGTCGCGGTCGACTTCCGCAATACGCTCGGGCTCGACGCGGTCGATTTTGGTCAAGGCCACCGCGCCGCGCTCGATGCCCAGCAAGTCGAGGATGTTGAGGTGCTCGCGCGTCTGCGGCATCACGCCGTCGTCGGCCGCCACCAC
>JAKBJA010000168.1 GCA_021836225.1 Pseudomonadota bacterium | reverse complement strand
GATCTGGCGACCTCGGCCATATCCTGGAACGCTCGCGCGTCGGCGCCCTCATTGAATTCGCCGCGCTGCCGACGCTGCCGGTGGCGCAAACCTATCTGCACGAAGCGGTTGCGCGCGACTGCGTGGTGGCGGGCGGCGACGACTACGAACTCTGCTTCACTGCGCCCGTCGACCGGCGCGACGCGGTGGCCGCCGCCGCGCAGTCCGCAGGCGTGCCGGTGACGCGCATCGGCCGCATCTCCGCCGAACCCGGGCTGGCGGTGATCGACGCCGACGGCCAGCCGCTGCCTTTCGAACACACCGGCTATGACCACTTTGCGCCCTGATCTCAAATTCCTGTTCGCGCATCCGGCGCACCTGATCGCCTTCGGCTTCGGCAGCGGCCTTGCCCCCAGGGCGCCCGGCACCGTCGGCACTCTGCTGGGGCTGCCGCTGTTCTGGCTGGTCGTCGCTGTCGCGCCCGATCTGCCGAACCGGATCATCCTGCTGATCGCCGCCTTCCTGCTCGGCGTCTGGGCCTGCGGCCGCAGCGGTCGTGCGCTGGGCGTCGCGGACCACGGCGGCATGGTGTGGGACGAGATCGTCGCCTTCGCCCTGGTGCTGCTGTTCACCCCGGCCGGCTGGCTGTGGGCCGGGCTGGCATTTGCACTCTTCCGCCTGTTCGATATTCTGAAACCATGGCCGATCCGGCTGGCCGACCGACGCCTGAAAAACGGTTTCGGCGTGATGTTCGACGATCTTCTGGCGGCGCTGTACGCGATCGCCGCCATCAAAGGACTGCAATGGCTCGTGTGAGCGACGAAGAACTGCACCAGCTGGCCTTTGAGCTCGGCGAGAAGCTGCTCGCGCGCGGCTGGATGCTTGCCACCGCCGAGTCCTGCACCGGCGGCTGGGTCGGGCAACTGCTCACTTCGCTGCCCGGCAGCTCGCACTGGTACGAGCGCGGCTTCATCACCTATGCCAACGACGCCAAGATCGAGATGCTCGACGTGCCGGAGGAACTCATCGCCAACCACGGCGCCGTGTCCGAGGAAACCGCCAGCGCCATGGCCGCCGGCGCCCTCGCCCACAGCCACGCCCAGGCGGCGCTTGCCATTTCCGGCATCGCCGGCCCCGGCGGCGGCACCCCGCAAAAGCCGGTCGGTCTGGTGTGCTACGGCTGGGCGCTGGCCGACGGCACCGTCCTGTCCTCCACCTGCCGCCTCGACGGCGACCGCGAGGAAATCCGCTCGCGCGCCGTGGCCGCCGCCCTGCGCGGCCTGATCGAGTTGATCGCTTAGCCTTCCACCCTCCCCTAGCGAAACGCCCATCCCGCAAACGGTTCGATCTCGTCCCGATTCAGCAGCATCAGCTGGTAGGCATTCGGGTTCATCGAATGGTCCGGCGTGGTGTCGACGTTGAGGCGCTGCAGCACGTAACCGAGCAGGGCGCGCCGCACGTTCACCTCGATGAGGTCGCCGCTCGCACCATAGTCCAGCAGCAGGCTTTCGCGCCGGGCGGCATCCAGCCCGCTGTGCGGGCCGAGCCTGAGGCTCACCTGCTCCACCCAGTCATCGTCGTACTGCACGCTGGATTCGGCGGGCGTATCCAGGCATTCGGCCCCGGTAATGCGCGACAGCACAAAGTCGCGGAAATCGCAGCTTTCCTCGTTGTAGGCACGGACATGCCAGCGCAAGCCGGTATCGACCAGGGTATGGGGTTCGATCAGGCGCGCCGCCTGGCTGTCGCGGTTTGACAGCGAGCGGTAGCTGACGCGCAGCTTGCGCCGGCCATGAATGGCGCGGGTAAGCTGCGCCAGCGTCTGCTGGCCGGGCAGACGGGCGGGCAGCGGCAGCGATGCAGTCGCCAGGCCGTAAATCAAGGTGGCGCCATACGGCCCGTTGGCCACCGCCAGGTTGGCGGCGATGACGGGCAGCACGGCGGCAGGCGCGAGGTCGGCGAACACCGCGCTGAAGCCCTCGCCCGGCACGAATCCGAACACGCTGTGGTTGTAGACCAGGTTGCCCGGCGCCAGATCGCTATAGAGCTTGAGGTCCTTGGTCGCCGCCGGGTCGGACAGGCCGAAGGCGCGGGCGACATCGCTGCGGGTCACCACCCCGGTATACCAGGCCATGATCTCGATGTATTGCAGCCGCTGGCGCGTCGCCCACTTCACGTCCAGGCGCATTTTCTCTTTTGGAATCATCTCGCTTGCTCCGGCCGGGTGGTCATCGCTGGAAATTATAGGCAGGCGACAGCCAAATATAAAATATTTGTTAATACTTTTTACTTAGGTGATATTTTTTATTGACACAAACAGATATACAACCTAAAGTTCGTCCATCGCAACCAATCAGGAGACGCACCATGGCCACCCCCAGCACCATGACCGAAGACAAGATGAAGGCGCTCAGCGCCGCGCTCAGCCAGATCGACAAGCAGTTCGGCAAGGGCTCGGTGATGCGCCTGGGCGACCACGACGTGTCGCGCGACATCCAGGCCGTCTCCACCGGCTCGCTGGGGCTCGACATCGCGCTCGGCGTCGGCGGCCTGCCGCGCGGCCGCGTGGTCGAAATCTACGGCCCGGAATCGAGCGGCAAGACCACGCTCACCCTGCAGGTCATCGCCGAAATGCAGAAAATGGGTGGCACCGCCGCCTTCATCGACGCCGAACATGCGCTCGACCCCAGCTACGCGCAAAAACTCGGCGTCGACGTCGACAACCTGCTGGTGTCGCAGCCCGACACCGGCGAGCAGGCGCTGGAAATCGCCGACATGCTGGTGCGTTCCGGCTCGGTCGACGTGGTGGTGATCGACTCGGTCGCCGCGCTGACGCCGAAGGCCGAAATCGAAGGCGAAATGGGCGACTCGCACATGGGCCTTCAAGCAAGATTGATGAGCCAGGCCTTGCGCAAGCTCACCGCCAACATCAAGCGCACCAACACGCTGGTCATCTTCATCAACCAGATCCGCATGAAGATCGGCGTCATGTTCGGCAACCCGGAAACCACCACCGGCGGCAACGCGCTCAAGTTCTACGCCTCGGTCCGCCTCGACATCCGCCGCATCGGCGCGATCAAGAAGGGCGACGAGATCGTCGGCAACGAAACCAAGGTCAAGGTCGTCAAGAACAAGGTGTCGCCGCCGTTCAAGGAAGCCTTCTTCGACATCCTCTACGGCCAGGGCATCTCGCGCGAGGGCGAAATCATCGAACTCGGCGTCGCCCACAAGTTCGTCGACAAGTCCGGCGCCTGGTACGCCTACAACGGCGAGAAGATCGGCCAGGGCAAGGACAACGCGCGCGAATACCTGAAGGAGCATCCGGAAATCGCCCACGAAATCGAAGCCAGGATCCGCGCCGCCGTCGGCGTCAACAACCCGACCGCGACCGCGGAGGTCGAGGATGACATCGACGCCTGACCCCGGCGCCGGGCCCAAGGCCGCAGACCTGCGCGAACGCGCGCTGCGCCTGCTGGCGCGGCGCGAGCACAGCCGCGCCGAGCTCGCCCGCAAGCTGGAGCAGGCAGGATTCGCCGCCAGCGACATTCATCTGCTGCTCGACGAATTCGAGGAAAAGAACTGGCTGTCCGACCGCCGCTTTGCCGAAAGTTATGTCGCCGACCACCGTGCGCGGGCAGGCAGCGTCAAGCTCGCCTACGACCTGCGGCAGCGCGGCATCGCAGCAGACCTTATTGAAGACGTGCTGGCTGTCGACCGTGACGGCGAACTCGAACGCGCCCGCGAGGTATGGCGCAAGAAATTCGGCGCGCCGCCCGCCACCCCCCAGGAACTCGCGCGCCAGATGCGCTTTTTACAGAGCCGCGGCTTCCCCCCCAACCTGCTGCGCCAACTTGTCGATCAGGAATAAAGGCCGCTTCGACCCGACCTTTCCATAGGGCTGGCAAGGATATTGCTGGGCACGACGCACACGCGGCTCACATGCATTCATCCAGGATGAATCGCCTGAGCGGGCCAAATCGACCAACAAGCAAGGGCAGACTCAAGCGAAGGGGAAAAACAATCATGATGCAAAAACAGCACAACACCGGTTTCACCCTGATCGAAATGATGATCGTCGTTGCCATCATCGGCATCCTCGCGGCCATCGCGCAGTCCCATTTCCAGGAGACCCTGGGCAAATCGAGCGACAAGGCCGCGCAAAGCGACGCGCGGAATTTTGTGACCGGTGTCGCGGCCCATTCCAACTGACGATAATTGTCAGTTGTCGACCGTATGCGCCCGCCCATTTGCGCACATCACGCTCAAACCCCCGTCATTTCAGTCCGCCGCAAACCAGGTTTTGCCGAACACCGAAAAATATTCACTTGAATAACAATGGCTTGCATCGTTTTTCTTTTTGCACCCGCCAATCCCTCAAGGCTGGCACGGCAGTTGCCGTTAGTAAGGCAGCCCAAGCGAAACCCCTTGGCTAAGCACTCAACCCACGTTAAGGAGCATTCCATGATGAAGCGTCTGCAAAAAGGTTTTACCCTGATCGAACTGATGATCGTCGTTGCGATTATCGGCATTCTGGCCGCCATCGCGATTCCCCAGTTCTCCGAATACCAGAAGAAAGGCCAGGACAAGGCTGCCCAATCCGACGCCCGCAACTTCCTGACCGGCGTGTCGGCGAACAGCAACTAATTCCATCCAGACCCCAATTAGGAGAAACCCCATGAAAAAGATTTCTGCCCTTGCCCTGATGCTCGCCGCCTTCGGCGCCAATGCAGGCACCATCGATGCCAAAGAGACCCCCGGTGAAAATATTGTTAAGAACGCTGATTGCGAGATGATCGCCGGCACCAATGAACTCAAGTTCACCGCTTCCAAGTCGGTCGGCGTGGCTTACCTCTGTAGTACGACTGCTGCGGCCGTCAACGCCGGCAACACCCGCGGCAAGTTCACCTACGGCGGCGGCACTTCCGGCGGCGGCGGCGTGGTCAAGTGCGCGGCCAACGACACGCCTGACGTGGACACCACCGTTGGCCACGGGGGCGCCCCCGCCACCGCGACAGGTAACGGCTGCGACTAATACGTGCTTCAGCATTTCCTGATTGCCTGGCGTTCCGGCTTGCGTAGCCGGAGCTTCCGGGCAATTTTCATTCTGGGTCTGCTGGCCATGGGCGGGGTGTATCTCGCCGCCCAGTTCTCCGGCCGGCAGCCCGCCACCGTGGCGCTCGATGTCGGCCTGTCCGCCATCCGCGCCATCGGTCTTTTGCTGGTGCTGTTCTGGGGCCACGAATTCGTCGGCAAGGAAATCGAGCGCCGCACCCTGTTCGTCAGCCTGACCTATCCCTTGCCGCGCGGCGCCTTTCTGGTTGGCCGCTATTTCGGCTTGCTGGCCCTGCTCGTCCCTGCACTGGCGGTGCTGGGGCTGCTGCTCACCGGCACGGTTCATCTGGCCGGTTACGATTATCTGCAGGCCACCCCGATCAGCCTGGGGCCGGCATTCTGGCTCACCCTGGCCTATATCGCGCTGGACCTGACCGTCATCGCCGCCTTCGGCATCCTGGTGTCCGCGCTGTCCACCACGCCCTTTCTGCCGCTGGCGATGGGGCTGGCGTTTGCGCTGGCTGCGCGCAGCCTGGGGCCGGCGCTCGATTATGTGATGGCCAATCTGGATGCGCCGCACGAGGCCAACCAGACGCTGCTGCCGATCCTGGATACCGCACGCTGGCTGATGCCGGATCTGTCGCGCCTGGATATCCGCCCGCTGACGCTGTATGGCCACTGGCCCAGCCCGGACGTCCTGTCGTTTGGCGCGCTCATGGCGATCAGCTATTCCGGCCTGATGCTGGCGCTGGCCGTGTGGGCGTTCAAGCGCAGGCAGTTCAACTGATCGTATGCGTATTGCGGCCGGCCTGAAATTCTGGGGCGCCCTCATGCTGCTGGCCCTGCTGTATGCCTACAGCGTGTCCCACCTGAAAGACGCCAGGCGCCTGAAGACATCCGACACGCTGAACATCGCGCTGCCCCCCCTGCTTCAGGTGCCGCTGGCCGGAGGCGACCGCTATCTGGCTGCGAACATCGCCGTATTCCGCGCCCTGGTCGTGGAAGCCGAGGGCCCGGACCCCGCGATGTTCCGGGTGCTGGCCCAGGTGCAGGAAGGCGCATCCGTGCTGAACCCGGCGCACGAGGACAACTACTATACCGCCCAGGCCATCCTGCCCTGGTCGGGCGAGGTGGCCGCCAATCAGCTTATCCAGGAACGCGCTGTCGCCAGCCGGCCCTGGGACTTTCTGCCGGCGTTTTTTGCCGGCTTCAACCGCTTCCATTTTTATCAGGATCCGGCAGCAGGAGCGCGTTTGCTGATGCAGGCCGCCGAGCGCGACCCGGACAACCGGGATTCCCTGAACGGAATCGCGGCGAAATGGTACGAACGCGGCAGCGATCCGCAGACCGCCATCGACGTGATCCGGTCCATCCAGGCCAGCACGCGCAGCCAGGCGCTCAAGCAGCAGTTGGAAAAGCGGATTCAGCGTTTACAGGGCTTGATCGCATTGCGCGAGGCCGCGCTGCAATATCGCCGCAGGAACGGCGTCCCTCCAGGCAAACTTGAAGACATGGTGACGCACGGCTTGCTGCAACAGTTGCCGCAGGACCCCATGGAAATGGGCTATGGACTGGATGCCAGCGGTACGCCCATCCTGCTCAAGGCCAAGCCCGCAGCCGGGCAGGGCCGCCAATAAATTGTGATTGCGCCAACGTCATGACCTACGCCATCGAACTCAGCCATTTGTGCAAAAGCTATCGTGACAAGCGTTTCCGCCGTTTCCAGGCGGTGCAGGATGTCAGCCTGACGGTGAATCCGGGCGAGGCCTTCGGCTTCGTCGGCCCGAACGGCGCGGGAAAGAGCTCAACCATACGGGTGATCATGGGTCTGGCGCACGCCGATTCCGGAACCGCCAGGCTGTTTGACACCCCGGTCGACGATTATCGCTCCCGCCAGGGGGTGGGCTATGTACCGGAAAATCTGTATCTGTACGATTACCTGAGCCCGCTGGAATTTCTGATGACAGGCGCCCGCCTGCATGGCCTGCCGAAAACGGGACTGGAGCAGCATTGCCTGCGCTGGCTCGAGCGGTTTGGCGTGGCGCACGTGGCCCACAAGCGTATCCGCGCCTTCTCCAAGGGGATGACCCAGCGCACTGCGCTCGCCCATGCGCTGGCCTGCCAGCCGAAGCTGCTGGTCCTGGACGAACCCCTGTCGGGACTCGACCCGGTAGGCCGCAAGGATGTGGTGGACATATTGCAGGAATATCGCGATCAGGGCGGAGCGGTCTTCTTCTCCTCGCACATCCTCCATGACGTCGAGCGCCTGGGCGACCGCTTCGGCATCATCCACCAGGGCAAGCTTCGCACCATCAGCACCCCGGATGAACTGGCCGGCAATGCATCCCCACGCATGAATGTGCTGGTCGCCGGCCCGCAGGCGCCGGCCGGCTTCATCGCGGACGGCCCCGGAAAATGGCGCATCGAAGTGCCGAAAGAGGACGTGTGGTCGGCCCTGGATGCCGCCAGAAACACCGGCGTGGAAATCGTCGAAGTGCGCCCCGTCAAGCTGTCGCTCGAACAGGCCTTCATGCGCTTTATCGAACAATCCCAATAAAGGGCAGAGCAGGAATGAAAAAGGGCTGACACGTGTCAGCCCTTTTGTTTTGGTGGGTCGGGCGAGATTCGAACTCGCGACCAACGGATTAAAAGTCCGCTGCTCTACCAGCTGAGCTACCGACCCGAGGATTTGACTTAAGCCAGCTGGCAAACGCCCTATCCGCGAAAGCCCGAGATTATAGCCGAAGCTCCGCGACCGGGTAAAGAGTCGCGATGCTTTTTGTAACGCCCCTTTGAGACGCACCGGTCTTGCGAGACCGCTTGATCGTGGGCGTTGACGCCGGGAGGCCAGAACGCGATTCGCCCCTTATTTATAGTGCGTCGGATCGGCCACCCCGGCCTGCTCGAAGCCCTGGCGGCGCAGGCGGCAGGCATCGCACACGCCGCAGGCGCGGCCGTCGACGTCGGCCTGGTAGCAGCTCACGGTTTGCGCATAGTCGACGCCAAGTTCGATGCCGCGCTGGATGATTTGTGCCTTCGACAGATGCTGCAGCGGCGCATGGATGCGCAGCTGCGCGCCCTCGACGCCGGACTTGGTGGCAAGGTTGGCCATGCGCTCGAAGGCCGCGATGAATTCGGGACGGCAGTCCGGGTAGCCGGAATAATCGACGGCATTGACGCCGATGAAGATGTCGCGGGAACCCAGCACCTCGGCCCAGGCGAGCGCCAATGCCAGCATGACCGTATTGCGTGCAGGCACGTAGGTGACCGGGATGCCGGTGGTCGGGCTTTCGGGCACGGCGATGGACGCGTCGGTGAGCGCAGAACCGCCGAAGTCGGCGAGTCCCAGCTTGAGCACCCGGTGTTCGACGGCGCCCAGGCTTTTTGCCACGCGCGCAGCGGCGGCAAGCTCGGCATTGTGGCGCTGGCCGTAATCCAGGCTCAGCGCGTGGCAGGCGTAGCCGGCTTCGCGCGCAACGGCGAGCACCGTGGCGGAGTCCAGCCCGCCGGACAACAGGATGACTGCGGGTTTCATCTGCCGGGCGCGTTCCCCCACAGCACCTTGTGCAGCTGCACCTGCAGCCGCACCGGCAACCGGTCTTCGATGATCCATTGCGCCAGCTGCGCCGGCGGCAATTCGCCCTGCACCGGCGAAAACAGGAGGGGGCAGATTTTTGCGAGCTGCTGCGCCTGGATGACCTCGCGCGCCCATTCGTAGTCGGCGCGGTCGGCCAGCACGAACTTGATTTCGTCGTGCGGCGTCAGATGGCTAATGTTTTCCCAGCGATTGCGCATTTCCTCGCCGGACGCCGGCGGCTTGAGGTCGACGATGCGCGACACCCGCGGATCGACCTTGCTGACATCGAGCGCGCCGCTGGTTTCGAGCGACACCGAATAGCCGGCGTCGCACAGCGCGGTCAGCAGCGGCAGGCAGTTTTTCTGCGCCAGCGGCTCGCCGCCGGTGACGCACACGGTCGGCACGCCAAAGTCCGCGACCCGCGCCAGCAACGCGGACAGGGTAACGGTTTCGCCCCCCTGAAAGCTGTAGGTCGTGTCACACCAGCGGCAGCGCAGCGGACAGCCCGCCAGGCGGACGAACACCGTCGGCAAGCCGGTGCGGCTGGTTTCGCCCTGCAGTGAAAGAAAGACCTCCGTGATCCGGAGCGTGATCGATTCGGGCACCGGACCTACTTGAGTGCGGACAGCCGACGGGCGGCAAGGGTCGCTGCATTGGTGCCGGGATGTTTCGCCACGATTTCTTCAAGCGTCTTGCGCGCGCCGGCCAGATTGTCCAGCGCGATCTGGTTGGCGGCGATGTTCAGCAGCGCGTCGGG
>JAKBJA010000007.1 GCA_021836225.1 Pseudomonadota bacterium | reverse complement strand
GGGTTTGGTCCGAAGAGGCATTCAATTCAAAGCCTGAAATTCCGCGGCATGGACATGAGGTGCCTTACCGGCATAGCTACGGTCAAGGGGCAAGTCCACGTCCACGCAATGCCTCGTACAACTGCGCCGGCCCGAGCAGCACATCCTTCAAGCCATCGCGCACACGCTCGGAATCCAGCGCCTGCTTGCTCATCGTGCCGTGCGCCGCCAGCGCGTCCATGATCGCGTTCATGATTTCCCTGGCGAGGTCGGGTGAGTCGGCGAATTGCTGCTTGGTGCTGTTGGTTGCCTGCTGCACCAGAATATCGGATTCCATGAGCTTGCCCTTCAGCACGTTATTCACGTACACCAGCTTGTCGTCGTCGCTCAGTTCACCATCAAACAGCGTGTTCACCTTCTCGATGATTTCCGCGAGGCGCGCCTTTTCCTTCTCTTGCACAGCGCCGCCGCCGGTATCGGTGAGCGGTTGCAGCGGCTCGCCCACACCCAGCGGCAAAGCGCGCCTGCCCTGGTTCTTCAGCTTATGGTGGGTCAACACCACCTTCGACAAATCCACACCCTCGCGCTCGCGGCCGAACTCCAGCAGCGGCAGCAAGCGCCGGAAAAAGATCGCGCGCTTCTCGATGGCGGTGTTGCCATAGTCAAAAATCTGCGACAGGAAGGCATACACGCGCTGGAACGTCCCCAGGTCGCGCTTGAACAACAGCAGCGCATTCATCTCGTCCTGCGCCGCCTGTATTGCCGCCGCATCCTTCAGCGCCTGCGCATCCTGCCATGCCTTGCGCGCCGCCTGGTAGCGCTTCAGCAAGCGGTCGGCCACTGGCTCCAGCGCCGCGTTCAACTCGTATTGAGCGGATTTCGGGTTCATCTCCACCGCCACCACGCGCTCCACTTCCTGTTCGTCGTAATAGCCCGCTGCGTCCAGCTTGGCACGCAGGTCATACACCAGATGCGGATCGGTCACGCCCGCCAATTCCGCCGTCTCGTAGTAGGTCTTGAACGCGGCCAGCACTTCTTCCGCCACGTTCACGAAGTCGAGGATGTAGGTCGTATCCTTGCCGGGATAGGCGCGGTTCAGGCGCGACAGCGTCTGCACCGCCTGGATGCCCGCCAGCCGCTTGTCCACGTACATGCCGCACAATAGCGGCTGGTCGAAGCCGGTCTGGAATTTGTTCGCCACCAGCAGTATTTGATACTCGTCGGTAGCGAACGCCTCGCGCATTTCGCGCCCGCGCAGGTTCGGGTTCAATGCCTTGCTGTTCTCGGTGAAGGGATCGGGACCGGATTCCTTGTCGTTCACATCACCGGAGAACGCCACCAGCGTGCCGATCTTGTAGTTCTGCGATTTGATGTACCGGTCCATCGCCAATTGCCAGCGCACCGCCTCCAGGCGGCTGCCGAGCACCACCATCGCCTTGGCGCGGCCTTCCAGCAGGGGCGAGACATTCTCGCGGAAGTGTTCCACCACCACCCGCACCTTCTGGCTGATGTTGTAGGGATGCAGCCGCACCCAGCGCATGATGCCCTTCATCGCCGCGCTGCGTTCCACCTCCGTCTCGTCCCACTCGCGCCCCTCCGGGATCGAAAACTCGCGCAGCGATTCGTTTGCCCCCTCTCCCGCAACGCGGGGGAGGGTTGGGGAGGGGGTTGTAGCGAGCTTGAACGCCAGGCTGTAGGGCGTGTAGTTCCTCAGCACGTCGAGAATGAAGCCCTCCTCGATGGCCTGCCGCATCGAATACACATGAAACGCCGCGGGCAGGTTGTCCGGCCCGGCGGGCAGCGCCGGATTGGGGCGGCGACCGAACAGCTCCAGCGTCTTGGCCTTGGGCGTGGCGGTGAATGCCACATAGGTGATGCCCGCATCGTTGGCGCGTGCCGCCATCTGCGCGGCCAGCAAATCTTCGGTGCTCACCTCGCCGCCGTCGGCCAGCTCCTCCAACTCCTCGGCGGACAGCACCGCCTTCAGGTTGGCCGCCGCCGAGCCGGTCTGCGAACTGTGCGCCTCGTCGGCGATCACCGCGAAGCGCTTGCCCTGCGTTGCCGCCAGCTCCTGCACCGCCTTCAGCGCGAAGGGGAAAGTCTGGATGGTGCACACCACGATCTTCTTGCCGCCGGAAAGCGCCTCGGCCAGCTCCTTGCTCTTGCTCGCACTCTCGCCCTTGATCGACGCCACCACGCCCGAGGTGCGCTCGAAATCGAATATCGCCTCCTGCAACTGCGCATCCAGCACGTTGCGGTCGCTCACCACCAGCACCGAGTCAAACAGCTTGCGGTGCTGCGCATCGTGTAGATCAGCCAAAAAGTGCGCCGACCACGCGATGGAATTAGTCTTGCCGGAACCAGCGGAATGCTGGATCAGGTACTTCTGCCCCGCGCCCTCAATCAGCACGGTCGCCAGCAATTTGCGCGTGGCATCAAGCTGGTGATAGCGCGGAAAGATGATCGCGGTAATCTGCTTCCTGCTGTCGCGCTTGGTCACGATGTAGCGGCCGATGATCTCCAGCCAGCTATCGCGCGCCCACACCTCTTCCCACAGGTAGGCGGTGCGGTGCCCGTTCTGGTTCACCGGATTGCCCGCCGCGCCGTTGTCGCCGCGATTGAACGGCAGGAAGGTGGTCGCCGCGCCGAGCAGGCGCGTGGACATCATCGCCGCGCTGTTGCTCAGCGCGAAATGCACCAGCGCGCCGCGCGGAAAATCCAGCAGCGGCTCGGCGGCGGGCTGCCCCTTCGGCCTCGGGTGGCGGTCGAAGCGGTACTGGTCCACCGCGTCCTCCACGCTCTGCGTGAAATCGCTCTTCAGCTCCACCGTCGCCACCGGGATGCCGTTGAGGAACAGCACCAGGTCGATCGCGTTCTCGTTGTGCAGCGAATAGCGCACCTGCCGCACCACGCGCAGGCGGTTGGCGGCGTACCTGGCCTGCAGCTCCGGGTTCATCGCCAGCGCCGGCCTGAACTGCGCCAGGCTCACCGGCTGGCGCAGCCCCAGCAACTCCACCCCATGGCGCAGCACATCCAGCGTGCCGCGGTCGTCCAGTTGCTTGCGGATGCGGTCGAGCAGCACTGCATCCGCCGCCGCGCCATGGTTTTTGGCCAGCGTCTCCCATGCCTGCGGCTGCGTCGCCTGCACCCAGGCTGCGACATCGGCGGGGAACAGCGCGCGGGCCCGGTCGTAGGCGGCATGGTCGTTCTGCGTGGTTGTTGACGCTTCAGCGTCTTTACAACCACGGCGTACCCCTTGCGGGTGCTCGGCATACAGCCAGCCGTGCGCCGCCAGATGCGCGCAGATGTCGTTCTCGAATTCGATTTCCTTGTGCAGGTTCATCTCAGGAATTGTGCGGGCGATAAAATTGGGATGCCTTGCCACGGGTTCAATGCCAGCAAATCGTCGTCGCTGGCTACCAGTACGTCCGCCGAGCAATGCGCCGCCAGCGCCAGAAACTTGTTATCGCGCGGGTCGCGGCAGGCTTGCGGCAAAGCCGTTTCTTCAGTTTCGCACACCGGAAATAAAAGCACTTGATTACGATAACGCTGAAAAAACTCCAACCGGCTTTCGCGGTCGAGATAACGGTCGAACTTCTTGCGTAATAACACTTCTTCCAGCTCAGCCAGCGTCGCGGGCGAGGCGCATAACGTCCCGCTAGCCAGCGCCTGCATGAACGCCTGCCGCGGCACGGATCGCGGCAGCAGGATTGCGCCGACCAGCGTGCTGGTGTCCAGCACAACCCGTTCAGCGAGGCTCACCGGCTCAGGCTCCCTTAACCATCCGCTTGACGTCAGCCTCGGTCAGCACCTTTGCCTCCGTACTCAAGCGCGCATCCACCCCGGCGAAATAAGCCTCGAAATCCGCCACTGCCTGCGAACGCTTTTTTCGCGCATCAGCCAGCTCCGCCATATCATGCTGCGAAACAATAAACGCCACCGGGCGGCCACGCCGGGTGATCGAGATCGGTTCGCGCTGGGCGTTGTCCAGCAACTCGCCAAAATGGTTCTGGGCTTCAACAGAAGAAACGGTTTTCATGACAAACTCCTTGAACTAGCTAATTCGTACATTATAGACAAAACCGAGCCGGCGACAAAATACTCGGTTGTAGCCAAGCCGGCTTCATCCGTAGCCGAAAAAGCGACGACTTACCGCGCACGTCGATCCTGCCGGTGACGGCCGCCGAGATCAGCGTGCCGCGGTCGTCCAGCCCCTAACTCAGCATCTCCAGCAACACCGGATGCCACACAGAAAGCTCAATCTCGCCCATCTTGCCGGCCAGGCGCCGTTTATCCACCGAGCGGATTTGGTCGAGCAGGATACGCGCCGGCTTGCCGGCAAATTTCACCTCGGGGCGGCAACCGAGCGGCTGTCCCTGACGGGTCAGCGGCGCAATAACGACGCGCGGCAGCGCGGCATTCAGATCGTCGGGCGAGACCACCAGGGCCGGGCGCGTTTTTTTGATTTCCGTGCCGATGGTCGGGTCGAGACTGACCCAATACACCTCGCCGCGCTTTACCACACCCACTCCTCGCTGCCTTCATCCACGGGCAAAGCCGCCAGCGGCTCCGCGTCCGTTTTCGGCTGGTAGCCCTCGAACCAGCCCGCGCGCAGCGCGTTCACCGGCGCAATCACCAGGTTCTTTCCTTCCAGGCGAATATCCACCTCGTCGCCCATCCCGCAAGCCGCCAGCAGCGGGGCGGGGATGATGATCCCGCGGGAATTGCCCACTTTTCTCAAGCTTGTCCGCATGATGACCTCCTAAAAAATTATAACTATGTTATAACAATCCATCAGGCAAGCGCAAGCCCGCGCACGTCGATCTTCCCCGTCACCGCCGCCGAGATCAGCGCGCTGCGGCGCTCCTGCAGCAGGGCAATAGCACGATTGGCTTCAGTGGTGAGGTTGTTGAACTTGGCCGTTTCATTGTCGAGGAAGGCGGCAATAATCTGACGCTCTAAATCTGGTGGTATGGCGATACACAACCCAGCAATTTGCTCAAAATTCAACCCTTCTCTTGCAGCGCCATTCTGTACGAAATCAATCTGTTTCTTGATGAAAATCGACTTGAAAGACCACCCGACAAAAGGCACATGGTCGATATTGTTTAACCGAATAATGCAGACATGTTGATTAACATTCGCTGGCGGAAATCCCTTTGGAACCACACATGACCGACCAATTGATGCACCAGTAATATTTAACAAAATATCACTCTGAATTACGCGACTACCGGCCATTGATTCATCAACGTCTTCTGATATATAAACCACATCATCAAGTTGCAATCCTTCATCGTAAACATTTTGACTGCGTAGGAACATCACGCCTTCATCTACGTAAGTTTCACTGCCGCCTGAAGGTGTCTTCCCACTTCCTATACGGGCTACAAGATACCTTACCTTGACCACCTCCCAATGCTCCGGCACCTCGCCCAGCCATTCGATGCCGGAATCCTTCATCGGCGCGGCGGGGTTGAGACCCTTGGTAACGGCGTGGGAGATGACGGCCTGACGCTTTTCCTTGAGCAGCGCGATCAGCTTTTCCTGCTCTGCCACCAGCGCGTCGATCTTACCCGTCTCGCGATCGAGGAAGGCGGCGATGGTTTGTTGTTCATCAGGAGTTGGGAATGGCACAGGAACGGCCGCTACTTTTTCCGCCGTAAAATGTGCAATGGTTGACTTGTTGCAGATGATGTCGATGAAGCCAACGTCTTTAATTGCCGATATCCAGTAGTACAAGAATCGAGTTGAGTTACCATTCCGGGGGCGTGCTCGGTTGACTGAGTTTTGGAAATAGCAGGCTTCCAGTTCGTTTTGCCAGATTGCAGAGCGACCAACATCGCCACCTTCACTGATAAGTAAATCGCCTGCCGACAAGGCCAATTGATTGATCTCACGCGGCGAAACCCACATCTGTTTAACGTCAGAAACATCCACGCCATCCCATTTGATGTTCGCGGCTCGCAAGTACGGGACAAGCTCATCCTCCGGGCTGCTTGCATCGTTTTGCAGCATCTTTCCAAGCACGACCTCATAACCGCGTTTCAGCGGCGCAACATCCCAATGCTCCGGCACTTCGCCCAGCCAAGCCACGCCGCTATCCTTGTGTTCTGGGTAACGCGGAAAACTCATGCCTCGCCCTCTTCAGGCGCGTTCTGCAAATAGAACTCGTGCAGCTTGGCTTGCAGCAGTTTTTTGTCCGGCAACTGGGTCTGGTATTCGGCGATGAGGGCGGGCGAGAGGCTGCGGCTCAGGGCGTACTCGACCACTTCGTCGTCCTTGCTGGCGCAGAGCAGGACGCCGATGGCGGGATTTTCGTGCGGCTTTTTGACATCGCGGTCGAGCGCTTCGAGGTAGAAGCCGAGCTTGCCGAGGTATTCCGGCTCGAAGCGCCCGACCTTGAGTTCGATGGCGACGAGGCAGTTGAGCCCGCGATGGAAGAACAGCAGGTCGAGCGCGAAATCGCGCCCGCCAACTTGCAGCGGGTATTCGGAGCCGGCGAAGCAGAAGTCGCGCCCCAACTCTATGAGGAATTCCTTGAGCTTGAGCAGCAGCCCACGGTGCAGGTCGGCCTCGGCATGGCTTGGCGGCAGGCCGAGGAATTCGACCAGGTAGCTGTCCTTGAAGACATTCAGCGCGTCCGGGTGATTTTGTGTCACCAGTGGTGAGACTTTTGTGGGGCTCAGGATCGTGCGCTCGAACAGGGCGGTCTGGAATTGGCGCTCCAGCTCGCGTTTGCTCCATTTTTCCCGGATGGCCATGCGCAGGTAAAACTCGCGCTCTTCCGGGCGCTTGCCCTGGCCGAGGATGATGAGGTTGTGGGTCCACGGCAATTGTGTCACCAGTGGTGACACTTTTTTATCTGCCTGATAAGTCTCGTAAAACTGGCGCATGCGGAACAGGTTGCGGCGGGTGAAGCCGCTCAACCCCGGCTGGGTGCGCGACAGATAGTCGGCCAGTTGCGTGACCACGCCGTCGCCCCATTCGGCGGCCTCGATCTTGCGGCTGATGTATTCGCCCACCTGCCAATACAGCTCGATCAGCGCAGTGTTGACGCTCTGCACGGCGCGTTGGCGCGCGGCGGCAATGAGTTTTGCCACCTCGTCGAAGTGGGGGTCGGGGGCGAGATTGGCGCTCATGCGCTCAGCCCCTCGATCATCGCCTTGATGCGGTCGGTGGTCTGCTTGAGTTCGGCGTCGATCTCGGCCAACGGGCGCGGCGGCTTGAACACATAGAAGTGGCGGTTGAAGGGGATTTCGTAGCCGACCTTGGTCTTGTCGTGGTCGATCCAGGCATCCGGCGCATGGGGCAGCACTTCGCGCTTGAAATAGGTTTGCACGTCTTCGTTCAGCGGCACGTTCTCGGTGTCGCGCAGACTGCTATCCGGCTGTGGCTTGCCTTTGGCTTTACCCTTTTCGCCAAGGACGGGCTTGCCCTTGGCGTCTTTCAGCGGGCGCTCGACGGTGATGGTGCGGTAGCCGAAGTCGCTGTTGTTGAAGATGCGGCTGATGGGTGCGCCGTCTTTCTCCGCTTCGACAAAGTCGCCGAACAGGCGGGTGATCTCGGCGATGTGTTCGTCGGAGAGTTCCTTGCGCTTGCTGCCCAGGCTCTTGCGCATCTTCTGCCAGAAGCTTGAGGCATCGATGAGCTGCACCTTGCCTTTGCGCGGTTCCGGCTTGCGGTTGGAGAGGACCCAGACATAGGTGCTGATGCCGGTATTGTAGAACATGTCGGTGGGCAGGCCGATGATGGCCTCCACCAGGTCGTTCTCCAGCACGTAGCGGCGGATTTCGGATTCGCCCGAGCCGGCGCCGCCGGTGAACAGGGGTGAGCCGTTGAGCACGATGCCGAAGCGGCTGCCGCCCTCCACCGCCGGACGCCTCTTGCTGATGAGGTGCAGCAGGAACAGCAGCGAGCCATCCGAGACGCGCGGCAGACCGGGGCCGAAACGGCCGTTATCGCCCTGGGTCTCGAATTCCTTGCGCACCTCCTTCTCGACCTTCTTCCATTCCACGCCGAACGGCGGATTGGACAGCATGTAGTCGAATTTCCGGTGCGGGTGGCCGTCGTCCGAGAGGGTGTTGCCCGCCACGATGTTGGCGACATCCTGCCCCTTGATGAGCATGTCGGCCTTGCAGATGGCGTAGGACTCGTCGTTCAGCTCTTGCCCGAACATGCTGAGCCGCGCCTGCGGGTTATGTTCTTCCAGGTATTCACCGGCAATGGACAGCATGCCCCCCGTCCCCGCTGTGGGGTCGTAGATGGTGCGGACCACACCGGGCTTGGATAGCACCTCGTCGTCCTCGATGAACAGCAGGTTGACCATCAGGCGGATGACTTCACGGGGGGTGAAGTGTTCCCCGGCGGTTTCATTGGAGATTTCGGCAAACTTGCGGATCAACTCTTCAAATACCAGCCCCATCTGGAAATTGCTGACCGCTTCAGGGTGCAGGTCGATGTTGGAAAACTTCTCGGTTACCTGGTAGAGCAACTTCGCCTTGGCGAGGCGGTCAACCTGGGTGTAGAAGTCGAAGCGTTCGAAAATGTCCCGCACCGCCGGGGAGAACGCCTGGATGTAGACATAGAGGTTTTCGCCGATGTGGTCCTGGTCGCCCATGAGCTTCTTCATGTCCAGCGGCGAGGCGTTGTAGAAGCTCTGCCCGGCTTTGCGCAACAGGAACGGCTCGGGGTTCAGCCCGGCTTTTTGTTGTTTGGCATGTTCGGTGAGCACCGCAGGCTTGGTCGCTTCCAGCACGCAGTCGAGGCGGCGCAGCACGGTAAAGGGCAGTATCGCCTTGCCGTATTCGGATTGCCTGTAGTTGCCACGCAGCAGGTCAGCGACTGACCAAATGAAGGAGGAGAGTGCTTGCTGGTTCATCAATATGCCCGTGATTGTTCGTGATACGACCCCGAATTATGCCTACTATGCGTGACATGGCAAACGAAACAATGAATCGGCAATGCGATATCGGCGTGCGAAGGGGGCACCTATTTCCTCACGGTGAACCTTGCAGAGAGTCCCCTTTGCTTGCTGGTGGACCACATGGACGTCTTACGCGCAGCCGTGAGAGAAGTGAAACGGCGGCACCCTTTTCACATCGATGCGTTCGTGGTCTTGCCGGATCACCTGCACGCAATGTGGACGCTGCCGGAAGGCGACGCGGACTTTGCAATGAGGTGGATGCTGATCAAGGCGGGGTTTCACGACACACCGCCAAAGGCGAATGCTGCAATGGGCAACGGCATAACCAGGTTCTTCATGGTCAAGCGTTCAGCTCCACTCAGGCGCTAGCGCTTCTGAGCCCGCATGGGTGCCTAGATAGTGTCGTCACGAGATAGAGAGCCAAAGCGCAAGACAGCGTATGTGGACTGCGGCCAGGAATGATGCGGCATTTTTAGCGTAGCGCGTAGCAATACCCCGCCAGCGCTTGAGATGCAGAAA
>JAKBJA010000137.1 GCA_021836225.1 Pseudomonadota bacterium | reverse complement strand
GTCTGCGGGTCGGCCTCGAACATTTCCAGGCAGTCGATGAAATCCAGCCCCTTGATCGGGTCGCCGCCGATGCCGACGCAGGTCGACTGCCCCAGTCCGAGCTGCGTTGTCTGGTGCACCGCTTCGTAGGTGAGCGTGCCGGAGCGCGAGACGATGCCGATCTTGCCTTTCTGATGGATGACGCCGGGCATGATGCCGATCTTGCACTCGCCCGAGGTGATGATGCCAGGGCAGTTGGGGCCGATCAGGTTCGCGCCGTTGGCCCTGAGCGCGGCCTTCACGTTCAGCATGTCGAGAACCGGGATTCCCTCGGTGATGCAGACGATGACCTCGATGCCGGCGTCGGCCGCTTCCAGGATCGAGTCGGCTGCGAAGGCGGCCGGCACGTAGATCATCGTGGCCTGCGCGCCGGTCTGCCGAACTGCGTCGCGCACGGTGTTGAACACGGGCAGATCGAGATGCATCTGCCCGCCCTTGCCAGGGGTGACGCCGCCGACCATCTGCGTGCCGTAGGCGATCGCCTGTTCGGAATGGAACGTGCCCTGTTTGCCGGTGAAGCCCTGGCAGATGACCTTGGTGTTTTTGTTGACGAGGATGCTCATGCTGCCTTCTCCACGGCAAGTCTGGCTGCGTGGGTGAGGCTCTCGGCCGCGAGGATCGCGAGGCCCGATTCGGCCAGCAGCGAGCGCCCCAGTTCGGCATTGGTGCCTTCCAGCCGCACGATCACCGGTACCTTGACGCCGACCTCCTTCACCGCCTGGATGATGCCTTCGGCGATGACGTCGCAGCGCACGATGCCGCCGAAGATGTTGATCAGCACCGCGCGCACATTGGGGTCGAGCAGGATGATCTTGAAGCCCTGCGCCACGGTCTCCGGCGTGGCGCCGCCGCCGACGTCGAGGAAGTTGGCGGGTGCGCCGCCCTCTAATTGGATGAGATCCATCGTCGCCATCGCGAGTCCTGCGCCGTTGACCATGCAGCCGATGTTGCCGGTGAGCGCGACGTAGTTCACGTTGGCCGCGTTGGCTGCGGCTTCCTTGACGTCGATCTGGCTGTCGTCGCGCAGTTCGGCCAGGGCCTTGCGGCGGTACAGCGCGTTGTCGTCGACGCTCATCTTGCAGTCGAGCGGCAGCACGCGGTTGTCGATGGTCACCACCAGCGGATTGATTTCGAGCAGACTCAAATCGTTGGTGATGAATACGCGATACAAAGCAGGCAGCAGGCGGCAGAAATCCTTGTAGGCCTCGCCGGTCAGGTCCAGCGCGAAGGCCAGCGCGCGACACTGGAAATCCTGCACGCCCAGCAAGGGATCGCAGGTTTCGGTCAGCACCTTTTCCGGGGTGGCGTGGGCCACCTCCTCGATGTCCATGCCGCCGGCGGCCGAGGCGACGATGGCGACGCGCTCGGTCTCGCGGTCGACCAGCAGCGAGAGATACAGTTCGCGCGCGATCGGCAGGGTTTCCTCGACCAGCACCTGGTTCACCGGCTGGCCATCGGGCGCGTTCTGGTTGGTCACCAGCGGCCTGCCGAGCAGCGTTGCGGCCATCGCGCGCACGTCGTCGAGGCGCTTGACCACCTTGACGCCACCCGCCTTGCCGCGCCCGCCGGCGTGGATCTGCGCCTTCACCACCCAGGCGTCGCCGCCCAGTTCGCTGGCGGCATTGACCGCGGCGTCGGCGCTCGCTGCAGCGATGCCGCGCGGCGTGTTAATGTTGCCCGACCGCAATATCTGTTTGGCCTGAAATTCGTGCAGGTTCATTGTTTTTGATGGAAGCTCGCCAAAACGTGCATTTTGAAGCAAAGCCCCCCGATGCGGAAGCCGCAGAGACAGTGATTCGCGTGGTTACGCGCATGGCGGACCTCGATCCGGCTGCCTGGAATGCCCTTGCGGGGGACTCGCCCTTCCTGCATCACGCGTTTTTGCATGCGCTGGAGACCACCGGTTGCGTCGGCGCCGACATCGGCTGGGAGCCGGTGCATCTGGCGCTGTTTCGCGACGGCCGGCTGGACGCGGCGATGCCGCTCTACATCAAGCATCATTCCTGGGGCGAATTCGTGTTCGACTGGGCATGGGCCGATGCCTATCGCCGCCACGGCCTCAACTACTACCCCAAGCTGGTGTGCTGCGTGCCGTTTTCGCCGGTTCCCGGGCCGCGGCTACTGGCGAAGAACGACGCCGACCGCACCACATTGATCCAGGCGGCGCTCGAGCTCACGCAGGAACTGGGATTTTCGTCCTTCCACATCCTGTTCCCCACCGAGCCCGATCATGCGGCGCTCAATGCGATGCCGCTGATGCATCGCAGCGGCTTCCAGTTCCACTGGAATAACGCGGGCTATGGCAGCTTCGACGACTTTCTCGCCGCGATGACGCACGACAAGCGCAAAAAAATTCGCCAGGAGCGGAAGAAGCTGGCCAGCCTGGGCGTGACGTTCCGCTGGGTGGAAGGCAGAGAGAGCACCGACGCCGACTGGGATTTTTTCTATCGCTGCTACGCCGACACCTACGCCCGCCACCGCAGCGAACCGCATCTCAACCGCGCCTTTTTCGCAAACCTGCGCGAGACCATACCGGACAATCTGCTGCTGATCATTGCCGACAAGAACGGCGCGCCCACCGCCTGCTCGTTCTGCATGAAAGACAACGAGCGGCTGTACGGCCGCCACTGGGGCACGCTGGAATACGTGCCAGGGCTGCACTTCGAAACCTGCTACCAGCAGGGCATCGAGTACGCCATCGCGCACGGCCTCTTGGTATTCGAAGGCGGCGCGCAGGGCGAGCATAAGCTGTCGCGCGGGCTGGTGCCCACCGCCACGCACTCCTGGCACTGGCTGGAAAACGTCGAATTCCGCGAAGCGGTCGACCGCTTCCTGGAGCGCGAGACCGATGCCATCGCGCATTACATGGACGAGCTCGACGGACCGTTCCGCCGCGAGCCGCCGCGCCCCGCATAAGGCGGCCCCTCAGGACGTCAAAACGGCGGGGAAACCCGCCGTTTTGTCTACACCAGTACCGCCGTCAGGTAAGTCACGTACAAGGCACCATTGACGAACAGGTGCCATACCCGCAGCCCGCCGCTCAAAGCCGCCCAGCGCAGCCAGAACGCGGCCACCAGGGTGATCAGCACCCCAAGCAGCACTTCCTTCTGCGGCGCCCACGGGGTGAGCGAAATGCCGATGGCGGGTAGCAGCGTGCCCTGGAACACCATTGCGCCGGTGATGTTGCCGAAGGCCAGCGTGTCCTTGTGCTTGCGGATCCACAGGATGGAATTCACCTTTTCCGGCAGTTCGGTGGCGATCGGGATGATCATCAGGGACAGCAGCAGCGCGGAGATGCCGATGATGGGCGCGGCCTCTTCGACGCCGTGGATGAAGCCCTTGGCACCGGTGACCAGCAACCCCAGTCCCAGCGCCAGCTGCACCACGATGAACAGCAGGTTTTGCGGCAAACCCAGTCGGGTCAGCAGCATGGGCGAACCGGCTTCGGTGGCGTGGCCTTCTTCCACCAGCTTGCTCGACGCGCGCAGGGTCAGCATGACGTAGAAAAAATAGATCATCACCATGGTGAAGGCGAGCGCACCGCGCACCCAGCCTTCACCGTGCGGCACGAACATGGCGACGAAGGCCAGAAGGAACGCCATCAGGAAGAAATCGAGGTCGCGCTTGAGGCCGGTCTTCTCCGGCGTGAGGTGGCCCTGCATGCCGCGCCGCTTCAGCACGGCCACGCTCATCAGAAACAGCGACAGCGTCGACAGCATCAGCGGCGCACCGAGAATGGCACCGACGCCGATTTCCTCGTTGGTGGCGGCGTTGCCGGTCGTGGCGAAGATCGCCAGCAACGGCACCAGGGTTTCGGGCATGGCGGTGCCGACCGCGGCGAACAGCGAGCCGGTCACCCCTTCCGAGATTTTCAGTTTTTCGCCCAGGTGTTCGAGCGCGTTGACAAAGATTTCCGCCGCCACGAGGATGAGGAGCAGATAGCCGAAGAGTTCGAGAAATAGCATGACGCAGCGCCCAGACGAAAAGCGCGATTCTAACAGCCCGGGCAGCCCTGCCCTACCCGCCATGTCGCGCGTGGCCGAGGGCGAGTTTCATGCCCGCCTTGCTGCCACGGGCGGGGTCGCTGTCGTGTTGTTCAGCACCTCGCACTGCGGTGCGTGCAAGGCCTGGAAACGCCTGCTGCCAGATGCGCTCTCCAGCCTGGTCGACGTGTTTTATGAAGTCGACGTCAGAGAAGCCACCGGGGTGGCGCGCTACTTTGATATTTTTCACCTGCCCACGGTGTATCTGTATCGCGATGGGCGGTTTCACGCCGAACTGCAGTGCGAGGCGTGGCACGAGACCATCCGCGAAACCGTGCGCAGCCTACTGGCAGCGCCGGCGCAGGACGAACCCTAAAGGATCGCGATGCCCCTTGTGGGTATTCCGACTTTCCATGGGCTCTTGTGCCCTTCAGGGTAGAAGCCCATGAAAGATCGTATGCCCTAAAGGACTCCGACTTTCTATGGGCTGAAGCCCATGAAAGATCGTATGCCCTGATCAGGCGAAAGCGCGCCCGAGGAACACCACAGAAATCGTCAGCAGTCCCAGACTGAGGTTGATGCCGATCAGCCTGCGAATCTGACCCAGCGCCGCGCCACCGGCTTTCCAGTCCTGTGCCGTGACCGCCCGCTTGAGGCGGCCGTAGGGCGCGAAGAACACGTGCGCGAAGATTGCCATCATCACCACGCCCAGCACCAGCATGGTCATGGCGTAGTGCGGCGCAGCCAGGCCGCCGAACACGATCAGCATGTGCAGGCCCGTCAACAGGATCAGCGCGACGGACAGCCACACCCAGGGGAAGAACTTGCCGAACACGCCGGCCCACAGCGCCAGCCGCTGCGGCGGCTCGAGCACGCTGGCAGCCACCGGGCGCAGCGCCATGTAGGCGAAGAACATGCCGCCGACCCAGACGACGACGGAGAGCACATGCAGAAACAGGGACAGGGTCATGCGGTTTCCTTTCAGAATAAGGTGGCTTGATCGAGGAGAAGTTTAACCGGGCCGAAGCTGCGCCGATGCTGCGGGCAGGCACCGTACGCCTGCAAAGCGGCCAGATGCGCCGCCGTGCCGTAACCCATGTGCTGGGCAAAGCCGTAGGCAGGGTATTCGTCGTGCAGCCGGCACATGAACTGGTCGCGCGCCGTCTTGGCGAGGATCGACGCCGCAGCGATCGCAGCAATCTTGTCGTCACCCTTGACCACCGCCTGCGAGCGCCATGACCAGTTCGGGCAGCGGTTGCCGTCCACCATCACCTCGTCGGGGGCACACCCGAGCCCGGCCACCGCGCGCTGCATCGCCAGCATCGTGGCGTGCAGGATATTCAATCGGTCGATTTCGGCGACGCTGGCTTCGGCCACGCACCAGGCGACGGCACGTTCACGAATCTCGTCGCCCAGGCGTTCGCGCGCGGCAGCGGAGAGCTTCTTGGAATCACGCAGACCGTCGATCGGCCGCGCGGGGTCGAGCATGACCGCCGCCGCCGTGACGGGCCCTGCCAGCGGACCGCGGCCCGCCTCGTCGACGCCGCACAGCCCGAGTGGGCCGACATGCAGGATCACGGACTGACGCTTCGTCATGCGTCCCCCAGATAAGGTTGCACCGCCTCGGCAATGCGAGCGCTCGCGTTCTGCCGCAGGCTTAAATGCATGGCACGGAACGTTTCGACGGCATCGTCCCGGCGCGACGCGTCATCCAGCCAGGCCAGGGCATCGTCTGCCAGGTTCTCCGGCGTGGCGTCTTCCTGCACCCGTTCCGGCACCACGAAGTCGCGTGCCAGGATATTCGGCAGCCCGATCCACGGCAGCAGCGCCTTCTTGCGCATCAGGTACGCGGTGAACGCGGGGACGCGGTAGGTGATCACCATCGGCTTCTTGAACAGCGCGGTCTCGAGCGTGGCAGTACCCGATGCCACCAGTGCGACGTCGCACGCCGCCAGGGCCTTGTGGGATTGCCCATCGAGAATATGCAGCGGCAGGTCCAGCCCCTGCATCGCCTGCCTGATCAAGCGCATGGCCGCCTCGCTCGCAGCAGGCAGCACGAACTGCGCGTCCTGATGATGCCGGCGAATACGCACGGCGGCATCAAGCATCAAGCGTGCGTGGCGCGTCACTTCGCTCAAGCGGCTGCCAGGCAGCAACGCAATGACCGGCCCGGGTGCCAGACCCAGTGCCGCGCGTGCGCCCGCCGTATCGGGCTCCAGCGGAATCACGTCGGCCAGCGGATGGCCGACGTAGCTGACCGGAATGCCCGCATCCCGGTAAATCTGTTCCTCGAAGGGGAACACCACCAGCATGTGCGATACCGCATGCTTGATTCGATGGATGCGTTCGGGTCGCCACGCCCAGATCGACGGGCTCACGAAATGCACCGTGGGGATGCCGGCCTGCTTGAGCCTGGTCTCCAGCGAGAAGTTGAAATCCGGCGCATCGATGCCGACGAAGACGCGCGGCCGTTCGTGCAGAAAATGGCGGGCGATGCGCGAGCGGATCCACAGCAATTCAGGCAGATGGTGCAGCACTTCGACATAGCCGTTGACCGCCAGTTTTTCGCACGGATAGATCGCTTCGACGCCGGCTTCGATCATGCGCGGGCCGGCGATGCCGGCAACGCGCAGATCGGGGCGGGTCTGCTTGAGCGCGGCAATGAAGTGCGCGCCCAGAAGATCGCCAGACGCTTCGCCGGCGACCACCCCCAGATCCATCACCGGATGATGCCGCGCTCGGAATGCGCCAGAAAATCGAGCAACTGCCGCACTTCGACGTGGTTCGCCGCTTCTGCCGCGAGCTTGGCCTGTGCCTCGGCCAGCGTGTTGCCCTCGCGGTAGAGAACCTTGTAGGCGCGCTTGAGCGCGGCCAGCGACTCCGCGGAAAAACCGCGCCGCTTGAGGCCTTCGTTGTTGAGGCCATGCGGTGCGGCCGGCTGGCCCGACGCCATGACGAAGGGGGGGATGTCCTTGAACACCACGCTGGAAATGCCGGTCATCACGTGGGCGCCGATCTTGCAGAACTGGTGCACGCCGGTGAAGCCGCCGAGGATCGCCCAGTCTCCGACTTCGGCGTGCCCGGCGAGCGAGGCGTTGTTGGCGAAGATGGTGCGGTCGCCCACCACGCAGTCGTGCGCGATGTGGACGTAGGCCATGATCCAGTTGTGATTGCCGATTGTTGTCACGCCGCGGTCCTGCACGGTACCAGTGTTGAAGGTGCAGAACTCGCGAATCACATTGTCGTCGCCGATTTCCAGCCGGGTCGGTTCGCCGGCGTATTTCTTGTCCTGAGGCGCTTCTCCGAGCGAGACGAAATGGAAAATCTGGTTGCGTGCACCAATTTTGGTATAGCCGGTGATCACGGCATGGGCACCGACCTTAGTGCCGGCGCCGATCTCGACGTGCTCGCTGATGATCGTGTACGGGCCGATCTCGACGTCGTCGGCAAGCTTGGCGCCCGCGGCGACCAGCGCGGTGGGGTGAATCGTCACCATGTCAGGACTTGTCGCGCAGGGTGGCCATGAGTTCGGCTTCGGCAACCAGCGCGCCGTCGACTTCGGCGCGCCCGGTGTACTTCCAGATGCCGCGCATCTCGCGCACGATCTCGGCCTTGAGCACCAGCTGATCGCCCGGCTTGACCGGCTTCTTGAAGCGCGCGCCGTCGATGCCGGCAAAATAGATGATGCCGATCTGCTCAGGCGTGTAGTTTTTGGTCTTGAACGACAGGATCCCCGCCGCCTGCGCCATCGCTTCCAGGATCAGCACGCCCGGCATTACCGGCGCCCCGGGGAAATGGCCGTTGAAGAACGGCTCGTTGATGGTGACATTCTTGATTGCGGTGATGGACTTGCCGAGCTCGAGCTCGATCACCTTGTCGATCAACAGGAAGGGGTAGCGGTGCGGCAGGTACTGCATGACCTGCTCGATGTCCATGACGCTCATGATTGGTTTTCCAGTTCGGTTAAGCGTTTCTCAAGCTGCTTGATGCGATTCGCGAGCTTGTCGAGGTTGCGCATGTGGACGGCGTTCTTCTGCCAGACCTCGTGTTCGGAGAACGGCAGCGCCGAGGTGTAGGTGCCCGCTTTCGGCAGGGATTTTGTGATCAGCGTGTTGGTCGAAATGCGGGTGCCGTCGGCAATTTCGATATGTCCAAAAATCATTGCAGCACCGCCAATCATGCAATGACGGCCGATCTTGGCGCTGCCGGCAATGCCGGTACAGGCCGCGATCGCCGTATGGGCACCGATCGTCACGTTGTGCGCGACCTGGATCAGGTTGTCGAGCTTGACGCCCTCCTCGATCACGGTGTCTTCCAGCGCGCCGCGGTCGATGGTGGTGCAGGCGCCGACCTCGACATCGTCGCCGATCAGCACGCGACCGATCTGCGGAATTTTTTCCCAGCGACCTTCGTTGGGCGCGAAGCCGAAGCCATCGGCGCCGATGACGCATCCGGAATGCAGGATTGCACGGTCGCCCACCGCACAACGGTGATACAGGGTGACATTGGCATGCAGCAAGCAATCGGCACCGATACGGGCCTGGTCGCCGACAACGCAATTGGGGCCGATCACGGTGCGGGCACCAATTGCCGCGCCGCTGCCGATCACGGCGCCAGCCGCAATGCTGGCATCGGCGGCGATCTCCGCATCGGGCGCGACCGTCGCCGCCGGGTGTATCCCGGCAGGGGGCCGTGGCGGCGGATTCAGCAAGGCCGAGACGCGCGCGAAATACAGGTAGGGATTGGGGGTGAGGATGCGCGGGCGCTCGGTGGCATCGCGTGCGTCCAGCGGCAAGATCACCGCGCCCGCGGAGGTACTCGCCAGTTGGGCGAGATACTTGCTCTGCGAGACGAATCCGATTTCGTCTGCCTGGGCCTGGTCCAGCGGTGCAACCTGACGGATCAGAACAGAACCGTCGCCCAGCAACTCCCCACCAAAACGCGCAACCAACTCGGCCAGCGTAGAGGCCATCAGGCGCTTATTTCCCGCCCAGCGCCTTCATCACCCGGTCGGTGATGTCGCTCTTGGGGTCGACAAAGACAGCCTGCTCGACGATCAGGTCGAATTTTTCAGCTTTGGCGATGTCCTGGATCGCCTTGCGTGCGCGTTCCTGGATCTGCCCCAACTCTTCGTTGCGACGCAGGTTGAGGTCTTCGCGGAACTCGCGTCCCTGACGCTGCAGATCGCGGTTGAGGTTACCGAGATCGCGCTCCTTGGCCTTGCGCTCGCTGTCGGACATGGTCACGCCGTCCTTGTCGAGCTGCGCCTGCAGGTCACGTGCCTGCTTGGCGAGTTTCTGCAATTCCTGGTCGCGCGCGGCGAATTCTCGCTCGAGCTTCTTCTGTGCGGCGACCGACAGCGGCGCCTCGCGCAGCAGTCGCTCGGTGTTGACGAAACCGATCTTGGTTTGGGCCAGGACGGGCGCCGCCGCGAACGCGGACGCCAGAA
>JAKBJA010000017.1 GCA_021836225.1 Pseudomonadota bacterium | reverse complement strand
GACGATTATCAGCGTCGCGACGCTCTTTCCGCTTCTCGTCTTACCGACGAGCGCGATCCTGTCAGACAAAGACAGGCTTATGGGCAGTAGATCCGCTCGCGCCATTCGTCTCCGCACCCGATGATGCTTGGGGTTGCACCTGCTGGACGAGCTGAGCAAGGTGGCGTCGCAGTGCAATAAGGCGCAGCACGTGACTGGCGATGACGAGCAGCGCAAAGAATCCAAACACGTATGGAACCGCTGGCCCCGCAATGCGGCCAACAGTTTCGGCAACCGGCGTGGCCTTCATGCGAACGGCGCCCTCGGCGATGATCGTCGCCTCGCGAGTGGAAAACTGCACAACGTCGGCGACGCTCTTCGTGCCATTTTCGAGGATCTTCGCACGGGCGATCTGCTCAGGCACTCCGAGCAGACCAAGGCCTGTGATGATGCCGTCATTGACCTCATGCAGGATGAACTGCTGCACTGGCTTGGCGCTGCGTGAAGGCTTGGACCCGAGTGACGCGAAATCTGGGCGATCCGGACGCGATGATCGATTGACGGAGCCTTCCACATCGCTGGCGGACGCAGGCGCAGACGCGGCACGACGAGAGCGTGGACGCTTTGAGCCCTCGGCCTGTTCGGGGTGCTTGTGACCCATATGGATGTTCAGCCCGCGTTGGGAGGGAAAGAAGTCCTGACAAATTTCGCAGACGTAAGTCTGCTCGCTGTCAGACTCTCGTTCTCTTTGGTGGCCGGCGTCGACTTCTGGCACGGTACGCACGAACACCGGGTCCTCGCGCTGTGCAGTTTCCATTTCCATGACCGTCACGATGGTCTCCGATTCGTCATGCGCTCAGCGTATGTCACAGCATCCTCCTCCACCACGACCCACGGCGAGCGTTGTCTTCAGCGTCACGTATCTCTTGCGGCGTTACGTCGGGAACCTCGACGTTGCCGACGATCTCCTCGGTGCCATCCTCCGAGGCAGTAGCAGTAGTTGCGGCGGCTTCCGCAGTCTCCGCGGCGTCACTGGCTGTCTCGATGGCTTCGGCCGCCATCGCAGCGGCGACCTCCGCGATGCTCGCCGACGCGCCTGCTTCTGCGGCGGCCTCTCCGGCGCGGGCTTCTATGGCGGACAATCTGGACTCGATGTTTGCGAATCGCTCATCAACCTGCGCCACGCGTACAAGCATTTCCTGATGGCGATTCTCGTGCTCCAGGCGCCACAGCTCGTGGGCATCGCGTTCTGGCTCTGACTCCGAGCTGCTAGAAGATGCAGCAGCCTCGGCTGCTGCTTCCGCTGCTTCGGCCGCTGCTTCGGCCGCTTCGGCTGCTGCTTCGGCAGCTTCAGCGGCCGAAGCCGATTCAGATTCGTCGGACATGCCCTATCCCCTCCTCCCCTACAGCACTCGCAGCGGGGCCTGCAAGTTGCGCCCAGACTCCGATAGCACCGCTGCGGCGGCGGATGCCGCGGTGTCTGAAAATCCGGGCGAGTTCTGCGCCGCCCATCCCATATTGCCGGCGGCTTTTCCGCGAGCCAGCGCCAGCAGGTAGATCACGACGAATCCGCCCGATGCGACGACAACGCCGATCAGCGGCCACCATGATCCCGCTAGCCACGCGTAACCGAGCCCGATACCGCCGGAGATCACCGCGGCGGCTGCAACGTAGTATCGAGCGCTCTTCGCGCGCTGCTCATCCGCCCCGAAATTCTCCATCGTCCACGGCGACGAGGTGAGCGACGAGAAAACCTCGAATACGACGCCGACTGCGGCGAGGCCGATGCCGACCTGCGCGGGACTTAGCTCGAGGTCCAGATTCATGGCGCTTCCCCTATGGAAATCGGGAGGGTCGTGCCCCCGTCTCCGCGTAACCGCCGACCATCCTTGCCGGGCACGTGCATGACGACCGTACGAACGCGTACCTGATCGGGCGTGCCTGCCTCGAGCGCGGCACGCGCCCGTTCCCAGCGCTCGACGGTCCATGACCCGTCGGCGTTGTGCCGGACGGGCCGGGACGGAAGGCCCGCGACCCTCGGGCGATCCTCCAGAAGGAGCTGCTTCGGCCCAAGGATGGTCATGTGCCTCCAGGTCGCCTTTCGTCGCAAAAGCCCGGAACTCACGTCGGAATATGCACGTAGCCTGCGACTACCCTCGGCGGTCGTAAAGAGGCCGTCCGTGTCGCAGTATACCACCGGACCTGCGCCTCCGGCCGCATCTATGGCGCCCAGGAGACGAAGGCGCGTCAGTGCCATGACATAGCTCATGACCTGCGGGGCGCTGTCTTCGCCTTCGTGCGCATCGGTGGCGACGTAAACCTGCTGACCGATTTGCATCATGCGGTGCGCAGCCGATCCCGATGCGGAATCCCCGTCAACCCATTTGCCACCCATCACGCGCTCGGTCGGAGCTAGATGCGCTGCCGCGTAGTCGACGTACCGCATCCCGAAGCGTCCTATTAAGGTGCGCGCCATATGTTTGACCAGGCCGGAGATCAACGGCGATCCAGACTGATCATCGATGACAGAAATAGCCCATTCCGCCCACGCTCGCAGGATCGGCTCGCACCGATAGAGGCTCACGGCGTGGATCTCGCACTCGGATAGCTGTCCGGCCTGCCGAGCGGCCAGCAGCTCCGGGAGCCACCAGTACCCCCGGAAGCGTCCGAGAGGCCAGACGATCCTGCTGCCGATGTCGCCGGTTTCGGGAATACGATGCGGCAGCACCGGAACGTCGCTAGCTCCACGACCCGCATCAGAATCGAGCGCCACGCGTACCGTCGCCTCGACAAGGCCAACGCTGTCGAGGCTGCAGCCGAGAAGGTAAGGCGACTCGCCCCGCTCGATGAATTCGTAGGCATCACGGACGGCGTCACCGACACGGATGAACTCGGTCATGCGGTAGCTCGGCAGGTTCGCCATCGCGCAGATCGATGCATACGCGTGCCTGTAATCCCACTCGTCCACGGCCTCATTGACGACGCCGTGACGGAATGCCTCCGCGCGGCCCGCGTATGCGGCGATACGCTCGGCCTCGAGCCCGGCGGGATCGTCGTGTACGAGCACGCGATGCGAAAGGAACCGCCGACGCCATATGGCCCATGCTTGTGCGGGTCCCGTCATGCGCCACGGTCCGAGATGATTCTCTCGAAGCCACGTATGCATATTGAGCACGGCGCGCCGGGTGATCATCACGTCGCGGTCGCACCGCTTGTACCACGCGTCGATATCGTCGTCGTCGTTGGGCGGCAGCGGCGCCTTCCGGATGCCCATCATCTTGCCAATAGCATCAAGGGTCGTCGGCCAGAAGGAGAACGTGTCACAGAACGTCAGCGTGGCGCCGTCTCGCAAGCGCACCGCTTTCGCCCATGAAATATCCTCACCCAGCCGGATCGCCGCAAACTCATAGCCCATCCGTGGCAGGACGATCAACGCACGGCTGATCTGAAGGTCGAAGCCGAGGTTGTGGCACCACAGTGACACTGGCTGCGACTTGATCAAGAACTTGTCCACGGCGTGCCAAAGATCATCTGGCGACGCGAAATGGCGAAGGGTCGTGTCGGTGTCGCTGCCGGCGTCACGCCAACGGACAAATTCTGCCGACGCGATGCGGAAGCGGTGAACGTCCAGACCGGGGCCCTCGGTTTCGTAACGCGTCTCCGTGTCGAGGATCACATACCGCCTCGGGAACAGGTCGCGTACCAGCGGCCTGATATAGTGCGCGCGCCGCTCGTCCGGCGTCATGCGAACATGCGCTGCTGTTCTGCGAGCGGGAAGTTCGCCCACAGGCGCTCGGTGGCGGCTTTGCCTCGTCCGTTTCCCGCGACAGATACCGTCGATGTGACCTCGAAGTCGATGTACCGCCAGCGGTCACCGGGAAACAGCTCGTCGTATTCGGCCGACGGATAGCCGCTTACGAGCACCATCCCGCGCGCCGAGTTCACCACGTCGGCGAACTGCTGGTGTTCGTCGAGTCCACGCAGTTCGTGCTCATACATGCCGGAGGTGCGAGTAGACCCGAGGTATGGAGGGTCGCAGTAGAACAGCGTATCCTCGGCGTCGAACTGCTCGAACACGTCATAGTAGTCGCGGCAAAGTATCACGGCATCCGCCAAACGGTTTGCGACCTCTTTCATGCGGGCAATATGCGCTCGTGCAGTTGTCATGTTGGTGAAGTTGAACGTGCGCCCCTTGCCGTTGATCGACATGTCACGGCTAAGCCAAAAGCGGCGCGCGACCTCGATCTCGTCGTCCGGTTCGTCCAGTGACATCGTTGCGTCCAGCTCCACCTCCGCATATGGCGTCAGCTCGCACCGCCGGACCAGCTCGTCGGGGTTGTCACGCAGGACCCGGTAGAAGGTCACCAGCTTCCGGTCAATGTCGTTAACGACCTCGCAAGCAGAGGGAGATTTCGCGAGCAAAACGCCGAGCGTACCGGCGAAGGGCTCGACGTATGTCCTGTGCGCGGGAAGCAGCGACACGATCCGGGACGCGAGGTGTCCCTTGCTGCCCGGATACTGAAAGAGCGCGCCAGAAACCATATCGCATGTCCGTCCTTTCTATTCCATCCATATTTTCACGCTCGGAGCCACCTGCCGTCCCGGATGAAGCCATGATCGCCGCAGCTACAGAGCACCGACGGCGAGATCGTGAGGGGCGCAAGGGACTCCACGTGCCACATCGGGCGGGGGTGCCGATCGGCGAAGGCACGGCCGCGTGGCGTGTCGAAGGACACGCCCCCAACGCACCACGAATACTGCGCGTAGGCGCCCGAGGGATGGGGCCCCTTCGGGTGGCGGATGAGCGCCCCGATCGGTTCGTCCTCGGGACCGGGAAGGTCCGCCGCCCAGGGGTTGAGTTCCGGGTCGGGCGCCCAGATGGACCACCAGAGGTAGTGCCCGTCCCCGAGGTCGAGCGCCCAGTCCTCGTCGTAGACGCTCACGTCCATCCTTTCGATTATTCGTGATGTACCAGGGATGTCGCATTCGCCGCGAAATAACGTATCCGCGACCCGAATGCGCGCGAGTCCGGCTCCCCCATGTGCTCGACCGCCTTTAAATACGCGTTCTGCATGGTCGCACGCACTCGGCGACCATCAAGTGTCAGCCAGTTAAGCTCGCGGAAGTCAATCGTGTCGTAGGTCACGTGTGAGACGTTCGCGCTCACGTCATAGTCGCCTTGAACGATCAGCGTCACATGCCAGTTCCAGTGGGCGCCTTCCGCGTGCATGGGCTTTGCGCTCTCGTATGCCCAATCCCGACGCGGACGGGCAGTCTCGCTCTTGTCCCGGATCTTCGGCCAAGTCTGGTCGATGCTCTCGACCATGTGCACCCAAACGCTCAGCCACGTGGACCGATTCACGCGACGAGCGTCTTGCGCTGGAAGTCCCTTGATCGATGCGCGGTAGTTGGCCCACGCCTCCTCGCGCTGCTGCCGCAGCGCGGATGCCCGCGTCGCCATGCCAAGCCGTATCGTGTCGAAAGCTACTTGCACGTATACACGCATAGGCTGGAGCGGAAAGACGTCCGTGATCGGATCGTCAAACCAGTCTCCAGGTGGTGGCTTCGCGGCGGGCATCCGCGTGCGGCGTCAGCTAGTAGCTGATGCGGCGCAGATACAACGGCGGGTTTCGCCCGTCTCTGCCACCGCGTGCCACGGGCACCACCTTGCACTCGATGGGCAGTTTGCCAGCGTCGATGAGCGTCTTGAGCTGCGCGAGGATCGTCGGCGAGCCAAAATTCACCAGGCGCACCTCGCCGTCGTCCAGCGTCGTGATCCGCACCTGCAGGTAGATACCGCCATACGTTGACGGCAGCACACTCTCGACCTCCTCGATGCGGATTGGCCGACGCACGAGGGAGCCTGCGGAGTCCAGCGACTCTTTCACGTCGAGCACCGAGTCGGCATCCGTCGCCAAAATGTTCTCGACGATCCGACGCTGCACGCTGAGCGGGTCCTCAATCGACGACGGATAGCGCTCTACGAACCAGAGCTGCAGGTGGCGGGGTTGCGCCGTCATCATTGCCGCGTCCGGGTTCGTCACGACCGAGGTTGCTGGCTGGTTCGTATCCTTCATCTCTGCGATGTCGACGCGGTTGACGGGCCTGTCCGATGTCTCTGCCATTGCTGGTCGGTCCTCCTCTATGTTTACGCCTATGTCTTCAGCTTCGCTGTGCTCTCGATTCCGTCGTAGTGATGCCACTAGTCCGCATCCTCCTTGTCCGTCAGAAACGCGTGGACGCGCAGCTCTGCGGCGGTTCCGTCAGAGCTCGCGGTACCCCACAGGCGGATGTCAAACGTCGTATCCGCATCGCCACCGAGCGAGCCGACCATGACGAGCACGGCCGCCACTCCCTGACGGAGCTGATACATCAGCCGGTCCGCCAATTTGGCGCCCTCGACGGCCTGCGTGGGATCCGCCACCTGCACGAGGCGCGGCAGTTCTGCGTTGCACCACGCGTTGGCCGAGTCAAGCAGCCGCATATACAGCTCGCGCTTCGGCACGTCATCGAGGCCGAACGCCCACTCCTTGATCATGCGACATCACCGCCGTTCCGCTGACCGAACGGCCCTGAATCAAGCGTCAGCCAGTCAACTATGCGCCCGACGATTCCGCCGAGCACACCTCCGATAACGCCGCCGATAATGCCGGCGACGATTCCTATCTTCATGCTGTTTGCTCCTTTCTGTGTATATTTAGATGGGCTCGTAGGTCGCGCGGAACGCCTCGTCCGGATAGGTCCAAAGGCGCCCCTCGCCGTCTTTGATGATCCAGTCGCCTTGTCGCGCGAGCATCGTCCCTTCAGGCGTCGAGACCACACAGCCAATACGTGCGTCGTGCGTCCACTCGCCCGTATCTCTCCAATCTGTGACGTAACGCGTGCCGTCGGTCGGGTGCAACCAGACGCCCTGCACGCCCTCGCCGACCAGCGCGCACACGTCGTCCCACGCGCTCCAGAGGAGCTGGACGGCCTCGATCTCAGGCGTCCTCATGCGGTACCTCATCGGCATCGAATCACCCGTTCGCCGCAGCGTCGCCGGCATCCGCGGCAGCGTCATATTCGAGCGTCGCGACTGCATCCGATACAGCCTTGATGCACAAGCTGACATTCCTTTGCACGTTCGAGAGCACCTGGTAAAGCGTGACCATGCCGGTGTTCGGAGGCCCTCCGCGCGGCACGACGCCCAAAAACCCGACCTCCCGATTAAACGCCGAATTGAGCACACCGTTGAGCTCGTCATCGATGTGATCAAGATCGACCAGCACCTGCTTGAACTCTGCAATTCGCGCAAAGATATCGTCTTCACTCACTGCTCAGCTCCTCCTTGGGCGCCGTTGTCCTGCTGACTCATCCGCAAAGCCTTGCGTACCTGCGGCTCGATTACCAACGCGTCGATGGCGAGCGACACGTCGCCACGCGACCAGCCCTCGCGCGCCGCCGCCTGGTAGATCTCGCGGCCGTACGCGCGCACATAGGACAGGCGGCGCAACATCGACATCTGTGCGTCGGTCGGAGGCAGGTTACGCCAGGCGCGGTCTTTCCTCGACAACGACTTGCTCGCGACATGCGCCCGAGCAAGGGACGCCTCAATATCCGCGATGGCGCGACGGCGGGGAACCCAATCCGATCCCGCCGGCTGCACTGAGTCGCTAGTGACGAGCCACGGCATGACCAGCCCCCGCCCCCACGGATCGGGAATGAGCACGGCCGTGAATCGCTCCGCGACCGGCGCGTACCACACGCCGGTAAGTGCGGGCACTGGGTGGTGGGTCCAGGAGAATCGCGCTCGGCCAAACGGGTCACGCAGCGCGTGACCTTGTGGCCTGGGCGACACGAGGCGCTTCCGGTCTATCACGACCTCGCCGTCCTCCTCTGCCGACAGCTCCTCGCCCATCAGGTCATCCAGATGGACCGGGACCGCACGTGCCGGCATGCGCCCGGTGATGTCGAGGATCACGCAATCCGTTTTGCCATCCGCGATCCGAGTACCGCGCCCGACCATCTGCGTGTAGAGCCCGACCGACATCGTGGGCCGCGCGATGACTACCGTCTCGATGGCCGGGTAGTCGAACCCCTCTGTGAGCACCGCGCAGTTGGCCACTAGCTTGATTGGCCCGAGCCTCCACGCCTCGAGAATCTGGTCGCGCTCGTCCCGGGGCATGTCGCCCCATATGGCCCCAGCTCGGATCCCTGCGCGGTTGTACGCGTCGGCGAGCATACGGGCGTGTGCAACGCTCGCCCCGAATGCGAGCGCAGGTCCCGGACGGTCGCGCAGCGTCTCTACGGTGGCGTCGACCGTCGCGCTGATGACGTCCGCGTTCTCCACACGCTGCGCAATATCGGCGTCGGCGAAATCTTGCGCGCCGAGTCGGCGGACGAGCTTGCAGTCGCTGAGGTCGAGGCCAGGGATCTCCACGGCGCGGTACCGGAGGTCCACTAGCCATCCGGCCGCGATCATGTCTGGGATCGACCGCTCGAACGAACAGCGCGGTAGCACGCGTTCAATCGCCTCGCCATCGGCCCGAAATGGAGTCGCCGTGAGTCCGACCACTGGACAGTGCATCGTTTCCTGCGCATAGATCGCCAGCGACGCGTACCCATTGTCTGCGCGGATATGGTGACACTCATCGATGACGACAGCGCCAGTGAACATGCCACAGGCGGCGATGCGCTCTGGATTGCGCAAAGTCTGTATTGATCCGACCACGATGTCGGCGTCTGACTCGTCCGACTCGGCCATGACCACGCCAACGCGGACACTAGGGGGTGCGATAGCCGCAATCGCGTCGGCGGCTTGGCGCACCAGCTCGCGGGTGTGTACGACCCAGAGTGAGCGGTGTCCGAGCTCGGCCTTCATCGCGAGCAGCGTGCCGCCGACACGGGTTTTGCCACAGCCGGTCGGCAGTACTGCGTAGATGCCCCGATGGCCCGCTGCAATGTCGCGCCAGAGTGCGCGGAGCATGTCGACCTGGTAGTCGCGCATACCCTCGAGGTAATACGCGAGCGGCTTTGCGTTCGCGCTGCTAGTTGTCTGCTCTACTGTTGTCATCATCGCCTGCCTTTGCATCTGCATTTGCTATACATAGCTGTTCCCTGCGGGGAACGTGTGTCACATGCCGGCGCTTGTACCGGGGCATCTGCTCCGATTGGATCGCGACAAGGATCCGGTCCGAGTGCGGGATGTCGCTGATCTCCGGGTGGGCGGTCCGCCACGCGAGGATGCGCTGGCAGTCCGGGCATCGGCGGTCCGGGGAGACCCAGAGGTGACCAGCGCTCGACATCCGGCACAGCTTACGCGCACCCCCCTCCCTTTCGCAACCCTCTTGACGCACCGCGCCGGTTGTGCTATGCGAAGGGGCTCCGTGGGTAAAATCGTTTCAAGGATTTGATATTGGCGCCGGTGTGAGATATTCGCGCTTCCGCCCGGTCGTGTTCCCGGTGTTCGCCCGTTTGTAGGGCTGCCGCCGGGGGGCGCTGCCGGCGCTGTGCCTGTCCCTCCCCC
>JAKBJA010000147.1 GCA_021836225.1 Pseudomonadota bacterium | reverse complement strand
GGCTTATGCGTGTGTAGATAATCGAGAGCATACCGGCCATAGTGGAGTACTGCGCCCAGCGCACTTTGTTCTCCGTGGAGGTCGTCCATTCCTCACAGCGCCACTTGGGGTGCACGTCTTTGTAGGCCTTGCGGCTAAACGGTGCGCAGATGCAAGGACCCTTTGAGTGGAAGAATGAGTCGTGCCCCTTCGGATACGCGTGCATCGTTCCGAGCTGTCCGGTGTCCGGGTCCTCAAACTCTAGGAACGGAGGCTTCGCCTTGTAGTCATCGAAGGTGCCGCACAGAATGAAACGCTCACCGTCGAGGGCCGTATAGTGGACGCGCACGGTGAGGGACTCGCGGTCGTCCGACCAATCCCACCCGAGCGTCCGCGCGCATTCGAGCGCGCGCGGTAACTCGCGCTCGAAGTGCGCCCGGACGATCTCGACCGGCATCACGTTCATCTTCAGACCCCGCCTCCGCGGGCGGTCAAGATCAGCTGGGTGCCGTCCTTGATCTCCGGGAAGGAACCCAGAGTCCGATCCTTCGGCAGCGGCTCGGACGGCTTCTTCTCGTGTGGCTTCTTGGGAAAGGTGATGTCGTATGCGTCTTTCGGGTCCAACTTGAACGTGCTCACGGCGACGGAGATGGCCTCGCCGACTGTCGTGCTGCGCTTGAACTCAAATTCGCGGTCTTCATCGGCAGAGCTGATGAGAATGTCGAGGTCCTTATCGGGCCGAATCTCCGGCGTCGGTTCGGCGTGTGTCTCGAGCGTCATGTGAGGGTTCCTCTTTGGCCGTGGCGGCCATCTACTGCGCATTATACACAGCACGCTAAGTCGAGCAAGCATACTTGTGCATGCTTGAGAAATTGAGCAATTCTTGCTATGGTGCGCCCCTTCGGTGGTAAGGGGTGCAACCATGGCTGAGAATGACGATCGCGAGAGCGAACCCACCGAGTCAGCGCAGCCGAATTCGCTAGGTACATATATTAGAAAGGCGCGGCAGGACGTAAGCATGTCGCTGCGCGACGTGGAGGAGGCGACGAACAAGGAGGTTTCCAACGGCTATTTGAGCCAGCTGGAGAGCGGGAAGATCGCGAAGCCTTCGCCGCATGTGCTGTACGCGGTAGCCAATGCGCTGAGCGTGAACTACGAAGCGCTGATGCAGCGTGCTGGCTACATCCTGCCGAACGTGCGGCGACCGGCTGGCGCGAAGCACGGTCGGGCGGCGACATTCGCAATCGACAATCTCACTGCGGAGGAAGAGAGCAAGTTGCTCGAGTACCTCACCTTTATCCGACAGCGCAAGAAGTAACGGATGAGGCGACCCGACGATTCTAGTCTGACGCGTGGTCAGCTCGCCAAGATCCGCAGTGAAGCAGAGCGCGCGCTTCGCGACGCCGGTGTATTTGGAGTTGTGCCGACTCCCGTCGAGGAAGTCATGCGCGTCGCCGGAGTCCGGGAGGTGGAGGAAGACCTGGACAATCCAGGATTCCTATCGAAACTCGTCGATAGGGCTGAGAAGGCGGGGCAAGCCATTAGGCGTGCGCTCTCCAAAGTCATCGGACTCTTTCACGCATCCGACGGCCTGGTGTTTATCGACGGAACTCTGATAGCCGTTAAGCAGCGTTTTGTTCGGTTGCACGAGACCGCGCACGGGTTTCTCGCCTGGCAAAGACCGATGTATGCCATCGTCCAGGATTGTGAGAAGGCGCTTGATCCCGATACCGCTGATCTGTTTGATCGCGAAGCGAATGTCTTCGCGTCGGAAGTCCTATTCCAGATCGATACCTTCCGCGATCAAGCAGAAGAGCTGCCCTTCTCCATGCGAACGCCATTGGCGCTTGCAAAGAAATTCAATGCCTCGGTATACGCGTCCGTTCGCCAATACGTCTCGAAGAACCGTCGAGCCTGTGCCGTCCTCGTACTGAATCCGCCGGTACCGGTGCCCGAGCGCGGTTTCCGCGCGGATCTGCGTAGGCCGGTACAGTCGGAAAGCTTTACCGCGCTGTTCGGCGCATACGCCTGGAGGGAGTATTACACTCCCGATGGTGAGATCGGTGCGTTGGTTCCAGTCGGTTACCGGAAAAGCTCGGGAGCGCGACAGCTAGGTCTCAGGGATGGAAATGGCACGCTACATGAGTGTGTCGCCGAGGCATTTAGCAATACCATCCAGGTCTTTATTCTAATCCACGTCGTGAAGAGCTTGATGGCGACGCACATACTGCTGCGACAGCCTATCGCTCGTGCCTCATAAAGGCAAGGTCGGCGGGTACCGAGTGGAGGGGGCGAAATCATTGTGGTGATGATTTTGAGATCGTATGACATCGATAGCCCTCAGCTCGGACGCACCTTCAAGGTCGATCTAGCAGAAGGATTGAAAGCGTCTCACCGGGTACTGGTCTAGACTCGGTTGATGGGTAGTGATAAAGCGGACGCCCCCGTAGCGGGCGACGAGCGTATTCACCTGGTGACCGTCGACTGGTCTCGGGGGAAGTGGACCGGGATGCCCGGCAAGTATTCGCGCGAGCACGTGTGGCATTTCGCGGGGAAGCTGAGCCTGAAGGTCACGGACGCGCTGGCGCCGATGGCGTACCGGGATACGGTGCGACTGGATCCGCTGAAGTCCTACGTGGCGACGGTCGCAAGCGCGCACATGCTGGCGTGGCTGCACGCGGCCTTCAGCCACGGTGTCGAGGTCGAGAAGTACCTCGATGCCGCGGAGGGCGTGCTGAGCATCTTAGCGGACCGGCGCAGCTGGGTCAGCGAGGTGACCCTCAAGCCGCGCATCACCTTCCATCCCGATCACGACGTCGATGCGAAGGTGGTCGAGCACTTTCACGAGCTGGCGTTACGCGACTGTTTCATCGCCCGCTCGATCAAGACCAAGGTGAGGGTTATCGCTCCATGACAGAGTCGCCGTGCAGGCGGGCGAAGTCGTGTGGCAGCAGATCGACGGCGGTTTGGTTGGTGGCCGCAGCGAGTCTGGGCAGTACCCAACGGATGTAGGCTTCCGGGTTGACGCCGATCAGCCGGCATGTGCCCACAACACTGTAGACCACCGCCGAACGCCAGCCGGCACTCGGGTGCCCAATGAACAGATAGTTCCTCAAACCCACCTTTGTTGGGCGGAAGCAGCGCTCGATCGGGTTCTGGTCGATGCAGATGTGGCCGCAGTCGACCTTGGCATAGCGGGCGAGATTCGGCCAACGATTTGTGGCGTAGGTGACTGCCTCGCGCAGCTTCCCGAACAGCGGCGCCTCCTGCTCCAGGGCACGGAAGCGCCGTTGCAGACGCTTCAATACCCGCTTCGCCTTGGCGTGGCGGAACATGCCCCGTCGATCTGGCGTCAAACCCAGTTTGGCGGCCTGCCGCTCGATTGCGTACAGCTCGTCGATGTCCCGCAGCAGCGGCAACGCCTGCATATCGTCGGCCTTGATCGCCTCGAGGACATATCGGCGCAGATGCCCGATGCACTCGAAGCGACGGATGTTCGGACGGTGCTTGAACACTCCCGGATACATCTTTGCCCCATCGCTCTGAACGTCCCCGCGCCAGTCGGGCGGAAAGAACTCGTGCAGGATCGCACCGCTTCTCGAGGGCGAGAACTCCAACACGATCGCCGGCACATCGGGGGCGTGGTAGCCCCACAAGTAGGCATCGCGTGACCGACCTCGGCGGTCAGGGTCTAGGAGCTTGGTGAAGGTCTCATCGACCTGCACATAGCGAGACTCGAGGATCTTGCGCTTCAGCAGCTGATGGATCGTGATCAGCAGGTGCGCGGCGCCTTCTACGTACCGGCAGCGTGCCTGGCGTCCGATCCAGATCCCGCCCCGGGCATCCATGCGCTCCTGGCGATACAGGGGGACATGGTCCACGTACTTGGAAATGAGCACATGCGTGATGAACCCTGGGCCGACGCCGGCCTGCGGGATCACCTGCGGCGGCAGCGCCGCCACGACCGGGGCGTGTGCGCGCTCGTGGCTGGCGTAGACCGGCCGCACGATCTGCCGGCGATAAAACTGGCTCGGGGTGTACTCGATCTGCTCGGTGATCTCCTCGCGGATCTTCACGAGTCCCGCCTTCTGCTCCTCGGGCAGATCGATCACTTCCCGCCGTACCGGCAGGTTCTGCGGTGGCGTGCGCCGTCCGCCGCGGCGCTTGCGTCGGCTGCCACCAGTGCCGGCCGCCGATCGCGGCGGCGTCGGCAGCATCCCCGGCTGCTCCGTCAGTCCGAACAGCAGCCGCTGCGCAGGATTGAGCTTCTCGCTCTTCGGCCCGTACATCCGCCGCAGCAGATCATCGAGCTTGTATTGCAGCTTCGCGCAGCGCGCCTCGGAGTTCTTCAGGAGCGACTCCAGCTCTCGCACCCGCGAGAGAAGCGCCTCGCGGTCCAGGTCCTGCGGTGTCGCCGTGACGGTGTTCATGGGAGCGCGAAGTATATAACTTCGCGCTCCCGATGTGTTGTTGTATCGCGAGTGAAATGACTCAGCGAGAGTGCAGATCCCTCGTCGCGATCACCGCCGGGTGCGTCCTACCGCCGGCAAGACGGTCCTCGTACCGCCGCCATCCGCGGCGACTGGTGAGCTCAAATCCATCGACCAGCAAACGCAGCTGCGCCAGACTCATCTGCCGCACCTGCGCCTCGTCCCGCGGCCAGGCGAACGTCGCCCGTTCCACCCGCTTGGTCGCGAGCCAAAACCCGCTCCCATCCCACAGCAGGCAGCGAATCCGGTTGCGCCGCCCATTGCAGAACACGAACAGGCCACCAGTGAGGACGTCTTGGCGCATCGCCTTGCCCACCAGACCGCGCAGCCCGTCAATCCCCAGCCGTCCATCGGTCACCCCGGTGCGCAGGAACACCCGCGTCTGCTCGCTCAGCCAAAACATGCGTGCAGCTCCTTGAGCAGCGTGCCCATCCAGCGCACGTCCGCGCCCGAGCCGGCGCGCACCTCGAGCCCGTTCGGCAAGCGAATACTCACCGTGCCGCCTCGTTCGCTGAGGGCCGCTCCGGCAGATATCTCCCCGGCCAGCCCACGGGGCAGCTCCACGACCGCAGCCGCCGGCGTGCTCGTCCCACCGCGTCGCGCTTGCCGTAGCCAATAGGTCAACGTGGACAGCGCCAGATCATGGCGCTCGCAGAACCGCCGCTGGCTCAGGCCACCGCGGCCGTGCAGCTCCAGCAGTCGCTGCCGCTCCTTGGCCGTCCGATTACGCTGCCGCCGCCCAGATGTGCCGCCGACTCCACCGCTCGGCCTTCCCATCGATCTCGTCTTCGTACCCATCGCGCAGATACCTCCGTCGGTAAACTGCGCGTCCATCTATCAGCATGGCCGCACGCATTCCAGGCTGTACCCGGTGGGACGCTTTCCGCGGAGTGGTGTGAGTCGATGTGCTCGGCGCGGCAGTGGAGGAACTCGGACAGGTTCCAGGCGGCCTGATCGGAGAGATCTGGGAGTTCGAGGATCAGGCAGTTGCGCGTGGTCACGTCGTAGGGGGGATCTGTGGTATCGGTCCTGCAGTATCGCGTGGCACACTGTGGCGGTCTCCTGGCGTTGTAACCGGAGACTCCCCCGAGGAGCCCTTGTAAATCAACGGCCCCGACGGGGATCCCTGCTCAGCCCATCAGCGCAATCAAGCGCATGCATCCTTGCGGTGCTTCCCGTACGGGCTTCTGTCCGGCCAAAGGCCGGTCAGACCGCACAGCCGCTGCGCGGCCGTGCGCACAGAAGACGATCAATAGATCGGGAACCGGCGCGGAAAAAGCCGCCAGCACGGTCAAGCTCCGTGATGGACATTTCCGCCGCTCCATCACTGAAGTTGATAATCATAAAGCCGGAAATCTCCATCAGATACGATGGCCAGGCGCAGGTGTGGTCGCTGCCGAAAGCCGTTGCAGCTGTTCAAACCCTTGCAAATGGTGATTCCACCGCGGCCGAATCGATGTTCTCCGCGTAGATGAAGGGAGCTGTTCTGCCAGCTAAGCTCGGGGAACTCTTGCGGAAGCTGGTTGCGCAGACTGGACATTTAGGTGCACTGGCAACAGCAAGACAGTCGTCACCGACAGCTATACCACTGTGATCGTTGGGGTTGAGTCCGAGAACCGTGAGCGTTGTGTTGCGGGGACTGTCAATTCGGCGCTGAAGATTGCGGGCAAGCATCTGGTCTCACCACCCTGACGACAGTGGTTGATCCTATTGCTATGTTGCGTTGCCGCATTCGGCGTTGGCTCGAGGCAGGTTTGCTCGTTGAGCATTCTAGGGAGTATTGAAGTGAACCATGTGCCGGAGTTGAGCCGTGGACGAGTGGCGAGAAACGGGGAGTTAGTCGGATGACACGGGTGTGCACGTAGCTCGCGGGGAGGCAAAGAGCCATCGGCGCAGTACGATCGCGAGAAGAATGCAGGCTGTGAGACTGAGGCTCGCATCCATCACGAAGCTGCCGACGAGACCGCCGCGGTCATAGCCCCAGCCATCGAGGATGCCCATGTAGGTGATGGGCAGGTTCATCGATGCGACCAAGAGGGTAAAAAGGGTGGCGGCCAGTGGATTTCCAGGCCCGATGATCTCAAATGCAATGCCGAATGCCGCCGTGAATGCCAGCGCCTGGAAGATGATTTCTCCGGTAAATACGTACCCGAAGGTCCAGGGTGCCCGTGGCAGCAGCAGCGTGCTCAATGTGAACAACGCCCCGACGATGCCAATGAGTAGGTAGAGTGGCCGCAACGCAATCTTGCGTGCGAGGCGGGGAACCAGGAAGCTGCCGCCGATCCCCGCTGCGATCGAGCCGATGCCGGCAAACAGGCTCACGGTGGCGGCGCTTGCATGGTAGTCCTTGCCGATGCCGCCGAGCACATTGGTGAGGGCGAATGAAGCGGAGGGAAGGACAAAGAGCGCCAATCCAATCAGTACCTCACGCCGACGTAACAGAGCAAGTATAGCACGGCCAAATCGACCGAAACTTTCGCTCGCAAGTACCTTGTCCGGTGCCGGGGCAGGAATAAACACGAACAGTGCAATCGGCAGAAGTATGGCCGCCAGAATGACCGCGGCGCCCGCGGCAGGCGAGGCATGGAGAATGAGCGGTCCGCCGGCCGCGATGATGATGCCAGCCGACCCAATATTTGCGACGTTGAACCAGGTCCCAAGTCGGCTGTCTTCCTCGCGCTCGATCAAACTGCCCATCCAGCCACCCACCGCGCCCTGATACAGGGTGGCAGAGAGAAAGCCGATGAGCATAATTATCTCGACCTGCGCAAGATTGCGGTGATCGAGCACCGTCACAGCTACAGCGAGTGCGGCGATGACCCCGAAGATCAACGCATATGTTCGCCGGCGCAGACGCACATCGAGCATGGGCGAAAGGAGAAATGCCCAGAATCCCGGGGAAATGATCACGGCCGTGATCGCGGCAATATGGCCGCCGGGTATGCCCTGGGCGGCGAGCATCTGCGGTAGAGTCACCGCCGCGAATCCCCCGGTGACGCCAAATACAGCGTTGGTGAGACCCATGACCCAGATCGGAGGACGCACTTCTGCGACAGTATGTGCGCTGGTCACGGCGTACCTCGCGGCGATAATGCCACATCATGGGATTGGCTACTGTTGCAGCGCGATACGGGTGCCTGCACTGCCGCGATGATGTCGATTCTATCCATGTCGAATTTCCGCGCGGGAGCGCCAAGCGCGATCGATAGCGCCATCGAGCCCCTTAGGAGTGGGCGGGCGTATGGAGTTCGTGCACATAAGCGTGTTCATAGTCGCGGAAGCTCCCCCGCATGGTGCAATTGTAGCTGATCGGCATGCATGACCAGGCGCTATCCGGCGGAACTGATCGACCGACAGCCTCGGGTCGACGCAGAGCATTTCGAGGCGCCTCAGCGAGTGCTCCGGGAGGGCGGAGATGGTGCACGCGGATACCCGATAAGCGTGTAGTTCGTCCGGCGGGCGGCGTAAGGCCTCATTGGCACTTCCGCAAGCGGATCTGAGATTCAATTTTTCGGATGCGGAAGTGCATGACGCGCCGCAGCGGCGAGGCCTGCGGCCGCCGCGTGCCGTGCTTACGCTCGGTCTGAGCAAAGCACCGGTACGGGCGGTCGCCTCTGCCCGACCGCGTGTGAGATCCCCATGGGGGGCGAGAATTGGTACGCTTGGGTAGAGCGATCTGGCACAGTTGCCCGCGGCGACGACCTGCATGAAGGCGCGGGTCTTTAACTTGGCCGGGATGAAGAGCCGTCGTGCTTGGATGAACAGCCGTCGGCGCAGCAGAGCCGACGATACGTGGCGGCGTGCTGCACGGGCGGCTGCCGGACCGGAAAGCGCTAACCGGGACAGTGCGGTTGGTGGGGGCAACCGATCGCAGCAATGAGGGTGCGGCCATGCAGTCTGCCTCGGGACCGAGCGCGCTTGTCCGCCGGGGTAACTGCTCACCCGGTTTCGGCGTATAGCTGACCGGATAGGGCCATTTGGATAGCGACGAGAGGGTTGACGCCTTGATTGGCCATGGTCTGAAGGTAGCTCGAGATACGGCAGTAGGCCTGAGCGAACTCGGCCTTGCGGAAGCACCCGGATACTTTCTGCTTCACTTTGCTCATGCGCAGATCCCGCTCGGCTCGGTTGTTGGTGAAGGGAACGTTCGAGTCTTTGGCGAAAAGCAGCACGGCGGTTTCGTGTTCCTTCAGACGTTCCCAGAGGTTATGGGCATCGGACTTCGCGACCCTGCCTCGTTTGCCATTCTGCTTTGCCGGGATGGGCGGCAGTTCCCGCTCGCCACGGGTGAGGATGTTGCGGTAGTGTTGCTGGAGAGCTTCGTATTCGTGCGGGGTGAGTCGTTTGCGCTTGCGCTTGGAGACGCGGGCGCAGGTCTGCTGCAGGAGTCGCTTCATGTTCTTTGCCCACGCATAGCCATTCGCCTCGACGATGAAGGTCAGCTCGCGCAGCAGGTGCGCGCCACAGAGCCCATGGCCACAGTGCGCGTAGGACAAATAGGACGCCCAGCAGTCATGCACGATCACCCCGCCATATCTGGGGATGATGCCGATGGCGGTCATCGCCTCAAGGCCGCGCTTCTCGTGCACGAACTTCAGGGTGATGTCCCCTGCCGAGCAGACGTGTATCCAGTGATTGCGCTTGTCCACGCGGATCGAGGTCTCATCGACATGCATCGCCGGTTCGGTGAGGATCCGCTCGATCGACAGTCTCTCCCAGCGCTCGAGCGAGAGGTGCAGCTGCAGCACGTATTTCAGGATCGTCGCCTCGGAGATCAGCTGACCGATCAGGGTGTGAATGGACTGCTGTACACGCTTCAGGGCGATCATCTGGGCGAGCAGCAGGTTCAGCACGTACGCCTTGATCCCAGAGCCGTACTGCACGGGACCGGAGAAGCTCTCGGGGAAGGGTGCCCGGGTGTCGCTGCCACAGTGCGGGCAGGATTTGATCTCGGCATCGACGTGGCTGAGGACTTTCTCAAAGACAATGTCGATCTGGGTGCGCCGTTCGTGACCGCGTGGCCGCACCTGGCGCAGATCCT
>JAKBJA010000114.1 GCA_021836225.1 Pseudomonadota bacterium | reverse complement strand
CTGCCGTCGCCGTTATCGCCGGATGGAACGGCGGACGACTACGTCGATGCGGTACTGGAGCACAACCATGAACTGTTTCGTGCGCGGCGCCAGGCCGAGGTATTGCAGGCCGAAGCGCGACAACTCGCCAGGCGCCGCAGCGCCGACCCGAATGTCGGGATTTTCTACAAGAACGAGGCCGGGGGCAGCGAGCATGTGCTGGGCTTGAACGTCGGACTAACGCTGCCGGGGCCGGCCCGGCGCTTCGCTCAGGAGGCGGCCGAACAGTTGAGTGCCACTGCGCAGGATGCGGCGATGCGGCTGGAACAGCGTTTGCGTCAGGAGGCGCGCGCCGATTTCGAGGCGGCGATAGCGCTATCCGCCAATTGGCAGCAGGCAGAACGTGCCGCGCAGGCGCTGGATGAAGCGGCGCGCCTGGCTGCGCGTGCCTATAGCCTGGGCGAGGGCAGTCTCGATCAGGTGCTGCTCAATCGCCGGCTGGCGCTAGACGGTCGCTTGCAGGCGCAGCAGGCGCAACTTGCCGCACTGGCTGCGGACGCCCGCCTTAAACTGGATGCGCATCGACTGTGGGCGTTGGACGCAGGCGCGGACGCGGGTGGCACGCACGCGCATCCGTAAAAGCCAATAATCAGCCCGCCAGGGGCAGGCCGTGATTTTGTAAGGCCGCTGAAGCGACGACAACCACGCTCAGGGCGTATCGGGAGAAGGGGCGGGCGTTGCCTGGGTCGGGGGCGACGCCGGCAAGGACGCAGCATGGCTCATGCGCCGCGCCTCTTCCTGCATCGCCGCAATCTGTTCAGGTTTCAGTTGCCACACCAGGCTGTCGCGCGCCTTGGCGGCGGCTTCCACGCCCTGTGCCGCGGCGAGGTTGAACCACAGGTAGGCGCGCGCCTTGTCGACCACGGTGCCGGTGCCGTAGCGGTAGAGTTCGCCCAGGCTGTATTGCGCCCGGGCATAGCCGCGTTGCGCGGGCTTTTCGATCCAGCTGAAGGCAGCCTTGTAGTCCTGAACCACCCCACGTCCCTGCAGCAGAACGAGGCCATATTGATATTGTGCCTCGGCCAGACCCTGCTTGGCGGCCAGCGCAAACCAGCGGGCCGCTTCCTTGTCGTTCTGGACCATGCCGTCGCCCTCGGCGTAGCGCATGCCTAGCTGCAACTGCGCTTCAGCATCGCCTTGAGCAGCACGGGCATGCGGCAGGCTGGCAGGCGCCTGTGCGGCCGGCATGGCCACATTCTGATCGAGCGTAAACCAGGCGGTCACGCCGACCAGCGCGCCGATCCCTGTCAGCAGCAGCAGGGGTTTGAATGGGTTGAACCGCCAGAAACGATGACGGCAGTCGCGGCAGCGCAACGGGGTGTGCAGCAGCAGGTGGCGCACGCCGTCATGGGCGTGCAGCGTGCCGCTGCGAATTTTATCGCTCCCGCATTGTGGGCAGACGAGCGACATAAGGGGGCTTAACGCGACTTCGCGACGAGGTAATCGACCGCGGCCTTGACGTCAGCATCGGCCAAGGAGGGGTTGCCGCCCTTGGCAGGCATGGCACCCTTGCCGCGCAAACTGACGGTATAGAGGGTGTCCATGCCCTGCGCCAGACGAGGGCTCCAGGCGGCAGCATCGCCGATTTTCGGCGCACCCGCCACGCCCTTGTCATGGCAGAACGCACAGGCCTTGCGATAAATTTGTTCGCCGTGTGCGAGGTCGGGTGCGGGCGCGCTGGGTGCCGTCGCTGCGGCCGCCGCCGGGGCGGCAGGGGCCGGTTCGACGGGCGTGGCAGCGGGTTTTTTGGCTGCCACAGGCTGGCTTGACGCAGCAGCCGGTTCCTGACTTGCTTTGGGCAGTGCTTCCGGGGCGGTTTCTGTTTGCGGCGTCTCGACAATCGGCGCAACAGGCTCCGACACAGCCTCGGCTGGCGGGGCTTCAACCGCTGGCGGCTGGGTAGCTGGTGCAGGAAGGTCTTCGGATTTACCGCAAGCAAGCAGCGATGCGGCTGAGGCGACGATCAGAAAAGTGGTGGCGTAGTTCATACGTATTCCCCTTGACGTGTTGATTGAAAGCCTCAGCGCGCAGGGCGTGCCGCGTAATGCAGCGCTGCGTGTCTTACTGCTTCTTGTCGTCTGCCGCTGCGGGTTTGTCAGCCGCAGCGGGTTTTTCTGCAGCCGCAGCAGGAGCAGGAGCAGCCGGTTGCGGCGCCTTGAAGTTGGCGCCGGCCGAGTTGGCCATGTAGGCCACTGCGCGAGCCACTTCGATGTCCGACAAGTCGCCGTCGCCGCCGCGCGGGGGCATCTGACGGATACCTTCGATCGCATGCTTGACCAGGGTATCGTAGCCCTGGCCCAGACGGCCGCCCCAGTCCCCCTTGCTGTCGAACTTGGGAGCGCCCAGCGCGCCCGAACCATGGCACGAGGAACACACGGCGTCGTAGACTTCCTGGCCGGATTTTTCGACCCTGGGGGCGTTGGCGTCGAGTGCGGCCAGTTGTGCAAACGGCTTGATGCGTTTGAGCGTCGATTTTTGGGCTGCTTCGCTGGAGGTGTCAGCCTGGTGTTCTTCCTGAATGCCGAGCACCAGCTGAACGATCAGAAAAATGGCCAGCAGGGGTGCGAACAGCCCGGCAAGAACGGAAATGATGATTTCCTGCGGGGTGGCTTGAGTCATCTTGGCGTGCGGATCGGCCATGAAAGTTTCCTTGGGGGGGTAGCATCAAAAGCCGAGATTATAGGGAAAGCGCCCCCGTCAGGAAAGGGCGGCGCACCGGCGGATGGACGTCATTTGGCAAACCGGCTATGCTTCTCGCACTCAGGAGCCACCAAACTCCAGGCGCCCGTAGCTCAGCTGGATAGAGTACTGCCCTCCGAAGGCAGGGGTCGTGCGTTCGAATCGCGCCGGGCGCGCCAGTTTTCAGGTCACAATCGGCTCAGCCCCTGGTCCCGCCGGGGTTTAATCCCGGCAATGCAGGATTACACTTGGGGCCAAAGATTATTTTGAGTGCTTCAATCATGGCCATCCCAACTCCCACCGACATCAAGCTTCACCAGGCTTCTCGCAAGCTGGAAATCGCATTCACCGACGGCGCGCGTTTCGAACTGCCCTTCGAATTCCTGCGCGTCTATTCGCCGTCCGCCGAAGTGCGCGGCCACGGCCCCGGGCAGGAAGTGCTGCAGGTCGGCAAGCGCGAGGTGCTGATCAATGCCGCCGAACCGGTCGGCTTGTACGGCATCAATTTCTTTTTCTCAGACGGCCACGACACCGGGATCTATTCCTGGGAGTACCTGTACGACCTCGGCGTCAATCAGGCCGCGTTGTGGGACGAATACCTCAAGCGCATGGAAACCGCCGGCGCCTCGCGCGACCCCGGCATCGCCAAAATGTTCGAGCAGCGTCCCAAGGGCAAGTAAGGCCTGCGATGAATCGCGGTTCTGTCGTGCCCGACGCGCCCCCTGGGGCGCGTTTTGTTTGGGCCGCCTCGAGCAGCGTGCGCCACGCATGACATTCGCTGCCGCCGTCGCCGATTCGATCGCCGCTGCCACCGGCGTGCCGTTCTCTGCAGACACGGTGAGCGCCATCGGCGGGGGCGACATCAACCAGGCCTTCAGCGTGAGCAATGGCACGCGCCGCTACTTCGTCAAGGCGAATCGTGCCGAACGGCTGCCGATGTTCGAGGCCGAAGCCGACGCGCTGAACGCTCTCGCCGCGACCCGCAGCGTGCGCGTTCCGCAGCCGCTGTGTTCGGGCGTCGCTGCGGGGCAGGCGTTTCTGGTGCTGGAATACCTGGCGCTGCACGGCAGCGGTGATGCCGCGCAACTGGGGACGCAGCTGGCGCAACTCCATCGCGTGCCGCAGCGTCAATTCGGCTGGGCGTCCGACAACTGGATCGGCAGTACGCCGCAGCCCAATGGCTGGCAGCAGAACTGGATCGCGTTCTGGCGCGAGCGGCGGCTCGGATTTCAACTGAAGCTGGCTGCGCAGAACGGTTACGGCGGCGCCCTTCAGCGCGATGGCGAGGCCCTGCTTGCCGGCCTGGATGCCTTCTTCGATGGCTACGTTCCCGTTCCTTCGATGCTGCATGGCGACCTGTGGGGCGGCAATCACGGCTATCTCGCCGATGGAGTGCCGGTGATCTTCGACCCGGCGAGCTATGTCGGCGACCGCGAATGCGATCTGGCGATGAGCGAGCTGTTCGGCGGTTTCGCGCCGGCCTTTTATGCCGCCTACCGCGACACCTGGCCGCTCGACGCCGGTTATGCGGTGCGCCGGACGCTCTACAATCTGTATCACGTCCTCAACCATGCCAATCTGTTTGGCGGTGGCTACGCGGCGCAGGCGCAGCGCATGATGGCGCAATTGCTGGCCGAGGTTCGCTGAAGGCTTTTAGTTCGCCAGCGACCGCAGGGTGGGCACGGGAAGCCCGAAGGCGTCGGCATGCGCGAGGGCGCGCGCCAGCCGTGCCGGTGCCGAGCGGCCGGTACAGCCGTGCTCAGGGTCGCCGTCGAAGGCTTCGAGCATGCCGGCGACGAGCTTCTCGCGATCGTGCGCACTACCGGTCAGCGCATCCTGGACGTCCATCACCTCGTTCGCCACCTGGCGGGCGAAGGCCTCGTGCCGCGCCCACAACTGCGACACCGTGCCGCCGGTCTTCAGGCCGGCGATGTTGGTGGTGAGGATGTAGACGTTCTTGCGTACCAGCTCGAACAGCAGCTCATCGCCCAGCGCGACTTCGCGACAGGGCAGATCGATCGAGGTCAGCGCCCGGCACAGCAGTTGAGCGCCGGGGCCGGCCACCGGGGACGCGATCAGCGGCTTGGCGTCGGTGCCCTTCTTCTTCTCGAACCAGACCGAGATCACGGTGGGGTCGATGGTGCCGTGGGTCTTCCAGTCGCGCGGCAGCAGTTCGTTCTGGATCAGCGCGGTGCGCGGTTTCCAGGTGTCGGGGAGCGCCTCCAGTACGGCATGCAGGTCGTTTTCGGCGACCGCGATGAGCACCAGCTCCGGTGCAGGGTGCGCCTTGGCCAGTGCCGCCATGTCGTCGCCGCGGTTGACCGGGATCACGCTGCAGCCTGCACGCAGCAGGCCGCCGGCGAACACGCGGCCCAATTGCCCCAGGCCGATGACGACGGCTTCGCTCATTCGAGTCCCTTGGAATGCAGGTACTCGTCGTAGGTGCCCATGTAGAACTCGACGCCTTCGGGGGTGATTTCGAGGATGCGGGTGGCGAGGCTGGAGACGAACTGGCGGTCGTGCGAGACGAAGATCAGCGTGCCCTTGAACAGGTCGAGCGCGAGGTTGAGCGATTCGATCGATTCCATGTCCATGTGGTTGGTCGGTTCGTCCATCACCAGCACGTTGTGGCGGCCGAGCATCAGCTTGCCGTAGAGCATGCGGCCCTTCTCGCCGCCGGACAGCACGCGCACCGATTTCTTGACGTCGTCGCCGGAGAACAGCAGCCGCCCGAGAATGCCGCGCAGCACCTGCTCGTCGTCGCCCGGCTGGGTCCACTGGTGCATCCAGTCGGTGAGGTTCAAGTCCATGTCGAAATCGCTGACGTGGTCCTGCGAGAAGTAGCCGACGTTGGCGTTCTCGCTCCAGCGCACCTCGCCGAACTGCGGCGTGAGTTCGCCCATCAGCAGCTTCATCAGGGTGGATTTGCCGACGCCGTTGCCGCCGATGACCGCCATTTTCTCGCCGGCTTCGAGCGAGAAACCGAGGTTGCTGAACAGCGGGCTGCTATCGTAGCCGAACTTGAGCGCCTCGACCTCGAGTGCGCGGCGGTGCAGTGCCTTCTCCGGCTCGAAGCGGATGTAGGGGTTCTGCCGCGAGCTCGGCTTGAAGTCCTCGATCTTGATCTTGTCGATCATCTTCATGCGGCTGGTGGCCTGGCGTGCCTTCGACTTGTTGGCCGAGAAGCGGCGCACGAATTCCTGCAGTTCGGCGACCTTGTCCTTGGCCTTGGCGTTGGCGCTTGCCTGGCGTTCCTTGGCCTGCGTCGACGCCAGCATGTAGTCGTCGTAGTTGCCCGGATAGACCTTGATGGTGCCGAAGTCGAGGTCGGCCATGTGGGTGCAGACCTGGTTCAGGAAGTGGCGGTCGTGCGAGATGACGATGATGGTGGCGTTGCTCTCGTTCAGCACGTTTTCCAGCCAGCGGATGGTGTTGATGTCGAGGTTGTTGGTCGGTTCGTCGAGCAGCAGGATGTCGGGGTTGGAGAACAGCGCCTGCGTCAGCAGCACGCGCAGCTTGAAGCCTGGCGCGATCTGGCTCATGGTGCCGTTGTGCTGTTCGATGGGAATGCCGACGCCAAGCAGCAGCTGGCCGGCGCGCGCCTCGGCGTCGTAGCCGCCCATTTCTCCGAACTTGGCTTCGAGTTCGGCGGCATGCAGATAGTCTTCCTCGCTCGCCTCCGGGTTCATGTAGATGGCGTCCTTTTCCTGCATCACGCGCCACATCTCGGCGTGGCCCTGCAGCACCACGTCGAGCACGCGCTGGTCCTCGTAGCCGAACTGGTCCTGGCGCAGCCAGGCCATGCGCTCGCCGGGGTCGAGCGAGACGTTGCCGGCGGTCGGCTCCAGTTCGCCGGCAAGGATTTTCATGAAGGTCGATTTGCCGCAGCCGTTGGCGCCGATCAGGCCATAGCGGTTGCCGTCGCCGAACTTGACGTTGACGTTCTCGAACAGCGGCTTGGAAGCGAATTGCAGGGTGATGCTGGAAGCGGTAAGCACGGGGAATCCTGGGATGCGACGGGAAAAGCCCGGCATTTTAACATCCTGCCCACGGTGCCCATGGGCGGCCGCTACAGGCTGCCTGTCCCTTTAGACGCGCGGCTAGGCGAGGCCTTGCAGGGCCGGGTGGTCGGCAACCGGGCGGTCGAGGTGATAGCCCTGCACCAGGTCGACGCCGAAGCGGCGCAGCAGTGCGAGCGTCGCAGCGTCCTCCACGTACTCCGCCACGACCGACTTGCCAAGCCCAAGCGCGACGCTGACCATGGCCTGAACGAACACCTGGTTGTTGGGGTCGTTGGGGAGGTCGCGGATGAACAGGCCGTCGATCTTGATGGTGTCGACATGCAGATGCTTGAGATAGGCAAAGGACGCGAAGCCGACCCCGAAGTCGTCGAGGCAGACGCCGCAGCCGAGCTGGCGCAGCGCCTCGATCATGCGTTGCGCATCGTGCAGATCGGACACCGCCGCCGTTTCGGTGATTTCGACAATGAGTCGGCTGGGCTTGACGCCGGCCTCGCGCAGTACGTCGCTGATGAACTGCGGCAGGCCAGGCTCGGATAGCGAGCGCCCCGACAGGTTGACTGCGATGGACGGTATGGTCGAATTTCCTGCCAGCCTGCCCACCACTTCGCGGATGACCCAACGGTCGATGTCGAGGATGCGGCCGCTTTTCTCGGCCAGCCGGATGAAGTGAGCCGGCATGATGAGTTGATCGGCATTGCGCTCGTCGGCCATGCGGATCAGTGCCTCCAGATGCGACAGGGTGCCACCATCCGCCCGGTACACACCCTGGAAGTGCAACTGGAACAGGCTCTTGTCGAGTGCGTTGCTGATGCGCTCGCCCCACGACAGGCGGCTGCGCATCTCGCTGTCGGCATCGGTGTCCGCGCGATAGACGCGCCAGGTATTCTTGCCGGCGTCCTTGGCCTGGTACATCGCGATATCAGCGCGGGCGACCAGATCGTCCGCGTCGGCGGCATGCTCCGGATAGTAGGCAATACCGAGACTGGTGGTGAGCCGAAGGTTCTGCCCTTCAAAACGAAAGGGAATTTGTGCAATCGTCCGTACCACGCGATCGGCCAGCGCCTCCGCCTCGCCACCCTGCACGCCGGGCAGCAGGATGGCGAATTCGTCGCCGCCCAGGCGGGCCAGCACTTCGTTGCGTCGCACCAGCGTGCCGATTTCACCCGCCACACGGATCAGCAGCGCATCGCCAGCGCGGTGGCCCGAGCTGTCGTTGATGGTCTTGAATTCGTCGAGGTCGAAGAACATCACCGCGCACTGTGTCTGGTGACGGTCGGTTTCCAGCATGGTGCGCGCCAGTTCCTGCTGGAAGCGATGACGGTTGTAGAGTCCGGTGAGGGCGTCGCGCTCGGCCAGGTACACCAGCTGGTCGGCAGTCTGGCGTTCACGGGTGACGTCTTCGTAAATCCACAAGTGGCCGATGAAGCGGCCTTCGCGGTCGCGCACCGGATAATCGAGTTCGGTGATGACGCGGCCATCGGTCATCTGGATTTCATAGCTGTCCGACAATTCATGCGTTTCCAGCACCGACAGCAAATGCCTGGAAAAATGATCCGGGCGCGCCAGTGTCGAGGTGGACTGTGCCAGCACTTCGTTGACCGGAAGACCGATGAGCCCGGCCCCCTCCTCGATCATCCACATGCGGCTGAAGGCGGGGTTGTGGTATTTCACCCGACCGTCGGCGGCGACGAACAGGATGCCCAGGTTCATCGCCGACAGCAACGAAACCAGACGCGCGCGTTCCTGCTCGGTTTCTTCAAGATACCTGCTTTGCAGGCTCTCTGCTGCGCGCAGCTCGTTGATGGCCTCGCGCAGGTTGGCTTCGGTTGCCTTGAGATCGTCGATGCTGTGGATACTGGCGCGGATTCCCTGATAGATCCCGCTGTAATCATGAATCGGCTGCCAGTTCACGGCGGCCCAGAAATGCCCGCCATCCTTGCAGCAAACCCGCAGTGCATAGCCCTGGCCGGAGGTGCCGCGCAAGGCCTGGCGCAACTGGAAGTCGGCTGCAGTGCGATCTTCCGGATGAACGACGTCGAGCGGAAAATTCATTTTTCCCATGCATTCGCCGACGGTGAAGCCGAGCATGCGCTCGACCGAGGGGTTGACCCACAGCAGCTTGCCCTCGGGCGACAGCCAGAATTCGATGTCGTGGGTGTAGTCGGCGATGGCATGAAAGCGCGCCTCGTTTTCGCGCGCCCGGTCGACGTTGAAGCGGACCGATTCGGCCATCCGGTTAAAGGTGACAACCAGCTGACCGATTTCGTCTTCGCCTTCCCCGCTCAATTTGACGTCAAGATCGCCCTGCGCCATGCGTTTGCTGGCGCGGGTCAGCGCGACAAAGCGATGAATCACGCTACCGGTTGACAGGGCCAGCAGAACACCCGTCAGCAGCAGGGCGGCCACGGCAATGATGAGGCTGTTGCGGATATAGCGCGCGCGCGCCTCTTGGATGAAGTCACCCGACAGAACCAGTGAGATCTCGCCATAGCGCCGCCCTGCCAGCATGACGGGCTGAACCCGGTGAAAATCGGTTGTGGTGCCGACGCTGCCGATCTGGTGCACGACCCGGTTGCTGCTGTCGCGTACCTCGATCATTTTCAGGCCGCCGTCACGCCGCAGCGTTTCGGTGATGTCGCGCACGCTGGCATCATCCTGCTGCGCCAACGGCGCAAGCAGAACGGCTTCAAGGGTTTGTGCGATTTCTTCCACCCGGTGCCCGGCCTGTTTTTGCAGGGCGTCAGTGGCGAGGTGCATTCCATTTGCAATGAGGAAACTCAGCATCACGGCTTCCACCCC
>JAKBJA010000167.1 GCA_021836225.1 Pseudomonadota bacterium | reverse complement strand
CTCGAGCAGCACTTCGGCGAAAACGCCAGCCTTGATCCGGCAACCCAGGCTGATATCCTGCGCTTTCTCGAAGCCAACGCCGCCGACAGCGGCCGCAGCCGGATGGGCGACAAGGTGATGCAGCGCATGGACCCAAAGGCAACGCCGTTGCGCATCACCGAAACCACCTGGTTCGTGAAGAAGCACGACGAGGTGCCGCGCACCAGCTGGACGCGCAAGTCGGTGGGCTCCGCCGCCAACTGCGCTGCATGCCACCGGCAGGCGGAAAAAGGCGTGTTCGATGAAGACACGGTCAGGATTCCTAAATAATGAAACGACGCGATGCGCATCCTGCTGGTTGAAGATGACCGCCTGCTGGGAGACGGCCTCAAGGCCGGGCTGACGCAGGCGGGCTACGCGGTCGACTGGCTGCGCGACGGCGAAGCCGCGGTGGCAGCCTTGTCCACCGAAACCTTTGCCGCGGTGGTACTCGACCTGGGGCTGCCGAAACGCGACGGGCTGTCGGTGCTGCAATGGATGCGCGGGCGCCGCGACGCGACGCCGGTGCTGATCCTCACCGCGCGCGACCAGCTGGAAGACAAGGTGCGCGGCCTCGATCTGGGCGCCGACGACTACGTGCTGAAACCCTTCGATCTCGACGAGATCGCCGCCCGCCTGCGCGCCCTGGTTCGCCGTGCCCACGGCCGGCCCGAACCGGTGCTGACGCTGGGCGAGATCGAACTCAATCCGGCGGCGCGCACGGTAACGCGAGCCGGCGAGACCGTCGAACTGACGCCGCGCGAGTTCGACCTGCTGCATCTGCTGCTGGAAAACGCCGAGCGGGTGCTGACACGGCGCGCACTGGAAGAGCAGCTCTACACCTGGAACGACGCGGTCGACAGCAACGCGCTCGAAGTCCACATCCATCACCTGCGCCGCAAGCTCGGAGGTGAGTTGATCCGCACCGTGCGCGGCGTCGGCTACATGGCCTCGGCGGCCCACCCATGATCCCAAGCCCGTCCTACTCGCTGCGCCGCCGGCTGGTGTGGCTACTGACCAGCACCGTGGCGGCGATCTGGCTGCTGTCCGTTCTGGTGGTCTATCAGCGCGCCCACCACGAAGCAGACGAACTGCTCGACAACCAGCTGACGCAGGTGGGCGAGACCCTGCTGGCGATAGTGGCCGGCGGCGAGGTCGAGCATTTTGTGAAGGAACTGCACGATCACGCCCGGCGCTACCCGGTACCGATCGCATTTGAAATCTGGCATACCGAGGACGGCTTGGCGCAGCGCCTGGTGACGTCTCCCGGCCACGTCGGATTCGAGACGCCCATGATGGCAGGCTTCAGCGAACAGCCGCATCAAGGGGAACGCTGGCGCTTTTATGCGGTGCAGGACGATGACGCGGAATACCGCGTGGTGGTCGGACAAGCCCATGCCGCGCGTGAACGCCTGGCGCGCGAGATCGGGCTGTCGCTGCTGTTGCCGGCAATGCTGGCGCTGCCGCTGATGGCACTTGCGGTATGGTGGGTTATCAGCCGCGCACTGCGGCCGGTGGACGCGGTGGCGCAGCAGGTCGGCGCACTCGATGCGCAGGCGCTGGCACCACTTGACGAAGCAGCGCCGTTGCCAAGCGAAATCGTTCCGCTGCGCACGGCACTCAACGCGCTGATCCGGCGCGTCACCGAAGCCTTCGAAAACGAACGCCGCTTCACTGCGGATGCCGCGCACGAACTGCGCACGCCGCTGGCGGCCCTGAAAGTGCAGGCGCAGGTGGCGCTGCGTGCCCAGGCGGACGACAGCCGGCAGCACGCATTGGCCCAGGTGATCGCCGGCGTCGACCGCATGACGCACCTGGTCGAGCAGCTGCTCACCCTGGCGCGCGTCGACCCTGCCCGCGAGGACATCGCACCGCAGCCGCTCGATCCGGCTGTGCTGATAGCTGAAGTCTGTGCCGACTTGCTGCCTCAGGCGCAACGGCAAGGACAATCGCTGAGCGTCGATGCCCCACCGGGATGCACGATTGCGGTCACGCCGGCCTGGCTGCAGATTGCGTTGCGCAACCTGGTCGACAATGCGCTGCGCTATTCCGGCGACGGTGCGCGCATTGAAGTGCGCCTTGCCCGCACGGGATCAGGCTGCACGCTCAGCGTGGCGGATAACGGACCCGGCGTGCCCCCCGAACTGCGCGCCCGGCTGACTGCGCGCTTCGTGCGCGGCGAAACGGAAGGCGAGGGCTGTGGCTTAGGACTCTCCATCGCCGCCCGCGTCGCGGCGCTGTCGCACGCCCGACTGGAACTCGGCGACGGCCTGCCACGCGCGGATGGCGGTTACGGCTTCGCCGCCACGCTGCATTTCGGCTATGCGTCCGGGCGGGCCTAAGCGCTTGCACCGGAAAAACATTACGTCCCTCAATAGCCTCGTCCACCGGGACCCATCCCTCCGCCCCCGCCAGGGCCCATCCGGCTGCCCGGCCCCATGCCGGCAGGCGGCATGTCGGGCAGGGTCTTGCCCTGCGCCTTGGCGCGTTCCTGCATCTGCTTGTGGTGTTCCAGGCGTATCTGCTCGCGTTCCTGCTGGGTTTTCGCCGAGCGCATGCGGTTCTGGTATTCGTTGCGTTCCTGTTGCGTCATCAGCTCTGACCCATAAACTTGTTCCTGGGTCTGGACCCTCGTCTGATCCTGCTGTTTTGTTTGGGTCTGATCTGCTGCTTGCGCTGAGGCGCCCAGTGCCATGCACAGGGCAAGGGACAACATTGATACGTGTTTCATCATGGTCTCCTGTACGACAGAAAAAATCCGCACCACACGACCGCGTGCGCGTCCGACAACTTCCCGTTTCAATCTAGTACAAAATAACCCTGTATTCAGATGCGTCTCAAAATGGGCGCATTGCACGGGGAAGAACAGCATCCGTCGGCCCACCCCTGTCCGCAGCCACTAGTGCGCAGGCTGAATCGCCGTCACCGTGAAGGCACCGTTGATATCCTCGGCATGGAATCTCACCTTGTCGCCCACTTTGACGGCGTTCAGAAGCTCAGGCGGCTGCACCCGGAACACCATGGTCATGCCGGGCATGTCGAGGTTGGCGATGGGACCATGCCTGAGGGTGATCCTGGCGTTCGCCGCGTCGATCTTCCGCACCACGCCTTCGCTCATCGCGCTGGCCTCGGCAGCGGGCGGCATCACGGGCTGGGCGTGAATCGGGGTGGCGATCGCCAACGCGGCGAGCAGGGGAATCCATCTTTTCATTTGGCGTCTCCCTGTTTCGGGTTGACGGTAATCGTGCCGCGCATGCCGGCTTCGTAGTGTCCGGCGATCAGGCAGGCGAACTCGAAGCGCCCGGCGCGGTTGAAGTGCCAGACGATTTCGCCGCTCTGGTCGGGGTCGACGTGCACCATGTAGGACTCGTCGTGCGCCATGTTGGGGAATTTGGCCATCAGGGCGGCGTGCTTGGCCAATTCGGCAGGCGTGCCGATGACCATTTCGTGCAGCATGCGGCCCGTGTTCCTGACGACGAAGCGAACGGTGTCGCCTTCCTGCACGGTGAGCTTGTCGGGCGTGAAACGCATGGTGTCGGCCATGGCAAGCTCGATCGTGCGGCTGGCCTGCGCGGATTTGCCCGCAATGCCCCAGGCGGTCTGCTCGGCGACGGGCTCCGCAGCCGGCGCGTGCTTCTTGTCGCCGTGCGCGTGGGCCAGTGGCACGGCCAGAAAAACGACCAGCAGCAGGGTGGATTTCATGTCAGTCCTTTCATTCAATGACCGGCATGGCCGGTCGGTTTGCGTACGGTCACTTCAATGTCGCCCGGCTTGCCCTGGGGCGAGGCGGCCTGCGGCGCACGCACCGGCTCGGCCATGGCCTCGCTGACTTCGCGCGCCTGCGTGCCGGGCGGCTGCCTGAACCAGCCGGGATCGGAATAATCGCCGCGCTTCTGCCCGCGCCGCACCTTCATCGTCGTGAACATGCCGCCCATTTCAATCGGCCCATACGGCCCCTGGCCGGTCATCATCGGCAGCGTGTTGTCGGGCAGCGGCATTTCCATTTCCGCCATGTCGGCCATGCCGCGCTCGCCCATCACCATGTAGTCGGGAACGAGCTTCGTGATCTTGCGGGCGAGGCCCGTGTGATCGACGCCGATCATGGTCGGCACAGCATGGCCCATCGCATTCATGGTGTGGTGGCTCTTGTGGCAATGGAAGGCCCAGTCGCCTTCCTCGTCGGCGCGAAACTCGACCTGGCGCATCTGCCCGACCGCGATGTCGGTGGTCACTTCCGGCCAGCGCGAGCCCTTGGGCGTGGCGCCGCCGTCGGTGCCGGTCACCTCGAATTCCACGCCGTGCAGGTGAATCGGATGGTTGGTCATGGTGAGATTGCCGATGCGGATGCGCACACGGTCGTTGAGCCGCACGTTGAGGCTGTCGATGCCGGGAAAGACGCGGCTGTTCCAGGTCCACAGGTTGAAGTCGAGCATGGTGTTGACCGACGGCGTGGCACTGCCGGGGTCGATGTCGTAGGCGTTGAGCAGGAAGCAGAAGTCGCGGTCGACGGTCTCGATCAGCGGGTGTTTGCCTTTCGGATGCGTCACCCAGAAACCCATCATCCCCATCGCCATCTGCGTCATCTCGTCGGCGTGCGGGTGATACATGAAGGTGCCGGGACGGCGCGCGACGAATTCGTACACGAAAGTCTTGCCTGGCTTGATCTGCGGCTGGGTCAGCCCGCCGATGCCGTCCATGCCGTTGGGCACGCGCTGTCCATGCCAGTGGATGGTGGTGTGCTCGGGCAGGCGGTTGGTGACGTAGATGCGCACACGATCGCCTTCCACCACCTCGATGGTGGGGCCGGGGCTCTGGCCGTTGTAGCCCCACAGATGCGCCTTCATGCCGGGCGCGATCTCGCGCACCACCGGCTCGGCGACCAGGTGAAATTCCTTCACTCCGTCCTTCATTCGCCACGGCAGCGTCCAGCCGTTCAGCGTCACCACCGGGTTGTAGGGGCGGCCCGTCGACGGCAGCAGCGGCGGCTGGGTGTCGGGTTTGTCCATGCTGACAATCTCCGGGAGCGCCGCCATCGCCACCGGACTGACGCTGGCGGCAGCAGCCGCGCCAGCGAGCTTGAAAAAATCACGTCTTGAAGTCATCGCAAATCCTTTCAGTGTCCGCCCGCGGCTTCAGCGGGGGCGGATGAGGCGGTGGTGACGGCGGTCTTGCCGGGCGTGCCGACGAGCGCCATCTGCAGGTCGGCATCGGCCAGCCAGAAATCGCGCTGCGCCTCGATGGCGGCGTTGACCGATGCGATCTGCGAACGTGCGTCGGCCAGGAGTTCGAACACGCCGATCAGCATGCCGTTGTAGCGCAGCAGGTTTTCCTCGGAAATGCGCTGCTTGAGCGGCACCACCTCGTCGCGCAGATGGCGCGCGATCGCGTATTGGCCCTGCTGCATGGCGTAGGCCTCGCGCACCTCGGATCGTGCATTGACCACGGTTTCGCGCGCGCTCTCCAGCGCCTGGCGATAGCGCGACTCCGCCTGCACCACCCGCGTCTGTCCCCCGTCGAACAGCGGCAGCTCGAAGCTGATTTCGTAGCCGCGCTGCAAGGGTTCCTGGTTCGAGCTGTTGTTGCTGATGCCCAGTTCCAGCACGTTGATGAAGCGGGTCTGGCGAGTAAGGCCGAGGTTCTTCGCCAGCGCCTCGGCCTGCAGCCGGGTCATCTGCAGATCCAGGCGCGATCCCATCGCCTGCTGTTCGACGTCCGGCAGCGGCGGCAAGGACGCAGGCAGATCGGGCAGCCGCTCGGGCAATTGCAGCCGCTCGCCATTGTTCAAACCCAGCAGCCGGATCAGGCGCTCGCGCGCTTGCAGCCTTGCCTGCCCTGCACGGGCGACCGCCAGCGCGGAATCGGCATAGAAGGCCTGCTCACGCGCCTGCTTCAGCTTGCTCCAGTTGCCCGTCTGCGCCATGCGGCGCGCCAGTTCGGCGCCCGCTTCGGCGGCGTCCATCGCCTGCTGCTGATAGTGCGCCGTCTGCCCGGCGGCCACGGCGGCGACCCAGGCCTTGCGCGTGTCGGCTGCCAGCCGCAACACCTCCAGCACCAGCCCTTGCCGGGTCTGCTCGAACAGGCGCTGTTCGATATCGGCGCGCATCGGCATCGTCAGCAGCCGCGCCAGGTTGAGGTGCAGGCTGCGCTCCCATTCCACCTCGCTGCCGCGCGTGGAACGGCCGATGGAAAAGCCGGGATTCGGCAGGCGCTGCGCCGCCACCCAGTCGGCCTCTGCAATCCCCAGCGTGTTGAAGGCAGTCTGCAGGCCGGGATTGTTCAGGAGCGCGATCTGCACCGCATCATCCGCGGAAAGCGGCTGGGCCAGCAGGACATCGATGCGCGCCTGTGTCTGGCTGCGACCGGCATCGTCGCGTGACCAGGCCACGTCTTTCTGGATGTGCGACTGGGTGGCGGATCGAATCGCATCGAATCCGCCGTCCGGAGAAAAGCTCGCGCAGCCGCCGAGCAGGCTGGCAGACAGTGCGGCGAACGTAAGCGTGCGAGAAATAGATGGGCATGCGTGCATGGCGCCTCCTCAATGTCCTTGGTGGCCATGCTGGCCCTGACCGGCGTCTTCGGCAGCCGGCTGCGCTTCGCGCAGATAGGTGCGCCAGCCGCCGATTTCGCCGACCCGATCGTTGGCTTCGCGCCAGTCCTGCAGCGGCTCGTCACGCCAGCCTTGATAGCGTGTGAACGGCGCAGATGCAGCCTTTTCGGGCAATGGGGCCTCAGCAGCCTGAACCGCAGGCGCCCACACAGCCCAGGCGCACGCCCACGGCGCCGCCAAACGGAATACAACATTCAACATGATGGACCTCGCAAACCACGCGGCGGATCCGCCGCGGACAAAATCGGATTGCCGCGCCGTCAGACGGCGCGGGATTCAGGCGAGGGGGGTTCGAGGAGGCCGCTCGGGGCCTTCGGGGACAAAGCCGCTGAAGCGTGAAGCGGGATCAGACGCGTAGCGTTGCTCGGCAGTCATGATTGCCGGCGTTTCGCTGACCGGAATCGGCAATGTCGATGCCAGCGCACACGCGGCACAGTGTTTGCAGTCGTGCTGCGCGGGCGGCGCATCCGGCTGCTCGGTTTCATGGCAGCCCGCCCCCATCTCGTCGGCCATTGCCACTGACTCCGCCGCAGCCTGATGCGAAACCATGCATCCCAGCATGGACGCAGAGGCCACCGCCTGCACGGGCAAGGCCAGCATCAACAGCATCAGCAGGAATCGGCGGAATCGGGTGCGCACGCGGGCAGTGTAATCAAAAAAGGCAGGCTGCCCAAGAGACCGCAACCAGCCGCCTTAGGTTCCCTGACATGCAGGCTGCGCCGTCAGCAACGCCGCTTGCGCGGCTCGTAGTGCACCACGGCGCGCATGATCTCGGAATAGGGAAACTTGGCGCTGCCGCCAAAGTGCTCGTTGCCCTGCAGCACGGTGGCAGCGATGTCGGTGGATTCATCCGCTGCGCCATCCATCGCGTCGGCCAGCCCGCGCACGCCGCCGCACTGGGCACGGATTTCCTTGCCGAAGGGCCACGGCGCGTCGGGATTGATTTTCAGAGCGAACTGGGCGTTCTCGTGCAGCGCCTGATAAAACGTCAGGCAGTGCTCGCGCACCGCCGAGTCGCCGCAGGCAATTGCTTCGCGCTCGGCCAGGTTGAGCTTGCGCGAACGATCGCAGGCAACGCAGCGAGACAACAGGGCCCGCTCGAACGGACAGCTGTGTTCAATGTAGGCCTTGCGGGCCAGCTTGTAAGCGTCTTCGTTGTACTCAGCCATATTTAGCTTAAGGACAAAGTTGTCCAGAAACCGTAGCGAGCGACTGAGCACCCGCACGGAGTAGGCCGCGGTTGTAAAGGCGCTAAAGCGCCAACAACCGCGCTCAGCCGGGTGAGCCCGCAGCGCAGCAACCGGAATGTACTGAAGTACATGAGGATTGCGAGCAGCGCGCGATCCCGGATATCAGCCGCGCAGTAGGTTTATGGATAACTTTTACCAGTCGTCACCGGAGAGGGTCTTCTCCAGTTCGCGCTCGGCCGTGAGCGTCTCCTGCGCGGCGATTTCGTTCTCGGCGAAGATCATCTTGTACTTGTCGCCGGACTTGGGGTCGAGCGTCTTGCGCAGTTCGTTGGTGTGCGCTTTGGCCTCTTTGAAGGTCGCCCACTCGCCCTGCTTTTCCAGTACTTTGAACATTCCCATTCGGAAAACGTAGTAAGGCATGATGTCTCCTCAGCTCAATTTGCCGTGGCAGTGCTTGTACTTCTTGCCCGACCCGCACGGGCAAGGATCGTTGCGGCCGACTTTTGGATAGGCCTCGCCCCCCGCTTCGGACGCACCCACCTCGGCTTCGGCGAAATCGCGTCCTTCATCGTATTCGGTATGCTCAAACTGAACATTTGACGGCTCGTGCGGCTCGACCGCCTGCACATCCTCGGGCGCACGAACCTGGACGGTGCAGGTAATCTGGGTGACCTCGGCCTTGATTCCCGTCAGCATGGCCGAGAACAGTTCGAACGCCTCGCGCTTGTATTCCTGCTTGGGCTGTTTCTGCGCATAGCCGCGCAGGTGGATGCCCTGACGCAGGTGATCCAGCGCCGACAGATGTTCGCGCCAGTGGCTGTCGAGGCTCTGCAGCATCACCGCACGCTCGAACTGGCGCAGGCCCTCTTCACCGACCTGCGCTTCCTTCTCCTTGTACAGCGCGTCGGCGGTTTCCATGATCCGCTTGCGCAGACCCTCCTCGTTCAGGGTCTTGTCCCCGTCCAGCCACTGCTGCAGCGGGAGGTCGAGCGAGAACTGCGCGGCCAGGGATTTCTCCAGACCCGCCACGTCCCACTGCTCGTCCATGCTGCCCGGTGCGATGTGCAGATTGATCGCCTCGTTCAGCACGTCGTCGCGCATGGCGCGGATGGTGTCGCCGATGTCGGCGCTCGCCAGCAGTTCGTTGCGCTGCTCGTAGATCACCTTGCGCTGGTCGTTGGAGACGTCGTCGTATTCGAGCAGCTGCTTGCGGATGTCGAAGTTGCGCTGCTCGACCTTGCGCTGCGCGTTTTCGATCGCGCGCGTCACCCACGGGTGCTCGATCGCTTCGCCCTCGGGCATCTTCAGGCGGTTCATGATCGCGGCGACGCGGTCGGAAGCGAAGATGCGCAGCAGCGGATCTTCCAGCGACAGGAAGAAGCGGCTGGAGCCGGGGTCGCCCTGGCGTCCGGAGCGGCCGCGCAGCTGGTTGTCGACCCGACGCGATTCGTGGCGCTCGGTGCCGATGATGTGCAGGCCGCCGGACGCCAACACGGCGTCGTGGCGCTGCTGCCACTCGGTCTTGAGCGCGGCGGTGCGCGCATCCTTGTCGGCGCCGGACAGCGCCTCGTCGTTGCGGATCGCGTCGATTTCCTTCTGGATGCTGCCGCCCAGCACGATGTCGGTGCCGCGGCCCGCCATGTTGGTGGCGATGGTGATGCCGCCCGGCATGCCCGCCTGCGCGATCACCTCGGCTTCACGCGCGTGCTGCTTGGCGTTCAGCACGTTGTGCGGCAGCCCGGCTTCCTTCAGCTTGGCCGACAGGTGTTCGTTCGCCTCGATCGACGTGGTGCCGACCAGTACCGGCTGGCCGTTGGCGTTGCGCGCGCGGATGTCGTTGATCACCGCCTGGTCGCGTTCGGCGGCGGTGCGGTAGACCTG
>JAKBJA010000091.1 GCA_021836225.1 Pseudomonadota bacterium | reverse complement strand
GCGCTCCGGACGGAAGGCCGATGGCGCGCGCCACCTCGGCGTAGCTTGCCACCTGCCCCCTGGGAATCCGCCGGAGGGCTTCCCAGACTTTCTTCTGGAAAGGTGTTCCTTCGGGAGCCAGAGGGAGACCTCCAGACGGCTTCCCTTCGAGATAAGAGAGAATTCTGTCCACGAGCGGGGAGAGCGCTTCCGGATCCGGAGAGACACCCGGGGACCTGCGGGGGTTTCCGTCGGTCGCGCAATCGAGGCTTTTGATCTTTCCGCCTTGCACGGTCAGGGTCAGAAAGCCGTAACGGCACTGGAAGCTCGTGTCTTGGAGGAGGGGTGAAGGGGAGGGCATAAAACGGCCTCCGTGGGACGGATGTTGATCTTACCAGCTCCGTCGTACGGTCTCCGAACCTGGTCGGGGGGGATTGATCCACGACTGCAGCGACGCGGCAAGCGTAAAGCAAGAACGTGTCGTAAAATAGGGATCGTGGAGGCAGGAAGCCCGAAGATGAAGAGATCAGAGGGACATCGGCTTCCCCGGTAGCTCAGTTGGTAGAGCAGGTGACTGTTAATCACCGGGTCGGCGGTTCGAGCCCGTCCCGGGGAGCCAATAAAACAATAAGTTACAAACGAATACTTCACTTCACCCCGCGAATTTGCGACAATCCCGCGACAATCAGTAACCGCAGGAGATGGTATGGCGACATTCGTTTCGCGGCCCGGTCCACGCGGGAAGCGCGTGTGGCAAGCGCGCGTCCGGCGGCGCGGCTATCCGCCGCAGACTTGTACCTTCGACACCAAGGCTAAAGCCGAGGCCTGGGCGGCGACTGTGGAAAGCGAAATGGCGCGCGGCGTGTTCGTTTCGCGCGCCGAGGCGGAGAACACCACGCTCGGCGAAGCGCTGGACCGCTATGTGATTGAGATCGTCCCGCGCAAGAAAAACGCTGCCCGCGAAGCCTGCCGCTGCTCTCAGATGAAAACCCACCCCCTCGCCCGCCATCCGCTCGCCTCCATTCGCGGCAAGGATGTCGCCGCGTTTATCCACGAGCGCCAAGCGAAAGGGGCTGGGGCGAACACGGTGCGCTTGGACCTTGCGCTGCTCTCGCATGTGTTCGAGATGTGCCGCACGGCCTGGGGTATGGAAGGCGTGGTCAACCCCGTGCCGCTCGCCAAATCGGCGCGTCCGAAGCTTCCGCGCGGGCTTACGGCGGGGAAATCGAGGATATCATCCGTTTTGCCATGGAAACCGCGATGTGCCGGGGCGAGATCGCGGCCATGAAGTGGGAGCACGTGGACAGAGCCACCAAGGTGTTGAGGGTGCCCGAGACCAAGACCGGCGAACCGCGCAAGGTGCCGCTTTCCACGCGAGCGCTGAAAGTCCTGGACGGCCTGCCGCGCCGCATCGACGGGTATGTGTGGGGCATGCGCCCCGACAGCATCACGCAGGCCTTCGAGCGCGCCTGCAAGGCCGCCCGGAAGAAATACGAAGCCGAGTGCGAGGAACGCGGCGAGAAGCCCGAACCGCGCCTGTTCCGGGACCTGCGCTTCCACGATCTGCGCCACGAAGCGACCAGCCGCCTGTTCGAGAAGGGCCTGAACCCGATGGAGGTTTCGGCCATCACCGGCCACAAGACCTTGCAAATGCTCAAGCGCTACACGCACCTGCGGGCCGAGGATTTGGCGAAGCGGCTAGGGTAATCGACTCCCTGGCAAGCCAGGGACGCCAGGGACGCCAGGGACCGGCGGCCGGAGGCAGCAGGGACGTGCCGGGCGCTGAGAAGACCGCCCCCTTTACCCCGAGTGCGAAATAAGCGAAAAAAGCGAAAAAAGCCCCGAAACCCGAAAGCGGGGGGCTACAAGAGCCCCCGCTCCGCCATGCTGACCGGCTCGCCCTGCCCGACCACGAGGTGGTCCAGCACGCGGACATCGATGAGCGCCAGCGCCTCTTTCAGCCGACGAGTGAGATGTTCGTCCTCGCGGCTCGGTTCGGCGACCCCGCTTGGGTGATTGTGGGCAAACACGCACGCGGCGCAGTTGTAATGCCGCGCGCGCTTGACCACTTCCCGCGGGTGGACCGAGCAGCCGTCGATCGTGCCGCGGAACAGATCCTCGAAGGCGACCACGCGATGGCGGTTGTCGAGGAAGATGACCGCGAACACCTCGCGGTCGAGGCCGGCGAAGCGAAGCCGTAGGAAGTCGGCGACCGCGCGCGGGGATTCGAGCGCAGCGCCGGAAGCGAAGCGCCGTTCGGCGACCGCGAGCGCGCCCGGATGAGGTCGTCTTCGGAGAGCAGCCGCAGGTACTTGCCCCGGCTGTCGCGGGTGTAGGCCTGGAAATCGAAGTCGAGTTGCGCCGTCATGTTTGTGCCTCCTGTGAGGGTTGATGACGGCGAACCAGGAGGCCGGTCCATGAGCGCCGCCGTCACAGGCCGCGCAGCGCCCGCAGGGCTTGGCCTTGACGGCATTAGGCGCGGGACCGGCAGGCTTCGACGGCGAAGATCAACCCATCAGGAGGGCATGACGGCGGACGGAGATGACAGGGCCGCGACGGGGCCAGCGGCGCGGAAGACGAACGGGCGGCGCGATTTCAGAGCGGGGGGGTGGCCCTATGCGCCCCTGCGGGGCGGTTCCCGCTGCCGTCCCTCGCTAAGCCTCGATTTATTTTCGGGTTGAATTTCTCAAGTATATAATTGCGAAAAGGAATCATCGCCCGAATGCATCATCCCATGAGCTTCGTCAAGTCCAAAAAACGGGTCGCAGACCACGGGGAGGTTTTCACCCCCGCGTGGATGGTCGAGGCGATGCTCGACCTCGTCAAGGGCGAGACCGAGCGCATTGACTCCCGCTTTTTGGAACCGGCTTGCGGGAGCGGGAACTTTCTCGTCCGGATACTGCAACGCAAGCTCGCCGCCGTCGAACTCAAGTTCGGAAAGTCCGACTTCGAAAAGCGGCACTATGCCCTGCTCGGGTTGATGTGCTGCTACGGAATCGAGCTCCTGCCCGATAACATCGCCGAATGCCGCGCCAACATGCTGGAGATTCTCGCCGACTTCCTGAAGATCAAGCAGTCGGATGAGCTGTACCGGGCCGTCTCCTACGTGCTGTCGCAGAACCTGGTCCACGGCGATGCCCTCACGATGCGCGACAGCACCGGCCAGCCGATTACCTTTGCGGAGTGGGGTTACCTGGGCAAGGGAAAGTTCCAGCGGCGCGATTTCCGTTTCGACGTTCTCACCGGTTCGTCCGCCTTTAGTGCGGAAGGTTCGCTCTTCGCCCATCTGGGCAAGCATGAAATCTTCACGCCGATGAAAACCTACCCGCCGATGACGGTGCGCGAGCTGGCGGCCCTGTCTGCGCCGGCGGCATCCTTGCCCATGGAGGAAACATGAGCACCGTCGCCGCGTCCATCCCCGTGCTGCGTTGGGCGGCGCAACGCGCGCGTCTGGACGATGGCGATCTGGCGGCTCGCTTCAAGAAATGGCCCCTGTGGTTGAGCGGCCAGGCCCAGCCCACGCTCAAGCAACTGGAAGATTTCGCACGCCTCACGCACACGGCCATCGGCTACTTTTTCCTGCCCAAGCCGCCCAAGCTGGCGCTGCCGGTGCCCGACTTCCGCACCCTGCGCGACGAGGCGCTTCGTGAGCCCAGCAGCGACCTGTTGGACACGCTTTACCCGTGTCAACAGCGACAGGACTGGTACCGCGACCACGCCCGCATGCACGGCTTGCCGGCCTTGCCCTTCGTCGGCAGCGCCAGTGTGCAAGAAGCGCCCGGGGCCGTGGCGCAACGCCTGCGCGAAACCTTGGGTCTGTCCATCGAAGCGCGCCGCCAGCTGCCCACCTGGACGGACGCGCTGCGCCAGTTGATCGCCAAGGCCGAAGACGCCGGGGTGATGGTGATGGTGAGTTCCGTGGTCGGCAGCAACAGCCACCGCAAGCTGGACGTGGCCGAATTTCGCGGCTTCGCGCTGGCGGACGACCTTGCACCGCTGATCTTCCTGAACGGCGCCGACAGCAAGGCCGCGCAGATGTTCACGCTCGCGCATGAGTTGGCCCACGTGTGGCTGGGCGCTACGGGCGTATCGGACGTGCAGGCGGGGCAAGTGCCCGAGCAGCACACCGAGCGTTGGTGCAACCAGGTGGCCGCGGAACTGCTGATGCCGATGGAAGCGCTGCGCGCAGCGCGCGATCCGCACGCGCCGGTACCGGAAGAAATCCAGCGGTTGGCGCGCGAATTCAAGGTCAGCACGCTGGTCGCCCTGCGCCGCCTGTTCGACGCGGGCTTCATCACGCGAGATGCGCTGTGGCAGCACTACCGCGACGAGCAGGAACGTCTGCGCACGCTGAAAGAGCGCGGCAGCGCCGGCGGCGACTTCTACTGCTCCCTGGGCGCACGCACCAGCAAGCGCTTTGCCCGCGCCATCATTTCCAGCACGCTGGAAGGTCTGACCTCGTTTTCTGATGCCTTCCGCATGTTGGGAGTGCGCAAGACGACTACTTTCTATGAGGCGGCGCGCGAACTGGGAATCACGGCATGAGCTATCTGCTGGATGCCAACGTGTTCATGTCCGCGAAGAACCTGCACTACGGGCTGGATTTCTGCCCGGCCTTCTGGGACTGGCTGGTGCACAAGGGCAACACCGACACGGTGTTCAGTATCGACAAGGTGGCCGATGAAATCGAGGCCGGTCAGGATGAGTTGACGGACTGGGCCAAAACCCACGGCAGGCACCTCTTCCGACGCACGCCGTCAGCGCTGGATGCGCGGTTTGGGCAAGTGAGCAACTGGGCCACCAGCCAGCACTATACCCCGGCCGCCATCAACACCTTTCTGCAAGCGGCGGACTTCTATCTGATCGCGCACGCGCTGGCCGGCAATCATGTGATGGTGACCCACGAGCATCCATCCAACTCGGCGAACCGGATCAAGATCCCCGACGCCTGCGTGGGCCTGGCCGTGCAGTTCATGACGCCCTACCAGATGCTGCGTATCGAACGCGCACGCTTCGTGCTGGGAGCGCACCCATGATGGAGAAAGCCCCCTTCACCCTGCGCGGCCGCAACCCGGATGTGTTGACCTGCATCGCGAACCTCTCGAACGACGAGGTGTTCACGCCGCCGGAGTTCGCCAACCGGATGCTCGACACGCTGGCCGAGGCGTGGGCGGCCGGTCACGGCGGGGCGAACCTCTGGGCCGACCCGACGGTGCGCTTCCTCGATCCTTGCACCAAGAGCGGCGTGTTCCTGCGCGAGATCACCCGCCGTCTGGTTGAAGGACTGAAGGACGAAATCCCCGACCTGCAGGCGCGCGTGGATCACATCCTGACCAAGCAGGTGTTTGGCATCGGCATTACCCGGCTGACCGCCATGCTTGCGCGGCGCAGCGTGTATTGCAGCAAGCACGCCAACGGGCCGCATTCCATCTGCAAGGCGTTCGCAAGCGAGGCGGGCCATATCTGGTTCGAGCGCGTGGAGCACACCTGGGCCAATGGCAAGTGCACGTTCTGCGGCGCAGGCCAGGCGACCTACGACCGAGGCGAAGGGTTGGAAAGCCACGCCTATGTGTTCATCCACACCGACGACATCAAGACTCGCATGGCCGGGCTGTTTGGAGGCGATATGCAATTCGACGTCATCATTGGGAATCCGCCGTATCAATTAGGTTCGGACGGCGGCACGCGAGACGTGCCGATTTATCAGCACTTCGTGGTACAGGCAAAGACACTTGAGCCGCGATTCCTAGCGATGGTCATCCCATCACGCTGGATGGCTTCCGGCCTCGGCCTCAGTGAGTTTCGCCAGACGATGCTAGGCGACCGGCGAATGCGCGAACTGGTGGATTATCCGGCTGCTGGTGATGTTTTCCCAGGTGTGGAGGTCAAGGCTGGTGTTTGCTATTTCCTTTGGGATGCATCTCACGACGGTGATTGCAATGTCACGACGATTAGCGGTGGCGAGATTGTTGGCCCTGTACCTCGCAACTTGGGTGAATATGACGTTTTTGTTCGGGATGCTCGTGCCGTAACGATTCTGCACAAGGTGCTGAAACACGGTGAAACATCGATAAATTCAATCCTTGCCCGTGACAAGGAGTTTGGTTGGACATCTAACTTCGATGGATTCCACGAAAAGGAGCGTTCGGGCGATGTGCCCCTCTATTACATTCGTAAGAATAAGCGATCCGTTGGTTACATTGAACGAAGCGCAATTACCAAGAGTGAACATCTAGTGGACAGTTGGAAACTCCTCGTCCCCGAGGCGTATGGGGCGGGTGATACCCTTCCACATCAGATTTTGGGGAAACCCATAATTGCACCGCCACCCTCGGTATGCACGCAATCATTTCTGTTCTTTTATGTAGGATCACGCAAGGCAGCAGAAAATCTCCAGTCGTATTACAGGACGCGATTTTTCCGTTTCCTCGTCTCTTTAAGGAAAATTACTCAACATGCGACACACTCCACCTATGTTTGGGTGCCGATGCAGGCATGGAACCGCACTTGGACGGACGAATCTCTCTACGAGAAATATGGAATTACCAAGCAGGAGCAGGCATACATCGAGTCCCAAGTCAAGGCGATGAATCTTGGCAATGATGCAGATGAGTAAGCCCACCATCGAGGCAATCCTCGCACCCAAGCCGGAAGCCAGGCCGCGCATCTACGCCTATTCGATCAGCGACGCGGCGCACACGGGACTGCTCAAGATCGGCCAGACCACGCGCGATGTAAAGAGCCGCGTGGCCGAACAGCTCAAGACCGCCGCTATCAAGAACTACCGCATCGAGCTCGACGAGCCCGCCGAGCAGGCCGACGGCACCACGTTCAGCGATCACGAGGTGCGCGCGGCTCTCGAAAAGAAGAAATTCGACATCGTCACGGGCGAGTGGGTGCGTTGCACGGTGGCGGACGTGAAGACGGTGCTTGCCGAGCTGCGCACCGGGCAGCGCTTCACCGGCACCCATCACGAAACGTTCGCGATGCGGCGCGAGCAGCGCGAGGCGGTGGAGAAGACCCATGCCTACTTCCACTCCATCTGGAAGGAGGACATGCACGCCGTGCCGCGTTTTCTCTGGAACGCGAAGATGCGCTTCGGCAAGACCTTCGCGACCTACCAGTTGGCGAAGCGGCTCGGAGCGAAGCGCGTGCTGGTGGTGACCTTCAAACCGGCGGTCGAGGATGCCTGGCAGACCGATCTGGAGTCCCACGTGGACTTCGACGGCTGGCAGTTCTTCTCCCGTAGCACCGCTGGTGACCCGCGTGCGGCCGATCCGGCCCGGCCTCTGGTCTATTTCGGCTCCTTCCAGGACTTCCTGGGCCGCGACGCGGCCGGCAACATCAAGCCCAAGAACGAGTGGATACACACCCTCAACTGGGATCTGGTGGTGTTCGACGAATACCACTTCGGCGCGTGGCGCGAGACCGCCAAGGAGCTGTTCGAGGGCGAGGACGACGCGGGGACCGAGGCAAAGGCCGAGTACGGCACGAACCTCTCCGGTCGAAAAACCAAAGACGCCACCATCGAGGACTTCAAGGAAGATTTCGAGGAACTTGCGGAGGACGAGGCGGATTTTTTGCCCATCACCACCGAGGCCTATCTCTATCTCTCCGGCACGCCGTTTCGGGCGCTGGCTACCGGCGAGTTCATCGAGGAGCAGATTTTCAACTGGACCTACACCGACGAGCAGCGCGCCAAGGAGGGATTCGCCGCCAGGCACCCCGGCCAGTGGAACCCCTACGGCGCGCTGCCGCAGATGCGGCTTTTGACCTACCAGATGCCGGACGAGCTATTGGCCATTGCCAGCAGCGGGGAATTCAACGAGTTCGACTTGAACGAGTTCTTCGCCGCCACCGGCACGGGCAAGGCCGTGCAATTCAAGCACAAGGATGAGGTGCAGAAGTGGCTGGACATCATCCACGGCGGCTACGCGCCCAAGTCGGTGGAATTTCTCAAGACCGGCACGCGGCCGCCGTTTCCGTATTCGGATGTGCGCCTGCTGCCCTACCTCCAGCACTCGTTCTGGTTCCTGCCCAATGTCGCGGCCTGCCATGCGATGGCGAACCTGCTGGTCGAAAAGCACAACACCTTCTGGCACGACTACACGGTGGTCGTGGCGGCGGGCACATCGGCAGGCATCGGGCTAGATGCCCTGCCGCCGGTGCGCCGCGCCATCGGCAGCGGCTTCGACACCAAGACCATCACGCTCTCGTGCGGCAAGCTCACCACCGGCGTGACCGTGCCGCAGTGGTCGTCCATCCTGATGCTGCGCAATCTCAAGTCGCCGGAGACCTACTTTCAGGCCGCGTTCCGCGTGCAGTCGCCGTGGTCCATCAAGAACCCCAACGGCGACAACCCGAATGAGGAGGAAATCCTCAAGCCGGTCTGCTTCGTGTTAGATTTCGCGCCCACGCGCGCGCTGCGCCAGTTGTCCGATTACGCGATCGGGCTTTCGCCCAACGATCCGAACCCGGAGAACGCGGTGAAGGACTTGGTGTCCTTCCTGCCCGTGCTGGCCTACGACGGCGCCAACATGACGCAGATCGACGCCGGCGGCATTCTCGACATCGCCATGGCCGGCACTTCGGCAACGCTTTTGGCGCGCAAGTGGGAGAGCGCGCTCCTGGTGAACGTGGACAACGACACCCTGCGCCGCATCCTGGACAACCCCGAAGCGATGGCCGCCGTGGAGCGCATCGAGGGCTGGCGCGCCCTCGGCGACAACATCATCGAGACGATCATCAACAAGAGCGAGAAGGTCAAGGAGCTCAAGAACAAGGCCAAGGACAAGGAACTCACGGAGAAGCAGAAGAAGCAGCTCACCGAGGAGGAAAAGGAATACAAATCCAAGCGCAAGCTGGTGCAGGAGAAGCTCATCAAGTTCGCCACCCGCATCCCGGCGTTCATGTATTTGACGGACTTTCGCGAGAACACCCTGCAGGACGTAATTACGAAGCTGGAGCCGGATTTGTTCCTGGCAGTCACCGGCCTGACGGTCAAAGACTTCCATTTGCTCGTGCGACTCAAGGTATTCAACACTGAGCAGATGAACCAGGCGGTGTTCGCATTCCGCCGCTACGAAGACGCCTCGCTCCGCTATACGGGAATCGAGAGCCATGAGGGCCTGACGCATTACGGGCTTTACGACACCGTGGTTGCAAGGGAGGAAGCGCCGCTATACGAACCTGCGGGCTAATGACCGGTTGCAGCGGACGGTCCGGTGCGCGGCCCGCCCACTGCAACCTGAGTGTTATGCCTCAAGTAAGGAAGCCGTAGCATCAAGCCGAGAACACAAGCACCGCGCTCTCAAGTTCGTGAGTCCCGGCGAGCGTCATGCCGGCCGGGATGCAGCGATCTTCGCGCACCGCGCAAGCGTCTACGAAGCTGCGCGTAAACGCCATCCCGAACGCTGGAGTCGTGGCATTCGGAACTGGTCACTGCCAACGGAAGTCTGGATCAACCGGCCGGACGAAGTGGCAGGGGAGAACCTGCGGCGCGAGGCCGCGTGAACGTGCAGGCGACATCTTCCTTGACAACCACCGCTTTCTACCGCCTGCCCCGGCCCCACCACAAGCATTTACTCACAAGTCAGTAATTTAGCAGACATTCTGCTATACTGCCCGCATGAAACGAGACGGCCGCACGCTGGATCACACGACGCTGGAGGAGATGCGTTTGCTGGCGGTGCAGCGCATGGCCGAAGGCGAATCGGCGGCGCGGGTGGCGGCCTCGTTCGGCTTACATCG
>JAKBJA010000102.1:3224-9758 GCA_021836225.1 Pseudomonadota bacterium | reverse complement strand
GTGATCCGCGTGTAATCGGGCGACGGCCACAAGCGGGTAGCAGACAGCTGCAGCGCCTGGGCCCAGCCCGACGCCAGCACACTGCACAGCAGGAAAATTTTCAGCAGTTCGTGCAACATGTCTCCAGATAGTGAGCGCCGCGCGGGCTTGCAGCCTCGCATTCGATTTCACGCGCGTCGTCTGCGATCGTCAGCCGGACGATCACGTCCGGCGGCGGCAACCAGCCGGCGGCCTTTTCCGGCCATTCGATCAGGCTCACCGCCTGACCGTCGCTGACATCGCGAAACCCGGCGTCGAGCCATTCACGCGGGTGATGCATACGATATAGATCAAAATGATACAGCTCAAACGCTGGCAGGCTATAGCTTTCTGCCAGCGTGTAGGTCGGGCTCTTCACCCGGCCGCCGTAACCCAGCGCGCGCAGCACCCCGCGCACCAGCGTCGTCTTGCCCGCCCCGAGATCGCCTTCGAGGTAGAGGGTGAGGCCGGGCGCCAGTTCCCGCGCCAGCTTCGCGCCGAATGCCAGCGTCGCCGCCTCGTCGGCCAGATGGCTATGGCAGCGCACGGTATCATCCTTGCTATGCATGAAATAGATTTAGCGCGGCTGGCGCAGCAAATCAAGCATTGGGGGCGCGAGCTCGGCTTTGCCGCCGTGGGCATTGCCGACGGAGAACTGGGCGCGGCCGAAGCGGGCTTGCTGGAATGGCTGGATCGGGGCTTTCATGGCGAGATGGATTATATGGCGGCGCACGGCACCAAGCGCAGCCGTCCCGCCGAACTGGTACCCGGCACCGTCCGCATCATCAGCGCGCGGCTGGATTATTTTCCGCCCGCCGCTGCCGACCCGCATGCGGTGCTGAATGACGCCGACACCGCCTACGTCTCGCGCTACGCGCTGGGGCGCGACTACCATAAAGTCTTGCGCAACCGCCTGCAAAGCCTGGCCGAAAAAATCAGCACGGAAATCGGCGAACACCATTTCCGCGCCTTCACCGACAGCGCGCCGGTGCTGGAAGTCGAGCTCGCCAGCAAATCTGGCCTGGGCTGGCGCGGCAAGCACACGCTGCTCTTGAACCGGCAACACGGCTCGTGGTTCTTTCTCGGCGAGATCTACACCGACCTGCCCTTGCCGGTGGACACGCCCGAAGCCGGCCACTGCGGCACCTGCCAGGCCTGCCTCGACGTCTGCCCGACACAGGCCATCGTCGCGCCCTACACGCTCGACGCGCGGCGCTGCATTTCCTATCTGACCATCGAACTCAAGGGCAGCATCCCGCTGGAACTGCGCCCGCTGATCGGCAACCGCATCTACGGCTGCGACGACTGCCAGCTGGTGTGTCCGTGGAACCGTTTCGCGCAGACCGCTGCGCTGCCGGATTTCGGGGTTCGCAATGGACTGGACAGCGCACGGCTGGCGGACCTGTTCGCCTGGAGCGAAGCCGATTTCAACGAACGGCTGGCGGGCTCGCCGATCCGCCGCATCGGGCACGAGCGCTGGCTGCGCAATATCGCGGTGGCGCTGGGCAACGCGCCGGCTTCGCCCGATATCCTGACCGCACTCGGCGCGCGCCTGGTTCATCCGTCCGAGATGGTGCGCGAGCACGTCGCTTGGGCGCTGCAGCGCCAGCAAGCCTAAGCCGCGCGCAATTCGTCCCTCGCGTGGCGGATTACCGACGCCCCCGATGTCAGTGCCAGCCCCGCCAGCACCAGCGCCACCGCAATATCCGGCCAGCCGTGCCCGGTCGCCCACACTCCGGCCGCCGCACCCATCACCGCGATGTTTCCCAGCGCATCGTTGCGCGAGCACAGCCACACCGAACGCGCCTGCGCGTCGCCCTGGCGATGCGCATACAGCAGCGCCGCCACGCCGACGTTGACGGCCAGCGCCAAGAGGCTCACCCAGCCCATGATGAACGGCTCCGGCACGATGCCGGCGGTCCACTGCCAGGCCGACTTGCCGAGCACGAATACGCCGTAGCCCACCATCAGCCAGCCTTTCCACAGCGCGGTGCGCGAGCGCCACACCGGCGCCAGGCCCAGGACGAAGAGCGCCACACTGTAGTTGCCGGCGTCGCCCAGAAAGTCGACCGCATCGGCCAAGAGCGACACCGACTGCGCCGAGAAGCTGGCAATGAGTTCCACGCCGAACATCAGCACGTTCAGCACCAGCGCAATCCACAGCGCGCGCCGGTAGCGCGGGTCGGGCGGTGCCGCATTGCACACCGAATCGCAGCCGCACTCGCTCATGATGGATACCGCGCCGAAGAATGCAGTGCAGCGCGGCCCTGCAGGTAAAATGCCGTTTTCCTCATTCCGCCATCTTGCCACCCATGTCCACGAATGCAACCTCCCCGATCGGCGTATTCGATTCCGGCATCGGCGGTTTGACGGTGGTCCGCGCCCTGATGGAGCGCCTGCCCTACGAAAACATCGTCTATTTCGGCGACACCGCGCGCGTGCCCTACGGCGTGAAGTCGGTCGAGACCATCGCCCACTTCACCACCCAGATCGCAGAGTTCCTGCTGGAAAAGGACGTCAAGATGCTGGTCATCGCCTGCAACACCATGGCGGCGGTGGCCTCGCAAATCGTCAAGGACCTGTCGCCGGTGCCGGTGCTCGACGTGATCGATGCGGGCGCGCAGTCGGCCCGCGGCGGCAAGAAGATCGGCGTCATCGCCACCCCCACCACCATCAACAGCAACGCCTACGCGCGCGCCATCCACGACTACGCGCCCGACTCGCGCATCCATTCGCAGGCCTGCGCGCTGTTCGTGCCGCTGGTGGAGGAAGGCTGGCTCGACCATGAAGTCACTCGGCTCACCGCGCAGGATTACCTGAAGCCGCTGATGGCCGAGCACATCGACACCCTGGTGCTGGGCTGCACCCATTACCCGCTGCTGAAACCGCTGCTGCGCCAAGTGGTCGGCGACGACGTCGCGCTGGTCGATTCCGCCGAAGCCATGGCCGAGCAGGTCGCGGCGGTCCTGGCCGAAAAGAAGCTCGCCAACCCCGGCCCGGCCCAGCCGCGCTACGACTTCTACGTCACCGACGTGCCGCTGCGCTTCCAGACCATCGGCGAGCGCTTTCTGGGGCGCACGCTCAACAACGTGCACGTGGTGAAGTGGTGATCACAAAGCCCCACGCATGATCCGGGTCAACGCCCAGATCGAACTCGACGAGCGCGAAATCCAGGAAGACTTCGTGCGCGCCTCGGGCCCCGGCGGGCAGAACGTCAACAAGGTGTCGACCGCCGTGCAACTGCGTTTCGACGTCGCCCATTCCCCCTCGCTGCCCGACCCGGTGCGCGCCCGCCTCATGGCCCTGGCCGGCCGCCGCATCACCCAGGGCGGCGTGCTGATCCTCTCAGCCGAACGCTATCGCAGCCAGCGGCGCAACCGCGACGATGCGCTGGAACGGCTGTTCGAGTTGATTCGCGAAGCCTGCGAAGTGGAGACGCCGCGCCACCCCACCCGACCCACGCTGGCATCGAAGAAACGCCGGCTGGACAGCAAGCAACGGCGGGGCGAAACCAAGAAGCTGCGCACCCTGAAGCCGGGGACGGAGAACTGACCGTTACCGGATTCATTTCGTGCAGACCGCGTCGCAAAATCGCTGCACCTCGGCCTGGCCGAGCTCGCCGTCCAGCGTGAAATCGGCGAGCGGCCGCTTGAAGGCCTTGCGGCTGATGAAGCGGAACAGGCGTTCCATCTCGCCGAAGAAAAAATACGGATGATAGTGGCTGGAGACCCCCAAGCGGCCCACGACCGTCGCGCCGCGCGCACGAAGGCGCAATGCCAGCGGCTCGAAGAGCATCTCCAACTCGAAGACCTTGAGCGGCGGACCGCAAAAGGTCGCGAAGGGCGCAACCCGTTTGCCTTCCAGGCCACGGACCGTCTTCAGCCAGCGGGCCACCGGAAAGGAGGCATAGAGCCACTTCGGCGTACCCAACAGCACCAGGTCGTAGGCGGACACGTCGGGAAAGGAGAGCGGCCGGATCGCTTGCTCCGGCTGAGGATAGATCCGGTGCCAGACGCAGCGGAACCGCGCGCTCAACAGATAGACGGGTAGAAGGGGCAGTAGCGGAAGCAGCGGGAGCGGCAGCAGCCACTTGTTCCAGTCTCGCTCGACCCGGATGGCCTCGGTGTCGACGGCATAACCGCGCTGGCGTATTTCATTTGCAAGCACCTCTGCCAGCCTGGCGGTATGTCCCGTTCGCGAATAGTGGACGATCAGGGCGCGCGGGCAATTCAGTTCACCGGAAAACATTCAGAAAACCCGCTAGATTGATCTATTGGGGCCATTAATCGCTGTGGTTGATATATTGCACAGCGCGGCGACCGCGGGCAATGCTGAAGCGCGGGAGAGACGCGCAACCGGAGAACTGCCATGGCGAGACACGCGATCGATTACATTCTGAAAGCCGCGAGTCAGCGAATGCACCTGTGTTGGCTGGTGCTGGTCATGCTGGCAGCAGTTCCGGCAGCGGCGAACGAGGCCGATCTTCTGCCGCGCTTGCAGCAGGGCGGACACGTGCTGATGATGCGGCACGCTCACGCGCCCGGATTTGGCGATCCCCCCCTGTTCACTCTGGACAACTGCGATACCCAGCGCAACCTGGATCACAATGGTCGGGTGCAGGCGGCCGCGGTCGGCAACTGGCTGCGCGACCACGGCATCCAGGGCGCGCGGGTCTATTCCAGCCAATGGTGTCGATGCCAGGAAACTGCGAAGTTGCTCAAGCTCGGCCCGGTGACCCTCCTACCCGCGCTGAATTCGTTCTTCGCGCGCCCGCAGGACCGCTTGAACAGCCTTGTCGCGCTGAACGCGTTTTTGGCCCGGCAAGCTGCGGACGGCCCCCTGCTCATCCTGGTGACCCACCATGCCAACATCCAGGCAGTGACCGGCTTCAGCATTGGCTCGGGCGAGGCGGTGATGCTGCAACTGCAGCCAGGTGATGCGCCGCGCGTGGTGGGACAGCTTGACTTCGGACGTGCAGACACCCGCACGAGCCCGAAATAAAGCGAATCGGGGGATCTTTCGCGCTCAGCCGAACGTCAGCCCCATCGCCTCGCGCACGTCGCGCATGGTGTCACGCGCCAGTTCCTGCGCCTTCTCGCAGCCATCGGCGAGGATATTGCGCACCTGGTCTGGGCTGTCTTCGTAATACTTGGCGCGCTCACGGATCGGCGCGAGCTCGGCAAGCACGGCGTCGATCACCGGCTGCTTGCATTCGATGCAGCCGATGCCAGCGCTGGTGCAGCCAGCGGTGACCCACTGGCGCACGCCGTCGTCCGAATACACCAGGTGGAACTGCCACACCGGACAGTTGGCCGGGTTGCCGGGGTCGGTGCGGCGCACGCGCGCGGGGTCGGTCGGCATGGTGCGGATTTTCTTTGTGACCGCCTCCGGGTCTTCGCGCAGGGCAATGGTGTTGTTGTAGGACTTGGACATTTTCTGGCCGTCCAGCCCGGGCATCTTCGAGGCTTCGGTCAGCAACGCCTCGGGTTCGGCGAGGATCATCTTGCCGGAGCCTTCGAGGTAGCCGAACAGGCGCTCGCGGTCGTTCAGCGACAGGTTCTGCGCATCGTTCAGCAGCGCCTTGGCGGATTCCAGCGCCTCGCTGTCGCCCTTTTCCTGATAGGCGGTGCGGCACTCCTCGTACACGCGCGCCTTCTTCGAGCCGAGTTTCTTCACTGCGGCGCGCGCCTTGTCCTCAAAGTCGGGTTCTCGACCGTACATATGGTTGAAACGGCGTGCCAGTTCGCGGGTGAATTCGACATGCGGAATCTGGTCTTCGCCCACCGGGACCAGATTGGCGCGGTAGATCAGAATGTCGGAACTCATCAACAGCGGATAGCCGAGGAAGCCGTAGGTCGAGAGATCCTTGTTCGACAGCTTTTCCTGCTGATCCTTGTAGGTCGGCACGCGTTCCAGCCAGCCCAGCGGCGTCATCATCGACAGCAGCAGATGCAGTTCGGCATGCTCGATCACGCGCGACTGCACGAACAGCGTCGCCTGTGCCGGATCGACGCCGGCGGCGAGCCAGTCGATCACCATGTCGCGCGCGTTCTCGTCGATCACCTGAGGGCTGTCGTAATGCGTGGTCAGCGCGTGCCAGTCGGCGACGAAGAACAGGCACTGGTATTCGTTCTGCAGGCGCAGCCAGTTTTTGAGCACGCCGTGGTAGTGGCCAAGATGCAGGCGCCCGGTGGGGCGCATGCCGGAGAGAACGCGGTCGGAATACATTTTCGGTTAGGCGTAAAAGGTAAGGAAATAGACAATCAGGACAGCACGACCTGGATCAGGCCGACCAGCTGCGCGGGATCGAGGCCGGTGACCAGTGCCGTGAGGCCGATGAACAGGCTGATCAGCGGCCACAGGATGATGCCGAGGATGCCGGTGAACATGAGACCGAGCAGAATGAACAGGCCGTAAGGCTCCAGCCGGGCGAACTGCATGGCCTGCTTCACCGGCAGCAGACTCACCGCAATGCGGCCGCCGTCGAGCGGCGGCAGCGGAATCAGATTCAAGGCC
>JAKBJA010000102.1:0-2386 GCA_021836225.1 Pseudomonadota bacterium | reverse complement strand
CGACCTGGGCGTAGCGCCCGAGCTCGGACAGGTCGCGGCAGACCAGCGTGAGGTCGTGCCCGGTGTCGAGCCCGCGCACCGACAGCAGCCGCATCGCCGCTTCCTTGTCGCCGACGTGGCAGCCGAGTGCATAACAGGAATCGGTTGGATAAACGATCACGCCGCCGCGCTTGAGAATGTCGACCGCCTGCTGGATCAGCCGCAGCTGCGGATTATCCGCATGAATATTGAAAAATTGCGCCATACAGTCTCAGGCTATTGAAAAGGAAAAGTGCGGCTCGAGTTCCGGCCAGCCATGCCACACCGGCTGGCAGTAATGCGGCAGCGCGGGCAGGCGACCGATGTCGATGCCCTCGCCCGGTGCATGGAAGTCTGCGCCGCGCGAGGCCTTGAGGCCGAAGGCGCGCGCCAGGTCGGCAAACTTGCCGTATTCGGACGGATGGTGGCTGCCGGTGATGACCTCGATGCCCTCGCCGCCCAGCGCGCGGAAGGCATCGAGCAGCAGGTGCAGGTCACGCGCGTTGAAGGCGTAGCGCCCGGGATGCGCGACCACCGCCATGCCGCCGCTGGCGCGGATCCAGCTGACGGCGTTTTCCAGCGAGGTCCATTCATGTTCGACGTAGCCGGGATTGCCACGCGTAAGGTAGCGGCGAAACGCGCTGCGCATGTCGGGCGCGTGGCCCTGCGCCACCAGCCAGCGCGCAAAGTGGGTGCGCCCCACCATCTCTTTGTTGACGGCGTAGTCGTGGGCGCCCTCGTAGGCGCCGGCGATGCCGGACTTTGCCAGATCGTCGCCCATGCGGCGGGCGCGTTCGATGCGTCCGACACGGATGCTGGCGAGACCGGCGGCCAGCTCGGGATGGCTGGGGTCAATGCGCAGGCCGACGATATGCACGGTCTGGCCACCCCAGCTCACCGATATTTCGACCCCCGGGATCAAAATCAGCCCGGTCTCATCTGCCGCCGCCTGCGCGGCAGCGATCCCCGCCACGTCGTCGTGGTCGGTCAGGGCAAGTGCGTGCACGCCGTTGGCCGCCGCACGCGCGACGACTTCGGCGGGTGGCAGCATGCCGTCAGACACATTGGAATGGCAATGCAGATCGATATTGAGCATCGATGATCAGGTTCGGGCGACCAGGGCCAAAAGCGCTTGGTCAGGAGGGGGAATCATAGCAAAATACCCCGTCACCCGAATTGCAGCCCGCTGCCGAGCTATCCCAATAATGAGAAAACTCCTGTTTGACCTTTTCCCCATCATCGTCTTTTTCGTCGCCTACAAAATAGGCGACGCCAATGCCGAAGCCACGCGCGCCTTCATGGCCGGCCTCGGCCTGCCGCAACCGGCGGGTGCCGGCGAAAAACCCGGCATCTATCTCGCCACCCTGGTCGCCATCGTCGCCAGCTTCGGCCAGATCGCCTGGGTCAAGCTGCGCGGCCATAAAGTCGAAACCATGTTGTGGGTCAGCCTCGGCATCATCGTGGTATTCGGCGGCGCCACCCTGTGGCTGCACGACGAGAACTTCATCAAATGGAAGCCGACCGTGCTGTACTGGATTTTCGCCGGCATCATTTTTGGCGCCGCCGCCTTCGGCCGCAACGTCATCAAAAGCCTGATGGGCACGCAGATGGAACTTCCCGACCCGGCCTGGGGTCGATTAAATGCAAGTTGGGGCGGTTTTTTTGCCTTCATGGGGGTTGCAAACCTGTTTGTCGCCTTCAATTTCTCGACTGACGCCTGGGTCAACTTCAAGCTGTTCGGCAGCCTGGGGCTGATGCTGGTGTTCGTGATCGGTCAGAGCATGATGCTGACCAAGTATCTGGATAAAGCCGACCTGGACAAGGAAGACAAACAATAATGTTCTATGCCATCGTCGGACAGGATGTACCCGACAGTCTGAATAAGCGGCTTGCCGCCCGTCCTGCGCACCTGGAACGGCTGCAGGCCATGCAACAAGCCGGCCGCCTGCTGCTGGCGGGCCCCTTCCCCGCCATCGACAGCAACGACCCCGGTGCCGCGGGCTTTTCCGGCAGCCTGATCGTCGCCGAATTCGATTCGCTGGCCGACGCGCAGGCGTGGGCCGATGCCGACCCCTATGTGGCTGCAGGCGTGTATGCCGACGTCAGCGTCAAACCCTTCAAGAAAGTATTGCCCGCATGAGCACGGCCGACCTGATCCGCCAGCGCCTCGCCGCACTGGAGCCCGAAACCTATACGCTGGAAGACGAAAGTGCCCAGCACAAGGGCCATGCCGGTGCCGCCTCGGGCGGCGGGCATTTCCGTCTCACACTGGTGTCACCTAAATTCCGTAATCTCTCCACCCTCGCCCGCCATCGGCTGGTGTACGAAGCCATGGGCGAACTGATGCAGCGCGAGATTCATGCGCTGT
>JAKBJA010000140.1 GCA_021836225.1 Pseudomonadota bacterium | reverse complement strand
CACCGCAGCGCGCCCATTCAGCGGCGCAGCCAGGGGATGGATGCAGGCGATGCTGTCATCGCCTGCCCAGACCGCCATCATCGCGTCGAGCGAGCGCGCCTCGAAGGCGGCATAGAACGCTGCTTCGGCAGCTTCGGGGGTGGGGAAAGCGTGTTCGGACATGATTCTCGGATTGCGTGAATACGCCGTGTCGTGGCCCGCGTGGCGAACAATGCCCTCAATGAAGCCAGCCCGGGTTGGGCTGTTGACTCAATGATGGGCGCCGCTGGGCTTGCCTTTCAAACGATAGAGCGTGCCGCAATACGGGCACAGCGCATCGCCGCGCGCCTCGATCGGCAGATAGACGCGCGGGTGTGCATTCCAGTCGGCGTGCTGCGGCATCGGGCAGTGCAGGGGCAGGTCGCCCTCGGTGACCTCGATGACCCGCTGGGTATTTATGCCCTTTTGGGTATTTATGCCCTTTTGGGTATTGTCGTCCCGCTCGCTCATGCCGACCTCGCTTACTTGACCGGGGTGAGCCAGTCGGTGTGGGTGGGGGAACGACCGTAAACGCAATCGAAATACAAGGCCTGCAGCTTGGCAGTGATGGGCCCGCGCGTGCCTTCGCCGATGGTGCGGTTGTCGAGTTCACGGATCGGCGTGACTTCGGCGGCGGTGCCGGTGAAGAAGGCCTCGTCGGCGATGTAGACCTCGTCGCGGGTGATGCGTTTTTCAATCACCTGCAGGCCGTTTTCCTCCGCCAGCTGGATGATGGTGTCGCGGGTGAGGCCGACCAGGGCGGAACTCGGGTCGGGGGTGTAGAGCTTGCCGTCGCGGACGATGAAGATGTTCTCGCCCGAGCCTTCGGAGACAAAGCCGTCGACGTCGAGCAGCAGCGCCTCGTCGTAGCCGTCCATCTCGGCTTCCCTGTGCGCGAGGATGGAATTCATGTAGTTGCCGTTGGCCTTGGCCTTGCACATGGTGACGTTGGAATGATGGCGCGAGAACGAGCTGGTCTTCACACGGATGCCGCGCTCCAGCGCTTCCTGCCCCAGATAGGCGCCCCACGGCCAGGCGGCGACGATGACGTGCACCGACAGGTTCTTCGCCGAGATGCCCATGGCCTCGGAACCGTAAAACGCCATCGGGCGCAGGTAGCCGGATTCGAGCCCGTTTTCACGCACCACGGTGCGCTGCGCTTCGTAAATCGTGGCCTTGTCGAACGGCATTTTCATGCCGAGGATATGGGCGGAACGGAACAGCCGGTCGGTGTGTTCCTGCAGACGGAAAATGGATGTGCCCTGTTCGGCCTTGTAGGCGCGCACACCCTCGAATACGCCCATGCCGTAGTGCAGGGTGTGGGTGAGGACGTGGGTGGTGGCGTCGCGCCAGGGTACGAGTTTGCCGTCGTACCAGATGACGCCATCGCGGTCGGCCATGGACATGGTGAAAAATCTCTCAGCAATGGAAAACGTCGATTTTACCGGAATCCGGAAGAAGCGAGGCCATCGGTTTATGGCACGATGTTGCCGTATTGGAGACTGAACATGCGATGGAAGGGAATGCTGCTGGCGCTGTTGCTGGCGCCGCTGGCCGGCTGCGCCGAGCCGGCGCGTTTCGACTATTACCTGCTGGCGCTGAGCGTTGCACCGGCGTTCTGCGAGGACGAGCCGCAGCGCAAGCAACAGTTTGCGCAGTGTCGGGCCCTGTCCGAAACCGGCTTCAAGGCGATGCCGCTGACCTTGCACGGACTGTGGCCGAATCGCAACGACCGCAAGCATCCGGCGTATTGCGGTGGCGAAACCGGGGGGGCGTTCTGCAGCCTGCCGCCGCTGCGACTGCCGCCGGACACGCGCGCGCGGCTGGGGCAGGTGATGCCGGCTTCCGCAGATTGCCTGGATCGCTACCAGTGGGCCAAACACGGCAGCTGCTCGGGCCTTGCCGAGGTCGCGTACTTCGCCGCTGCGGCCGCGCTGACCGAGCGCGTCAATCGTGCGATCGGCGGCGAGATCGCGCGCCACATGGGGCGCGAAGTCGATCTGCTTTTGCTGCGCGAGGCGCTGGCCAAGGCCGACCCGGCGCTGAAAGATGCGGTCACCTTCGACTGCCAGACGCCGCGCACGCCGGATCCGGCCAAGCGCTTTCCCATGCTGCGCGAGGTGCGCGTCCATTTCGAGCGCAACCCGGCGACCGGTGGGGCGGGGGCTCCGCTTGCCTACAGCCACGCGGGCGTGAGGCATTACAACTCGGGGTGTCCCCAAGGGCGGGCCTACATCGATACGCCGCTGAATTAGCGGCGCGTCGTGCGCGGCCGCCAAGGCAATCCCGCCCGGCAATATGTTCTACATATAGGACTTGGCTTCTTCGCCCGGATTGGGCAATCCGGCGATCCGCCACGCTTCGCGCGGACTGGGGAACAAATGCTGCATGCAGTCGGCGCTTTGCCCGGTGAGGTGGCATACATGACTGAGCGCGGTCACGGTGCCGTGCTTGGCATATTCACGTCGCAAGGCGTGCAGCAGACCAAGCTGCAAATCGCTCAACTCGCCCACCCCGTCAGTTTGGGCGACGCGATCAGCCAGGCTTTCGCTCCACATGTCCGGATCAATCAAAAAACCGTCAGGGTCGAAGACGGCGGTGCCAGGCGCATCAAGCTGCGTATTCATGACCACCTCCTGTGATTACGGCTATTGATTATGTATAGCACCCTCTCCGCAATCAGGCAGTAACTGAATGTGAGCGCCTACTGAGCCGCCTGCGGCCGGAACGCTGGGAACTCAATGGGAATCGAGTTGTTTTACCAGTGTACGGATGGGGGCGGGCAGGGCGGCTTCGAGGGCGCTGGACAGGGGCAGCCAGATTTGCCCGGCCGGGCTGGTTAGGCGAGGCGCGAGCTGCAGCTGCACCGGCCGGATATGCAGCTTGAAATGGGTGAAGCTGTGCGTGAGCTGCGGCATCACCTGCTGAGCAAGCGCGACGTGACCGAAGTGGTCGCGGCAGTGGCTGGCCGGGTCGGCATCGGGCGCAAGCTCGGGCAGGCTCCACATTCCGCCCCATATGCCGTGCGCCGGCCGTTTTTCCAGCATCAGTTCGCCGCGATCGAGCAGCAGCAGCATCTGGACCTGCTTTTCGGGCAGTACTTTTTTGGGACGCGGCGTGGGCAGTTCGGCGGTTCTCTGCTGCGTGTGTGCGATGCAGTCTGCGTTGACCGGGCAGGCTGTGCAGGCAGGCTGGCTGCGGGTGCAGACAAGCGCGCCGAGATCCATCATGCCTTGGGTGTAGGTCTCGATGGCCGTGTGCGGCAGGTGTGACTCGGCCAGCTGCCACAGCGCCGTTTCCACCTTCTTGTCGCCAGCCCAGCCGGCAATGCCGCCGTGTCGCGCCAGCACGCGTTTGACGTTGCCGTCGAGAATGGCACAGCGCTGTCCGAACGCCAGTGCGGCAATGGCGGCGGCAGTGGATCGTCCGACGCCCGGCAACTGCGTGATGGCCGCTGCCGTCGCCGGAAATATCCCGCCCTGATTTTCGGCAATGGTGCGTGCGGCAGCATGCAGGTTGCGCGCGCGGCTGTAGTAGCCCAGCCCGCTCCATAGCGCGAGCACCGTGTCCTCGTGCGCGGCCGCCAGCGCATTCAGATCGGGAAAGCGCGCCACAAAGCGCTCAAAATAGGAAATGACGGTGGCGACCTGGGTCTGCTGCAGCATGATTTCCGACAGCCAGATGCGGTAAGGGTCGCGGCTGGCCTGCCAGGGCAGGGCATGGCGACCGTGGCGCTGTTGCCAGTGGATAACGCGGGATGAGAACGATTTCACCCCGGCAGAGTAGCCGGGGTGACGGGGTGAATCAATGGAATGTCGGAATCAGGCGGCACCAAGCTTCTGGCGGAACAGGTTCATCAGCTTGCCGAATGCCGATTCGGTGATGGATTTGCGTTCGACCAATACCGCTTCGCCACGACGCAGCTTGTCGGCCAGGCGGTTGAGGCTGATGGAAAAACTGTTCATGCCTTCCTGATCCGAGAACAGATAGGTGTTCTTGATGCTGCTGGCCCATCCCAGACGCGCCCAGCGGAAGGTGCCGTCGTCGTAGTGGAACTCCACCCAGTCGCCCTTGTTCAGGGCACGTGCGCGCTGGGTGAACTCATCATCCACCTCGGAGGCGGGAAGTTCGGCGGCGGCCGCGGGTGCTGTCGCGGCGGTCGCATCGGCTTCCGTTGCGGCTGCCAGTTCCTCGATTTCCTCGGGGGTGATGTCGGGCAGCGGAACTGGCTGTGCGTTGGGGCGCACTGCATTGGCGTGCAGAATGACCAGGGTGGCAAAGAAACGGTCGGACAGTTTTTCCGGAAGGTCGATTTCTGCCACGCCCTCGCGCAGGCGCTTCAGCAGTCCGGGCAGAATGCGCACCAGCATCAGTCGTGCGTCCATGTCGGTCTTGGGTTGCACGCTCCATACCAGTTCGCGCATGGTTTCGACATGGCTGTTGAAATGAGCGCCCTGTTCGCCTTCGTTGACGTAGTCATGGGTCAGCAGCTGGGCCCAGTCGCGCCGCACGAATTCACGAACAGCTTCCACCACCGGATGATCCTTCAGCGCGCGATTGATGAAGTCGTGCACGATCACCGGTGCGAGTTCCGCACGCTCGGACTGCTTGAGCTGGGCAATATCCTGCTGCAGGCTGGCGTCCACGGTTTCTTCCAGCGTGTCTTCCAGCAGGGTACCCATCGCCTCCAGCTCGGTGGCGGCGGAATCAAATACATCGATATCCTGCTCGAAGTTGTCGAGCACACTGCTGACGATCTGCGAAATCGCCTTCAGCCGGGCATTGCCGGCCTCGTTGTCCGGCAGGTGGATGGCAAGCGTGGCAATCGCATCGAGCATGCGACGGACCGGATGATTCGATTGCGAGAAGAAGTTGCGATCCAGCATTGCTGCCTTGAGAACCGGAATCTGCAGGCGTGCAATTTGCGCCTTGAGGCGATCAGGGATGGTCGCTTCGTCGAACACCACGTCGAACAGCGTGGCCACCGCGTCCACCAGCACCGCATCGAGGGGGCTTGCTGCCTGCATGACCGGACTTTGCTGCAGGCTGCGCAGCACGTTTTGAAGGGTGGCGGCTTCCAGCAGGGGCAGTTCGAAACGACCGCCGCCCGGCAGCATCATGGCGCCGGATTGCAGCTGGCTGAGCGAATCGAGCAGGCTGAACCCGGCAAGGCCTGCAGGTGCTCCGCCCGCGTACCCGCCGGCGCCCGCTGCCGGCGCACTGCCGCCGTGCGCCATCTGCTCGAACAGCCTGAACATGTCGCCCCCCGTTTGTCCTTGAGCGGCAAGGGCGGCAGCGGCTGTCGCCGTGCTGTTTGCGCTTGAGGCTGTGCTTTGAGCCCGGTTTTTCGCGCCGACCTTGAGGTCGGGCAGGACGCCGCGGTCGATCAGGTAACGGTTGATGGATTGGTAGATTTGCGCGAGCTCGGTGGTCAGCACCAGGTCGAACTGGTTAAGCAGCACGATCCGGATATCCTGTTCCGGCTGGATGCGGGTAATGCCGTCGAGCAGCGCTTCGCACAAGGCACGCGGGCCAAGCGGACTGTCGTTCTCGGCCAGATCGGTGCGGCCCAGCAGATGGCCGATTCTGGCATCCAGAGCGACCAGTTCCTCGGCGCAGTTGTAACGCAGCCGCGAGGTGGCCTTGTCGACTGCCAGCGTGATTTCGAAATCCTGGTCATCCACCAGCGAGAGTTCAGACAGTTCGCCGGTGGCAGGTTTTTCACGGTTATGGGCAAAATCGTTGAAGGTCTGGCAAAACGCGTCCTTGCAGTTGCTCAGCAACTCATTGGCCCGTTTGTTGAGGATGCCCTGGGCGCCGTAGTAGCTGTTGCGCGTATCCAGCAGCGGCGAGCGATCGGCCATTGCCAGCAGCGTGTTTTCCATTGCCTCGGTCTGCCGGGTCAGCACCCGTGTCGCGCCCTCGATCAGCAGGTCACGGCAGCCATGCAGAATCGACAGGGTCTCGGCGGAGACCTGTGCACGGCGTGACCGCTCGAACTGATTGAGGTTAACTACGACTGAATTGTCTGGCATCTCGCGCTCCATAAGGCTCACCTCGCGGTATCGGCGGCTGGCCGACCTTGGAGCAGGGGGGGTTACGCGGGACCGGGATACTGCCGGCGGTCCCGCTGTCTCGGCCGTCCAAGGTGGAGGCTGAGACCGGTAACTTTGCGTCCCCGTCTCGCGGCGGGTTTGCCCTGTTCGGTGATCGGCGATGGCGTCGAAAAATCGACACACAACCGCATAACTGGACTATCGGCCAGGGACAGAGAAAACTTGAGCGCTCAAATCAAAAATTTCAGCTTGGGGGGGGCCGGTCAGCGTATGCCGCGGTGCAGCAAGGATCTTGGGGTAAGTGAGTGCTCCGCTATGCGGGCGCGGCCAGCTTTAATTCAACCCTGGCCGCGCGCGGTCGTCAGGTCTTTAGTATGGCGGGTCGAAATCCCCCCGATCGCCTTCCAGCAATGGCTGCGTCTGTCGCAGCACGAGTCATATATTAAGGTCCGCCACCTGGCGGCGAGCGATTCAACCCGGGGACCAGCCTTCCGGGTGACGGTAAGGGGGAACCTGTGTGGACCGGCACTGAGCCCGGCCGGGCAACGGCCGCAAGCCTTGTCTGGAGCGGGCGAAGGGAATCGAACCCTCCTCATGAGCTTGGGAAGCTCAGGTAATGCCACTATACGACGCCCGCGCGGTGCAGCACCATACAAGGGTGCGGTGCCTTCATGCCCTGCAGGGTGCTTCAGGGTAGAATCCGGCATCATACTGAAACTCACGTCCGGATAGAAGTTGTGATTGAACTGGTCATCAACGGCGAACCCCGTCGTTTCCCTGCACCGCTCACCCTGAGCCAACTGATCGAGTCGCTGGATCTGGCGGGAAAACGCATCGCCATCGAAAAAAACGGTGAAATCGTCCCGCGCAGCCAGCATGCCAGCACCGCGCTTGCCAGTGGCGACCGCCTGGAAATCGTCGTCGCGGTTGGCGGCGGCTGACAGTCGCGAGGCGTGTAGCCTCAGCCTCTTGCATTACCTCTTAACCTCCTGCCCTTTTCTCACTGCCTTATGAACCCTCTCGTCATCGCCGGAAAATCCTATGCCTCGCGCCTGCTGGTCGGCACCGGCAAGTACAAGGATTTCGAACAGACGCGCCTCGCGGTCGAAGCGTCGGGAGCGGAAATCGTCACCGTCGCCATCCGCCGCACCAACATCGGCCAGGACGCCAGCCAGCCCAGCCTGCTCGACGCGCTGCCGCCGTCGAAATACACCTACCTGCCCAACACCGCCGGCTGCTATACCGCCGACGACGCGATCCGCACGCTGCGCCTGGCGCGCGAACTGCTGGATGGCCATTCCCTGGTCAAGCTCGAGGTGCTGGGCGACGCTGAATCGCTCTATCCCAACGTCGCCGAAACCATCAAGGCTGCCGAGGTGCTGGTGAAGGACGGCTTCCAGGTGATGGTCTACACTTCGGACGACCCGATCGCTGCCAAGCAGCTGGAAGACATTGGCTGCGTCGCGGTGATGCCGCTGGCGAGCCTGATCGGCTCCGGCATGGGCATCCTCAACCCGTGGAACCTGCAGATCATCATTGACCGCCTCTCGGTGCCGGTGATCGTTGACGCCGGTGTCGGCACCGCGAGCGACGCCACCATCGCGATGGAGCTTGGCTGCGACGCGGTGCTGATGAATACCGCGATCGCCGGCGCCGGCAATCCGATGCTGATGGCCTCGGCGATGAAGAAGGCGGTGGAGGCCGGCCGCGAGGCCTTCCTGGCCGGCCGCATGCCGAAGAAGGTCTACCAGGCCAGCCCCAGTTCGCCCACCAGCGGCCTCATTACCGGCAGCAAGTAAGCATGACGACTGATACCGGCGCGCATCCGCGCATCCGTTCCTATGTGCTGCGCGCCGGCCGTGTCGGCTCCGGCCAGGCGCGTGCGCTGGCCGAGATCGGGCCGCAGTTCATGCTGCCTTACCAGCCTGCCGTGCTTGATCTCGAAGCCGTCTTTGGTCGTGCCGCTCCGCGCATCCTGGAAATCGGCTTCGGCATGGGCGAGGGGCTGGCGGAGATTGCCTCTGCCCATCCTGAAAACGACTACCTCGGCGTCGAGGTCCACACGCCCGGCGTGGGTGCGCTCCTGAAGCAGGTCGGCGAGCGCGGGCTGACCAGCGTGCGCGTCATCCAGCATGACGCCGTCGAGGTGCTGACGCAGATGCTCAAACCGGAGAGCCTTGCCGGCATCCACATCTTCTTCCCCGATCCCTGGCACAAGAAACGCCACCACAAACGGCGCCTGATCCAGCGGCCGCTGGTGCAATTGCTGGCCAGCCGGCTGCAGCAGGGCGGCTACATCCATCTGGCAACCGACTGGCAGGACTATGCCGAGCAGATGCTCGCGGTGCTCGCCGCCGAACCCCTGCTTGCAAACACCGTTGCCGACTACGCGCCGCGCCCCGACACCCGTCCGCTCACCAAGTTCGAGCAGCGCGGCATCCGCCTCGGGCATGGTGTGTGGGATCTGGTGTTCCGCCGGACCTGATTCGCCCCGTCCTGCAGCTATGATGCAGGCATGGATATTTTCGCCCTCGTCAAATCCGCATTCGCGCTGTTTGCCATCGTCGACCCGGTCGGCGTGATCCCGATTTTCCTGCTCGCCACCCAGGGCTTCACACTGGCGCAAAGCCGCGCAGCGGCGCGCATTGCGGCGCTGACCGTGCTGGGGGTGCTGACGCTGTTCACGTTTGCCGGCGAACCCCTGCTGGCTTTTTTCGGCATCCGCCTCGCCGCCTTCTCGGTGGCTGGCGGCCTGTTGCTGCTGTTGCTGGCGCTGTCGATGGTGGAGGCGCACGTCAGCCCGCAGCGGCAGACCGAGGACGAGGCGGCTGAAGCCGAGGAAAAGGACTCGGTCGGCGTGGTGCCGCTGGGGGTGCCGCTGCTGGCGGGACCGGGCGCAATCACCCATGTGATCGTGGCGTCGGGCGCGGCGCAAGGCGATGTGCTGCACCAGGGGCTATTGCTGATTCCGGTGGTGCTGGTGGCGGTGTCGGTGTGGCTGGCGTTTCGTGCCGCGCCGTTGATTGCACGGCGGCTCGGCAAAACCGGGATTCACGTCGTCACGCGCCTGATGGGGCTGATCATCGCGGCAATTTCAATCGAAATGATCGCGGGCGGCCTGATCAAACTGTTCCCTGGGCTGACGGCTTGATTGGGTGCATCGCGCACCGATAATGCGCATGTTCTGCGCAACTTACCCGTCATTCCTGCGTTCTATCATGTGTTCACTGCTGGCACGATTGCTGCGCCATGCAAGCATAAACCTCAAAGGAGTCAAGCATGGAATTCGGACTCGTCGGACTGGGCCGCATGGGCGGCAACATGGCGCGGCGTCTGGCGCGCAAGGGCATCAGGATCGCAGTTCATAACCGCAGTCATGAGGTGAGCGAGACCATTGCGGCGGAAACCGGCCATCACGCCAGCGCCACGCTGCAGGACATGGTGGCCGCACTGCAGGCGCCGCGCATCGTCTGGCTGATGCTGCCGGCGGGCGCGGCGACCGAGACTGCGCTCGACGCGCTGTTACCCCTGCTGTCGCCGGGCGATCTGGTCGTCGACGGCGCGAATGCGCACTTCAAGGATGATGCGCCGCGCGCTGCGCGATGTGCCGAATACGGCGTCGAGTTTGCCGACGCCGGCGTTTCCGGCGGGGTATGGGGGCTGGATAACGGCTACTGCATCATGTTCGGCGGCTCGGATGTCGCAGCCGAGCGACTCAAGCCTTACATGGAAGCGCTTGCGCCCACACCGGCCACCGGCTGGCTGCATAC
>JAKBJA010000013.1 GCA_021836225.1 Pseudomonadota bacterium | reverse complement strand
CGGGCGACCCAGGCCGTCCTTGCGCTGCGCGGCAAGATTCTCAACACCTGGGAAAGCCGCAGCGAGGAGATCCTCTCATCGAACGAAGTGCGCGATATCGCCCGCGCGCTCGGGGTGGCTCCCGGTCCGGCGGACACCGCGGGCCTTCGTTACGGCAAGGTCTGTATCCTCGCAGACGCCGACTCCGACGGGGCCCACATCGCCACCCTTCTTCTGGCCCTCTTCCTGCGCCACTTCCGGAGCCTCGTCCGTGAGGGCCGCGTCCATGTCGCCCAGCCTCCACTCTACCGCATCGATCTCGGTGAGACGGTGGCCTACGCCCGCGATGACGCCGAGCGCGATCGGATTCTTGAGGCCCTGGCGGGTGAGGCGCCGGGGCGTCGGGCGACGATCACCCGCTTCAAAGGCCTCGGGGAGATGAATCCCGAACAGCTCCGGCTCACGACCATGGACCCCGCGAGTCGGCGTCTCGTGCGGTTGGTCCTGGCCGACGTCGAAGCCGCGCGTTCGACCGAGGACCTGTTCCACATGATGCTGAGCCGGCGACGGGCGGGCGACCGGAGACTCTGGCTCGAGCGCCGGGGAGCCGAAGCCCGCGCCGAGGTTTGATCCCCGGAGCGCCGAAGATCGGCAGCGAGAGCGCGTTTCTTGCCGAAGTTTTGTGTGGAGAGGTACAGGTTGCGACCTTCCTGTCGTGCGACGAATTTTCAGCGATTTCAAGAAGGATCTGCAACGCCTCTCACCGCGGGCCGATCGAGGAACACAGGAAAAAATGCAGGAAACCGGAGAGTTGACTTGCTCAGAGTCTCGGCGCTATCCCGGGGTTGGCTCTACGGACTAGAGAAGTCACGGCAATAACTAGTAGCCGCCCAATAATGTCAACCAGGGTGTAAACTGACAACCGGAACGACAACCGTCGGGGGTTTCTGTGGTCGAGAAGATGGCAAATGCGCCCGTTTACTACGCCTTGGCACAGGCGCGTTTCAATCCCGTCGCGGCCATGGAGCAGTATGTCGCCACGATCCAGGACAGCCTCAGGTTTCAAGGATACCCGCTGTTCGAACAGAGTCAGGTGGTGCGTCTCATAGTCCCGGCCGCCGGACAGGCACCACCGGCCGAACCGCAGACCCTGCGCACGACTTTCTGGACCATCACCCGCAGCGACCGTGCGGCCGGGTACGTCCTGACGTCGTCGGACATCTTCTATCACACGACCCGCTACGAGACCCACGACGAGTTCCTCCGGGAGCTGCTGCGCGGATTGGCGGCCGTGCACGAGGCGACGAGACTCGATCACGTCAGCCGGTTGGGCCTCCGTTATCTGGATGCCGTCTTACCGCGCGACGGTGAGAGCGTCGAACAGTACCTCGTCGGCGGATTGCATGGCATGGAATTCGATGCCGTGCCGCGCTATCGGATGACCGAATCGATCTTTGAGACCCATCCCGGCCCGTTGGTGACGACAGGCACGCTCGTGACGCGGGTGCTCAAGATCACCGCGTCGCTGGGGTTCCCACCCGACGTCCCGCCCCACGGCTTGACGCTTGATTCCCGATTCGACATCAAGGAGCCACGGACCCACGCGGTCATCGATACCGATCACTTCGTGGAAGGTCCCATGCCCCTCGACACCGACAAGTTGCGTGAGGAGTTGCTCTCGTTGCACGCGACCATCAAGTCGGTCTTCCAAGCGATGACGACGGATCATGCCCGCCACGTGTGGGCCCAGGTTTGACGAGGTGCCCCGATGATGTTCCCAGTCTCCCCTCACTCATCACCCCTGCGAGCGCCCGTGGCCGAGTACGTCACGAACACCTCCCCTGCGCAGAGGAGCTTTGCTCTTGTGACCGAGGGCACGGGCAGTTTTTACGATTTTTCTTCGGTCGAGCTCTGGTGGCCCGGCCGGCTGAAGTCGCGGGTCCCCTTCCGTATCGAGATCGCGGGGTCCGACGGCGGCCGGGAGCCGCCCCCGGATTTACGATTGCCGTCCACTCACCTTGACAACATCCGTCAGGTCCTGAAACCGAACGTCGCGGATCTGGCGACGGCTTTTGGCGTCTCGCGCCAGGCGATCTACAAGTGGATCGACGGCACGGCAACGCCCGAGCCCAGGAACCTCGAGCGGATCGTCGTCCTCAGTCGAGCCGCCGACGCCTTCCGGGGCGCCGGCCTTGCACGGGCGCCCGCACTCCTGAAGATGAAAGCGTTCGGGGGTCGGTCCCTCCTGGATCTCGTTGCCGCGGGACAGTTGACCCCCTCGCATGTTCAGGCGCTGATAGACGAGGCCCGGACGATGGACGCGGCCTACGAACGATCCGGCCTGGCGAGATCGAAAGCGAAGCCCACGGACGATTGGCGTGCCGAGGTGTCCATCCCCGGCGTTCCCGAGCGATAGATCGGGGAAGTGATGGATGTCGACGCGTGAACCGGATTGTCGACAGGGTGATGTCCTCTCGGACGAGTCGGCCGTCGCGTTGGGGTTGATCCGTCCGGCCGATCCGAACCACCGTGCCGTCGTCGTCACTCACGACTGTGATCTCTTCCACGAAAATGAGCCGTGCGTCGAGGTCATCGTCGCCGAAACCGTCCCCGCGGAGGATCCGCGTTGCACCTTCGCCAAGCATCCCCGACGGCTCCACCTCGTCTACGAGGGCACTCCTCCGTTGATTCTGGAGCTCCGGCACGTCGACCGCCGCGGCGTCCCGAGAGACGAATTCCTTGAGCGTGCCTTCAAGGACCCTGGCCTGACACTGCCGAGCAACGGTAAGAGGATGCTGAAGCAATGGCTGGCGGCACGGTACGGCCGGCTCGCGTTTCCCAACGAGTTCGAAAAGCGACTGCGTCAAGGCAAGGTCGATCAGAAGATTGAAAGAGTCCTGCAACAACAACACCATGCCACGCACGTGGTGGGACTGTTTTTCGATCTGGGCGAGCAGCGAGGCAAGGAACTGGTCGAGGGGGAACCTTACATCTTGTTGTTGTCCGTCGTCTACGATACCAAGGAGGGTGGTCTTGACGCAAAGGAAGCAGCCGAGCGCGTCGCTGCGGGGTTGCGTGAGCTCTTCGAAACGACCTACGGCAAGCCCGATGCAGCCCGAGAGATCGCGCTCGAGGAATGCGAGGCAGTGCCCGACACCCATATGACACTGGCCGATCTCCGCCGCGTGGAGCAGTGGCGTCTGGAGCACATCAGTCTCCGAGACGACGATCAGGGTGATTTTCTTCCTGTCGGTGAGATGCCGGCCTAAAGAACGCCGTAACGCCGGGGCGGCACGGTAGGCGGATTGTAGTTTTGGGCGGCGGATCGGACCCCCCCGCTTCAGAAGTCTCGGTGAGCTGAAGGCCGAGCATCTCCGTCCCACGATCATGGGCCCGACCTGGAGGATTCTCGCCCGGCGGGTCCTCGCCGACTTCGACGACGAGTGGGCGACGGAAGAGCTTTTCCACGTGATGCTCACGCGTCGCCGTGCCGCCAACCGTCGCCTCTGGCTCGAACGCCACGAGGCCGAGCCCGCGCCGTTTCAAAGGATCCAGGGGATGAGTCGGCTCCGGGTGCGTGCTCGGTATTCGGCGTAAGCGGGGAGGTGTGACAGAATCGATTCTTCCCGGCGGATACGCACGAGCGTCATGACCAGGACCCCCGCCGTCAGGAGCACAATGACGGCCACCTTGCCGGACAGCACGCCCAATCCGACGAGCACGACGAGACCGCTCGTGTACGACGGATGGCGGACGTAGCGGTACGGCCCGGTGGACACGACGGCTTGGTCTTTTTCGATCCGGAGGATGACAGAAAAAGCCCGTTTGAGGGTGGCAATGGCAGAGAGGCGCAGGGCGTAGCCGACCGTGATCAGGCCGATGCCGAGCGCAACCCACCTCTCGGTCGGGGGCGGGAGGGTCGGTAGATGAAGGGTGTTCGTGAGCCAGCCGCCGACGACGAACGAGACGAAAATGATGAGACCAAGGAGCCAGAAATAGTAGCAGTCAAAAAACGCGCGACTGTGTGGCAGAGAGGGATCGAAACGGCGGAAACGACGGGCGATGTGGCTTTCCGTGATTAGGATGCCAACGGTCGCGACGAAGAGCAGCAGGGAAGAGTTCATGGGTGTTCACCTTGGGGAGAGAGAGAATTCGATTGCCGACGTTTCTTGAAGGGTCGATATAGGGTCGCGAGACCGCGGAGGATTTCGTCCGTGCCTCCTCCGCGCAAAGTGGGAAACCGTTGTCTGGGACTGTCGGAACCGGGATGGGATGTACCGGGCATTCTTCTTTCCGACAGGGGTGCGTACCGGGAATGAATCGGGCCGGGTTGTGGGACCGGCAGGGCAGATCGCGGAGGCGGTGGGATGCCGAAAGCGCGCGAGGCGTCGGCCAGAGCATGGGTGGTGCAATGTCCCAAGAATGCCGGGTCACCGTCGGTCGTGTGTCACGCTTGACGGTTCCCGAAAAGAGCCTCTGCTTCCCGTCAGGTCTGGGCCCCGGGAGACGGAGGCTCTCTTCCCCGATCGGTGCGAGGGTGTCGGTTGTGTACCGGGTTCTGTCTTCCGGCGTCTTGTGCGGTCGAGGCACCACACGGCGGTGAATCAACGCACACCGACCGAAGAGCTTGACGTCACGAGCGGGCAGTTGGGTTTCGGGTGACAAGGGCCAAGAGTCTCCGTGTATGGAATGCGGACAGAATGTAGCGCGTGTGCACGACGAAACCGTGAAGGGGTGAGACGATTTAGACGTGTTTCGCCATCACGCGACAGGCTCCGAGAGCAACTCTCGGAGAGATGGGCTCGGGCGGCCCTGCCTGAAGAGCGACACTGGCTCTCGAGCCGGTCTCGGTGTGATCTTCCAGTAGGTTGTTCCCTCGGCCTTTGCCCGGAGAAGGAGTATGTCCACGTGGCCATCGATGCCCACATCCGCATCGCCTTGTGTTCGATCCGTTCCGATGAGATGGACCGCCGCACCTGGCGGGCTCGACTTAAGACAGTACCCCATGGCGTTGGGCTCGGTATCCGATCCCAATGGGCCTTGCGGACAAGGTAAGGGTGTCGGCTACGACTCGTGGACCCCTCCGGCATCTGTGTCGCCGCTTGGGACAAGTCCATCGCCGCACCCGACCCTCTGGCCCCAACCCAACGGTGAGGCGGAGCGCTTTGTCTCGAGCGCCCTGGTCGAGCGGGATTGAGTCCGTGCACGTGACACATCCAAACTGCGGGCGAACTATCGTCTTCGCCGACTCCACCGGCACAACCGGCATCGACCTCACGCCGTGCTGGATGGCCGACCCCCCATCAACCCGTTGCCTGCCACGAACGAGCCCGATGGGTTTATACACCGAGGTCGGTAGACGGAGGTGGGCGGGCACGCGAAACGCACGGGTGACAAGGCGTCATCGATCAGTCCTCTACCTCGTTCGGTTGGTCCAATGCATCGCCGTGACGTGGCCGCGGTGCACTCGTACGGGTGTGTTGTTGCGCATCGGCGTGCTCGACACTCTTTGCGTCCATGTGACCGCCTTAGGCTTTTCTTGAAAGTTAGGTCTTACAACGGGTTACACATCGACTGTCACCCTTCCTTCCTAGAGAGTTAGGATCTAGGCGGACGTCAAGAATTCTGCGGGGATATGTGGTTGGATGTTAGCCTACAATCTTGACAAGCGCCTTAGACTTTACAAATATCTCATATATGACAAAACAATCAGAGAATCTGCCCACCACGCTTCGCGCCATTCGCGCCCAGCTCGACCTCACTCAGGAACAACTCGCCGAGCGTCTTGGGGTCTCGTTTGCCACCGTTAACCGCTGGGAAGGAGGACTGAGCAAACCGCAACGGGCGGCACGAGAGGCCATTTTGGCGCTCGCCCGTGAGGTCGGAGCGGTGGAGATTCCGGGAGACGGCTCAGAGGTTGCTGCCCGGGTCTCGCGTCGACGTCGTCGGCGAATTCCCAACGCAGCGCCGACGACGAAGCCCATGGAACAGATGCTGTGGGGCGCGGCTTGTTCCATCCGAGGTGAGAGAGACGCGGCGAAGTTCAAGGACTACCTGTTGCCGCTCTTGTTCCTCAAGCGACTGTCCGACGTGCTCGACGACGAGATCGAACGGTTGGTGGAGGAGTACGGCGACCGTGCCACGGCGCTAGAGATCGCAGAAAGCGATCACTCGCTGCTCAGGTTCTATCTGCCGCCCGAAGCGCGCTGGGGGGTGATCAGCGGGCGCGAGTCTTACGACTGGCCGCTGGACGAACGGGGACGCTCCACCGCACCCCGGGATATCGGCGAGCATTTGACCCGCGCCGTGCGCGCCGTGGTCAAGTACAACCCTTCGCTGTCGGGGGTGATCGACACCGTGGACTTTGCCGCCGAGCGCAACGGCGAGCGGGACATCAACCCTGCCAAGCTGCGAGGCGTGGTGGAAACGTTCTCCGATCCGCGCTACCGCCTGGGGCTGGCCGACGTGCAGCCGGACTTCCTGGGCCGCGCCTACGAATACCTGCTGCGCAAGTTCGCCGAAGGCTCCGGCCAGAGCGCCGGCGAGTTCTTCACCCCGACGGAGGTCGGCTTCCTGATAGCCCACATCCTGCGGCCCAAGCCCGGCGAGACCTGCCACGACTACGCCTGCGGCTCGGCGGGCCTGTTGATCAAGCTGCAGCTCGTCGCACGGGAGCTGGACCCGACGAGCCGTGTGCCGCTCAAGCTCTCCGGCCAGGAACTGCAGGCCGAGAGCTACGCCGTGGCGCAGATGAACGCCATCATCCACGACATGGAGGTGGAGCTCGCGCGCGGCGACACCATGATCAACCCCAAGTTCCGCAACGCGGACGGTTCCATCAGGCAGCACGACATCGTCGTCGCCAATCCGATGTGGAACCAGCCTTTTGCACCGGACATCTTCGCCAACGACCCCTTCGACCGCTTCCGCACCGCAGGCGGCATCACCAGCGGCAAAGGGGACTGGGCCTGGCTGCAGCACACGCTGGCCTGCATGAACGACCACGGCCGCGCCGCCGTGGTGCTCGACACCGGGGCGGTGACGCGCGGCTCGGGCAGCAAGAACGAGGATCGCGAGCGCAACATCCGCAAGTGGTTCGTCGATCAGGACCTGATCGACGGCGTGATCCTGCTGCCGGAGAACCTCTTCTACAACACCACGGCCGCGGGCGTGATCGTGGTGCTCTCCAAGCGCAAGAGCGCCGCGCGCAAGGGCAGGATCGTGCTGCTCAACGCCAGCCGCCGCTTCAAGAAGGGCCGGCCCAAGAACTACCTGCCGGAGGAAGACATCCGGCCGCTCGCCGCGATGTACCTCAAGGGCGAGCCGGTAGAGGGGGAGCTGGCCGTCATCACGCTGGAGCAGGCGCGGGAGGCGGATTACAACCTGAGCCCGAGTCGGTGGGTGGGGCAATCTGCAGACGCTGATCATCGCAGCATCAGCGAACTCGTTAGGACTGCGAAAGAGCTGGCGACCAAGGCCGATGATCTTTGGCAAGAACTCGAGCCTCTCCTGTTGCGCGTGGTGTCGCAGGAAGACGCATCATGAAAAGTGTGCCGCTGCACGATCCGACGCACTTCGAGCTGATTCCTGGCCTGTGGAAGGGCGAACGCGAACCCCTGATTTCGGCCAAAGTCCTTCGAGGGACGAATTTCGCGGGAGATGGGCTACTCGATTTTGACGATGTGGCTGAGTTGGAGGTCGAGGGGCGTCATTTTGAGTCGCGACGTCTTCAGCCAGGAGACATCATCGTCGAACGTTCTGGAGGAGGTCCTAAGCAACCCGTGGGCAGGGTGGCTTTATTCGATCCTCCTGACGGCAGCGCATATTTCTGCAGCAACTTCACGACAACGATCCGTGTTCGGGATCGATCAAAGTTCGATCCGGCCTACGTTGCGCTGTACTTGCACGGGCTATACCTTCAAGGGGTGACTGAGACCCTGCAACGAGCGACGACAGGAATTCGAAATCTCGATTGGCAGGGGTACCTCCGATTCGAAGTGCCCGTGCGCGCCTTAGGTCAGCAAAGGCTTCTTGTACGCTTGATCGGCGGCGTGCGTACTGCATATCGGAATGAGCAGCGGCTTGTACGCACTTTCACCGAACTCAAACGCGCCGCCATGCGCGAGCTGTTCACGCGCGGCCTGCGCGGCGAGCCGCAGAAGGAGACTGAGATTGGCTTGGTGCCCGAGAGTTGGGAGGTGGCCAAGCTTAAATCGATTGCCCAGGCGCGCGGGGGCACCAGTTTTCCGCCGACATTACAGGGCAAAGCTCATGGGGATTTTCCTTTCTATAAAGTGAGCGACATGAATTTGCCGGGCAATGAACTCGAAATGCACGCGGCTGCGAACTGGATAACTTCCTCGGAACTTGATTTCTTGAGAGCCAAACCATTTCCGCCGGAAACCATCATCTTTCCGAAGGTGGGTGGTGCCCTCCATACCAACAAGAAGCGCATGCTGACGGCTGAGTCCGTGCTGGACAACAACATCATGGGTGTCACGGTAAAGGATCGCTTCCGCTGCTTGCCGAGGTTTTTGTTCGCATGGTTTCAGACCGTCAACCTGTCCGCGATTGCCAATGCAGGCCCGCTGCCGTCCATCAACGGCAACCAACTCTACGAACTCGACGTGCCAGTTCCCTCCATCGACGAACAACGCGAAATCGTCACCATCCTCGACGCCATCGACCGCAAGATCGAGCTGCACCGCAAAAAGCGCGCGGTGACGGAAGAACTCTTCAAGGCCCTGCTGCACAAGCTGATGACCGGCGAGATCCGCGTAGCCGACCTCGATTTCTCGGCCCTCGAGCCGCAAAGGTTGGCGCAACCAACGCCTTGACGATCAAGGAGGCTTTGGCTATGATATGTTCATCATCCGCCCCTGGCAGTAAGCCTTCCCTCTCTCATCCGGGAAGCGCCGAACCCCGGGGCTCATCTTTTTTACGCTCCCGCCAGACCGAGCTGCTTTATCACGTCTCCCCGACGGTGACCGCCGTCATGGTCGACGCCGGTTTCTACCTGATCCGGGCCCGGCGGATCTTCGGCCGACAGCATCCCGATGAAGCGGCCAGGAAGCTGCACCAGTTGGCGCTGAATCACTTGAACGACGACAACGGTCAGCGTATCGCTCGGCTCTACCGCATCTTCGTCTATGACGCTCCGCCCGCCATCTGGAAAGGACATACCCCGATCGGAAAGAAGGCCATCGACCTGAGTCAATCCGCGACGGCCAAGTGGCGCACCACCTTCCACCAAACCCTGCGCGGTCTGCGCAAGGTGGCGCTTCGCATGGGCGAGATTCCAACCAGCCAGGTGCGCTGGCAGATCAAGCCGGAGGCCTTGAAGGACCTGACCAACGGGCGTAAGCGCTGGGAGCAACTCACCGACGATGACTTTCGGACGGGCCTACGCCAGAAGGGCGTGGACATGCGCCTGGGGCTCGACATTGCCTCACTGGCATATCAGCGGAACGTAAACCAGATCATATTGATCTCCGGCGATGCGGACTTCGTGCCGGCGGCCAAGCTCGCCCGACGATCGGGCATCGATTTCATCCTCGATCCCATGTGGGCCACCATCCGGCCCGACCTTTACGAACACATTGATGGTCTGCACAGTGTGTGCCCACGCCCGAAGGCAAATCCGACACGTCCGCGGAACGGGGAGGAGGCCATATGAAAACGGCCGCCCCCGGTTACACCAGGCGACGGCCGCCGAACGAGCATTCCCGTTCCCACTGGAAATATAGCACAACCCGCCGCTGGGTGGAAGTCTCCCGGTGGAAAGGCGCCACATGAGCCCCCTCAAGATCAGCGAGGCCGGGACCGTGCAGTTTCCGATGGTGGAGCACGCCGCCGAGATCGGCTGGCTGAAGCTCACGCCCGTCGAGGCGTTGTTCCGGCGCGGCGACGAGTCCTCGAGCCTGTTCCGGGGGCTGCTGGAGCAGAAGCTTTTGGCCTTCAATCCGTGGCTTACCGCCGATCAGGCGCGCGCCGTCGTCGAGAACTTCGACGCCCTGCCCGCCAGCATCGAGGGCAACCGCGAGCGCCTGGCTTGGCTGCGCGGGGAACGCTCCTGGTTCGACGAGCAGGAAAAGCGCCATCGCCGCGTCCAGCTCATCGACTTCGAGCACGTCGAAGCGAACGCCTTTCACGTCACCTGGGAATGGAAGATCAAACCCCCCGCGCGCAAGGGCAACCGCGCGGACGTGATGTTCGTCGTCAACGGCGTGCCCGTGTGCATCGTCGAGCACAAGAACCCGAAAGACGGCGACGCGATCGAGCGCGCCATCAAACAACTGCGGCGTTATGAGCTGGAGACGCCCGAGCTGCTTGCCGCCTCCCAACTGTTCAACGTCACGCACCTGCTCGACTACTGGTACGGCGTGACCTGGAACGCCAATCGGCGCGACATGGCGCGCTGGAAGCAGACACCGGAGGAGAGCTACCGCTTCGCGGTACAGTCGTTCTTCGAGC
>JAKBJA010000090.1 GCA_021836225.1 Pseudomonadota bacterium | reverse complement strand
CAATCCTCGCCCCTCATCGCTGAGGGGCGCTGCATGAATCGCGCATAATGTACTTTTTCTTTTCGATCCGTTTCAATCCTCGCCCCTCATCGCTGAGGGGCGCTGCGCGATCTCCGGGGCGACGTGAGCGATCTCCGGGGCGTTTCAATCCTCGCCCCTCATCGCTGAGGGGCGCTGCCGCCGTCGGCGGCTTTGGCGCCTTGACCGCGGCCAGGTTTCAATCCTCGCCCCTCATCGCTGAGGGGCGCTGCACGTCCATCTCTACGGGCAGGGGCATGGAACGCTCGTTTCAATCCTCGCCCCTCATCGCTGAGGGGCGCTGCCTAGTGGCATTCCATGCTATGTCCAACTCAAGCGCGTTTCAATCCTCGCCCCTCATCGCTGAGGGGCGCTGCCGGTGACGCTTGCAATTGCAGGAGCGTTCGGAGAAGTTTCAATCCTCGCCCCTCATCGCTGAGGGGCGCTGCGCACGACGACAACGTACTGCGCCTGGTACAACGCGTTTCAATCCTCGCCCCTCATCGCTGAGGGGCGCTGCGACGTTTTCGACCTCCGATGCGCCGATCCTCGCCAGGTTTCAATCCTCGCCCCTCATCGCTGAGGGGCGCTGCTCGGTATCCCGATCCACCAGGATGGCGGCGAGTTGGTTTCAATCCTCGCCCCTCATCGCTGAGGGGCGCTGCCGGCTCGCGGGTCACGTGGGCAACGCCGTCGATGTTTCAATCCTCGCCCCTCATCGCTGAGGGGCGCTGCAGGCTTCCTCCTGGGCTCTTGTCTTGCTCGGTGCGTTTCAATCCTCGCCCCTCATCGCTGAGGGGCGCTGCGCGATGTAGGACTGTTTCGCGTCACGATCGACGGTGTTTCAATCCTCGCCCCTCATCGCTGAGGGGCGCTGCTCCTGTCGCCCCAGGCGCGTGCCCTCGTACCGCTTGTTTCAATCCTCGCCCCTCATCGCTGAGGGGCGCTGCCAGCGACACCGGTGACATCGGCGACACAAATGATGTTTCAATCCTCGCCCCTCATCGCTGAGGGGCGCTGCGCGGGTGACTATGCCGACCATCAATCCGGGGACCGTTTCAATCCTCGCCCCTCATCGCTGAGGGGCGCTGCGGAGGGTGAATGGCACAAAGAGCGCGCCCGGATTGTTTCAATCCTCGCCCCTCATCGCTGAGGGGCGCTGCGCCCCGGAGGTCGCTGACGTCGCCCCGGAGATCGCTGTTTCAATCCTCGCCCCTCATCGCTGAGGGGCGCTGCAATGAGGTCCAGATAATGCCGCCGGCAATGAAGATGTTTCAATCCTCGCCCCTCATCGCTGAGGGGCGCTGCTAAAGCGCCTTGGGCAGGCAATCAGCTCTCATTTGTTTCAATCCTCGCCCCTCATCGCTGAGGGGCGCTGCATTCGCGCCGCCAAAAGCAACGCATGGTTACCGAGTTTCAATCCTCGCCCCTCATCGCTGAGGGGCGCTGCCTCAAGGGAGTGTCCGCCGCGAGTTCAGCTTGATCGTTTCAATCCTCGCCCCTCATCGCTGAGGGGCGCTGCGGTTCGCGCGCAACAGGCGGAAAACACGGAAATTTCGGTGCGCTTTACGCGAACCGGCGCTCGAACCTGCTTCCGTGCTTCCATTGATTCCTCAATCGGCTTGCGCCGTCCTGATAATTCATCGATTTGCCGGTCGCGCGAACATCTCCGTAAATTCTCCATCGCTTGGGGTTCGCGCGACAGGCTCTGAACCTAAAACACGAGAGGCCCGTCGAAGTCCGTGGCCCGAAAAACTCCGTGTTCCCTCACTTCGCAGCCACGCGATTCGGCCAGCCGGTAGAGACGGAGATTGTCCTCCTCCGGCTTGATTTCTGCCAGCAACCGGCGTTCCAGTTCCTCCATTTTTGCTAGGTCGATCTGGCACTCGAAGACGGATTTTTGCACCCGCTGCCCGATGCCCTCGCACACCCGAGCCACGCGGCGCAGGCGGCGACGGCCTTCGCGGGTTTCGGTATTCACGTCGTAGCAGACAAGGACGAGCATGGCCTTAGCGCAGCAGGAAGGGCAGGTAGCTTTCCATGTCGCCGCGCAGGGTGCGGGCGAGGAAGCGGGCCTGCAACTGGGGCAGCAGGCCGACGGCCACGGGCTGTTCCAGCAGCGGATGCGATAGCGTCTCCTGTTTGCGCTCCTGCCAGGCCACCACGACAGCTTTTCGTCCCTCTTCGGCGAGGGTCACGCCGCCACCCTCGTGGAGCGTGAAGTCGCTGGCCCGTATCTGGCCCCGATTCACCAGGGTCAGGGCGACGCGATCCGCCACATGGCGGAACTCTTCCATCAAATCCAGCGCCAGGGCCGCCCGCCCCGGCCGTACCGCGTGAAGAAAGCCCAGTTGCGGATCGAGCCCCACCGCCTCCAGGGCCGAGCGGCAGTCGTTCATGAGCATGGCGTAGAGGAAGGAGAGCAGCGCATTCATCCGGTCGCGGGGCGGGCGGCGGCTGCGGCCATCGAGGCTGAAAACCTCTCGCGCATCCGCTCGCACCACGGCATTGAGACAAGCGAAGTACTGGCGCGCCGCCTCGCCTTCGACACCGCGCAAAACATCCAGATCCTTCGCACCAGGCAAGGCCCTCAGGGATGCGGCCAGATCGTCGGCGCCACGGGACAAAGACGCCGCGTCGTCGTCCACCTTGGCTTCCCGCGCACCGCGCAGCAGCACCTGCCGGCAGTTGCGTATCTTGCCCGCGACGCAGGCCCGCGCCACGTTCAAGGTGAAGGCCGCATCGTTCGCCTTCTCGTGCTGGGCGCGGCGCAGCAAGATGTTGCCGGACACCGGCCCCTCCAAACGCGCCTTGAAACGCCCATGGGCATCCAGCAGCACCAAGCTCTGGCCGTTGTCGGCGAGGCGATGCATCAGGGCGGGGGAGACCAGTACATTGCCAAAAATGACAATGCCGCCGAGGTGGTGCAGCGGCACCCGCAACCGGGTTTCGCGCTCCACATCCACCCGCACCGTGTCGTTGTCCAGGTGCAGATAGGCCAGGGGTGTCGTGATGTAGAGGGTGTTGAGCAGGGTCTGCATGTCAGGCATCCGGTTCAAACAAGTGCGCCATCAGCGTGTGCAGCTTTTCCCGTTCGGCCAGTGGGGCGGGCTGGCAGAGGTCGATCAGGGAACATTCGCGGCAACGCTGATCGTTCACCGGCGGCGGCAAGATCGGCGAAGCCAAGGCGGCGCGCACTTCGGCGATACAGGTCTCCACCGCCTGCCGCAACTCTAGCGTAATCGCCACCTCGCGCCGACGGTGGGAAGTAGCGTGGTAGATGGCCCCGAGGGGCACGGCCATGCCGGTCATTTCCTCCAGGCACAGGGCCTGGGCGGCAAGCTGGATGTCGTCATTGATCCACTTCTTGCGAGCGCCGTGCTTGTACTCGACCGGATAAGGCGTGCCGTCGGCTAGGAACTCGACCACATCACACTTGCCAACCAAGCCAAGACGTTCGCACCAGACCGGCAGAGCCGTTTCGATCTTTCGGTCACCCACGGTTTCAGGGTGAATGACATCCACCCTGTCATGTTCCGCAACGCCGCGTGCCGTATGGATATTATTCGTGAACTCGCCCTCAAGATGAATCAGGCAGCAACGGCGCGGACAATAAGTCCAATGGTTGAGAGCCGATAGCGAGATGGCATCGTCGGCATTCCAGGTCATAGATGACAGCATACCAATCTCACACGCTCAAAACTTCTTCTTGCGTGATGAACAAACGGATACGGCCTGGCAGTTCCTCTTCCGCAAAATGACAGCGCACGGCATCCCTTACTTGCAAGCGCAGGCTGGGTAGGTCGTCTGCTTCGGTAAAAATATCTACGTCAATCGCACTGGCGAAGTAGCCGCCATTCGGGTTTTGCTCGACCACAAACTGGACTTCGCTCGCGCTCGCCAACTTTGCTCCGGGAACAGGTGCGAGGAGTCGACGCGCCGACGCGAGATACTGCGAATAAGCCAGCGCGGCAAGGATGTCCTCTCGTGTGATATGGGGATAGGACTCCAAGATGTCAGCGAAGGACCAGCCGCTGCCTAAACATCCCAGAATCAACTCGACGGATATCCGCGTGCCCTTGATGGTCGGCTTTCCGAGCAGGATGTCGGGGTTGGAAATGATGCGGTCGCGCCAGTCCCTATCCATCATACAATTTGCACCACTCCGGATTTAACTTCGTCAGACTTGATCGCGCCGCGCATGTAGCCGATGAAATCATCGTAATCCAGATTCCATTCGAACAAGCCCGGATAGGATTTAATCTCCGTCAGTGCAAAGTCAAGTTTTCGGTTGGCCCAAATCTGAACGCAATGCATCTGCAAGGTATTCCAGTCAGGTCGTTGCCCTTGTCGTATAAGATCGAGTGCCGGTCCGGGGACCAGCGCGGTAACGGTTTCGGAGTCGATGACCTTGAAACTGTCCACGACCGCAGGATAAGCCTTGACTCGTTCCGCTTGAAAAAGCGACGCGATCAGTCCGTGATTGCTTTGCTCCCGAACTTCTCGTCGCAATGCATCGGTGCAATAAGTCGGCGCGACATGATTCCGGGCATATAGGTCTGTCAGGATTCCCGCCGGTATGTCCATTCGGGCATGTTTTCTCAATGCGCCGCCAGGCTGGAGCTTGATCGACCAGACTTCAGCGGATTCATTCTCGCCGTGCCGATTTACCCGCCCCGACAATTGCAAGAGGCTGGACAGGCTGGATAGCTCGCGCACGCCTGATCTAAATGACAGGTCGACGCCCGCCTCCACCATGGACGTCGCGACAAGAGCCCAGTGGCCCTTGAAATGGTCGTTTGCACATTTCAGTCTTGCCTCAATGCATGCAAGCGTAGCAAGACGATCGTTTGGTGTGAGAGCGGTTGACAGATGTTCTACCCTGTCGCGACCCCATCTTTCGGCCAAAGCCTGCGCGACTACCGCCGCCGAATGAACAGTATTGAGAACCACCAGACGCGGGCCAGGCAACTGGGCAATGAAATCAATGAGTGCGTCCAGATCGAGGGGTGTGGAATGCTTCCTATAGCTGACTCGTCGAGATTCCAGCGAGGCGAGGCGGGCTTCAACCTCAGCGTCAGCCAGTGCTGGAAGTGAAACAGTTTCTTTCGTGGATTCCTGTCCAGCGCCTAGCCTTTCTTCGTAGAAGTCGGGCAGCGTCCAGAACTTGGCCAGAGATCCCGAGCCCAGGACGATGTGGCAGCCCCAGTATTGCGCCAGATGACGCAACCATTTCCACGCCATCGGCCAAAGATGCGCAGGCAGTGCGGCATGCGCTTCGTCGATGAATATGGCGGAACGCGCTACTCGGTGAAGCTTGCGCAGATCGGCAGGCCTGTTGCTGGCCAGCGTTTCGAAGAACTGGACGGCAGTTGTCACCACAACCGGGGTATGCCAGCGGGTTGTCAATTCGCGCGTGAGCGGGTCGGCGAAATCGCTCTTGTGGTGATGTGCGGCGACGACTTGCTTGTCGAGTTCGCCATCCAGCACCAACGAATCGCGATAGACCCTTACGGACTGGTCGATGATGTTCGTGAAAGGCAGTACCACGAATACTCGTCGCAGGCCCTTGTCCGTCGCGGCGCGCAACAGGTGCGCCATGACCGCCGTGGTTTTACCGCTGCCCACGGGGCTGCCGCAGGCGTATATCGATGGGCCAGTATCCGCTGACAGGCAGGCTGAATAGAGCGCCTGGCGTGTCTGGCTCCGTTCCTTCTCTTGTTCGCTCGCCCACTCGGAACCCGCTAGCTCGGCAACATAGGTGTTCAAGGCGGAAAGGCGTTCCAACGCCTTGAGTAAGGAAGCCTTCGCAAAAGGGTCGCCATAGTGCCGGGCGGTATCGCCATGGTCCGCGTCTGCCAGGCAGGAAAGCGCCATGCGCAGGTCTAACGGATCAGGTTTGAATTTGCTGCCTGACAAACCGGGGAGCGCAGCCTGCAAGGCGTCTTGATGACGCTCAAGGTATTCCGAGAGATGCGTCGTCGTGCGGACGATGATTTCGGCAACCGGAAAACGCGAGCTTGACTCGTTGCCCCGCCATTGTTTCGGCCGCGGGCGGGCCTCCTGCGCCGGCACATCGGGAAGCCCGCGATGATGCGAATAGGCCAGCATCCCAGCATAGCTGGCTGTATGAGTGCGAAGAGAAAAAAGGTGTTTGACGCCGGCATCGACGTGATCATGGGGCAACGGTTTGCCGTTAGGCGCGGCTAAGACACGCTGGTTGTCGTCGTCCAGCTTGCCCAGATCGTGAAACTCGGCGGCCAGCGCTACCATTTCGACGAACGACTCGGTCTGCGCCAAGCCAAGGGCCGCATCTGCCGCCGCCGCCTTGGCCTCGATCAGTACGCCACCGACATGGCCTTGATAGGTCTGCGCCGGACGGTCGCGCTTGGCGCTGTGCGCCAACCAAGTCATGCCAGCAAGTCAATCAGCGTTAGGGCCGGGTTCCCGTTCCTGTCCTTCTTGGCCTTCAGTTCGTCCGGGAGGTCCGTTGGAACACTGTACTCGGCGATGCTCTTGGAGGGACTATCCGGATCGCCCAATTTCTTGGGGGCCAAGGCGTCGAGGATAACGAAGTCGGAGCAAGAACCCAGTTTGTCGGAATGTTCCACATACCAGGCCTTGACCAGATCGACAGCCGGACGTGCGTGGGAGCGTGTATGTGGATAGGCATACTGGATCAACTCCAGCATTAACGCGATGTCCTCGCCTGTGCAACCCGTCTTGCCGGCCGCGCTCTGATTGACGAAGAAGGGCATCACGTACACACCATGTGGCACAAAGCGATAGGCCATAGGCGCCATGCCGCGATCCTTGTCACTTTCGACCCCAGCCTTGTTGGTGTTGGTGTGACGCTCGATGTCGACGGGAGCCACCGACAGCCCGAGACCAAAATGAACGACGCCAGTCTTGATGGCGTTGGATTTAAATTCCTTCATTTTCTGATCGGTGAAACCATGCTTCTTCGCCTCATCGTCCTTCATGCTTTCAAGGAAGGTGTTGCCAAATACGCGGCCATCCCAGTAGGCATCTTTGAAAGCTTGGCCGACACCAGTCAGTTGTTCCGCGATGGTTTTACGATCCCGTCCCCGCGCTTCCAGGATGCCGAATTGAAGCGCATCCAGTGATAGTCGGGTTGCGAGCTCCGCCCATACGTCGCCCTTCCATTCGACGAGATCCCGCAATTTGCGTTTGTAGGACACCGGCGAAATCTCACCTCGCCGATCAGGACGCTGGCGCGGATCGCTTTCGCGGTCTGGGTCACCGTTCGGGTTGGAGTTGCGGACTTCGATCACAAGCAGACCGGTGCCACGCTTGAAATCGCCTACGGATTTGGAAGAATTGATTTTCGCGAACATGCTCGTCTCCTGGTTCTGTGGATTGGGTTAATCGTCAGACTTCGTCTCGGCAAGATAGCCAAGGATCATCTGGGCTTTGGCGGCATCGTTGGCGCGTTCCGGGATTTCGGACAATGCGGCTTCCTGACAGGTATTCGCCAACTGTTCCAAGAGAAACTTGGCCAGCTTTTCAGGGCTACGAGCCTCCTTGGATACTGTGGAAGTCTTCGCCCAAGCCTGATATGGCAGGACGCGCTGCGCATAGAGAGCCAACGCCACCTGCGGTGTTTCCAGCGCCGTTTGCATTAGCGCATTGCCCATTAGTTGTGGCGGCGTGCTGCCGTTGCGCACGCCGAGGCAATACTGGAAGTGGAGGGCGTCGGCCAGGGCAAGCAATCTGCCGACGAGGAAGGCGGGGGAGTCCATGGTTTTCTCCTTTGTGTAGCCAAGTTTGTGTAACAGCAGGGAGAGAATGGCAGGCAGGCAGCGCAGCGCATTGGCCTGTGCGTCCTTTGCTTTGAGGATCAGGTTACCGGGGCTGGATACATTGGCGAGACGCCTCTGGTTGCTGCCGTGACGAACAAGAAATCCACTCCAGTTGACGATCGCCTGCCTGATGCCGCGTTGAGCCATTGGCCTCTCAGTACCATCGTGTGCAAGCAGGAGCGTTAATGCATCTGCTAATGTAAAAGGGCAGCTCTCCGGCTTTTTGCAGACCTTACGCTGCTCTTCTCCATTCCGCACCCAGTAGGTATTGAGCCAGTTCACCACCTCGCCGGGAAATGGCACTTCGGGAACAATGTCGTCTCGCTTGCCCCTTTCCCCGCCCCACCGCGCGAACGAGATGGTTGGGCAATCTTTCGCGCCTTTAGCCCATTGTGTTGCAGCCTCGATCAAATGCTTGGCCGTGAAGAAATGATGCGACACAAGCTTTGTCTGCCCCTTGCTGACTTTGCGCAAAACAAAGAGGTGAATTGTCACCTCGGATATCCGGGGCTTTCCCTGAAAGGCAAGCGCGACACGTTCGGCACGGGCCAGGAAATTAGCCTCCCCTGTGGCTGCTTCGTCATCATCGTCATCGGGCAGGGAGCAGAAATCCGCGATGTCTGCATCGATAAGTTCTTGCAAAGGTGTCTCGGGGTATAGCAGGACGAGTGTCGGCTTGAACCACTGCCAGGTTTTGCCCTTGTGTCCCGGCTGCTTCAGCCATTCAAGAGCCGCCGTCGCCCTCACGCGGCTGTCCTGCCCAGCAATGAACGATTGCCAATCGATTCGTCCATACCGCTTCTGGCACTCGGCCTCCTCGAACATGGTCCGCAGCTTGATCGGCCCCAAGCCGGGAACATTTACCTCCGGATACTTCTCGGTCGATCCCCGGGAGGATTTGCCGTAAGCATCCAGTGCGATGCAGTCTTCGCGGTCTTGGCGTTCACTGTCGGTGAGATGGAGCAATTCGTTAAGAAAATCTCCGGTACTCCCATGGGTCACGGGGTATTCGGCGATCTCGTTCCAATCCGGCAGGTCCAACAGAAGGTTCATTCCCTGTTTAGCGTCACTCTCACTGATCGCGCAGAAAAGTTTCAGCAGCCCTGTATCGAACCCATTACGCAGCTTTTCCCGGATAAGGCGATCCAGGTCGTTAAAGAAGGCGGACGGCGTTGTGCGCTTGGTCAGTCTGTCAGTAAGTGCGGTGAGTGCGTCGTGCCGCATGTCGGAACCCAACATTGTCTTGGCAAGCAGCCGTGGCCCATCATCCAAGCTCTTCCGATAGACACGAATCATCTGGGTTGGGTTTCTCTTATCCATCCAAGTGCCCTCGGTGTTGTCGCAGGCCCGCTCGATATCGGCAAAGACTTCAGGCCAAGCCTTGTCCGACGTTCCTCTGGTTTGCCACTTCCTGATTTCATTGGTCAATCCGTCATCAAATGTAGGCGCATGCAGGGGCTTGATGTTGAAAACGGGAAAGCTGTAACCGTTCTCTCCGAGCTGCCATTTGCGGAGGTTGGAGATGTCATCCGACCAAGACTGTATGTCAGCCAGTGCGTCGTCTGCGGCAACGAGAACCTTGTAGGTTGGGTATTTCGGCAGGGTCTTGAGCGCAGGGTGATAAGTCCTGACGGTAATGTTTTGCTCTTCAATGGCCTTCGCCGCTTGGATCAGTTCATTCAGCATGATCGTCCCCATATTTCAACTCACCGTTCCTAATTTCGGCGTTTTGCAGGAACGTCGGTGCATAGCCACTGAATGGCCCGTCCGGGAAAACTTGATCCAGCATGGATGCCATCGTCAGATTGATGTCTTCCTGAATACGGGTCTCCGCTCGCAATGGCCCAACATAGTTCGGGACGAACTCCCGCCAGCCAAGGCTGGGCACCGTATGGCATTGGCCGCGCTTGAGCCTGCGTTCGAAAATATCCTGGAAGGCATGGGCTGGTGAGCGCTTTGCACCTTCAAGCCAGCGGGCGACTTTTTCGGATTGCGGAGGTCGGTTAGAAGGTTTGAGTTGGGCATAGAGGCGGTAATTGACATTGATCAGCACCGTGGCGAATAGCTGATAGTTGTTGTCATCCCTCATCTGCCCACTCTTGCGCAACGGTCCGCCGTAGTTTGTGGTGTAGTGGTGAAAGACGAGCGGCGCGCAAATTTCGACTCGCGTTGGAGCGATTTCTACTGCTGGGTTCCACAAGATCGACTCGAATATGCCTCGCGCCGCAGAGCGTGTCGGCGCGGGATATGTGCCGGGCGAATCGCCCGTATCCGGTCGTGTCCAGATCGCGGTAGCTCCAGCTATCTCCAGCGCAATTTCATATCGTTTCATGCTGCCTCCTCTTGCAGAATCGCTTTCATCTTGCCATGCGGCAGGCTCACCATGCGAGTCTGTCGCAATCCCCATGCAAAATCGAAGTGGGCTTCGGTATCGAGAAAATCCGCATCCACCAAACAAGAAAACAACATACGCACGTCGAGCATGCTAGCCACGGCCCGTTCCCAACTAGTTAGAGCGTGCGAGGTTGGCTGGATTGGCTCGATTCCGTCGGCAAATGCCCGCTCCTTGAGCCGCAGTGTATTTTCGTCGGACAGCGTGAGACCAAGCGAATGACGATTCCTGAGTTGTTCGGTCAGGAGCCGACGCAAGGCTTCCGTATTGCCAG
>JAKBJA010000071.1:6976-10599 GCA_021836225.1 Pseudomonadota bacterium | reverse complement strand
TCGTCATCGGTCGACAGGGTGACGGGGATCGGCCAGAACAGGCCATTCGCCATCTTGTAGCCGTCGCATACGCCTTCCCAGTCGGCACGGGTCATGAAGCCGTCCAGCGGGGTGAAGCCGCCGATGCCCATCATGATGAGGTCGCCGGTTTCGCGCGAGCTCATCTTGAGCTTGGGCAACGAGGCGGCGCGCGCTTTTTCGGCGGCGAGTGCGTCACCCGTCAGCAGCAGGGGCTTGAGTTCACCACCACCGTGGGGGCGTACCAGTTTGGACATGCTGTCTCCTCAGACTTTTTAGGGTTATTTAAGTCGGGGCAGCATAGCACCGGGTCTGGTGACTGAATAATCCTTTATTTTTATTTGAGGATAAGCGGGTTTGATATTGAATCGTACAAATGAAAAAGCCCGGGCAGACCGGGCTTTTTCTTTTTCTTTAACAGGTGCCTAGGCGTCGAAGAAGGCCGGCATGTCGGTCTGTTCGGTCTTGATCACGTCAACCCAGGCGGGCTTGGTGTCGGCTCCGGCGGCAGCCAGCTTCTTGGTTTCCTCATAAAGCATTTTCCAGCGGTTGTAGAGACAGTCGCTGACCTTGCGCATGCCCGAGTCGAAGTAGGAGTTGTGCAGGTCTCCGATGGTACGGGTGAAGGATTCCATTTGCTCGAGCAGGTTGTGCGGGTAACCCTGGCGATTGGGGTCGGCATACTTGACCATTTCACGCTTGACCGCACGCACGAAGACCTTCTGGCCTTCAGTAAGGTCGGCCTCGGTGCGGGGGGCACCGCCGTAGTTCATCACTTCCTGGATGAAACTGTTGAGGCGTTCGCCGAAATCGAAGTTGGCGTAATCGACGTTTTGCATAAATCCTCCAATATTTCCTGGTTCAGGTATTCAGGTATTGCTTTTCAGGCTGGATGTGACTCCAGTGGCTATCCTACGCTGCGCGCCGCGGCTGTCTAGCCGTCTTCTCGGGGCCGCTGCACGATTGTTTCCTAAGCCCTTGAATCCAGCGGGAATAAATTTTGTCCGCCAACTGGTGAAGTTGGGCGGTGCGCGCAGAGACATTCGCCTGGATGGATTCAGGCGTTTGCACGGCAGGACTGTCACTGGCGGCGATCTCGGCAGCGCCGTTGTCGCACCAGCTGGCGACGAGTTCGGGTGTCATTTCGACATGGCATTGCATGCCGATATGGCGGTCGTTGAGCACGTAGGCCTGGTTGGCACAGTATGCGCTTTCGAGGATGCGGGTGGCGCCCGGCGGCAGCGTGAAGGTTTCGCCGTGCCAGTGGAACGCCAGCATGGGTTCCGTGGCGTCGCCGAGCCAGGGGCGTGCGGCGTCAGGATCGGTGATGCGGACATCGCCCCAGCCGATTTCCTTGACCGGATTGGCGCCCACCGAACCGCCCAGCGCCTTCGCCATTAATTGCCCGCCCAGGCAGTGGCCGATCACCGGAATGTCCGACGCGACAGCCTCGCGGATCAGCGCCAGCACGGGTGGAATCCAGGACAGATCGTCGTTCACGCTCATCGGCCCGCCCATCAAGCAAACGCCGGAAACGCCGTTAAGGATATCGGGCACAACATCGCCGGCGTCGATTCGCACCAGCTTCCAGGGAATGCCGTGGCGATCGAGAAACGTGGTGAAGTACCCCGGCCCTTCAGTAGGGGAATGACGAAAAATCAGAACAGGATGCATGATGGCTTTCAAGCAAACAACAACCACGCTCATCTTAGCCTCCGGGATGCTTTTCTGCACTGCCGCAGTAGCGACCAGCGTGTCGGTGGTGGGGCTGTTCAAGGACAAGGCCATCGTTAGCATCGACGGCGGCAAGCCGCGCACGCTGAGCATGGGGCAGACGGTTCAAGGGGTAAAGCTGCTCGCTGCGGACTCGAATAGCGCCAGTTTTAGTGTCGACGGTCAGCGCCGTACCCTGGGCATGGGGCAATCGTTTGCGGGGGGCGCCGTGACGGCCGGACGTCAGAGCGTTTCGCTCACGGCCGATGCACGCGGCCATTTTGCCGCGGCCGGTTCGCTCAACGGTTATCCGATGACCTTTCTGGTCGATACGGGCGCAACCTCCATCGCCATCAATGCGGCAGAAGCCAAGCGCATGGGACTCGACTACAAGGCCGGCCAGGCCGTCGGTGTCGGCACCGCAGCGGGGGTGGTGCCTGCCTGGCGTGTCACATTCAACACCGTCAAGGTCGGCAGCATCACCCTCAACCAGGTGGATGGCATGGTGGTGGAATCCGGCCTGAATGTGCCGCTGCTTGGAATGAGCTTTCTGAACCGGATGGAAATGAAGCGCGATGGGCAGACGATGACACTGACCCAGCGGTATTGATTTTGAGAAGACGGAAAGCAACCAGGCCTGCATTGCAGGCCTGGTTGCTTTGGCGCGGCAGAATTTATAGCGTGGTCTTGTGGCTACGGCCGCTGCGCTTAAGGTTCGCTTTGCTCACGTTAGCCTGCGCCGCAACCGGGCCAGTTACGCCTTGGCCCGTTTGTCGCGCTCGATCAGCGCATACGCGCTGTGGTTGTGGATGGACTCGAAATTCTCGGCTTCCACCACGTAGGCGTCGATCAGCGGCTCGGCGTTCATCGCCGCGGCGACGTCGCGCACGATGTCCTCGACGAATTTCGGGTTGTCGTAGGCGCGCTCGGTGACGTATTTCTCGTCCGGCCGCTTCAACAGGCCGAACAGTTCGCACGAGGCCTGGTCCTCGACCTTGCGCACCAGGTCCTCGATCCACAGAAAGCCGTTGGTCTTCGCGCTGACGGTGACGTGCGAGCGCTGGTTGTGCGCGCCGTAGTCGGAGATTTTCTTCGAGCACGGGCACAGGCTGGTCACCGGCACCAGCACCTTGGTGGTGTGGGTGTATTTCCCTTTCTCGATTTCGCCGATGAAGGTGACTTCGTAATCGAGCAGGCTCTGCACGCCGGAGATGGGGGCGGCCTTGTTGACGAAGTAGGGGAAGCTCATTTCGATGTAGCCCGATTCGGCCTCGAGGCGCTCGACCATCTGGCGCAGCATGCCTTCGAAATTCTCGACCGAAATCTCGCGCTCACGCGTGTTGAGGATTTCGATGAAGCGCGACATGTGCGTGCCCTTGAAGTTGTGGGGCAGGTACACGTACATGTTGAAGGTGGCGATGGTGTGCTGGACGCCGTCGTTTTTGTCAGCGACCCGGATCGGGTGGCGGATGCTCTTGATGCCGACCTTGTTGATGGCGATTTGCCGCGTGTCAGCCGAGCTTTGCACGTCCGGCATGCATACAGCGTTGTCGCAAATCTGGTTCATGGCAGGCTCCTGTGGGTGTGCAGTTTAGACTGAGTATAAACTGCCGGAATAGTTGAGTAAACTACTCGGGTAATAGGGTTATGCGCTGACGGACAGCCTGTTCGATTCCCGCCGCGTCGAGCCCGCAGTCAGCCAGCATCCTGACCGGATCGCCGTGTTCGATGAAGGTGTCGGGCAGGCCCAGGTGCAGGACCGGCACGGCAAGGCCGAGTCCGGCCAGCGCTTCGGCCACGCCCGCGCCGGCGCCGCCCGCCACCGCGTTTTCCTCCAGCGTGACCAGCAGGCGATGGCCTTGCGCCAGCTCGCGCAGCAGGTCGATGTCGAG
>JAKBJA010000071.1:0-6343 GCA_021836225.1 Pseudomonadota bacterium | reverse complement strand
GCCGAACACCTGGGTGTAGGTGGGCTTGCCGCCGGTTTTTTCGGCCATCCCTGAAGCAGGGTCGAAGCGCGACACGCCGTGGTACAGGCAGGGGTTGGTTTCGGCGGGTTCGTAACCCTTGCCTTTCTTGGTCACGATATGCAGAAACTGCGGACCGCTGAGTTGCTTGATATTGGAGAGCGTATCCAGCAGCACGTCGAGGTCATGACCGTCGATCGGGCCGATGTAGTTGAAGCCGAATTCCTCGAACAGCGTACCCGGCGTCACCATGCCCTTCATGTGCTCTTCGGCGCGCTTGGCGAGCTCGCGGATCGGCGGTGCGACGGACAGCACTTTTTCACCGGCACGGCGGGCGGCCGCATAAAACCTGCCCGACATCAGGCGCGCCAGGTAGTTGTTCAGGGCGCCAACGTTGGGCGAGATCGACATGTCGTTGTCGTTCAGCACCACCAGGAGCGGCAGGTCGGTGGCGCCGGCGTTGTTGAGCGCCTCGAAGGCCATGCCGGCGGTCATCGCGCCGTCGCCGATGACCGCCACGGCGCGCTGGTCGGATCCCAGTTGGTGGAAAGCCTCGGCCATGCCGAGTGCGGCCGAGATCGAGGTGCTGGAATGGCCGGTGCCGAAGGCATCGAATTCGCTCTCGGCACGGCGCGGAAATCCGGCGATGCCGCCGGCTTGGCGCAAGCCGGTCATCGCGTCGCGGCGGCCGGTGAGAATCTTGTGGGCGTAACTCTGGTGGCCGACATCCCACACGATGCGGTCGTGCGGGGTGTCGAACACGTAATGCAGCGCCAGGGTCAGTTCCACCGCGCCCAGGTTCGAGGCCAGATGACCACCGGTATGGGCGACCGAGTTCACCAGGAATTCCCGCAGTTCGGCCGCCAGCTTCGGCAACTCGGCGGGCGCGAGCGCGCGCAGGTCGGTAGGGGTATGAATGGTGTCGAGCAAAGGTGTGGTCATGTCAGAACGTCCGCTCGACCACGAAGTCGGCCAGCTGGCGCAACCGTGCGGCGGGTGCGCCAAGTTTGTCCAGCGCGGCATGGGCGTCGGCGCGCAGTTCCAGCGCCAGCTCGCGCGCACGTGCAACACCGAGCAGGCTGACGTAGGTAGGCTTGTTGTTGGCTGCGTCCTTGCCGGCGGTCTTGCCCAGCGTGGCGGTGGGCGCTTCGGCGTCGAGCACGTCGTCGACCACCTGGAAGGCCAGCCCGATGCACTTGGCGTAATGGTCGAGCGCGTCGGCGGTCGCGTCGGTCAGGTTGCCGCACTGCGCACCCAGCAGCACCGAGGCGCGGATCAGTGCGCCGGTCTTGTGGATGTGCATGAATTCGAGTTCGGTCAGGTCGAGCGGCTTGCCCACGCTGGCCAGATCGATCGCCTGTCCGCCGGCCATGCCGCGCGAACCGGATGCCTGCGCCAGCAGTTGCACCATCTTCAACTGCGTAGCCGCATCGTCTGCGAGCGGCTGTGAAGCGAGGATGTCGAAGGCCAGGCTCTGCAGGGCGTCGCCCACCAGGAGCGCCGTGGCTTCGTCAAATTCCACGTGTACCGTGGGCTTGCCGCGCCGCAACGCGTCGTCGTCCATCGCCGGCATGTCGTCGTGCACCAGCGAATAGGCGTGGATCAGTTCCACTGCCGCGGCGGCGTGCTGTGCACGAACGGGGTCGGCGCCGGTGACCTCGCCGGCGGCAAACACCAGCAGCGGGCGCACCCGCTTGCCGCCGCCCAGCGCGGCGTAGCGCATCGCCTCGTGCAGGCGCTGCGGGGCGATGCTTGAAGGGGGAAGCCACTCGGCCAGCACGCTTTCGATACGTGCCTGGCATGCCTGTGTCCAGGCGGCAAAATCAGTCATCGCTGTCTTCAGTCCTGAAGGGCTGCAGGGCGCCGTTTTCCAGAATTTTCACCTGTTGTTCCGCATCGGCCAGTTGCTGGCGGCAGTACTGCAGCAGCTCGGCGCCGCGCTTGTAGGCCGCGAGCGAGGCTTCCAGCGGTAGCTGGCCGGACTCCATTTCGGCCACAATGGCCTCCAGCTCGGCCAGTGCGGACTCATAATCCTTGGGGGGGGTGGCGCGGGATTTGGCCATTCAATTGAACCCGGCGGGCAAAGAACGCTACTTTAACAAATTCGGCGCGGAGGCGCCTCACCGGCTGAACCGGCTGTGCTAGAATTTTGCCCTTTCCCTGGACTGTTTTCAGGGGTTCATCCGTATAAATCCGGTGGGTCATCTTGCCGCTCCAGTGACATTGCTGGAGGGGGCTTGGTTTTGAGTAGGGTACGCCATGAGCGATCTCGCCGAATCCAGCGCCTTGTCGCTAACTTCGCCACAGTTGCCAGTTTCCTGGTATTTCGATCCAGCCATCTACGCGCTGGAACTTGAGCATTTGTTCAAGCACGGCCCCGGCTATGCGGGCCACCAGCTGATGGTGCCCGAGCCGGGCGACTATCATGCGCTCGAAATGTTCGACGGCGCGAAAATGCTGGTCAACAGCGGTGCGGGCATCGAGATGCTGTCCAACGTCTGCCGCCACCGCCAGGCGCTGATGCTGACCGGGCGCGGCAAGCTGCCGTCGAACAATATCGTCTGCCCGATCCATCGCTGGACCTACGACAGCCAGGGCAAGCTGATGGGCGCGCCGGAGTTTCCCGGCAACCCCTGCCTCAATCTCAACCGCACCGGCCTGCAGACCTGGCAGGGCCTGCTGTTTGCCGGCGAGCGCGACGTCAAGGCCGATCTGGCCGGCATGCAGGCGGCGCGCGAACTCGATTTTTCCGGCTTCATGCTCGACCGCGTGCAGGTGACGCAATACGCCTGCAACTGGAAGACGTTCATCGAGGTGTATCTGGAGGACTATCACGTCGCGCCGTACCATCCCGGCCTCGGCCACTTCGTCACCTGCGACGACCTGAAGTGGGAATACGGCGACTGGTGGTCGGTGCAGACGGTGGGGGTGAACCGTGGGCTTTCCAAGGCGGGCTCGCCGGTATACCAGAAATGGCACGAGCAGGTGCTGGCGTATCAGCAGGGCAAGGCGCCGTCGCATGGCTCGATCTGGCTGACTTATTACCCCGGCCTGATGGTCGAGTGGTATCCACACGTGCTGGTGGTGTCATCGATCGTGCCGACCGGCGTCGAGTCGTGCAGCAACATCGTCGAGTTCTATTATCCCGAGGACATCGCGCTGTTCGAGCGTGCCTTCATCGAAGCCGAGCAGGCGGCGTATCACGAGACCGCGCTGGAGGACGAGGACATCTGCGAGCGCATGCACAAGGGCCGACGTGCCTTGTACCAGCAGGGCATATCGGAGACCGGGCCCTACCAGTCGCCGCTGGAAGACGGCATGATGCATTTCCATGCCTTCCTGCGGCGCGAGATCGAGCCGCATCTCAAATGAGCCTTATGAGAAATCCTAACGGGCGGCGCATACCGCCCGTTTTTTTCGCCCGTCTGCGATGAAGTCGAGCTGGATGCTGGTGGCGGCGGCGCTGTTCGCTTTGATGAGTGTGCTGGTGAAGCATGCTTCCGCCACCTTTTCCCCGGCCGAACTGGTGTTTTATCGTTCGGCGTTCGGCCTGGCCGCAATCTGGGGGGTAGTCGCCCTCAGCCATCGCCGGCTGCTGACGCCGCTCGCCACACCGCATTTGAAGGCGCATTTCTTTCGCGGTCTGTCGGGTTTTGCTGCGCTGGTGCTGTTCTTTTATGCGCTGTCGCGGCTGCCGCTGGCCACGGCGGTCACCCTCAACTACACCGCACCGCTGTTCCTCGCCGCGCTGTCCGCCTGGTGGCTGCGCGAACGCCACGGTCGCGGCATCGTCGGCGCGGTGCTGCTCGGTTTCGTCGGCATCGTGCTGCTGCTGCGGCCGCAGGTTGAGGGCCAGGCCTGGCTGCCGGCGCTGGCCGGGCTGGCGTCTGGCATGCTGGCAGCGGTAGCCTACGTCAACGTCAAAAACCTGGGCAAACTGGGCGAGTCCGAATGGCGGGTGGTGTTTTACTTCACGCTGTTGTCGACCGTGGGTGGGGCGACCTGGATGGCGGTGGCCGGATTCCACATTCCCCGGGCGGGCGACTGGCCATGGCTGATCGGCATCGGCGTCACGGCAACGGTGGCGCAACTGGCGTTGACGCGCGCCTACCATCGCGGCCGTACGCTGACGGTCGGCTCGCTCGCCTACTCCACGGTCGGATTTTCCGCCTTGTACGGCGTGGTGCTGTTCGGCGAGCGGCTGCCGCTCTTGGCCTGGATCGGCATGGCGGTGGTGGCGATTGCGGGCGTGTGGGCGGTGCGCGCGTCGACCCCAAGCCGGCACGATTCGCTATAGTTCAATGACATTCCAGAGGAGCGCACCATGATCAGCCTAGACATCAAGGACAACCAGATTGCCGTGACCGTGTTGGGCCAGTTCACGCTGGACGATTACCGCGAATTCGAGCAGGCGGTGTGCTATGGCATCCAGTTTCAGGGCGCGGTCAATCTGCTGTTTGATCTGCGCGACATGCTGTCATACAGCGTCGATGTGGCGTGGGAGGAGCTGAAGTTTTCTCGCGAGCACAAGAATGATTTCGGCCGCATCGCCATTTTGACCGGAGACCAGTGGGTTGCGTGGAGCATGTGGGTGAACCGGCTGTTCATGTCGGCGGAAATCCGCCTGTTCGATGAACTGGAACTGGCGCAGGCCTGGGTGGCCGGGGGCGAGTTGCCGGCAACGGCTGCTTAGCGCGCCGGCCTGAATATCGCCTGGTTGGTGTAATACGCGGCGTCTGCGTTCGCTGCATCCCATCCCGGGATGCCTTGTATAGGCAGCGGAGCGAGCTGGCGCGGCGTGTCGATCGCGGCGAGCGCCACGACCGCCAGATCATCGGCAGCGTCCGGATCGAGCGTGTCAGACATCAGCATCAGGCACTTTCCGGTCATTGACGGGTAGGGCGCGAGCGCTTTTTCCAGCAGTGCGTGCCCCACCACTACAAAGCGCATCTCGGTTTCGACCCGCGAGCGGGCTTTCCGGAACAGCGTGTCCCAGGCACGCCCGACCAACAATTCAGGCAAGGCCGGGTCGCGGCTGATCACCCACACCCCCGACTCGTCCAGCACCGTCAGTGCGTCGCGGCGGCGCCCGCGCCGTGTGTCGGTCTCGACGGCGATGGCCTCGCCATGCGCCGCGTTCAGCGCCGCCTTGAAGCGCGGAAAGCGCAGCCACACCAGCGCGTTCAGTACGTCGTGCCAGGTATCGGCGCGGGTCGGCACCTGGCCGGTGCGCAGGATATGGGTTTCGTAATCGCGCGCGGACAGGCGGCCATCGGGGGCGAAAAATCGCAGCGGCAGCCCGCGTGCATTGCGTGTACCGAGGGCGGCGGCCTGTGCGTTGAGCGCGTCCAGCGGGGGCAGGGCACGCGCGAGTTCCAGCGTATCGATCAATTCCCGATAGGGCGCGAAGGCAGGGTGATCGAACTTCAATGCAGCGATTCGGACAGGGCCTGGCGGTATTGCCGCGACAGCGGATGGGCGCTCCCCAGCAGGTCGAACAGGGCCAGCAGACTGATGCGCCCAAGATCATGGCGGTAGCTGCGGTCGGTGCGGGCGATGAACAGCAGTTCCTCCATTGCGCCGGCAAAATCGTCCGCTGCCAGCAGCAATGCCGCGCGCTGATAATGCGCGTCGAGGTCGCCTGGATCGCGCATGATGCGTGTATCCAGTTCAGTCAGCGGTGGCGCCTGCCGCGCGGTTTCCGCCAGTTTCAGATGCGCGTGAAGCGGCGCAATCATGGCGTCGTCGCGTGCCTCGGGCGGCAGGCTGTCGAGCAGCTTCAGTGCCTGTTCGCCCTCGCCCTCGGACCACAGCAGTTTGGCGAGGTCGCGCGGGATGGCGAGGTTGTCGGGTTCGGCCAGCGCCGCATTGGCGAGCAGCATGCGCGCCTGCTGCACGTTACCGGACTGCCAGGCCGCCACCCCCAGCGCATGAGCGCGGTTGGCGTCGCCGGCGATGAAGCGATCGAGCACTTCGCGGAAACTGCTGTCGGGGTCGGCGCCGTGGATGGTGTGGGCGACTTCGCCGCGCCAGAAGAATTTCACCGTCGGAACCGAGTTCACGCTGAAGCGCCGCGCCAGTTCAGGCAGCTCGTCGGCATTCAGCATGACGAGCAGGAATTTGCCACCGTACTCGCCTGCGAGTTTGATCAGGCGCGGCATCAGGATGAAGCAGGGGCCGGCCTTGGGGGTCCAGAAGTGCACCAGCACCGGGCCCTTGTGCGAGTTCTCCAGCACCAGGCGGTTGAAGTTCTCGGCAGTCGCGTCGAAGACGTAGGGTGACAGGGCCATCAGTCGAATGCTCCGGTTGCAGCGAAGCGGTCGCA
>JAKBJA010000032.1 GCA_021836225.1 Pseudomonadota bacterium | reverse complement strand
GCTGCCGGATGGCTTCGGGTTCCTGAGATCGCCGGAGTCCTCGTACCTGGCCAACACCGACGACATCTACGTGTCGCCATCGCAGATCCGCCGCTTCAACCTGCACACCGGCGACAAGATCGAAGGCGAGATCCGCACCCCCAAGGACGGCGAGCGCTATTCGGCGATGACCAAGCTCGACCTGATCAACGGCGAGCCGCCCGAAGCCAGCAAGAACAAGATCCTGTTCGAAAACCTCACTCCGCTGCACCCCGACAAGCCGCTCAGGCTGGAGCGTGAGATCAAGGCCGAGGAAAACATCACCAGCCGCGTGATCGACATCGTCGCGCCGATCGGCAAGGGGCAGCGGGGCCTGCTGGTGGCGCCGCCGAAATCCGGCAAGACGGTGATGCTGCAGCACATCGCGCACGCCATCAGTTCCAACCATCCTGAAGTGGTGCTGTTCGTGCTGCTGATCGACGAGCGTCCGGAAGAGGTGACCGAGATGAGCCGCACCGTGCGCGGCGAAGTCGTCGCCTCGACCTTCGACGAGCCGGCCAGCCGCCACGTGCAGGTGGCCGAAATGGTGATCGAGCGCGCCAAGCGCCTGGTCGAGCATAAGAAGGACGTGGTGATCCTGCTCGATTCCATCACCCGTCTGGCGCGCGCCTACAACACGGTGCAGCCGGCTTCCGGCAAGGTGCTCACCGGCGGCGTCGACGCCAACGCGCTGCAGAAGCCGAAGCGCTTCTTCGGCGCCGCGCGCAACATCGAGGAAGGCGGCAGCCTGACCATCCTCGCCACCACGCTGGTCGACACCGGCAGCCGCATGGACGACGTCATCTACGAAGAATTCAAGGGCACCGGCAACCTCGAAATTCACCTCGACCGCAAAATGGCCGAGAAACGCCAGTACCCCGCGATCAACGTCAACCGTTCCGGCACCCGCCGCGAGGAACTGCTGTTGCCGCCCGACATCCTGCAGAAGGTGTGGGTGCTCAGGAAGCTGCTGTACCCGATGGACGACATGGAGGCGATGGAGTTTCTGCTCGACAAGATCCGCGCGACGAAGAACAACAGCGAGTTCTTCGATTCCATGCGCCGGGGGTAGTGAGGCGGCGGGCTTGATTAAGCTTGCGTATCCCGCTATACTCTTGCGTTCTCCGAATTCAACCCATTGAAGGAATTGCCATGAAAGCCGGCATTCACCCCGATTACAAAGAAGTCTCCGTGACCTGCTCCTGCGGCAGCACCTTCGTAACCCGCTCCACGCTGGGCAAGGACAAGCTGCACGTGGAAGTCTGCGCGTCCTGCCATCCGTTCTACACCGGCAAGCAGAAGATCGTCGACACTGCCGGTCGCGTCGAGAAGTTCCGTCAGCGCTATGGCATGAAGTCAACTGCGGCCTGAAGCAAGCCGGTCTGCGCGGTACATTCAAAAAGCGGCTTCGGCCGCTTTTTGCGTTTTTACGGCGTGGCAACGGTATCATTTCGGGCGCCGCATCCCGAGAAAGAGACAGACGTGAACACCCAAGCTTTTCGCCGCATCGCAGTGATCGTCTTCGGTGCACTGGGGCTCACCCACTGCGCGCAAAATCCGGTGACCGGTGGCAAGGACTTCGTGCTGATGTCCGAGCAGCAGGAAATCCAGATGGGCGCGCAGGCGCACGCGGATGTGCTGAAGGAATACGCGGCGCTGGATAACCCGGCGCTGCAGGCCTACGTGAACGGCGTCGGCCAGCGGCTGGCGCAGCAAAGCCACCGGCCGAACCTGCAATGGCATTTCACCGTCGTCGACAGCCCCGATGTCAACGCCTTCGCCCTGCCCGGCGGCTATGTCTACATTACCCGCGGCATCATGGCGTACCTGAATTCCGAGGCCGAACTGGCCGGAGTGGTCGGTCACGAAATCGGCCACGTCACCGCGCGCCACGGCGTGCGCCAGCAAAGCGCGTCCACCGCGGTCGGCCTGGGCGCGGTACTGGGGTCGATCCTGGTTCCGGGACTGAACAACCAGGCGGGCGCGTCGCTGCTGCAGACGCTGGCGCAGGCCTGGACCTCCGGTTACGGCCGCGAACACGAACTGGAATCCGACCGCCTCGGCGCCGAATATCTGGCCAGGACCGGCTACCGTCCGCAGGCGATGATCGAGGTCATCGGCGTGCTGAAAAACCAGGAACTGTTTTCCGCCGAACAGGCCAAGCGCGACGGCCGCCAGCCGCGCACCTACCACGGCACCTTCGACACCCACCCCAGCAACGATGCACGCCTCAGGCAGGTGGTGGGGGAGGCGAACAAATACACCGTCGCCAACCCGCGCGAGGGCCGCAGCGACTACCTGCAGAAGATGGCCGGCGTCTATTTCGGCGACAGCCCCGATCAGGGCCTGATCCGCAACAATGCGCTGCTGCATGAAAAGCTCGGTCTGGCGATCCAGTTCCCGCCAGGCTGGCGGGTGCAGAACCGGCCCGACCGGGTGATCGCGCTGAGTCCCAAGGGCGACGCGGTGGTCGAACTTCAGCAGGGGCCGAAGCATGACAGGGCGCTGGAAACGCTGCAGAAAGGCGTCAAGCTCGATGCAGGCGCGCGCTACGACAGAGGGAGCCTGAGCGGTTACCCGGCCGCATTCGCCGCCGGCGCGCAGCAGGGCAAGCCTGTGGTGGTGGCGGTCGTGGTGTTCAACGGCACGCAATATCTGATCGCCGGCATGGCGAAGGACAAGCCTGTCTACGAGCGCGAACGCAACACCCTGCGCGCGGCGATCAACAGCTTTCGTGCGATCACCCCGGCCGAGCGGCAGGCGGCGCGGCCGCATCTGCTGCAGTTGATCACGGCACAGCCCGGCATGACGATGGCAACGCTCGCGCGGCAGTCGCCGTTGGGCGCTGACGCCGAAAGCCAGTTGCGCCTGATGAACGATCTCTATCCCAGTGGCGAGCCCAAGCCGGGCCAGCTTCTCAAAATTGTTCAGTAAGCGCGCGTTTTCTCTCCCCCAGCTTGGGTTGCTGCTGCTCTGCGCAGCCTGGTTGCTGCCGGGCCTGATCGGGCACGCGCCATGGAAGGGCGGCGACGGCGAGCACTTCGTGCAGCTGTGGCTGCTGCTGCAAAGCGGCGCGGCGCCGCAAGCCGTATCAGCCACGCCACCTTTGTATTACTGGGCGGCGATGGCGACGGCCTGGCTCACCTCGCCGATCCTGGAACTGGCCGATGGTGCGCGGCTGGCCTCGGGGCTGTTCATCGCGCTGGCGCTGTTTTTTGTCGCGCGCGCGGCCCGGGTGATGTATGGCGCAGAAGCGGGCTGGGCGGCCGCGCTGACCCTGCTGGGCTGCATGGGCCTGTTGGTGCGCGGCCACGAACTCAATGCCGCAACCGCCCAGTTGGCCGCCGCCGCGGTGATGCTGTACGGGATTGCCAGCCTGCCGCAGGACACGCGGAGTGCCTGGGCGCTGGGCGGCGGCGGCGCCTTGATGCTGCTTGCCGGTGGCGCGGCGGAAGCACTGCTGTTTCTGTTGCTGGCTGCGTTGTTGCCGCTGCGCCTGACGGAGTACCGCAGTCCGGTGCCGCGCCGTGCACTGGCCTGGGGCGTGGGCGGCACGCTGCTGTTCGGTGCAGCATGGCTGGCATTTCTGGCTGTGCAGCAGATTCCATTGCGCCACGTATTCAACCTGCAACGCTGGCTGGGCGGTGATGGTCTGCGTCCCGGCTATTATCCCGGCATCCTCGGCTGGTACGCGTGGCCGGCTTGGCCGCTGGCGGCGTGGGCAGTCTATCGCGGGCGGCGCCAGTGGCGCACGCCCGGCATCGTGTTGCCGATCGGCGCGCTGCTCGGCCTCCTCGGCCTGTACGCTTTCGACGCGCACCCCGGCGAGGAACAGGGCCTCATCCTTCTGCTGCCGCTTGCGCTGCTCGGTGCAAATGGGCTGTTCACCCTGCGACGCGGCGCAGCCAATGCCTTGTTGTGGTTTGCGTTGATGCTGTTCGGCTTTCTCGGACTGGTGCTGTGGGTCTACTGGAGCGCACATGACCTCGGCAGTCCGTCGCGGCTGGCTGCGCGGCTGATCAAGCTGGGGATGACCGGCGTCGGCGAATTGCGTCCGTGGGCGCTGGCCTTGGGCCTCGTCGTCACGCTGGTCTGGATCGGCTTTCTGACGCGCGTCCAGCGCGCGCCGCTGCGCCCCATGCTGGTTTGGACGGCAAGCATGACTTTCGTCTGGGTACTGCTGATGGCGCTGTTTCTGGCGCCGCTCGACCGCCGCCTCTCCTATGTCAGCGTGGCGGCGGAACTGGCGGCGCGGGTGCCGCCCGGGGAATGCGTTCAGACCCACGAGGTGCGCAGCGAGCAGCGCCTGCTGCTGGCTTATCACAGCGGACGGCAACTCGTCCCGGCGGATGTCGGCTGCACCTGGCTGCTGGAGGAAACCCGCCGCCGCGAGGTCGAGCCGCACATCCCGGCCGATTGGGTCAAACAGTGGGAAGGCGCCCGACCCGGCGATCGAACCGACCGTTTCCATCTGTATGGTCGCCACTAAGGGAATGGCGAGTGCGCGGGTCGCTGCCGTCATCCTGGCGGGCGGCGAGGGCCGCCGCATGGGTGGTGCCGACAAGGGGTTGGTCGAGTATCAGGGATATCCGCTGATCGAATGGGCACTCGCTGCGCTGGCGCCGCAGGTCGGGGAAGTCGTCATCAGCGCCAATCGCAATCTCGACACCTACGCGACGTACGGCTACCGCGTGCTGCCCGACACCCTGCCGGACTTCCCCGGCCCACTGGCGGGCGTGCTGACGGCACTCGACGCGGTGACGGCAGACTGGCTGCTGGTGGCGTCGTGCGACACGCCGCATCTGCCCGCCGATCTGGCGCTGCGCCTGCTGGAGGCGGCGCAGGTGGAGAAGGTGCCGCTGGCGGTGGCAGCGGACGAGACGCGCGTGCACCACAGCTGCTTCATCGTGCGCACCGACCAGCGCGACGATCTCGCCGCGTTTCTGGCGCGCGGCGAGCGTGCGGTGCGCCACTGGCAGGCTGGACTGGCTTCGACGACGGTATGCTTCGATGCCGAAGCGTTCGTCAATTACAATCGGCCGGACGATCTCCAAACCTAGTCCCTTGCTTTGTCGCTTGCGGGCTGCGCTTCATCAACCCTGTCGGCTCTCGGCTATCTGCGCGCAATACTGCTGCAGGTGATCCGGCACGCCGGGCGGGCAGGTGCCGCATTCGCGGTTGCCGGGAACGGCGTAGTCGATGAACTTGGGATAGGCGAGCTTCAGATTGTTCATCAGCGCGACGAAGTCCTCCAGCGTTCGCTCGCCACCCAGGCGGGGGTTGCGCGCCTTTTCCTGGCCGATGGTGCTGATGCGGCGCTGCTCGTAGTCGTGCGCCGGGTAGACCAGGGTGTCGTCGTCGTACGCGAACAGCTTGCCGCGCACCGAGTGGTACAGCGCCGCCGGATCGCCGCTCTGGAAGTCGGTGCGGCCGCAGGCCTCGATCAGCAGCGCGTCGCCGGTGTAGAGGCGGCCGGCGTGGGCATAGGCGAAGTGGTTGTCGGTGTGGCCGGGGGTGTGGATAGTCGCGAGTTCGACCGAGCCCATCCTGAACGGTGTGCCGTCGACGATGCCTACATCGGTGCACGGCAGCGCATCGAGCGCGGGGCCGGCGATACGGCTGCCGGCGACCTCCTTCAGCTTCTTCGCCGAGGTGATGTGGTCGGCGTGGATGTGCGTCTCGACCGTGTACGCGAGCGTGAGCCCCAGCTTGTTGACCTCGGCGAGGTCGCGCTCCCAGGTCGGCAGCACCGGGTCGATGAGCAATGCCTGGCCGGTTTCCTCGCAGCCGACGAGGTACGTGTAGGTGCTGGAAACGGGTTCGAACAGCTGTCTGAAAATCATGCGGGCCTCCTGAAGGGTGTCAGGATGCGGCAAGCGCCTCGTCCAGAAGTTCCACCCAGTGCTTGACCGGAATACTGCTGCCCGATTGCAGGTGGGTGAGGCAGCCGATGTTGGCGGTAGCGATCAGTTCGGGCTGGCCCGCCGTAAGGCTGCCCAGCTTGCGTGCCTTGAGCTGGCCGGCGATCTCAGGCTGCAGGATCGAATAGGTGCCGGCCGAGCCGCAGCACAGGTGTTTTTCCGCCACCAGGGTGAGGTCGAAGCCGGCGTCGGTCAGCAGGGCCTCGACGCCGCCGGTGAGCTTTTGCCCGTGCTGCAGGGTGCAGGGCGGGTGGTAGGCGATGCGACGGGCCGTGGACTGGGTGGCCAGGGTTTTCAGGGCCTCGCGCTCGGCGATGAGGATTTCCGAAATGTCTTTCGTCGCAGCGGACACACGCGCAGCCTTGTCGGCATAGGCGTCGTCGTTGCGCAGCAGCCAGCCGTAGTCCTTCACCATCACGCCGCAGCCGGAGGCGGTCATCACGATGGCCTCCGCCCCCGCATCGAGGTGCGGGATCCACGCGTCGATATTGCGGCGCGCAGCGGCAAGACCTGCGTCGGTGTCGTTGAGGTGATGCGCCAGCGCGCCGCAGCAGCCGGCTTCCTCGGCCGTCATCAACGAGATGCCGACGCGATCGAGCACGCGCGCGCTGGCGGCGTTGATGTTGGGCTTGAGGCCGGGCTGCACGCAGCCCTGCAGGACCAGCATGCGGCGGGCGTGGTGCGCTGCGGGCCAGCTGCCTGCCGTTTCGGCGGCCGGGATGCGGGATTTCAGAAAGCCGGGCATCAGGCCGCGCACGCTCTGGCCGAGCTTCAGCGCGCTATTGAAAAGCAGCGGCGATCCGAGGCCGGTTTTCAGCGCCGTGCGGGTGGCGGTTTCGGCCGCGCTGCGCCCCACTTTCTCTTCGACGATGTGGCGGCCGATGTCGAGCAGCTTGCCGTATTCGACGCCCGACGGGCAGGTGGTTTCGCAGTTGCGGCAGGTCAGGCAGCGGTCGAGATGGAGCTGGGTCTTGGCCGTCGGCGTCGCGCCCTCGAGCACCTGCTTCATCAGATAGATGCGGCCGCGCGGCGAGTCGAGTTCGTTGCCGAGGATCTGATAGGTGGGACAGGTGGCCAGACAGAAACCGCAATGCACGCAGCTGCGAAGAATGCGCTCGGCGACCTCGCCGTCGGCGGTGTTGCGGAAGGTGTCGGCGATGTTCGTCTGCATGTCAGAACCCGGGGTATAGCCGGCCGTGGTTGAAAATGCCCCGCGGGTCGAAGCGCTGCTTGAGATTGCGATGCAGCGTCAGCAGCGCGGGCACCAGCGGGGCGAAGACGCCGTCGGCGGGCGCGTTGCCGCGGAACAGCGTGGCGTGGCCGCCTGCTGTTGTCGCCGCTTCACGCAGCACCGATGCCGGCAGGTCGCGTGCCAGCCAGCGCACGGCGCCGCCCCACTCGATCCATTGCGCGTCGCCCAGATTCAAAGGGGGCGTGGTCGGCTTGACGGCCAGCCGCCACAAGGGGCGCTTGTCGAAGAAAGGCGTCGCCTGGTCGCGCAGGCGCTGCCAGAAGGCGGCGGCGTCCTTCAACGCCTCGCCGCCGAGTTTGGCCTGCGCGGCCTGCACCGCGGATGCTGCGCCCGACAGCCGCACCGTCAGCAGGCCGGCATGCCAGGACGTGGCCGACAGCGGCAGCGGCTGGCCCGCCCACTGGTTCATTTTCATGATCGCGGCGGCTTCGTCGAGCTCAAATTGCAGCGTGGTTTCCGTCGCCGGTTTCGGCAGCACCTTGAGCGACACTTCGGTGAGGAGACCGAGCGTGCCGAGCGCGCCGACCATCAGCCGCGACACGTCGTAGCCGGCGACGTTCTTGATCACCTGGCCGCCGAAGTGCAGCGGCTGGCCGGTGCCGTCGATCAGGCGCACGCCGAGCACGAAGTCGCGCGCGGCGCCGGCGTAAGGGCGGCGCGGGCCGGAGAGGCCGGCGGCAATGCAGCCGCCGAGCGTGGCGCCGCCGCCGTAGTGCGGTGGCTCGAACGCCAGCATCTGATTCTGCTCGGCGAGCAGCGCTTCGATGTCGGCGAGCGGGGTGCCGGCGCGTGCGGTCAGCACCAGCTCCTTGGGCTGATAGTCGATCACGCCGGTGAGCTTGCGGGTGCCGAGCACCTCGCCCTCGTCGGGGTTGCCGTAGAAGGTCTTGCTGCCGCCGCCTTCGATGATGAGCCGCGTATGGCTGTCGTGCGCGGCGCGGATGCGCTCGATCAAGGTGTCGAGCATCAGAACCTCGGCAGTTCGGGATGAGGCAGCTGACCGCCGTGCACGTGCATCGCACCCCATTCGGCGCAGCGGTGCAGTTCGGGCACGGCCTTGCCGGGGTTGAGCAGCTTGTCGGGGTCGAACGCGGCCTTCACGTCGTGGAAGCGCGTCAGTTCGGGCGTGGCGAACTGGGTGCACATCTGCTTGATCTTTTCGAGGCCGACCCCGTGCTCGCCGGTGATGGTGCCGCCGACCTCGACGCACAGCTCAAGTATCCTGCCGCCGAAGCCTTCCGCCCTGGCGAGTTCGCCGGGCTGGTTGGCGTCGAACAGGATCAGCGGATGCAGGTTGCCGTCGCCGGCGTGGAACACGTTGGCTACCTTGAGCCCGAACTCGTCGCTCATCTCGCTGATGCGTTTCAGCACGTGCGGCAAAGCGCCGCGCGGGATGGTGCCGTCCATGCAGTAGTAGTCGGGCGCGAGCCGTCCCACCGCCGGGAAGGCCGCCTTGCGTCCGGCCCAGAAACGCAGGCGCGCCTCCTCGCTGTCGGCGGTACGGATCTCGATCGCACCGGAGGCTTCGAGCACCTGGCGCACGGTGTAGATGTCGGCCGAGACTTCCTCGTTGACGCCGTCGACCTCGCACAGCAGCAGCGCCTCGCAGTCCAGCGGATAGCCGGCGTGGACGAAGGCCTCGGCCGCCTGGATGGCGAGGCGGTCCATCATCTCAAGACCCGCGGGAATGACGCCGGCGGCGATGATGTTGCCGACCGCCGTGCCGGCCTTCGCCACGTCGTCGAACGCCGCCAGCACCACCTGCGCGCGCTCGGGGCGCGGCAGCAGCTTGACCGTGACCTCGGTGATGACGGCGAGCATGCCTTCCGAGCCCGTCATGAGTGCCAGCAGGTCGTAGCCGGGCGCGTCGAGCGACTCGCTGCCGATTTCGAGCAGTTGGCCGTCGATGGTCCAGGCGCGCAGCTTCATGATGTTGTGCACGGTGAGCCCGTATTTCAGGCAGTGCACGCCGCCCGAGTTTTCCGCGACATTGCCGCCGATCGAGCAGGCGATCTGCGATGAGGGGTCGGGCGCGTAGTAGAGGTTGTGCTGCGCGACGGCTTCGGAGATCGCCAGGTTGCGCACGCCCGGCTCGACCACCGCGGTGCGCGCGAGCGGGTCGATGGACTTGATGCGGTTGAGCTTCGCCAGCACCAGCAGCACCGCACCATCGATCGGCAAGGCGCCGGCGGCCAGCCCGGTGCCCGCGCCGCGCGCCACCACCGCCACCTTGTGCTGATGGCATAGCTGCAGCACCGCGGCCACCTGCGCCTCGTTTTCCGGCAGCACGACGACGTCGGGGGCGTTGCGGTAGGCCGCGAGGCCGTCGGACTCGAACGGCAGCAGGTCCTCGCGCTCATGCAGCACGCAGTGCGACGGCAGCAGGCTGCGCAGTTTGGACAGGAAGGCGGGACTCAGCATCAAAGGGCGCGTGGCGAAGTTCGGGCCGCGAGTTTAGCCGGGCTTGCCTGCGCTTGCGAGGGTGCGAGTCGCCGGTAGGCTTCCGCCAGTGCACCGTCGCCGCCGACGTTGCCTGGAAAGATCACGACGGGGATCTGCGGCAGGCGGTGCCACGGCGGCGTTTGCACCACGGTGACGCCGGGCAGGATCTGCCCCAGCACGCGCGACGCGGTGAGTTCCAGCCCGGTCGACAGCACGTCGTTGGAGGTAATGCCGCCCTTGCTGATGAGGAAGCCCAGCGTCGCCGGCAGTCTTTGCACCACATCCATCAGCGTGCCTGACACCGCCTCGCCGAAGGCCAGGCGCTCGGCCGTGCTGCCGAACTGGCGCTCGCTGCGGCTGGTGAATACCACCGGGGTGAGGCCGCGCGCGTGCGCGTGGGCGATGCTTGCCGCCAGTTCCTCGACCACCGCATCGCGCTCGGCCGGTAGCCGGCCGACATCGAGCGGCAGGCCGATCACGCCGCGCTCTTTCAGCAGTGCAGTCAGCTGCGCGGTGGTCTTGGCGACGTGCGAACCGACGACGACCGCGCCGGGACGGCCGTCGCGCACCAGGGTCGAGAAGACTTCGGCGGCCACAGGCTGCGGCGGCAGCTTGGCCAGCGCGGTGAGCAGCGAGGCGGCGCTGCGGAACAGCAAACGCTTGCCGCCGGCGGCGGCTTTCAGCACGGGGTCGGCGAACACCCGGTAGTCGTCCGGCGTTTCGCCGTCGACCACGCCGGTCGCGTTGTCATGCAGTCCGGCAAGCCAAGTGCCGGCCATGCCTTGACGCAGGTCGGCCAGCGTGAGGCGCGCTACGTCCTTCGCTGCGACGCGGCCGCCGGTTTTCTCGGCTACGTAGTCGGGCAGGAACGCGGTGCGGTAGCCGAACACCGAGTCGCGCGCGAATTCGGTCTCGTGGGTGGGCACCGGCTTGCCGTCGACGATCAGGTAGTGCGTGCTGTCGCGCGTGATGCGCCCGCCTTCGAAGAAGCCGGGCGTCAACAACGTCGCGTCGAACGGCCCGA
>JAKBJA010000136.1 GCA_021836225.1 Pseudomonadota bacterium | reverse complement strand
TCGGCGACGTCATCGGTAAATACCACCCGCACGGCGACACCGCGGTGTACGACACCATGGTGCGGATGGCGCAGGATTTCTCGCTGCGCTACCCGCTGATCGACGGCCAGGGCAACTTCGGCTCGGTTGACGGCGACAACGCGGCGGCGATGCGTTACACCGAAGTACGCATGGCGCGCATCGCGCACGAGTTGCTGGCCGACCTGGACAAGGAAACCGTCGATTTCGGTCCCAACTACGACGGTTCCGAGCAGGAACCGCTGGTGCTGCCGACCAAGATCCCCAACCTGCTGATCAACGGCTCCTCCGGCATCGCGGTGGGCATGGCGACCAATATCCCGCCGCACAACCTCACCGACATCTGCACTGCGCTGCACACGCTGCTCGACGATCCCGAGACCGACATCGAGTCGCTGATCAGCATCGTCAAGGCGCCGGACTTCCCGACCGCCGGCATCATCTACGGCCTGTCGGGCGTGCGCGACGGCTACCGCACCGGGCGCGGCCGCGTGGTGATGCGCGCCACCTGCCATGTCGAGGATCTGGACAAGAGCGGCGGCAAGCAGGCGATCATCATCGACGAGCTGCCCTACCAGGTGAATAAGGCCAACCTGCTGATCAAGATCGGCGAGCTGGTGCGTGAAAAGCAGATCGACGGCATTGCAGACCTGCGCGACGAGTCCGACAAGTCGGGCATGCGCGTCTACATCGAGCTGAAGCGCGGCGAGAACGCCGACGTGATCCTGAACAATCTGTACAAGCAGACGCAGATGCAGGACACCTTCGGCATGAACATGGTCGCGCTGATCGACGGCCAGCCGCGGCTTCTCAATCTGAAGGAGATGCTCGATGCCTTCCTGCGCCACCGCCGCGAAGTCGTCACCCGCCGCACCGTGTTCGATCTCAGGAAGGCGCGCGAGCGCGGGCACATCCTCGAGGGCCTGGCGGTGGCGCTGGCCAACGTCGACGAGATCGTCGAGCTGATCAAGTCGTCGGAAACGCCGGTGATCGCGAAAGAGCGCCTGCTCGGCCGCGCCTGGAAGTCGGCGATGGTCGAGGAAATGCTGGCGCGCATCGACCCCGAGTTCTCGCGGCCGGTGAACATCGGTCCCGAATTCGGCCTCCACGCCGACGGTTATCACCTGTCCGAGATCCAGGCGCAGCGCATTCTGGAAATGCAGCTGCAGCGCCTGACCAACCTGGAATCGGACAAGATCATCGGCGAGTACAAGGAGATCATGGCGAAGATCGCCGACCTGCTCGACATCCTGGCCAACCCGGCGCGCATCACCCAGATCATCCGCGAGGAACTGACCCAGATCCAGGAGCAGTTCGGCGATGCTCGCCGCTCGGCCATCGTCGAGAACGCGCAGGACATGTCGATGGAAGACCTGATCAAGCCGGAAGAAATGGTCGTCACGTTGTCGCACGGCGGCTACATGAAGTCGCAGCCGCTCGACGACTACCGCGCGCAGAAGCGGGGCGGGCGCGGCAAGCAGGCCGCAGGCACCAAGGACGAGGACTTCATCGAGAAGATGTTCGTCGCCAACACCCACGACTACATCCTGTGCTTCTCCAACCGTGGCCGCCTATACTGGCTTAAGGTCTACAACGTGCCGCAAGGCGGGCGCGGCGCGCGTGGCAAGCCCATCGTCAACCTGCTGCCGCTGGAGGACGGCGAGAAGATCAACGCGCTGCTGCCGGTTCAGTCCTTTGACGACGATCACTACGTGTTCATGGCCACCTCGAACGGCATCGTCAAGAAGACGCCTTTGAGCGACTTCTCGCGTCCGCGCACCGCCGGAATCATCGCGGTGGGGCTGGACGACGGCGATTTCCTGATCGGCGCCTCGATCACCGACGGCCGCCACGATGTGATGCTGTTCTCCGACGGCGGCAAGGCGGTGCGCTTCGACGAAAACGATGTGCGCCCGATGGGCCGCACCGCGCGCGGCGTCATCGGCATGAAGCTGGCCAAGGGCAAGAAGCTGATTTCGCTGCTGGTGGCCGAGGACGAGAACGACTTCGTTCTGACCGCAACCGAAAACGGTTACGGCAAACGCACGCCGATCGCCGAATACACCCGCCATGCACGCGCCACGCAGGGCATGATCGCGATCCAGACCAGCGAGCGCAATGGCAAGGTGGTGGCCGCCACGCTGGTGAAAGAGGACGACGAAATCATGCTGATCACCACCGGCGGCGTGCTGATCCGCACCCGGGTCAAGGAGATCCGTGCCATGAGCCGCGCCACTCAAGGCGTCACGCTGATCAACCTGGATAAGGGCGAAACGCTGATCAGCCTGGAAAAAGTGGCCGAAACCGACAACGAAGAGGAATGAGGAGATCCAGAAAATGACAATCTATAACTTCAGCGCCGGCCCGGCCGTGCTTCCCAAGGACGTACTGCAGCAGGTGCAGGCCGAACTGGTCGACTGGCACGGCAGCGGCATGTCGGTGATGGAAATGAGCCACCGCGGCAAGGAGTTCATGGGCATTGCGGCCGAGGCGGAAGCCGACCTGCGCGAGGTGATGGGCATCCCGGCCAACTACAAGGTGCTGTTCCTGCAGGGCGGCGCGTCGAGCCAGTTCGCCATGGTGCCGATGAACCTCTTGCGCGGTAAAACCAGCGCGGATTACCTCAACACCGGCGAGTGGTCCAAAAAGGCGATCAAGGAAGCGAAGAAATACGGTGCGGTGAACGTCGTGGCTTCGAGCGAGGACAAGAACTTCAGCTATGCGCCGAGGCAGGATGCGTGGAAGCTCGACCCGAACGCGGCCTACGTCCACTACACGCCCAACGAGACCATCGGCGGCGTGGAGATGTTCTGGACGCCGGAGACCGGCAGCGTGCCCCTGGTGGCCGACATGTCGTCGACCATCCTGTCGCGCCCGATCGACGTGTCGAAGTTCGGCGTGATCTACGCCGGCGCGCAGAAGAACATCGGCCCGGCCGGACTGACCATCGTCATCGTGCGCGAGGACCTGATGGGGCAGACCGTTCCCGGCACGCCGACCATGTTCGACTACAAGATCCACGCCGACAACGACTCGATGTACAACACGCCGGCCACCTTCGCCATGTATACGGCGGGGCTGGTGTTCAAGTGGCTGAAGGTGCGCGGCGGCCTCGTCGCGATGGAAAAGACCAACCGCGAGAAGGCGGCGCTACTGTATGACTATCTCGACGCGACCGACTTCTATGCCTCGCCGGTGGCGAAGGAGAACCGCTCGCTGATGAACGTGCCCTTCACGCTGAAGGACGCCGCGCTCGACGAGGCCTTCCTCAAGCTTGCCAAGGAGCGGGGCCTGCTCCAGCTCAAGGGCCACCGCTCGGTGGGCGGCATGCGTGCGTCGATCTACAACGCGATGCCGGTGGAGGGCGTGCATGCACTGGTCGACACCATGCGCGACTTCGAGAAAAGCCATGGCTGAGGCACGCAAGATACTCACCCTCAACGCCATTTCCGCGCGCGGTCTGGCACGGCTGCCCGAGCATTACATCGTCGGTGGCGATGTGGCCGACCCGGATGGCATTCTGGTGCGATCGGCCAACATGCACGACATGGACATTCCCGCATCGGTGCAGGCGATCGCCCGCGCCGGTGCCGGCACCAACAACATCCCGGTCAAGAAAATGTCGGAACGCGGCGTGCCGGTGTTCAACGCGCCGGGCGCCAACGCCAATGCGGTGAAGGAACTGGTCATCGCTGGCATGCTGATCGGCGCGCGCAACCTGGTGCCGGCGCTGAAGTTCGTCGAAGGTCTCAGCGGCAGCGACGAGGAGATGCACAAGGCGACCGAAGCCGGCAAGAAGCAGTTCGCCGGGATGGAACTGCCGGGCCGCACGCTCGGAGTGATCGGTCTCGGCGCCATCGGTTCCTACATCGCCGAAGCCGCGATCAAGCTCGGCATGAACGTGGTCGGCTTCGATCCGGCGATCACGGTCGACGCCGCGTGGCGGCTGCCGTCTCAGGTCAAGCGTGCCGAGAACGTCGAGGACGTGCTGCGCATGGCCGACTTCGTCACCCTGCATGTGCCCTTGCTGGACGCCACGCGCAACCTCATCAACGCCCAGCGCATCGGCGCGATGCGTCCGGGTGCGGTGCTGCTCAATTTCGCGCGCGAAGGCGTGGTCGACAACGCCGCCGTGATCGAGGCGCTCGGCGCCAACAAGCTGCATGCCTATATCTGCGACTTCCCGGCGAATGCGCTGAAAGGACAGCACAAAGTCGTGGCGCTGCCGCACCTGGGTGCCTCCACAGAAGAGGCCGAGGAGAACTGCGCAGTGATGGTGGCGGAACAACTCGCCGACTATCTGGAAAACGGCAACATCCTCAACTCGGTCAACTTCCCCAACGTCAGCATGGCGCGCGAATCGGCTTTCCGCCTGGCCATCGCCAATGCCAACGTGCCCAACATGGTGGGGCAGATTTCGGCCGTGCTGGCCGCTGCCGGGCTCAACATCCACAACATGGTCAACAAGTCCAAGGGCGACATGGCGTACACGCTGGTCGACGTCGATAGCGCCGTGACCGCTGCGGTAATGCAGCAATTGTCCGCCATCGCCGGCGTGCTCGCCGTGAGATACCTGCCTGCAGGTTAGCAATACAGGAACTTAAATGATGAAACGATTCTTGATCGCTGCCCTATCAATTGCAGCCTGCGGTAGCATACACGCAGGCCCAAGCTCACTGAAAATCGGAACGGCTGCCGACCTATATTCGGCATGCAAAATAGATCAAGAAAAGGTAATTTCCTCTCCCTCTTCCGATCAAAATGCCACCCTGAAGTTAGTTTCGTGTATTCAGTATGTGACGGGTGCCATCGAAGGACATAACGCCGTTGTTGGCTACCATTTGTTTAAGCGTGGCTCACGAAATGAGGCGATGGCTAAGGATATAAGCGCCTACTGCCGCCCTCAGAACAGCACGGTTAACGATGCGATCCAGGACATCCTCAAATTTATTGAAAAAAATAGAGAAAATAAAAGCATGCTGCAATCGCCAGCTGCGTCCATCGTTGTTTTTGCCCTGCAAAATAAATATCCATGCAAATGATTTACACATTGATCGAGCGTGACTGGTTGCACGCTGTGTGGCTGTCATAAGATGATGGATGACGCTCTGAAGGCGCTGCGCGCGCGCATCGACGCCATCGACGATGCTCTCCTCAAGTTGGTGTCGGAACGCGCGGCTATCGCCCAGCAGGTCGGGCGCGCCAAGAATGGCGAAAAGATCTACCGCCCCGAGCGCGAGGCGCAGATCGTGCGGCGTCTACGAGAGAACAACCCCGGCCCGCTGTCGGGCGACACCATCGAGCGCCTGATCCGCGAAATCATGTCGGCCTGTCGTGCCGTGGAAGAGACTACGCACGTCGCCTACCTCGGCCCCGCTGGCACCTTCAGCCAGCAGGCGGTGCACAAGCATTTCGGCCATGAGGTCGAGACGCTCCCCGAGACCGACATCGACGCCTGCTTTCAGGCCGTTGAAACCGGCCGCGCCGAGTTTGCCGTGGTGCCGGTGGAAAACTCGACCGAGGGCGCGATCGGCCGCACGCTCGACCTCATCGTCGCCAGCCCGCTGAAAATCTGCGGCGAGGTGATGCTGCCGATCCACCAGACGCTGATGCGCAAGCACGGCGGTCTCGCCGGCATTCAGCGGGTGTATGGCCACGCACAATCGCTCGCCCAGTGCCAACAGTGGCTCAGCCGTCATCTGCCGAACGCCGAACGCGTCAGTGTGGTCAGCAACAGCGAAGGCGCCCGCCGTGCGGCAGCCGAATCCGAGGCGGCCACGCTGGGCAGCGAAGCGGCCGCCGAGCTGTATGGCCTTGCTGTGGTCGAATCACGGGTCGAGGACGAAGCCAGCAATACCACGCGCTTTCTGGTGCTTGGGCAAGCCGACGCCGCGCCGTCCGGGCGCGACAAGACCTCGCTGGTGATGGGTGCGAAAAACCAGCCGGGTGCGGTGGTCAAGCTCTTGCAGCCGCTCGCTGACGCCGGCATTTCCATGAGCAAGCTTGAGTCGCGCCCGTCGCGCTCGAGCAACTGGGAATATCTGTTCTTCGTCGTCTGCGAAGGCCATCGCCAGGAGGCCAAACTGGCCGCTGCGCTGGCCGAAATCGAGGCGCGCGCCGCCTTCCTTAAAATTCTCGGCTCTTATCCCGCTGCATCGTGATTACTTGTTGTGACCTCGCGCCGCCGCATGTGCGCGCGATTGCCCCGTATCAGCCCGGCAAGCCCATTTCCGAACTGGCGCGTGAATTCGGCCTGGCCGAAGCCGATATCGTCAAGCTGGCGTCGAACGAAAACCCGCTCGGCCCCAGCCCGCTGGCGCTCTCCGCCGCACAGGACGCCCTGTACGACATGGCGCTGTATCCTGACGGCGCCGGTTTTGCGCTGAAGGCGAAACTGTCGGAAAAACTGGGCGTGGCACAAAACCAGATCGTGCTGGGCAACGGATCCAACGACGTGCTCGACATCGCGGCGCAAACCTTCCTGACGCCGGAAACTTCTTCGGTGCACTCGGAGCACGCCTTCGCGGTCTATCCTATCGCCACGCAGACGGTCGGCGCACAGAGCATCGTGGTACCGGCGCAGGATTACGGCCACGATCTCGCCGCGATGCGCGCGGCGATCCGCGACGACACCCGTGTGCTGTGGATCGCCAACCCCAACAACCCGACCGGCACTTTCCTGCCATGGGCGGAGATCGAAGCCTTCCTCGAATCCGTGCCGCCATACGTGCTGGTGGTGCTGGACGAGGCCTACGGCGAATACCTGCCGCCAGCCGAACGGTGCGACACCGCCGCCTGGCTGGCCCGCTTTCCCAATCTGCTCATCACCCGTACCTTTTCCAAGGCCTATGGCCTCGCCGGGCTGCGGGTAGGCTACGGCCTTGGGCACCCCGACGTGATCGACCTCATGAACCGCGTGCGCCACCCCTTCAACGTCAACCTGCCCGCACTGGCTGCTGCCGAGGCCGCGCTCGGCGATACCGATTTTCTTGAGCGCAGCTATGCGCTGAACACCGCCGGGATGGCGCAGCTGGTCGCCGGGCTGGTCGAGCTGAACATCCAAACCGTGCCGTCGAAAGGGAATTTCCTGCTGGCGAAAGTCGGCGACGCGGCGCGCATCAATACCGAATTGCTCAAGCGCGGCGTCATCGTGCGCCCGGTGGCCAATTACGGCCTGCCCGAATTCCTGCGTGTGTCGGTGGGGCTGGCCGGGCAGAACGCCCGTTTTCTCGACGCCCTGAGCGTGGTTCTTGCCGCTTTATCCGAAGGGATATCCCTTGGGGCAGCGGCTTTAGAACCACGGCCTGACCCTGGCGGTCGGAAAGCCGCCCTGTGATCATCGAAAAACTCGCCATCGTCGGCACCGGCCTGATCGGCGGTTCCTTTTCACTGGCCCTGAAACAGGCCGGCGCGGTACGCGAGGTACTGGGGGTCGGCCGCAATCCGGCGCGGCTCACCGTAGCGCGCGAGCTCGGACTGATCGACCGTGCCGTCGATTGGACTGAGGCCGGGCTGGCCGACTGCATCCTGCTGGCGCTGCCGGTGGGTGAAACCGAAGCCGTCCTGAAACAGCTTGCGCCGCATCTGAAGGCCGGTGCCATCGTCACCGACGCCGGCAGTACCAAGGTCAATGTCGTCGCGGCGGCGCGCGCGGTTCTTGGGGACCGCTTCGCCGATTTCGTGCCCGGCCACCCGATTGCCGGCTCCGAGCAGAGCGGCCCCGGTGCCGCGCGCGCCGATCTGTACCAGGGCAAGAAAGTGGTGCTGACGCCGCAGCCCGACACCCGTGCCGACGCGCTCGCCACCGTGAAGGCGCTGTGGCAGTCGGTCGGGGCACAGGTCGAGACACTGGATGCCGACCTGCACGACCGCGTGTTCGCAGCGGTGAGCCATCTGCCACATCTGGCAGCGTTCGCGCTCGTGGACGAACTGGCGCAGCGCGCCGACGGCGACACCTTCTTCCGCTTTGCCGCCAGCGGCTTCCGTGATTTCACCCGCATCGCCGGCAGCAGCCCGGAAATGTGGCGCGACATCGCGCTGGCGAATCGCGAGGCGGTACTGGCCGAACTGGATGCCTACGTCGCCGCGCTTCAGGCGCTTCGGAGTGCCGTGTCGGCGGAAGATGCCGAGGCTTTGCTGGCGATTTTCACGCGTGCCCGGACGGCACGCGAGCACTGGATTAATACTCAGGATTCTTGATGGACTTTCTCGATTTACCTGCAAGCACTGCCGCGCGCGGCACGGTGCGGCTGCCGGGTTCCAAAAGCATTTCCAATCGTGTCCTGCTGCTGGCGGCGCTGGCGAAAGGCACGACGATCGTGCGTGCACTGCTCGATTCCGACGACACCCGGGTCATGCTCGACGCCCTGCGCGCATTGGGCGTGGGCGTGGCGCGGATGAGCGATTCCGACGACTACGAGATTGCGGGCGTGGGCGGCGCGTTTCCGGTCAAGCAGGCCGAGCTGTTCCTGGGCAATGCCGGCACGGCGTTCCGTTCACTGACCGCCGCCTGCGCCCTGTCGGGCGGCGAGTATGTGCTGAAGGGCGTGGCGCGCATGCACGAGCGGCCAATCGGCGATCTGGTCGACGCATTGCGATTACTGGGCGCGCGCATCGACTATCTGGGCCAGGAAGGCTTTCCTCCGCTGAAAATCCATCCTGCGGAGATTGCCGGCGACATCACAGAAGTGCGCGGCAACGTGTCGAGTCAGTTTCTCACCGGCCTCTTGATGGCGCTGCCGCTGCGGCAACGCAACACCACGATCGAAGTCGTGGGCGAACTGATTTCAAAACCCTACATCGGCATCACGCTGGCGATGCTGCGCCGCTTCGGCGTGGACATCGCGCGCGACGGCTGGCAGCGCTTCGGCGTGCCGGCGGCGGCGCGCTACCAGAGCCCCGGTGAAATCTGGGTGGAAGGCGACGCCTCGTCGGCGTCGTATTTTCTCGCCGCGGGCGCCATCGGCGGCGGCCCGGTGCGGGTGCAGGGCGTGGGCCGCGACAGCGTGCAGGGCGACGTACGCTTTGCCGATGCGCTGGCGCAGATGGGTGCGCAGATCGACATGGGCCCGAACTGGATCGAGGCGTGCGCACCCAGGACCGGCCGCCTGAAAGCGATCGATCTCGACTGCAACGCCATCCCCGACGCTGCGATGACCTTGGCGGTGGCGGCGCTGTTCGCCGACGGCATGACGACGCTGAAAAACATCGCCAGCTGGCGGGTGAAGGAGACCGACCGCATCGCGGCGATGGCGACCGAACTGCGCAAGGTCGGCGCGACGGTCGAGGAGGGCGCCGACTTCATCCGCATCACGCCTCCGCAACAGCTGATTCCCAATGCCATCATCGATACCTACGACGACCACCGCATGGCGATGTGCCTCTCGCTGGTGACGCTCGGCGGCGTGCCGGTGCGCATCAATGATCCGGCGTGCGTGAACAAGACTTTCCCGACGTATTTCAAGACTTTTGCGGGGATCGCCCAATGACGTCGCCTTCAATTGGCATCCCGGTCATCGCCATCGACGGCCCGTCAGCGTCGGGCAAGGGCACCGTGGCCGAGCGGGTTGCCGCCGTGCTCGGGTTTCATTTCCTCGACAGCGGCGCGCTCTACCGGCTGACTGCGCTGTCAGCGATGAAGCAGGGCGTGGCGCTGGACGACGAGGCGGGCGTGGCGGCATTGGCGGCCACGCTGCCGGCCACCTTCCACGACGGCGCGGTATGGCTTGCGGAGGAAAACGTCACCGAAGCGATCCGCGCCGAGGCGGTGGGCGAAGGCGCGTCAAAAGTGGCGGCCCTGCCGGCGGTGCGCGCGGCGCTGCTCGACCGCCAGCGCGCCTATCGCCAGGCCCCCGGCCTGGTGGCTGACGGCCGCGATATGGGCACGGTGGTGTTCGCCGACGCGGTGGCCAAGGTCTTCCTGACAGCCAGCGCCGAGGCGCGCGCCGAGCGGCGGCATAAGCAGTTGATCGAAAAGGGGAAGTCTGCTAATCTTACCGACCTTGTTGCTGATATGCAGGCGCGCGATGCGCGCGACACGGCCCGCGCCGTGGCGCCGCTCAAACCCGCAGCCGATGCGCTGTTGCTCGATACGACCCACATGGATATCGAATCGGCGGTGCAGGCGGTGCTGGCGCACTACAGTTTATGTAAGGCGCGCGGCAAACAAGTAAATTGATGTCCCGTGTCAGTCCTGCGCCCGCAGGCTGGCGATGTGCAACTAACCCCGTCCTCACCGACGGACTGAAGGTTTTAATGTCTACTGCTACCGCTTCTTCCGCCCCCGCTTCGATGGAAAGCTTTGCCGACCTGTTCGAGGAGTCCCTCTCGCACCAGGAAATGCGCCAGGGTGAAGTCATCACTGCCGAAATCATCGGCATCGACCACAATTTCGTGACGGTGAATGCCGGCCTCAAGTCCGAGAGCCTGATCCCTCTCGAAGAATTCAAGAACGACCAGGGCGAGATCGAAGCCAAGATCGGTGATTTCGTGTCGGTCGCCATCGAATCGATCGAAGACGGCTTTGGCGCGACCAAGCTGTCGCGCGAGCGCGCCAAGAAGCTGGCCGCGTGGCTGGATCTGGAAGCCGCGATGAACGAAGGCCGGATCGTCACCGGCATGGTGCAGGGCAAGGTCAAGGGCGGTCTGAC
>JAKBJA010000120.1 GCA_021836225.1 Pseudomonadota bacterium | reverse complement strand
CTTCTTGCGCGTTTCGAGCGCGTTCATGATCGGCGGCCACACGAACTTCATGCAGAACCACACGAAGAAGATGAACGTGATGGACTGGCCGATCAAAGTTGCGTTGAAATTCATATCCGCACCTTTTTAATGACGGGGTTTGAACAAGTTCGAGTCAACCCGCGAATTAACCGGCAACGGCGAACAGAACGTACATGGCCAGACCGACAGCGATCATCGGCACGGCGTCGACCAGACCCATCACGATGAAGAACTGGGTACGCAGCATGGGGATCAGTTCGGGCTGACGGGCGGCGCCTTCGAGGAAGCGGCCACCGAGGATGCCGATGCCAACGGCTGCACCGAGTGCGCCCAGACCCATCATCAGGGCACCAGCGATAAACAGCACGGCTTGAGTCATTTCCATTTGTTGCTCCTAAAAATAAAAATCAAAGTTGAAAACAGGAAACCAGATAATCAGTACTACGGAAATCAGTGATGCTCGGCGTGCGCCATGTCCAGATACACAATGGTCAGCGTCATGAAGATAAAGGCCTGCAGCGTGATAATGAGGATGTGGAACACCGCCCACGCCCACTGCAACGCACCGCCGAACACAGCCAGAACCCAGCCGCCGCCGAACATCAGCGCAATCAGGATGAAGATCATTTCGCCGGCGTACATGTTGCCGAACAGACGCAGGGCGAGCGAAATCGGTTTGGCGATCAGGCCCACGCCCTCGAGCAGCAGGTTGACCGGGAACAGGAATTTTGGGAAAGGCTGGAACGCCAGCTCGGAGAAGAAGCCGCCTGCGCCTTTCATCTTGACGCTGTAGTACAACACCAGGAAGAAGATCGACAGCGACATGCCGAAGGTGACGTTGGGGTCGGTCGACGGCACGATCTTCATGTAGGGCACGCCCGACACGGCAGCGGCGTAGGGCAGCCAGTCAACCGGCAGCAGGTCCATGAAGTTCATCAGAAACACCCACATGAACACGGTCAGCGCCAGCGGCGCGACCAGGGGATTCTGATGCGAGAAGGAGCCACGCACCGAGTTGTCGATGAACTCGATCACCCACTCGACGAAGTTCTGCAGGCCCGCGGGCACGCCGGTGGTGGCCTTCTTGGCCGCCATGCGGAAGAGGAACAGGAAGATCAGGCCGAGGCCGATCGAGAACAGCATGCTGTCGACGTTGATCGACCAGAAGCCCATGGCTTTGACTTCTTCGGCGCCGTGGGCAAACGTCCAGGTCGCCTGTTGCAGGACTTCGACGTTGCCATGTGCGTCGTGACGTTCGAAACCGGGGGGAAGCTGACCGTAGGTCAGGTTCTGCAGGTGGTGCTTGATGTATTCACCGGAGGAAGCGTATTCCGTAGCCATAGTGATCAAATCTTTATAAGTGGGTTTTGGATGGACACGCCCTGCGTTCCCATGCAAAACCAACCTTCGTCAACCTGTCGCATTAGCGAAGCTGTCTGTTGCTGCGTCCCGTTGCCGCGGCCAGCCAGGCAAACTGCGCCAGAACCAGACCCAGCATCATCGGCAGCGGCGGCAACTTCAGCACACCGAGGCCCAAGACCAGCAGTCCCACCAGCAGCACCAGCCGCTCGACCCCGGCGCGGATGAACACCTTGAACAAGCGATGCTGATCCCACTCGGGGTGCTGCATCGCCTGCCGTTCGCGCCAGACCAGCACCACACTGACCGCCAGCGCCGCCAGCACCCCATACAACACTGCCAGCCCCGTCCCGATTCCGGAAATCATCCAGCCAGTCAATGCGGCGATCGGCGCGAGTCCCGCTTGCGCCAATGCAACCCGCTGGGTTCCAGAAATGCCGATGCGGCGGATGCCGGTAAACATTAGCCGGCGATGATACTAGAATTAGTGCGATCTATGCAATCATCAAGCTGCTTGATGATGAATTTCACTACATAGTGATGTTGTATAGCCCACCCAAGGCTATTCGCCAGGTGCGCTGCCTTTTACAACTGGATTCCCAGGCGCTGCAGCAAGCCTTGCAGCTCTTCCGCACTTGCAAACTGCAGGGTCAGTTTGCCGCCGCCCTTGCTGCTGGTTTGCACGTGGGCCGTCATGCCCAGCGCATCCGACAGCGCCTCTTCCAGCCGCAGGATGTCACGCGACACGGCCTGCCTGGCCGGTGTCGCGGTTGTGTGATCCTTCAGCCGCGCCACCCGGCGTTCGACTTCGCGCACCGACAGGCCACGGGTTTCGATTTCGTGCGCCAATTCGCGTTGAGCGCCTGCATGCAGCGGCAACAACGCGCGCGCGTGGCCCATTTCGATCAAGCCTGCGGTCAGCATGTCCTGCACCGGACGCGATAGATTGAGCAGGCGCAGCAAGTTCGATACCGCGGTACGCGACTTTCCGACCGCCTGTGCCACCGCGTCATGCGTCATGCCGAATTCCTGGATCAGGCGCTGCAGGCCGTGCGCCTCGTCGATGGCGTTGAGGTCTTCGCGCTGGATGTTTTCGATCAGCGCCATCGCCGCCACCGCGTCGTCGGCGACTTCGCGCACCAGCACCGGGATTTCGGTGAGGCCGGCCAATTGCGCCGCTCGCCAACGCCGCTCGCCGGCGATGATCTCGTAACCACCTGCGATTTCGCGCGCCAGGATAGGCTGCATCAGCCCCTGCGCGCGGATCGAGTCGGCGAGCTCCTGCAGCGATTCGCTGTCCATCTGGGTACGCGGCTGGTATTTGCCGGGCGCCAGATGCGTCACCTGCATCATGCGCAGGTCGCCCTGCGGCGGCGCGGCGCTGTCTTCGCCGCCCAAGAGCGCATCGAGTCCGCGTCCCAATCCCTTAAGCTTGGCCATCTGTTTTCTCCCTGGCTGTGAGGCCGGCACGCTTCAGCGTTTCCTCGGCCAGTTCCATATATGCCTTCGCGCCCTTGCACTGGCTGTCGTAGGCCAGCACCGGCAGGCCGTGGCTGGGCGCCTCCGCGAGCCGCACGTTGCGCGGAATCACGGTGTCGTACACCTTGTCGCCGAAATGCTGCTTGATCTGGTCCGACACCTGCTGCGCCAGCGTGCTGCGCGGGTCGAACATTACCCGCAACAGGCCTTCGATGCGGATATCCGGATTGAGCCGCTGCTTGACCTTCTTGATGGTAGCGACCAGATCCGTGAGGCCCTCCAGCGCGTAATACTCGCACTGCATCGGTATCAGCACCGCCTCCGCCGCCGCAAACGCATTGACGGTCAAGAGATTCAGCGTCGGCGGGCAATCCATCAGGATGAAGTCGTAGTCGTCGGCCACCTGCGCCAGCGCCGCTTTCAATCGGAGATCGCGCTGTTCCAGGTTCACCAGGTCGATCTCCGCACCCGCGAGTTCGCGGTTGGCCGGAATGACGTCGAAGTGGCCGGGCTCGGAGCGCATCTTCGCGTCGCGCACACTCACCTGGTTAAGCAGGATCTGGTACACGGTCGGGAGTGCGCTGCGCTTTTCGATGCCCGCGCCCATGGTCGCGTTGCCCTGCGGATCGAGATCGGCCAGCAGCACGCGTTGACCCAGTTCGGCCAGACTCGCGGCCAGATTCACCGCCGTCGTGGTCTTGCCGACGCCGCCTTTTTGGTTCGCAATTGCCAGAATTCGGCTCATTCAACAGGCTCCAGAACAATCAAATGGCGGCTCGCTTCCAGCCCCGGGACGACCAATGCGTGGTCAGCGCTCACTTTCACGTCAGGCGGCAGCAGGTCGATCTCTTCATTTGGATACAAACCTTTCATTGCCAGCCAGCGGCCCGCCGGTTTCAGCAGATGCCGGGTCAGCGTGACGAATTCCCTGAGGTCGGAAAACGCGCGCGAGGTGACGATGTCGAAGCCACTTTCAGGGCGGAAATCCTCCACCCGGCCGGTGACGACATTCAGGTTTTTCAGGCCGAGCTCAGCCTTCGCCTGCAGCAGGAAAGCCGTTTTCTTGGCGATGCTGTCGATCAGCGTCACCTGCAATTCCGGCCGCGCGATCGCCAACGGGATGCCCGGCAAACCGCCGCCGCTGCCGACGTCGAGCACACGAATCAAATCAGGAGAGCTGCCCTGGAAATACGGCACCGCCGCCAGCGAATCCAGCAGGTGGTGGCTCACCATGCGCTCGGCGTCGCGCACCGCGGTGAGGTTGTACACGCGGTTCCACTTGTCGAGCAGCGCGAGATAGGCCAGCAGCTTCGCCTCGGCACCGTCAGGCAATGTGAGGCCCAGGGCGGCGATGCCCGCCGCGAGTTGGTCTTCTACGCTCATGCGCTTTTCTTTTCCTGGTCAGGCTTGAAGCCGCGTTTGGCGTAAATCAGCAGCACCGAGATCGCCGCCGGGGTAATGCCCTGCAAACGCGCGGCCTGCCCCAGCGTTTCGGGGCGCGCCTTCTGCAGGCGCTGGCGCACTTCCATCGACAGCGCGGTAAGCTGGCTGTAGTCGAGGTCTGCTGGCAGGCGCAGGGTTTCCTGTTCGCGGTGCTTTTCGACTTCCTCGTTCTGGCGATCGATGTAGCCCTGGTACTTGGCGGCGATTTCGACCTGCTCGGCAACACGCGCGTCCGCGACCCCTGCCCCGCCGCCCGGCAGCGCGAGCACCTGAGCGTAAGTCAGGCTGGGCCGGCGCAGCAGGTCGAACAGGCTGTATTCGTGGTCGATCGGCTGGCCGATCAGGCGGGTCGCTTCGTCGGCCGGCAGGATAGCCGGGTTGACCCAGGTCGCCTTGAGCCGCTCGGTTTCGCGCGCGACGGCGTCGCGCTTGCGGTTGAAGGCGTCCCAGCGCGCGTCGTCGACCACGCCGAGAGCGCGCCCGGCTTCGGTCAGACGCATGTCGGCATTGTCCTCGCGCAACTGCAGGCGGTATTCGGCGCGGCTGGTGAACATGCGGTAGGGCTCGGAGACGCCGCGCGTGATGAGGTCGTCGACCAGCACGCCGAGGTAGGCTTGGTGGCGGCCAGGGCACCAGGCCTCGCGTCCCTGCGCCTGCAGACCGGCGTTGAGGCCAGCCAGGAGGCCCTGGGCGGCGGCCTCCTCGTAGCCGGTGGTGCCGTTGATCTGCCCGGCGAAAAAGAGGCCGGCGATCGACTTGGTTTCGAGCGAGGCCTTGAGATTGCGCGGGTCGTAATAGTCGTATTCGATGGCGTAGCCGGGACGCAGGATGTGCGCATGTTCGAGGCCAGGGATCGAGCGCACGATGGCCAGCTGCACGTCGAACGGCAATGAGGTCGAGATGCCGTTGGGGTAGATTTCGTGGGTGGTCAGGCCCTCGGGTTCGAGGAAAATCTGGTGGCTCGCCTTGTCGGCGAAGCGGGTGATCTTGTCCTCGATCGACGGGCAGTAGCGCGGCCCCACCCCTTCGATGACGCCGGTGTACATCGGTGAGCGGTCGAGGCCGCCGCGGATGATTTCATGCGTGCGTGCGGTGGTGTGGGTGATCCAGCATGGGCGCTGCTCGGGGTGTATCGCCGCGTCGCCCATGAAGGAAAACACCGGCGCCGGATCATCCCCCGGCTGCACCTGGGTCTGGCTGAAGTCGATGCTACGGCCGTCGATGCGCGGTGGCGTGCCGGTCTTCAGCCGCCCCACCGGCAGGTTCAGTTCGCGCAGGCGAGCGGCGAGCGATACCGCGGGCGGGTCGCCCATGCGCCCGGCCTGGAAGTTTTCCAGGCCGACGTGCACCAGGCCGGCGAGAAAGGTGCCGGCGGTGAGCACCACCGCGCGGCCGTCGAACACGATGCCGAGCTGCGTCTTCACGCCGACGACGCGGTCGCCGTCGAGCAGCAGGTCGTCGACCGCCTGCTGGAAGATGGTGAGGTTGGGCTGGTTTTCCAGGCGCCGGCGGATCGCCGCCTTGTACAGCACGCGGTCGGTCTGCGCGCGAGTGGCGCGCACTGCCGGGCCCTTGGAGGAATTCAAGGTGCGGAACTGGATCCCCGCCTCGTCGGTGGCGATGGCCATTGCGCCGCCGAGCGCATCGACCTCCTTCACCAGATGCCCCTTGCCGATGCCGCCGATCGACGGGTTGCATGACATCGCGCCGAGGGTTTCGATGTTGTGCGTCAGCAGGAGCGTCTTCACGCCCATGCGCGCGGCCGCGAGCGCGGCCTCGGTGCCGGCGTGGCCGCCGCCGACAACGATGACATCGAAGGAATCGGGGTATTTCATGATGGCCGCCATTCTACCCGTTGCCGGCGTCCGTTTCACGTGAAACATGGCCACGTGAAACTCGGCACCGGTCGCCCAGTTCGCCGGAAATGGCCGCTCAGGCCGCAGCGGCCTTGGCTTCCAGCGCTTCCCAGCGGGCCAGCGCCTCGAGCAGCTGGGCCTCGATCGCCTCACTCCGCGCATGCAGGGCGGCGGCCTCCTGCGGGCTGGACTGATACAGCGCGGGGTCGGCCAGGCGTTCGGCTATCTGCGCCTGCTCGGCTTCCAGCGCCCCAAGCTGTGCCGGCAGCGCCTCGAGTTCCCGCGCCTCCTTGTAGCTGAGCTTGCTCTTGGGTGCGGGTTTCGCCGCTTCAGGCTGCGCCGCGGCCTTGGGGCTGGCCGCTCGCGCGGGCTCCGGCGCGCGCTGCTGTTGCTTCCACGCCTGCCAGTCGGCATAGCCGCCGACGATCTCGGTCAGCCTGCCCTCGCCCTCGAACACGATCGACTGGGTGACGACGTTGTCGAGGAAGGCGCGGTCGTGCGAGACGATCAGCACGGTGCCGCTGTAATCCTGCAGCAATTGCTCGAGCAGCTCCAGGGTATCGATATCGAGGTCGTTGGTCGGCTCGTCCAGCACCAGCAGATTGGCCGGTCGCGCGAACAGCCGCGCCAGCAACAAGCGGTTGCGCTCGCCGCCGGACAGCGCCGACACCTTGGCGCGCGCGCGCTCGGCCGGAAACAGAAAGTCTTCCAGATAGCTGATGACGTGCTTTTTCTGCCCGCCGATTTCGACGTAGTCGGAACCGGGCGAAATCGTGTCGATCAGCGTTGCCTCGTCGTTCAGTTGGTTGCGGAACTGGTCGAAGTAGGCCACCTCGAGCTTGGTGCCCTGCTTGATCCAGCCGGACTGCGGCTGCAGCTCGCCCAGGATCAGCCGGATCAGCGTGGTCTTGCCGGCGCCGTTGGGACCCAAAAGCCCGAGCTTGTCGCCGCGCAGAATGGTGGTGGAGAAGTCGCGGATCAGCACACGGTCGTCGTAGCCGTAGCTGACGTGGTCGAGCTCGGCCACCACCTTGCCCGAACGGTCGCCCGCATCGATCTTGAACCCGACCTGACCCAGATGGGCAATGCGAGCCTCGCGCGTGCGGCGCAGCGCTTCGAGCCGCCGCACCCGGCCTTCGTTGCGGGTGCGACGCGCTTCCACGCCCTTGCGGATCCAGGCCTCCTCCTGCTTCCAGAACTTGTCGAATTTGCGGTTGTGAACCGCCTCGACTTCCAGCTGTTCGGCTTTTTTGAGTTGATAGGCGCTGAAATTGCCTTGATATTCGCGCAAAGAGCCGCGATCGAGCTCGACAATGCGGTTGGCGACGTTATCCAGGAAGCGCCGGTCGTGGGTGATGAAGAGCAGCGCGCCGCGATAGTCCTTGAGCAGGGTTTCCAGCCATTCGATGGCGGAAAAGTCCAGGTGGTTGGTCGGCTCGTCCAACAGCAGCAGTTCAGGGTCGGTGACCAGCGCGCGCGCCAGCGCCACGCGCTTTTTCAGGCCCCCGGACAGGGTCTCCACCGCCGCGTCGGCGTCCAGGCTCAGGCGCTGCAGGGTTTCTTCCACCCGGCTGTTGAGCCGCCAGGCATCGGCCGCTTCCAGTTCGTGCGACAGCCGCTCGAAGTCGGCGTACACCGTCTCGTCGCCTTCCGCCATCGCATGCGCCACGGCGTGGTAGTCGGCCAGCAGCGTCTGCGCCGCGCCGACGCCCTCCGCCACCGCCTCGAACACGCTGTGGCCGGGCTGGAACTGCGGCTCCTGTGGCACGTAGGCCAGCTTCAGGCCGGGCGCGCGCCACACCTCGCCGGCGTCCGGCTGGCTTTCGCCGGCGATGATCTTCAACAGACTCGACTTGCCGGTGCCGTTGCGACCGATCAGGCCGATGCGCTCGCCCGCCTCGACGACCAGCGACGCGCCGTCGAGCAGCGGCCAGTGGCCGTAGGCCAGTTCGAGTCGGTCAAAAGTGAGGAGCGGCATGGGTCAGCGGTTCAAAAAGACAGGGGCGGAATTATCCGCGATTCAGCGCAGCCTGAACGGCCCGGGCAATATTTAATGCGCCCGGGGTGTCACTGTGCAGGCAGATCGTTTCGGCCTGGATGCGCACGGCGCCGCCGCCCAGCGTGGCAACCGCCCCGCCCTGCGCCAGCACACGGGCCTGCTCGGCCGCCAAGTCAGGGTCGACGATCAGCGCGCCCGCGGTTTCACGTGAAACAAGCCGGCCACTGGGGTGGTAGCGGCGATCGGCAAACGCCTCGTTCAGCACCGCCAGCCCGGCGGCCTGCCCGGCCACGATCAGCTGCGAGCCCGCCAGCCCCACCAGCACCAGCGCCGGGTCCACTGCCGCCACCGCCCGCGCGATGGCACGGGCCACGCCCGCATCGCACGCCGCGGCGTTATACAGGGCGCCGTGCGGTTTGACGTGCGCCAGTTGCAGACCCAGCCGTGCCGCCTGCTCGGCCAGCGCCTCGGTCTGCTGCGTCACCCACGCTGCAATCTCGTCGCCGGTCGCCGCCAGCTGACGCCGCCCGAAATGGTGTCGATCGGGGTAGCTCGGGTGCGCGCCCGGCGTCGCGCCATGCTCGGCGGCCAGCAACAGGGCCGCCCTCATGCTGACGGTGTCTCCGCTATGGCCGCCGCAGGCAATCGACACCCGCGCCAAATACGGCATCAAGCTGGCGTCGTCGCAGCCCTCTCCGATGTCGGCATTCAGTTCGATCACGCCATGTCCTCGATTTCCCATTGCCTGCCGGCCAGCGCCCGGGCCGCCTCAAGTTCGATCGTCACGAACCGCACGGCATCGCCGGGTCGCAACTGCGCCAGTTTTGGCATGTCGGCAGCGATCACCCCGGCAATGACCGGGTAGCCGCCGGTCACCGGGCCGTCCCAGCCGAGAATGATCGGCCGACCGTCCGGGGGAATCTGCACCGCGCCGGGTAGTACGCCCTGTGACGGCATGTCGACCTGGGCATGCGTGACCGTGGGTCCGTTAAGGCGCAATCCGCGTCGGTCTGACGTCGCCTCCACCCGATAGGTTCCGGCAAAAAACGCCGCCAGGCCCGCGTCGTCAAACAGGCCGGCCTGTGGCCCCGCCACCACGCGAAGCGGCGTATCCCGCTCGACAGCGGGCATGCGCGCGCGCCGCAGATGAACCCCGCTCGCCTGGGGTCCCACGTCCAACGCATCGCCCGTCCGCAACCCACGGCCAAGATACCCACCGAATCCGGCGGGCAGAAACGTGCTGCGACTGCCCATCACGGGGGGCACCGCCAGCCCGCCACCAAGCGCCAGCCAGCAGCGGCATCCGTCTATAGCCTGATCCAGACTCAAGGTCTCGCCGGCTGCCAGCACCAGGGTTTCGTCCCACCTCAGTGCCGCGCCGCTGCTGCGGCTTGCCGTAAAGCGCGCGCCGGTGAGGGCCGCCACCCCGCCCAACGGAAAATGGAGGCTGGGCCCCTTCAGTATGATTTCAAGTCCTGCCGCTGCCGCATCGTTGCCCACCAGCCGATTGGCTGCCGCCAGCGCCGCCGGGTCGGCAGCACCCCCCGCGGGCACGCCGAGCGCAGCCCGGCCCGGCCGCCCCTGATCCACCACCAGATCGCACAAGCCGGCGCGCAGGACCTCGATCATAGGGGCACAAAACGCACACGATCGCCAGGCATCAGCAAGGCGGGGGCGTCCCGCTGAGGATCGAACAGCACTGACCGGGTACGGCCGATGATCTGCCAGCCGCCGGGGCCGCTCGCCGGGTAAATTCCGCTGTATGTCCCCCCTATCGCCACACTCCCCGCTGCCACGTGTACCCGTGGAGACGTCCGGCGCGGCGCGTGCAGCGCACGAGGCAGGCCCCGCAAATACGGGAACCCGGGCTGAAATCCCAGGAATGCGACCTCATATTCGACCGCAGTATGGCTACTTATATAGGCCGCCATGTCCAACCCGGCCAGTTCCGCCAGCGCGGGCAAATCCGGCCCGGCAGCCCCTCCGTACTCGACTGCGATCTCATGCACCGTTCCCGCCACCGCCTGCGTGCCGGATGGCGGTGCAAGCAGGGCTGCGCGTAACGCTGCAGAGACTGCCGCACCCCGCCGCAGCACCAGCAACAAGCTGTCATCTGCCAAGATAATGTCTTCAATTTCTGTGAAGTTCTGCGAAAACAACGCAGCATGGTACGCCAGCGTCGCGTCACCCGTCTCTAAGCGCAAGCCGCGTTCGCTCATCCAGCGCCAGGCGGGTTGAACGTGCGATTGACCCCTCGTGTCCTTTCCCATAGGGTGAAGTCCCTTGTCGGAGTTTTGCATGATGCGGCAAATAGTCAGTGCATTGATGCTGGTGGCAGCAAGTGTAATGGCAACCCCTGCGCTTGCTGCCATGAGCGCGCTCAATCCGGCATTGTCGCAAAACATCGAGAGCCGCCCGAAAAAAGTCGTTCTGCTACCGCCGCAGGTGTTCGTGTTCGAGCTGTCGGCCGGTGGTGTACCCACCCGCATGGCCGACTGGGAGGCCACGGCCCGCAACAACCTCATTGCTGCGGCGACCCGCCTGGCACGTGAATCCGGTCTGTTCGAGGTGCTGCCCATCCCCCCGCTTGCAGCCGCCGATCTTGACGCGCTCGACGCCCATATCGGACTGTATGACCGCGTCGCGCAGTCTGTGTTCGTCTACGGCCGTGGCGAACAGACCGCCTGGGCGCACAAGAAAAACGAGTTCGATTACACCGTCGGC
>JAKBJA010000065.1 GCA_021836225.1 Pseudomonadota bacterium | reverse complement strand
CGATCTGAGGATATAGCGTAGTTCATCGCGCGTAAGGCCATAAAGTCGTGCATAGTAGGCATCGAGTTCGGCTCGCAACACGCTGCGGCGCTCTGGGTTCCATGGGAACGGCTTCCCAGTGTAGCCCAGGTCTTCCGCCCAGGGCTTGAGCTCATCGGCAGTATAGGTGAGCTCTAAAGCGCGTGCAGATATATACTCGCGACTCGCCTCGGTGTGGAGAAAAGGAGGTACAATTGGCAGTTGTTTATACACGAAGTAGTTCAAATGCGTTCCACCCACTTTATGCCGAGCTACAAAGTCCAACATCATAGAACATAGATTTGCCGCTAGCATGGCACCATGAATACCAGGATGTCTCCAATCCATAAGCATCAATGGAAGGTTATTCCCTACACCAACTCGCGGCATTATCGACGCTATCACCGTACGTTCGTCAGTGGAGCGCGCAATATCCCTCCACCCCATGAGCCACCGCGGACTCTTGGCGTCGAGCAATCCCTCCAAGGCGGATAGCGCCGTCTCGCTCTCCCGGATGCGCCGGAAATCTTCGTCCGTGGGGGGCCGCTCCAAAGCCGACGGCACTAGCGCCTTCCACGCGGCCCAATCATCGGAAATATCGGCGTAGGGGGCGCCCAGTACCTGCCCGAGCCGCTTACGCGAGGGTTCCTCCCCGCAACCCAGCCAGTAAGCGGCGACCCATGAGGCAAGGGCTATACGGACCTCCATTTCGTCGCCACCCCGGGCCGCCTGGAGTACAGGCCGTGGCAAGCGGGCCAGCCGTAAAAGTACCTCCCTTTCCTCTACCCAATAGCGCGGCTGCACCTGAAAACTTGCATCAGCCTTCTCGCCATCGGTGACATCCCGCGCGCTGCCGCCGCCATCCTTGTAAGTGGCCCAGCGATGGTCGAACTGATGGACCATCTTGGCCTCATAGAGCGGGACCGGTCGTGATAGCTCGTCGTGCTGTGCCGCCGTCCGAAACAACGGGCTGTCGTTGGACATATCGAACATGCGCATAAACTCGAGGCCCCACGGATTGCCGTCAGGCTCGCCCTCGCGCACGAGGACCGGCACGCGCCGGTAGATGGCCTTGGTGAGCTCCGCATCCCTCTGCGAGCGAAACACAGGCGCCGTCTTCGTATTGGGATTGATACGCAGAATGTCGCCCGGCGAAAGCGTGAAACGCCGACGCGGGTCGGAAAGCTGCGCCACATCGGTCGCAAAAAACACGAACTGCGCCTCGGCGATATCCTTGCCCAGAGTCATCAGGCAGAACTTTTGCCGGCTGTCTACACTTGGAAACAGTTGCTTGCGATTCTCGAAATCGAACAGGCTCGCAAGCCGCCCCTGCGTGGAGACGGCCTCAAAAAAGGCCTTCGTGGAATAGTCCGCGGCAATCCCGGAAGGTACGATAAAACCGGCCCGGCCGTAGGGCTTCACAAGATGTGTAAAGGTCTCGGCAAAGAGCGCATAAGTGTTGACATCACCCACACCCGTCAGCGGGTAGCGACCACTGCCATGCACAAACTGGCTGGCCGCCTCCGCGGCGTACCGGGCTGCGTGAAATTCTCGATACAGTGCCTGGTCGGAGGTATCGCCAATCGCTAAAGCGGCAATGAGGCGCGTGCGCTCGGCTTTGTTGGACGCCTGCGCGATACGCTCACTGCGGCTTGCAAAAAACTCCTCCTCCTGGAGCTTGACGCGCTCCCAGGGGGGATTGCCGAGTACCACATCAAACCCGCCCTGCGCGAAGACCTCGGGGAAGACCAGCGGCCAATGGAAGACTTGCACCGCCGACGCCATCTCGCGGGCCGCCTCCAGCACACCGGCACGGGCTGGTACGCCCTGCATGACGCGGTGGAGGTCGCGTGTGGTAGGGCATAGGTCCGCGCGCTCCTCGGTCTTGGGGGTAAAGAACGCGGCAACGAAAAGGTCGGAAAGCTTCCAGGCCGTGCTGTCGTGCGACCGGCGCTCGGCCTCCTCCCAGGCCGTGGCCTTGGCCTCGACCTGACGCAAGTCCTCCTCGGGCAGGGTCTCGAACGCCGACTCATGCGGGGCGCTATACCCAGGCAATGCCTCGGAAAATGCGAAACACGCGTCCTGCTCCCGAAGAGCCTTGAGGGCCACACGGTTTTCGCGCGCAAGGCGCTGGCAAACCTCCTTGTCGTCACCCGTGAGCGGCTTATAGACTTCTGGCGGAACACCGGCCTCCGGAAGAGTCCCATCAACCACGCCCACCAAGGCATCACCACAACGGATATGGTGGTCGAGAAACCCCAGAGGGCGCCCGGGTTCCAGCGCCTCCAGCCAGAGCGCGGTCTTACAGAGCTCCACGGCTAAGGGGTTTTTATCCACGCCGAAAATGGAGTGCGCCACGACCTCACGCAGCGCATGGCGGCGCAAGGCCTCATCCGGCACATCGGCCACCGCGTCCACTCGCGCGACCTCGTGCGCCAGGCGGCGCGCGGCGGCGAGCAGGAAGTGCCCGCTCCCGCACGCCGGGTCACAGACCTTGAGCTGCAAGAGGGCCGCTCGCGGGTCCTCTGGATAGTCCGCGAGGGTCTGTGCGATGACAGGTTCAAGCGCACTCTTGATGAGCTGCTGCACCAGACTGTCGGGCGTGTAATAGCTCCCGGAGCGTTTGCGCTCGGAGCCGCGCACCGCCGCATCTTCGCGGACCGTCGCGTCCTGGACATCCCCGTTATCGGTCCCCAAAAACCCGAAACGTAACAATGCGCCCGCGCCGTACAAGCGGGGGTGGAGTTCCAACAAGGATTCATAGACGCTTCCGAGCTCCTCGCTATCCTGGTCTCGAAAATTCACGCGCGAGAGCGTCTCCCCTGTCGTAAAATAGGCGAGCGCCCGCACGGCGCCCAGGAGATGCTGGTTGGCCAACCGCGCCGCCATCACGTCCGGGCATTGGTCCGCCCGAAAAAGCCCGCCCAAAGCCGGCAGCGCCAACGGTGCACAACCTGTCCCAAGCCCCTCAAAGACAATCCGCACGGTCTCCCACAGGTCCCCGTGCGCGTCATGGAACCGGGAACGGAGCGCACGCTCCCGCAGCCTTGAGGCACTGTAACCTGCGTGATAAAGCGTGCGCGCCTGGTCGTCCGAACCCGGTGCATGCAAGAGGTCCCGGTCCTCGGCGGTCAACAGGAATATCAGGCGATAGACGAGACGCAGTAGTTGCTGGAAAAATGTGTCCAACGACAGCGCCCCGCTCTCGAGCCGCACCCGCAGTTCGGTGTTATCTGGGTGGGCCACCAAGCCCGTGCCGAGCTGTCGCAAGGCTGCAATGACACCCGCGCGCAAGTCGGCGAGCGCGCGCACGCCGGTCTCGTGCGCCGCCTCGCGCCATGATTCCAGAATCGAATGGGCATCCCCTGTCACGCGGCTTGCGTGGAACGACAGCCAAAAGACCGCGAAATCCGCAAAAATCTCCTCGTCGAACATCGTCGCAAGGTCGGCCTCTATGTAAGCGGGTCGCGTAAGGCTTGGGTTCTCCCGCACCAAGCGCAATGTGTCGCCGTTGCCAACAAGCCCCCACACGGGCCCTCCGGCGGCATTGAGATATTCCTGTAAAAGGGCGTGGGGCGAGCGGCGCCGGCTCATATGTGCCGTCTCCGCGACGACCTCTCCGAACTCGGGCGCCCCTTTGTCGAGCGCAAACGACCGGGCCACCAACAGCAGGGGAACGCGGCCCTGTTCCGCGGTGTGCGACAGCGCAAAGGCACGTCCACCCGCCGAGCACGGCTCGCAGCGCGCGATATCCTCATATCCCAAGACCACTTTCAGAAGGCGTACCAGCCAGTCCTGGGCCAACACTGGCACCGCGATATCGGCTCGCCGGCTGGCGTCCCGATACACGCGCCACTCGGCCTGTGCGATACGCCACGCCCGTTCGATTTCCTCGCGCACCTGGAGCCCGCGCGCCAACCGATAGTCCTCGGGCCGTTGGTGCTTCGCCTCGCAGTGGGCGACCTTGTTCAGAAACTCCGCCGGAAAGAGTCCGCCCTCAAGGGTGATGGCAACAAACGGTGAGGACACTTTCATGCGCGCCCGTTAGACCTGAACGGCCGGCAATAACACATAGACCCCGATGACGTCGACGGGGAGCGCCGCGCGCACGTCATAGCGCCAGCCACGGGCATCAGCCGCCGCCCGCACGCGCCTGTGGTCGGCAAGAACTTCTTCGGCATGGCGCTCGGCGAGCGCGTTAAAGCTCGGCGCAAGCGCTGCCAGCCCGTCAAGAGCCCCTTGAATGAGCCGCGTACGGTGTTCCGGCGCCATATTGCGCACGGGCCGCGCCGCCAGGAATCGAAGGGCCTCGTCCCCGACTGCAAGTCCAGGCGAGCTGCTCTGCGGTCCACCAGTAACAGCCACCGTCGCGCAGTCCTCGGCCAGGAGGTGACGAACGGCCTCTCCAGACTTCACCGTTATTTGCGTGCGCAGGCGCAGAAGATACACAGTGGTTCGAGCCGTTACGCTGTCAGTGAAAATCGCCGCGCAACGCGCTGCCAGTTCCGGGTCGTCACCGGCGAGCGCCCGTTCCGTCAAGTAGTCAGCCACGACACTGACCAGCGCGTGTGTTCTGTGTACATATTCGCAGCCGGCCGGCACCGGATGATGAAAGCCCAGGCGCACGGCCGTGTGCCCGGCATACGGCCAGCCGGCCTGGGCGAGCCGCTCGCGAATGACCGCTGGCAAATGGGCAAGCGGCAGGCGGTAGGCGGTAGGCGGTAGGCCGGCCTGTGGTGACATAGGCTCGAGCGGCGCCTGCAAACGTTGCATGGCCTGCCGTACAAAGGCCTCGACATCAGCCTCTCCCCCCAATATCTGCTGCGTCCTGACCCATTCCGGGAGCACGGTCTCCGGATGGAGGCTTTTCTGGGCAAAGAGCGTGCGGCTCTCACGGGCCTTTTCACGGGCGCTCTCCCAAGCCCGCTCCACGGCCTGTTCGGCCACGCCGAAATCCAGGTCCAGTTGCTGCGTCGAGGTCATCGCCGCTTCGCCTTTCAAGAGAACGGCCTCCATGACGGCCTCCATGACCTTTTGGCTATCTTCCGGGAAGGGGACCGCCACCCCGAGCTCGCGGCGAATACGCTCGGCCTTGCGCAAGATGACCCGCAGGACCCCGCCATCGACTGGGTTGTTCTGGCCGTAGTACAACACGCAACGCACCGTCGACCGGGGCTGTCCGAAACGGTCGACACGCCCCTCGCGCTGTTCGTGGCGCGTCGGGTTCCACGACAGGTCATAGTGGACCACGGCGTCGAACGCCGATTGGATATTGATGCCCTCGGAAAGACAATCCGTAGCGACCAGTATCCTGCGCTCCTCGCGCGCCAAGTCCTCGACCGCCCCCTGGCGCTCTTCGGGCGTCCGTTCGCTGGTCACCGCACGCACGGTCACGCCCTGTCCCGCAAATCGCACGGTGAGCTCCCGCGCGAGATAATCGGCGGTAGCGATGTAACGGCAAAAGACCACCGGTTGAAAGCCATCAGCCAAAAGCAACTCCAATTCGCGGACCAATCCTGCAAGCTTCGGGTCCGCCGCAACCCCTTGCAGCCGTTCGGCTCGCACGGCGAATGCCCGCAAGGACTCTGCAACCTCGCCGACCTGCCCCGCGGGAACCGCCTCGTCGAAGGCCAGCAGGTCATCGGCCTCGCCATCCAGCACGGCCTGCAGGCCCTCGGCCTCGACCGCGGCCATCTGCTCATCGACACTTGCCGCTAACGTTGCGCGGATACGGGTCTCCAGCGCCATGCGCGCGGCGGCAGGGCTCGAACTGATGCACCGCAACAGCGCCAGTGCCGCCCACCAGCTCATGCGCCGTTGCAGTTGGCCCTGCTGCTCGGTGCTGCGCACAAGGGCTTGCGCGTACCCCAAGACGTCCCGAAACAGCGCGCCCCACTCCCCGGTCAAGATATAGGTCGCCTCGCGCGTCTGGCGGTCGGGGAAAAGCGTCGCGTCCTTCCACTCAGCAATATCGGGGCGTCGCCGCTGCACGAAATGACCGCTCAAGGCCTCGCGCAAGGCCGCTCGCTCGTCCTGTACGACCTCCGGCAGCCTGCGAAACCGCGGGTCCAGGAGACCGAGGAGGTTATAAAAGGCCTCATCGTTGCCGCTGTGCGGAGTGGCGGTGAGCATTACAATGTGTCTCTTGCGGTCGGCCGCCAAGGTCTTTAGCAGCGCAAATCGCTGGTGGCGTGCGCTGCCGGCGCCCTGCGCGCAGGTATGAGCCTCCTCCACAATGACAAACTCGGGACAGGCCCGCGCGAACTCATCCCGGCGGCGGTCGGACTTGATGTAGTCGAGACTCACGATGGTGTAGGGGTAGACCTCGAAGAGCGAGCGCCCAGCCGGCAACCCCCGCTCCAGGCGCCGGGCCGTGCCGGTGCGCACGACCTCCGCGCGTATCCCGAACTTGCCGGCGAGCTCCTGCTGCCATTGCTCGCAGAGATGCGGGGGTGTCAAAACACTCAGGCGCCGAATCTCCCCGCGGTCGAGGAGCTCGCGGGCGATGAGTGCCGCCTCTATCGTTTTGCCAATACCGACGTCATCGGCAACGAGGAGCCGCACCACCTCTTGTTTGAGCGCCATCAAAAGCGGTACGAGCTGGTAGGCACGCGGCTCGACCGCCAACCGTCCCAGGCTGCGAAACGGACCGGCCCCCGCGCGCAGCGTAAGGCGCAAGGCATCACGCAATAGAAGGGCGCTCGTATGCGTCCCGGCCTGTTCCGGGCGAGGGGGTGGGAAGACCGCGGGCTCCGGCGGCGCAGGTTCGAGCGGCACGTAAACAAGACTTGCGTCCTCGTCGCTCCCTCCCAGGGGTCGCAGGTGCAGTACGTCCCCGCGGCTTTCCGGAAGCACGACCCACTCGCGTCCCCGCGCACGCACCAAAGTCCCCGGCAGGTAATCACCGCTCATGAGCGGCCTACCCCAAAAATATCCACGTAACGCTGCGTAATCGCGCGCCAGGCAGCGCGCTCCTTCGGAAACCGGATGACCGTAAAACCCGCATCCTCGAGCCCGCGGGTGATACCCTCATCCAGGCGCCTTTGGGCTTGACCGTCATGGTGCGGACCGTCTATGTAAACGAGCGCCTGCGATTGGCTATAGGCAAAATCCGGCTGCGTATGGTATTCACTTAAAAGTGGTTGCGCGCGGTCTGGAAGCCTCAAACCCGCCTCTTTCAAGAAATCGAGCCAGGCCTGTTCCAGGGAGCTGTTGGAACGGCGCGTCAATTCGGCCAGATGCGTTTCGGGCGAGCGCCCCTGTGTGCCGGTTTGCAGGGTGGCGCGCGTCAATCGGCAAAGCAGGCCCTTGACCGTCTCACTGCGCCGGTCGATGAGCGCATGCTCGGGTTGATTGTAGTAGGACAAGAGGCAACGGTAGCAGCCGGCCTCGCAGGCCTTGGCGGTGTCTGCGCCCGCCGTGTCCACTAATGCTTGGGGCTCGAGCAGTCCATCCGGCAGCTCAAAATGACAAATCTCGAGCGCCCGCCGGGCGACCCGCTGCAAAGCCTCGGCGCTCGCCGCCAATCGCGTCAAGACCCCCGCCCCGCCTTCGGCCGATTCAAAAAAGAGGAGGTGGTGGCGCGCATCCCGGCCGGGCATGGGTTCGGCCACCAACTCGCTCTCCTCAAGCTGAAAAACCGCCTCGATACCACGCTTCAAGGCATATTGCAGCGTCGCCATGTCTCCCGCATCAAGTCCTTCTGCGGGTGTCAGAATCAGAACATTACGCCGGTCCTCGACAAACGGGACAATGCGTTGGGTCGTGCCGGCCGCCGCGTCCGCCTCGCCCTCTTCTTCCGGGGCCTCGCTATCCTTGCCCCAGGTGCCTCGGGTCGTGTCGACCACAAAACCATAGATGGTCTTATTGCGCCGCCTGCGCCAACCTAAATTAAGGCGCCACACGGTGGCCGCCGGTCCATACTGCAGCCGAAAGAGTTTGTCGCCCGCTTCGGAGAGTTCCGTCTCCATCACCTGCCAGTGCCCCTCCTCCCGCGCGAACTGGAACGTCGTCTGGAGCTCGTAGCCTTGCCGAAGCCGCTCCTCCTCATCGGAGGTGATGCGCATGACGCGCCGGGTGGACACGTTTTCGACCCGGTAGAGGGTCGAGAGCTGCAGGGCGCCGCTCAAGGGCTCGCCACAAGACAGGCACAGCTCGGCCGCGAGGCCATCGTCAAAGTGGGCGTAACCGCACCCGGGGCAAAGCCGCGCCGTACGTACCGGCAGCCCTTGCCCGGCCAGGATACCGTCTTGCTCGCGCACGCCGATAATGAGTCTGTCGACCCGGTACTGGCTCCCCTCGTGGTAGATGATGGAACGGGGACCGAACTCCGAAAGCGCCAAAAACCGGGGACGCGACAAAAAGGCCTCGCGGCCGATGCGTTCCCGGCGCGCGGGGATGTAAGCCAAAAGCGGCAGGCGGGGAAAATTATAGCCGGGCAGAAAACCTTGGCTTGCCAGGTAGCGGTAGGTCGAAAAATCGGAGTTCGTGGCGGCCGCGGGCGAGAGCAGCAACCGCTGCTGGACCGCGGCCTCATTGTAGCGGCTTTTGGCCTCATCCCGTTCGCGCTCGCTGACCGCGGCATTCATCTGGACCGCATGCGCACTGTTCATTTGCCGCACGGTCGCCTGATAGAGCCCCCGCCAGCGATTCAGGGCGGCATCGAAGTCGCGATGGGCGCGGTGCAAAGTGCGGTCCAGCCAATCCCCCTGATACCACGGCGCGCTCTGGGGTGTGAGTTCGGGGGCGAGCATGCCGAGAATGGCGACCGCACGCTGATTCGCCCGCGCGCGCACCGCATTAGCCTCCATCCCCGAGACCACCTCCGGCTGCAAGGGCAGGTCGGTCTGCGCCATGTCCATCAGGTCCTTGAGGGTGGGGCTCAGACGTAAACCCGTCTCGGCCAGCCACACAGCGTGGAGGTGGCTGCGGATAAGGTCCTCGTTGGCGAGGTCGAGCGCGGGCGGGCTCACGACACCCGCCACCATGCGCGCGGGGTCGGCGAAAAAGTATTGGTCATGGGGGCTTTTGGCGGCGCAGTAGGTGATAACGAGGGCCGCCTGGCCGCTGCGCCCGGCACGCCCGCTGCGTTGGGCATAGTTGGCGGGGGTGGGGGGCACATTGCGCATGTAGACGGTATTGAGGTCCGCGATATCGACCCCGAGCTCCATGGTCGGCGAGCAAAAGAGCACCGGGAGCTTCGCCGTTCGAAACGCCGCCTCGCGTTCCTCGCGGATTTCCGAGGCGACCTGCGCGGTATGCTCGCGCGCCTCCAATTGATGCAGAAAACGATTGTTCACATCCAGAGAGTGGGCGATGTTCCGATACAAGTTGCCAAAGAAGCGATTCTTTGGCACAACCTCTACGCCCGCAACTTCCTTTACGGCAAACCATTGCAAGGCGGCCGCATTGACACGGTACCCCACGACCCCGCGTGCGATATCCTGGGGCTCGACGATGCCAAGGCGCGTCAGAACCCGCAGCAGGTCCGCGACGAGCGTGTCGTACTCGGACTCTGATATGCGGCCGACCGGTAGCGCACCATCCGCTCCCCGCCACGTGGAGGGGGCGCGGAGCCGCCGGCCGAACCGGGAACGCGCGGAGAGATAGTAGGCTCGCTCCAGCGGGCGGCGCGCGGGCTTAGGTGCCGGCACCATAAAAAATCCCGGCTCTAGCCGCTGCTCATCTTCCGAAAACCCCCATGGCTCTTTGAGGACATTGGCGCTGGCAAGACGAATCGACTCCTGACGGGCCTCATCGAGATATACGGTCTTGATGCACAACGCGCGGCGCAGGACCTCGAGAAGCTCATGCGCTACCCTCAAACGAACGTCCGGGGATGCGGCGGCAAGTCGCGCATCGGTTTGCGCCCAAAGGGCCTCGTCCCGGCAACCGCTATCGAGCTCCAGATACTCGATGCGCAAAAGACCTAACTGCTCCAGGTTGGGATTCGTGACACGCCAGCCGCGGCGCAGGTCCCGATAGAGGCGGTAACCGAGCACATCCCGCAAGGCCTGTTCGGCGTTGCGCTGCGCCAAACCCACCGCCTCCGGATTGGATGCGTAGTCCTCCGGCTGAAGCCCCAAGGCGCGCGCGACCGACTGAGTCAGAATATCGTCTGTAAGGTAGCCTTCGGGCGCCGCCTTTGCGGCAGCGACGAGCGCGCCGCGCAACATCAGGATTTGGCGAAAATCATTGAAGTGACCGGCCTGCAGGGAGGCGTCCTGGCGGTTGTCCGTAAAGCCCAGGAGTTTGCGGGCCTGCGGGGAGAGGTCATCCGCCTCTTCCAGGAGATAGCGCAAGGCAGACAGCGTAAGCGTCGTCGTAGCCGAGCTTCGGCCTTCGGTACTCAGGGTCGAGAGCTTGGTCATCTCGCCCACACGCCCGGAAAAATAGGCGTCACATTCGGAATTCAAACAAAACTTGAAGGAGCCTGGGATGAACCATCCCTCCAGACCACCCTCGTCGCATTGGCCCTGGGTGTCGACCGTAACCGCGCGCGGGATATAGCGCTTATACGACGACTTGATAGTCACCTCGCTTTTACGAACCTCCAGCCACTCCTCCGGGAAGGCCGTCTCCGTATCCTCGGGATTCCACTGCCGCCCCGGGTCGGGCATAAAAAAACCCCAACTGGTCTCGTCGTCATCCGACCGCGTCTCCCCGAGCTCCCGTGGGTCGAGAGACTCCACTGTGTTACCGACACCCTGCGCCCATACAGGCAAGTATTCCTGACCGCATTCGCGGCAGAACACGACATTAAACAGGCGCTTGTCGCGTTGTCCGGGCTGATACTGCTGCCCTTCGACTGTAAGATACCGGGCCCCTTCTGGCTCCAGTGTCGTATAGAGGCTGCCGGCGCCCGAAATGAAT
>JAKBJA010000036.1 GCA_021836225.1 Pseudomonadota bacterium | reverse complement strand
ATCGTTTCGTAATTTTTACGATCTGATGTGAAAAACCCCGGTTCGCCGGGGTTTTTTTATTGCTGAATTTCGAGTGAACATCCATGGCGCTTAAAGCCACCATCTACAAAGCCGACCTGCAGATTGCGGACATGGATCGCCATGTCTACGGAGATCACGCGCTGACCATCGCGCGGCATCCCTCCGAAACCGACGAGCGCATGATGGTGCGGGTGCTGGCCTATGCGCTTTACGTCCAGGACGGCATCGCCTTTACCAAGGGGCTGTTCGACGTCGACGAGCCGGAAGTGTGGGTGAAGAACCTGGCCGGCGAGATCACCCTGTGGATCGACCTCGGCCAGCCTGACGACGCGCGCATCCGCCGTGCCTGCAGCCGCGCCGAGCAGGTCGTGGTGCTGTGCTACAGCAGCAGCTGCGAGGTATGGTGGAAGCAGATCGCGAGCAAGCTCACGCGCTTTTCCAACCTGACCGTGCTGCAACTGCCCGCTGACACCGCCCAGGCGCTGGCCGCCCTGGCCGAACGCAGCATGCGCCTGCAATGCATGGTGCAGGACGGCGAAATCTGGATGAACGCGGACACGCAGAGCGTGCCTGTAAAGCTGACGCCCCTTCAATCCGCTGCGTGAGCGTGGTTGTTGCCGACTTGTCGGCTTTACAATCACGGCCTCCCCCTTGCAGGGACAGCCACGGCCTGCCCCTTGCGGGTGAAACCCTCATTTGGCCGGTGGGCAATTCTTGATGCAGACCGTTTCGCTTACCCGCTGGCCGCCACAGGAGACGAAGCAGGCGTCATAGGCCGGCAGGCAGCCGCAATCTTCCTGGCAATTCGACTTCACCAGCTGTGCGCGCACGCTGTCGCGCGTCGGCATCACCGGTTCGCGATAGGGGGGCGGAAAATAAGGCCCCGGCCACGGATCCCACCAGTAAGGGTAGTGAAATGGATAGCTGTGCATCCATTCGAAGCGCAGCTGCATTTCGTAGTGCCGCAAGTCAGCAGCGTATTGCCTCAGTTCGAGTTCATACCGCTTCAACGCCTCGGTATAGCGCGCCTCAACCTGCGGTTCGATGGCTTTCGCACAGGACTGGTAGCGGGTCTGGCAATCCGCCTGGCAGGCGCTTTTCTTCGCTTCGCATTGCTGCACGCATGCACGGCCCTGTTCATCGGCCGGCGGAATCAGGCGCACGGTCGTTTGGTACTGCGGCGTGGCGCAGCCCGCCAACAAAGTAAACAGGAAAAGCGCAACACAAGGCAGGGAGGTCAGGCGCATCAGGCAATCCATCCAAGACATACGCTTACTTGCAGCATAGGACTTTTTAAAGATTACAGCGCGCCAAGAAAGCGACCCTCGAGCTCCTGCAGATTGAGTTCCTGCAGGATCTGCTGCAGGCGCTCGCGCGCATTGCGGCGTGCAGTGCCGGTTTTGGTGGCGACGATCAGCTCGTTCTTCAGCGAATGCTCCCAGCCGACCAGTTCGGTGACGGTGACCTGGTAGCCATGCGATTCCAGCTGCAGGCAGCGCAGCACGTTGGTGAGCTGGCTGCCGAACTCGCGGGTGTGGATGGGGTGGCGCCAGATTTCGGACAGCGCGGTTTTGCCGAAGGACTCGTTCTTGTGCTTTCTTAATACGGCGGCGACCTCGGCCTGGCAGCACGGCACCAGCACGATGTGGCGGGCCTGCTTGGCGAGCGCGAACTGGATGGCGTCATCGGTCGCGGTGTTGCAGGCATGCAGCGCGGTGACGATGTCGATGGTGGGCGGCAGTTGCTCGGAACGGATCGAATCGGCGACCGTCACGTTAAGGAAGGACATGCGAGGAAAGCCCAGCCGCGCCGCCAGTTCGCGCGATTTTTCCACCAGTTCGTCGCGGGTTTCGATGCCGTAAATGTGGCTGCCTGCACGGTCCTTCAGATACAGGTCGTACAGGATGAAGCCGAGATACGACTTGCCGGCGCCGTGATCGGCCAGCGTCAGCGTGTCCTGGCGGCTCAGCACGTCGTCGAGCAGCGGCTCGATGAAATGGCACAGGTGATAGACCTGCTTCAGCTTGCGGCGGCTGTCCTGGTTGAGCTTGCCGTCGCGCGTCAGGATGTGCAGTTCCTTCAAGAGCTCGATCGACTGCCCGGGGCGCAGCACCTCGGCGAGCGGGTCGGCGTAGGCGGTTTGGGGTTGCTGCTTCATGCCGCGCCGGACCGTGCCGGCTCCAGCAGGCGCACTTCGCGCTGCGGGAAGGGGATGGCGATGCCGCGATCGCGGAAAGTTTCCAGCACGCCGCGGGTGATGTCGCTCGACAGCGCATGGTAGTCCGCCACCGCCGCCCACGGCCGGATCGCGATGTTGACGCTGGAATCCGACAAGGCCAGCACGTGGATCAGGGGCGCCGGCTCGCGCAGGATTTTCGGATGCGCGGCGAGCAGGTCGCCGATCGCCGCCAGCGCCAGCTTCAGATCGGTGTCGTAGGCTACAGGGACGACCACCTCGAGTTGGCGCAGGGTGCCGAAGTTGTGCAGGATTTCGCCGACGATCTTGCGGTTGGGGATCACCACGCGCGAGCGGTCGGGATGGCTCAGCACGGTATTGAAGAGCTTGATCTCCTCGACCATGCCTTCCTCGTCGACGATGGAAATGTATTCGCCGACATGGAACGGCCGGGTGAAGATGATGGTCAGCCCCGCCGCCAGGTTGCCCAGCACGCCCTGCATCGCCAGCGCGACGCCAGCGCCCGCCACGCCCAACCCGGCGATCAGCGGCAGCAGTTCCACCCCCAGGTTCTGCAGCGCCATGATGAGGAAGAGCCCCAGCACCAGCAGCCGCACGATGCGTACCAGCAGCAGGCGCAGGGTTTCGTCGAGATGGATCTTCACCAGCATCGAGTCGGCCACACGACCCACCCAGCGGCCGACGAAATAGCCTGCCACCAGGATCAGCAGGGCGACCAGCACCTTGGGGCCGAACTGGATGGCGAGGTCGATCGTGGTCTTCTGGGCGTGCTCAAGCACTTGAAATGGTTCGTCCATGGTCGATCCGAAAAGAGGCGGAAGGACGAAGGGTATCAAAACCCCTGGCGGGGCAGAACCGCTTCGAATTTATCCGGAAGCGCAGTTTCCGGGATAATGCCGCCTTGCTGAAAGGGTTATAACCGTGTCTGTCGTCAACATCTCCTGCTACAAGTTCGTCACCCTCGAAGACCGCGAGGCGCTCAAGGCCGATCTCACGGCCCGCTGCCTCGCGCTCGGCCTCAAGGGCACCATCCTGCTCGCGCCGGAGGGCATCAACGTGTTCCTCGCCGGCGCACGCGCGGCGATCGACGCCATCGTCGCCCACCTGCATGCCGATCCGCGCTTCGCCGACCTGGCGCCCAAGGAAAGCCTCTCGGCCGAGCCGCCGTTCAAACGGATGCGGGTACGGCTGAAGAAGGAAATCATCACCATGAAGCATCCGCTGATCCGCCCGGAAGCGGGCCGCGCGCCGTCGGTGGCCGCCGCCACGCTGAAGCAATGGCTGGATCGCGGGGCGGACGACGAAGGCCGCCCGGTGGTGATGCTGGATACCCGCAACGACTACGAAGTCGCGGCGGGCACCTTCGAGAACGCCGTCGACTACGACATCGACGTGTTCAGCGAATTTCCGCCGCGCCTGGCCGAGCACCTCGGCGACTTCGGCGGCAAGACCGTGGTGTCGTTCTGCACCGGCGGCATCCGCTGCGAAAAGGCCGCCATCCACATGAAGGAAATCGGCATCGAGCGCGTCTACCAGCTTGAAGGCGGCATCCTCAAATATTTCGAGGACGTCGGCGGCGCACACTACCACGGCGACTGCTTCGTGTTCGACGAGCGCGAGGCGGTGAGCGCCGACCTGCAACCGGCATCCGGGCGCCTGCACCGCTGAACCTTACGAACAGGGCGCCGTGGTCGGCTTCAGCGTGGCGCTGTTCGGGGACATGGTGGTGCGGGGCGGGTGAAAGCCTAGTTCCCGGACTGGCATTTCTTCAAGTAGCTGCTCTTCGCCGCACCGGCCAGCTTCTTCGAAACCGCCTGCTCGGTGCAGAAAGGCTCCAGGCCCTCGGCCATGCACTTTTTCGTGAAGCTGTTCTTCACGGCGCCCGCCAGCTTCTTCTCCGCAGCGCCCGCCTCGCAGCGATCGCGGACGCATTTCTTGACGAAGCTGTGCCTAGCCGCGCCGGAAAGCTTTTTCTCGGCCGCTGTGGTCAGGCATGCGGAGTCGGCCGCAAATGCCGAAATGGACAACAGGGCCGAAGCGAGGGCGGCGAGTACGCTCTTCATGAAGTTCTCCAGTTTGTTTTTTCGTTAATGATCAATCTTAGGGCGTTTTGTCCGCACGGGGGGATCGAACGCTTTCGAGGCTTCACCCCAGCGCCCGGATCGACTGCATCGGCGGCACCCGGGTTATGTGGCGCGTGGTGAGCCAGCCGCTCATGCCCACCAGCAGCGCGCCGGCCGTGGGAAGAGCGAGCCACAGCCACGGATGGAGGCGAACCGGCAGATCGAACAGCCGATCGGCGATGAGCGCCATCGCGATTTCGGCGCAGACGCTGGCGAGCAGACCGGCCAGTACGCCGAGCGCGATGAACTCGCTCCACAGCCCCTTCGCCAGATAGGCGCGCTGGGCGCCCAGGGTGCGCAGCAACACCGCTTCCTGCTGGCGCGCGTCGAGGCTGGCCAGGAGCGTGGCGACGACCACCGCCATGCCGGCGGCGAGCAGGAATCCCAGCAGCAGCTGGATCGCGCCGATGATCTGCGCGAACACCGCCTCGATGTTGGCGATCAGCTTGTCGAGGGCGAGGATGGTGATGCCGGGGAAGGTCTTGACGAAACCGGGCAGCATGTCGGCGGCGTCCGGCGGCACGTAGACGCTGGCGATCGAACTGGCGGGCAGGGTGTCGAGTTGGCCGGGGGCGAAGATGACGAAGAAGTTGGGCTGCATCGATTCCCATTTCACGCTGCGGATGCTGCTGATGCGCGCAGCGATCGTCTGGTCGCCGGACTCGAAGCCGAGCGTGTCGCCGAGGGCGAGGTTCAGCCGCTCGGCCATGCCGGATTCGACCGAGATCTCCGGGCCGCGGCGCTCCCCATGCCAGGTTCCGGCCAGTATGGCGTTGTTGGCGGGCAGGGTGGCGGTCCAGGTGAGGTTGAGCTCGCGCCGCAGGGTGTTGCTGTCGCGCGCTTCCGGCGGCAGCGTGTCGGCGATGGGTATGCCGTTCTTGCTGACCAGGCGGCCGCGCACCATGGGATAGAGCTCGGAGGCTTCGAGGCGGTGCTCGGCGAGGAAATCGGCTACGGCCTGCTGCTGGTGCGGCGCGATGTTCACCAGGAAATAGTTCGGCGCGTTTTCCGGCAGCTGCTGGCGCCAGCCGTCGATGAGGTCGCTGCGCACCAGCGCCAGCAGGGCCACCAGGAACAACGCCAGGGTGAAGGCGCCGAGCTGCAGGGTGCTGTCGAAGCGATGGCGCAGCATCTGCGCGAGACCGAATCGCAGCGGGCCGTAGCTGATTTTCTGCACGCCGCGTCCGGCCACCAGCGCCAGCCGCGCCAGTAGCATCAGCACGATGACCAGCGCAGCGAGCGCGCCGACAAAGCCGGCGACCAGCTTGGCGTCACCGGCGTACCACGCGATCAGGATCAGCAGCGCCGAGCCGCTGACGCTGGCGCTGAGCCAGGCCGCAGCGGGCAGCGGCGGCAGGTCGCGCCGCAGCACCCTCAGCGGCGGTACCCGGATCAGGCGCATCAGCGCGGGCAGGCTGGCGCCCGCGAGTGCCAGCAGACCGCTGACCACGGCGACCCCGACTGGTGCAACGCCGAGCGAGGGCAGGCGGGTGACGGCATCCGGCAGGATCAGCCCGGCCAGCGCCTGCTGCATCAGCGCGCCGATCGCCACGCCGGCGAGGCTGCCCAACAGCCCCAGGGTGAGCAGCTGCACGGCATAGAGCACGCGCAATTGCGCGGTGGTGGCGCCCATGCAGCGCAGCAGCGCGGCCTGGTCGTAATGGCGCAGTGCGTGCCGGTGCGCGGCGATGGCGATGGCCGCCACCGACAGCAAGAGGCTGATCAGTGCGGTGAGCTGCAGGTAATGGTCGGCGTTGGCAAACGCCCCGCGCAGGGTTTCGACGCCGTCGCGCGAGCCGATCAGGCGCTGGGTGGTTTCCAGGATCGGCTTCAGTGCGGCACTGAAATGAGAGAGCGGCTCCGGCTCGCCGGCGAACTGGTAGAGGTAGGTGAGCCGGCTGCCGGGTTGCAGCACGCGGGTGGCTTCGATTTCGTCTGCGCGCAGGAACACGCGTGGGGCAAAACCGAACACGCCGCCGAGCTGGCCCGGTTCCTCGACCACCACGCCGGCGATGCGGAACGTGGATTCGCCGATCTGCACCGCATCGCCGACCGCGGCATTCAGGAGCGTCAGCAGTTCCTGGTCGACATAGACCGCGCCGGGCGGCGGCTGCGCCGGGCGCGGTGTGCCGGCCTCGAAGGGACGGTCGGCGATGCGCACCTCGCCGCGCAGCGGGTAGGCGGCGTCGACTGCGCGCACGGTCGCCAGCTGGAAGGCGTCGCCGCGACTGACCATGCTGGCGAACTCGAGCGCGCTGCTGGTGCGCAGGCTGTGGGCAGGCCACGCACCGATCGGCCGCGGGCTGGTGACGAGCAGGTCGGCGCCGAGGAAGCTCGCGCCCTGTTCGCTCATCGCGCGCTTGATGCGGTCGCCGAGAAAGCCGGTGGTGGAGACGCTGCCGACGCCGATGATCAGCGCCAGCAGCAGCACGCGCCATTCGCCGCTGGCGTTTATGCCCTTCAGGGTGCGTTCGCGCCGCAGCAGCCAGAGTCCGAGCCTGGCGAAGCTCATGCGAGGGCCGTCTCGTGCACGCGGCCGGCAACCAGGTGCAGCCGGCGCTGGCAGCGCGAGGCGAGCGCATCGTCGTGGGTGACCAGGATCAGCGTGGTGTGCGCGGAGGTGTTGAGTTCGAACAGCAGGTCGATGATGCGCGCGCCGGTGTCGGCGTCGAGGTTGCCGGTGGGCTCGTCGGCGAACACGATTTCGGGGTCGGTGGCGAAGGCGCGCGCGATGGCGACGCGCTGCTGCTCGCCGCCGGAGAGTTGGCGCGGTGTGTGGCCGGCGCGGGCGGAAAGCCCGACGCGGTCGAGCCAGTGAGCGGCGCGTTCGCGCGCGTCGGCGCGGCCGGCGAGTTCCAGCGGCAGCAGGATGTTTTCCAGCGCGGTGAGCGCGGGCAGCAACTGGAACGACTGGAACACGAAGCCGATGCGGCCGGCGCGCAGCCGCGCGCGGGCGTCCTCGTCCAGATTGCCGAGGCGCTGGCCGAGCAGCATGATCTCGCCTGCCGACGGCTGGTCGAGCCCGGCCAAAAGGCCGAGCAGGGTGGACTTGCCGGAACCCGAGGCGCCGGTAATGGCCAGCGTTTCGCCCGCCTGGACGGCAAGCTCGACTTCGCTCAGGATGGCGAGCAGACCGTCGGCAGTCGGCACCTGCTGGGACAGGGCGCGGGCGGCGACCACGGCGTTGGGGAACTGGGCACTGTCGAGAGGCGTCATTGGGTTGGGATCAGATGAAGGTCAATGGATGAATTATCGCTTGTGGTTGCTATGGGTGCTGTGGTTGCCGGGCTGGGCACTGGCCAGTTCGTGCTCTGTGTTGATTGTCGGCGACAGCCTGAGTTCCGGATATGGCCTCGCGCCGGGGCAGGGTTGGGTCGAGCTGCTCGATGCGCGTTTGAAGAAAACCGCACCGCAGTGGCGCGCGATCAACGCCAGCATCACCGGCGACACCACGCAGAACGGCCTCTTGCGCCTGCAGCCGGCGCTGGATCGGCACCGGCCGCACGGCGTGCTGATCGAGCTCGGCGGCAACGATGCCCTGCGCGGCACGCCGCCGGCGGTGATCAGGCAGAATCTGCAAACCATGATCCGCCAGGCCAGGGCCGCCGGCGCCTGGGTGGCGCTGCTCGAAGCGCCGGTGCTGCCCAACTACGGCAAGCCGTACGCCGATGCGGTGGCGAAGCTGTATGTCGACGTGGCACGCGAGGAGAAGATCGTTCGCGTGCCGTGCTTCGTCTGCGGCGTGGGTGTCAAGGACGGCATGATGCAGGCCGACGGCATCCACCCCAACGAAAAGGCGCAGCCGAAAATGCTGGATGCAGTGTGGCCGCACATCCGGCCCAAGCTGCGTCACTGCCCGGTGAAAAAGCCTTGAGCGAGCCTGCCTGCCCGTGCGGCTCGGGGCGCGCCTTGGCGGACTGTTGCGGTCGCTATCACGCCGGCGAGCCGGCGCCAGATGCCGAACGGCTGATGCGTTCGCGCTACAGTGCCTATGTGTTGGGACTCGAGGATTATCTGCGCGCGACCTGGCATCCCGATACCTGTCCCGCCTCGCTCGGACTTGGTGTTCCGCCGCGTCCGCAATGGCTGGGGCTGTCGCTCAAGGCGCACACGCCGCTGGGCGAGACCCATGCGACAGTGGAATTCGTCGCCCGCTACAAGCTCAACGGCCGTGCGTTCAAGTTGCACGAGACCAGCCGCTTCGAGAAGCGGGACGGCCGCTGGCTGTATGTCGACGGCGATATTCACGAATGAAGGAGTCGGGATGCGGGCGCTCAAGCTAGGCCATGCCGTATTGAAAGTACGCAGCCTCGAGACGTCGGTGCCGTTCTACCGCGACGTGCTGGGCCTGAAGGAAGTCGCGCGCCACGGCGGCCGCATGGTGTTCTTCTCGTGCGGCGAGAACCATCACGACCTCGCGCTGCTGGAGATCGGTGCGCAGGCGCAGTCGCCCGAGGATCATCAGATCGGCCTGTATCACCTGGCGTTCAAGGTCGGCGATTCGCTGGACGAACTGCGCGCCTGCCGCGACCAGCTTGCCGCGCACGGCGTCGAACTCGCCGGCCAGTCCGACCATCGCGTCAGCCAGTCGCTGTATTGCCACGACCCCGACGGCATCCTGATCGAGCTGTATGTCGATGCGGATCCGGCCCTGTGGCGCGACGACCCGGGGGCGGTAGCCTATGTAGGCGCACTGAAGCTGTAGGGACGATTGCATGAACAAAACCGCGCGTGCGCGGGCTTTGTTCAGCTTGCCGCACAAGAATGGCTGTCCGGTTTTCTACCCTGCGCGGTGTAATGGCACTGGCACATTATTTGCATGCATAAAAGACACGGCAGTCAGATTTGTTTTTTTACGGGCCCGAAAGCGGCCCAGCGGGGTTAGAAATATGTGCGCGTCCCAAAGGCTAGAGGCAAGTGTCGAGCTTGCAACCATCTATGAAATCAGCAAGATACTGAGTTCATCTCTCGATCTGAACAAGACCGCGAGGGAAGTGCTCGGCGTGCTTTCCTCGCACCTCAAGATGCGGCGGGGCATGGTCAGTTTGGTGCAGCCGTCGGGCGAGCTGCACGTTGTTGAAGCCACCGGCATGTCGGCCGAGGCGGCCCAGCGCGGGCGGTTTAGAAAGGGCGAGGGCATCACCGGAAAAATCCTGGAAACGGGCGTCCCCATGGTGGTGCCGGACGTGGCGAAAGAGCCGTTGTTCCTGAACCGCACGGGTTCGCGCAGCCTGGGCGAGGGCAGGGTGGTTGCCTTCATCGGCGTGCCGATCAAGCAAGGACGGGCAACCATCGGCGTGCTCAGCGTGGACCGCGAAGTGGATAGCGCGCCGATGAATTTCGAATCGGATGTCCGCTTTCTGGCCATGATCGCCAACCTGATCGGACAGACCGCGCGTCTGCACCAAAATGTGGCGGCCGAACGCGAGGAACTGATGCAGCGGCAGCAGCGCATGCAGAAGGAACTGCAGGGCAAGTACAGCCTGGACAACGTCATCGGCCGCAGCAAGCGCATGCAGGAGGTGTTCGCCGAAGTGCACCAGGCGTCGCCCGGCAAGTCGACCGTGCTGCTGCGCGGCGAAAGCGGCACCGGCAAGGAGGTCATCGCCCGCTCGATCCACTACCTGAGCCCGCGCAAGGACGCACCCTTCATCAAGGTCAACTGCGCTGCGCTGTCCGAAACCCTGCTCGAATCCGAACTGTTCGGGCACGAGAAAGGCTCGTTCACCGGCGCGACGCAGGAACGCAAGGGCCGCTTCGAAATGGCCCAGGGCGGCACGCTGTTCCTGGACGAGCTCGGAGAGATCTCGGCGTCGTTCCAGACCAAGCTCTTGCGCGTGCTGCAGGAGCGGGAATTCGAACGCGTCGGCGGCAACAAGTCGATCAAGGTGGACGTGCGCCTGATCGCCGCCACCAACCGCAACATGGAGGAGGACGTGGCCAAGGGCACCTTCCGCGCCGACCTCTATTACCGCGTCAACGTGGTAAGCATCTTCCTGCCGCCCCTGCGCGAACGGCGCGAAGACATTCCCCTGCTGGTCGAGCATTTCCTCGGCAAGTTCAACAAGGAAAACGCGCGCAAGCTCACCATCTCGCCGGAAGCGCTGGAAGTGATGCTCAAGTGCAACTGGCCCGGCAATGTGCGCGAACTGGAGAACTGCGTGGAGCGCACCGCTACCATGACGCGCTCCAACGCGATCCAGGATGTGGATTTGCCGTGCCAGCAGAACAAGTGTTTCTCGCAGGTGCTGCAGCACTATGGCCAGGCCCAGCAATCGATCCCGGTTCAGATCACGCTTGCATCTTCCGGCAGCAGCATGCCGGAACCATCCGGCAGTAGTTTCGGCGAGGCGCCAGGCGGCGACGAACCGGCCTTCATGACTGAACGCGAGCGCCTGGTGTGGGCCCTGGAGCAATGCGGATGGGTGCAGGCGAAAGCGGCGCGCCTGCTGAATCTGACGCCGCGCCAGATCGGCTACGCGCTGTCGAAATACAACATCGAAGTCAAACGACTTTAAGCCTTGCGCGCGGTTGTCGATGCAGACAGCCGCGTCGCGATCCGCCGCCTTTCCCCGCTGTAGCCTTCCCG
>JAKBJA010000053.1 GCA_021836225.1 Pseudomonadota bacterium | reverse complement strand
GCCCGCAGCGCAGCGAGGACACGGCCCTGCGCGCCTTGACGGACAGGCACCGCTGGCTACGGTCGCGGGATCAGCGATGAAGGAGAGGGAAAGACGGATGACCGGCTTACGGCCAGATGATCGACGGACCAACGCCGCGCGGCGAGCGCCACTGCGTGCCGTAGGCACACCTTGATGGAAGTGACCGAAGCGCGCAGCGCGAAAACGGCATCGTGTGCAGGCCGATCAGGCACCGCCTGTTCGGCGGTCTTGCGGGGCGCCAAGCCTGCGCGGCGGGGTGGGCGTCAGCCGACCCCTGGAGGCAAGCGCAGCGCGCAGTTTTTTCGCCAAACCAAGGACACAGCAAAAGGGGGGCAAAGCCCCCTCGGGCTACAACAGCCCGCGTTCGGCAAACGACAGGATGGCGCTACCGGCGACGATCAGATGATCCAGCACCCGCACGTCCACCAGCGCCAGTGCCGATTTCAGCGTCTGCGTCAGCGTCTCGTCGGCCCGCGAGGGCTCGGCTGCACCCGACGGGTGGTTGTGCACCAGCAGCAGCGCAGCGCTGTTCCTGGCCAACGCTTCCTTGACCACCTCGCGCGGATACACCGATGTCTGGCTCACCGTGCCCCGGAACATCTCGACGTAGTCGATGACACGGTTCTGCGCATCCAGGTGGATGACGCCGAACACCTCGTGTTCCAGCGTCCCTAGCTTGACCCGCAGAAAGTCGCGCACCACCTGCGGCGAGGTCAGCGCTTCGCAGCCTCGTATCTGCCCTGCGAGCACACGCTGCGCAGCCTGCAACACCTCGTCGGCATTGGCAGGACGGTAGTCGCCCGCGACATCGCGAACGAGAAGGGAAGAATCGAGGGAAAGAGTAAGTTGCGACATGATCGTGCTCCAGTCCGAATCGGGCGGAATTGCCCGGAACCGGAGGAACACGTCGCAGCGCAGCGGTCAGGGGTCGAAGACGGCCGCCAGGACGCTAGCGGCCAACCGCAGGGCAGGGCGCGCAGCCCTTGACGGCGAGAACGGCGTGATACGTTGAAGGGAACAGCAAGGCCGCCCCTCCACACACTCCACTGTTTCCTGGGCAAGCGGAGCGCGCAGGCCCGGTGGGCCGGAGGCGTCAGGGATTAAAGCCTCATGGCCGCGATTCGGCACGAGGCGCGGGGCACTGCCCGCGAGCCCGACGGCGGCAACGCCGAGACGCCTGGGATTGGCCAACAAGATTCACTGCACAGTAAATATTGCTGTTTTGTCGAATATCGATCGGACAAACTAGAACGTCAAATCGTCATCAAGTACCGCGATCGATTTTGGCGCAGTCGCGTGTTTCGTTCTGGCTTCGAGCGATTTGATGAAACGGATTGAACTGGCAACGTGGTTAAAGATGAGTAGGCTTTCCTCGTAGTTGAGGATCGGGTTGTCATGCGCGAGGCTCTTGTTGTTGCGAACGTCATTAAAGGCTTCGAGCATCGAGATGCTGGACTTCAGGATGCGCTCGGTCATCAACGATTCAAGACGACCCGCGTCGCGCAAGCGTTTAACATACTCACCGAAGATGCTGTGCAATGCTTTGTCGCGGTTGATTTCAACGCCACGCTGTTCGCACAGCGTGCGCACGTACTTGATGACGAACGTGTGCAGCCGATCCAGGGCAGCTTCGGGCTGGTTCTTCTCGATCGCCTCGCGTACGTGTTGAGCGACGGTTTCGAAATCGCGTTCATCGGCTGTGGCGGTCAGTGCGTCTATCTCGGCGACGGGCGTGTCGCGCATCATGCGGCTGGCGATCTTCCAGCAATCGTCGGTCAGCTCGGTCAATCCCGGCTCGTCGCCCAAACAGTTCTCAGCCTGACCGTACAAGATCAGTGCCTGGATGACTTTGCCGACCAGGTGGTTTCCTTCGGCCGTCCAAAAACCGCGCAGGCGGTTGGCTTTGGATGTGCCGCGCTCACGATAGACCGCGGCATCGATGTCACGGCGCGTATGCTCCTCGAAAAACTCGCTGAACGTGCGGTCCGAGAAATCGAGCACGTAACCACTGCCCATGCGGAATAGCCGCTCCAGCTTACGTCGCTCGATTGAAGACAAATCGGCCATGTGATCTCCGTAGGCAGTTAGACATTGGTCAGCCAAACTCTTCGACCATGGCGTTGCCGCGCTGCAGGTCGGAAACCACCTTCATCAATCGATTGATCGGCTCGGCCAAGCGTTTTGGCAATACGCGGTGCTGCGTGTGGATGTTCTGGTCGGCAATCCAGCGATGCGCGATCCAGACATCCTCCTCGGGGTGGTTGTTGTCCACACCGTTGCAGTACTTGTAGCCCACCAGGGCATCGGTATGCGACAACAGTAGCCGTGCCATCGTCATGTGAAAGCGATGGGCCTGTAGGTCTGCGGGGTTCTTGGGGCGTGGGACCGTGAGGCGCAAGCATTGATGGTTGTTGAACTGCTCCCAATCGGGACCGACCACCTGGCCGGCGCGCTCCAGCATCTTCCGGGACTGTTCGCTCTTGCCATTGACGATGGCGACGGCTACTGAGCCGCTCGGATAGTCCAGTGTCTTCGCCAGCAGGTTCATCCAGTTCACCAGCTTGCGCAAGGTGGCATCGTCCGCAAACACCAGGTACTGGTGACGCTGTTCGCTATCCAGAAATGTCGGCAACTTGGCATAGAGCGGATACAGCAGATCGTGCAGATAGACATAGGTTTGCCTGCGGCCCTGCTCATGGTTGCGCGTCGTAGCGGTCAATGCCCGTTCGGCCCATTGCGCATTGATGTCGTCCATCGTCATTTCGGAGATGTCGATGGAAATGAGTGCAAAACCCAGTGATTTGCCGATCAGGGCTTTTCGCCCGTCGAAGGCGTGTCCCAGTTCGATTTCAACACCACCGAGCACTATGGGCTCGGTCTGGATCGGCGGCCCAAGTACCGCGATGTCGAGACGAAACCGACTGCCGAAGGGTGTATCCAGTGGGTGTTCGGTAACGATCTGATCGGCGCCGAGTAGCAGATTGCCTTCCAAAGGATAATCCGATGCATCGGCGTCCTTGAATGCCCAAGGCATCGCAAGACCAGCCACAAGCCTGCGTGCCAACTCAGCGGCGATCAATTCTTTCGCGCGCCGGTGTTCGGGGCTCTCATGTACGGCGTGCCGCCGGCTGGTTTCTTCCTCTTCGAACTGCGTCTTGATGTCGTAGGTCTTCTCTGCGGGTAGTTGGCGGAAGTGGGAGCGCCTACGTAGTTTGCCGTTTTCGAAGGAGGGGCTTACCCAGGTCACCATCTGGTGGATGGCACCAGGCGCGACCAAGGGCCACAGTTTACGGGCGTGCTCGCGGCTACGGACCTCACGCGCGGTGATGCGTGTTTGAAAGAGACCTTTTCGGGAAAAGACGACGACCGCTTCATCCATAGCCGAACTGCCTTCTCGCTCGCATCTCGCTATCTGCTGCCCAATAGAAGGGCTGCGAGCAGGCCCAAGCCTATGGCGACGGCCGCAGGGTTGTCGGGCTTCTCGGCGATGACGGCAACTCCTTGCAAGCTCAATTGTGTTTCGTATTGATCTGCCAAGCTCAGAACTTGCGCAGGTCGAAGGTGCAATTGTGTGCTGATGTTCCGCAACTGCGACAGATTGAGTATTGATTCGCCGGACTCCAGTCTCGAATAGGCCGATTGCGATAGGCCAAGCGCCTCCGCGATGGTGCCTTGCTTGATGCCACGAATCTCGCGCTGCTGCGCCAATATCTTGCCGACCAGAGCGGGATAGGTGACAACCGGCCGTGGCTGGGGGATTGACTTTCTGTGCATGTATGCGTGTAATGCAAATATGTTTAACGAAAGGATATCATGATCCACACCAATATTCAGCAAAATATCTGGGAGCTTCCTGCCGGTACGGTCATTCGTGTACGCCATGATTGGTACGACCATGTGGGGTTGCTCGGTGACCACCTCATCGTCGGCGAGAGAAGTGTTCTAGCGTTTTCGGCCAAAGAGCAGGGCTTTGTGGAGCAGGCGTTCCACGCATTCGCGCAAGGACGCCAGGTGAGGGTCGATGGCTATCCAGGGTCGCTTCCGCCAGCTATCGTCATGCACCGTGCCCGGTTGAAGCGAGGGCAGGCCTATTCATGGGTAAATTTCAACTGTGAGCACTTTGTTCATTATGCGCACGGATTGCCAATGGAAAGTCCTCAGCTGCGACAATGGGCGTTCTTGGGGAGTGTGGTTGGTCTTCTGGTTTTCGCGGTACGGGCGTGATGCGCAAGTAGCATGATCGGGTGTCCTCGTTGCTTTAAACAGAGATACATGAGAGAATTGCCATGTTTTCCTGTTGGGTACAACGAGAATGTCCGCTGTCGCCGCCATCCAGTTCACACAGGATCAGATGCGCACACTCACCGGCGTGTCTGCAGAGACTGTTCGGCACTGGCGCAAGGCCGTTCCCTACCTGGCCTCCAAGACGGGCAAGTCGGCGCGCTTCAGTTTTACCGACTTGCTGGGGTTGGCCGTCACGAACGAACTGGTCAGTTCGCTGGGAGTCCACATTGGTTCGGTGAGTGCCGGCGTTGATGCGCTGTTCAAGCTGCTCGCCGATGCGAGCGCACCGGCAATGGATGGCGCCATCGTGTTCGTCACCTCCACTACGGCGAGTCTTCACGAGTCTAGTTCTTGGTACGTCGCAAGAGCGCTCACGCAACCGACACTTGCCATTCCGCTCGATCCGTTGATTGCACGGCTACAACAGCACATGTTGCCCGTGATGCCGGGGCCTGCCCAAGCCGTGCTTCCATTTCCGCCAGAAGCCATTCGGAGTAGGACGTGAATGCTGCGACGTTAGAGCACGTTCTTGCTGCGACCGGCTACCTACCGGACGGGCAACCTGCGGCCGGTCTTCGACTCGGGAGCGATGCACGGGCTTCCCGACGCGGCCGCGCCTTCATGCCGGATGCGTCGTGGCGTAGTGCGTCGTCTCTAACTGTCTACTTCAAATTCGAGCAAAGCCCGCCGGCCGATGATGTGGTCAGCCAGTGGCGTCGCGAGGTTTGGAACGAAGGGTTCGCGCCGCTGTTGTGGGTTATTTCACCGCAGCGCATCGACCTGTACAACGGCTTTGGCACACCCGCGAAAGAAGACGATGCGCAGAAGCACCTGATCGGGCGCTTCGAAACTATCGAGGCGTCTCTTCATCAACTGGATGAACTCGCTGGCCGGCTGGCTATCGAGACCGGCCAGTTCTGGGCCCAAGTGCCGACCGTCGATCGCAAGACAAGTGTCGATCAGAAGCTTCTCTCCGATCTGGCCTGTCTCGAACACGATCTCGTCGAGGGCAATTTGGCTCGCGGCGCGGCTCAGGCCTTGATTGGTCGGGTGATCTTCACCCAGTACCTGATCGACCGAGGAATCGTTAGTGCAACGCGACTGAGGAGGGTTTGCGGTCACAATGCTTTACCGGCGATTCTCCGAGATCGATCTGCGACGGCGAAGCTGTTTGAGTGGCTGGCTCAGACCTTCAACGGCGACATGTTCCCCCCGTCGTCAGTAAAGACGACGCCTGCTGCCCATCATCTGAAGCGTGTCGCCGAGTTTCTGGAAGCGGTAGATCCGCAAAGCGGCCAACTCAGCTTCTTTCCGTATCAGTTCGACGTGATTCCGGTTGAACTGATCAGCTCGATTTACGAGCAGTTCGCGCACGCTGAGCCGCGCGCAAGCGGGCAGAGAACCGAGGCATTGCGAAACGGCGTGCATTACACGCGCCTTTCCGTCGTGTCCCTGATCCTCGACGAGGTGATGGATGGCCTGTCGGGACGGGAATCGGTTCTGGATTTGACTTGCGGCTCCGGTGTCTTCTTGGTCGAAGCGTTGCGGCGCTTGGTGTATTTGCGCACGCAGGGCGAGCCCCCCACCCGGGATGTGATCCGCTCGACGCTCTATGAGCAAGTGTATGGCGTGGATATCAGTGAAGCCGCCATTCGCGTGGCCGCATTCAGCTTGTACTTGGCGGCGCTCGAACTGGACCCTGACCCACAGCCGCCGCATTCCCTGAAGTTCCAGCCACTGATCGGCAAGACCTTGCTTGTCGGCGATGCTCGAACCGTCGAGCGACAAGGTGATGGCAAGGCGGTGCTGACGACGCCGACAGGGCCGAAACGGTTCGACCTGATCGTAGGCAACCCGCCCTGGAGCTTTAAGGGACAATCGGGAACTGAGGCACGGCGCAAGACGAGGGCGGCAGGCGTCCCTGCGCAGCCTCGTGGAGAAGGTCTGGACTTCGTTCTGCGAGCGGCTGAGTTTTCGCATGAGAAGACGCGTTTCGGTGTCATTCTAAGCGCAACGCCGTTTTTCAGTCGCAGTGGTACAGGCATGAAAGCGGCCCAGCACGTCATGCGCGAGCTGGCCCCGGTGACGCTGGTCAACCTGTCTAACTTGTGCAGTTGGCTCTTTGCAACCGCAACGATGCCGGCGGTAGTCCTTTTTGCACGTCATCGTCCAAAGCAGCGAGCGGATCAGGTCACTGTCGTTCAGATTCCGTGGACGCCCAGTGGTGCCAGAACCCATTCGTTTGAGGTGGCACCAAGCGACATCATCAAGCTGAGCCTCGGGGAGATCGAGAGGCAGCCTTTGAAGTTGAAGGCCGCTGCGGTAGGGTGCCGCCGTGATCTGATGCTGTTGGAGGAACTGACCGCGACATATCAAAGTCTGGGTGACATACTCGCGTCCCTCAATACGAAGTTTCGCGATGGGCTGACCCAAGGAAGCCCGGCGAACCAAACGCGCGATGCCCGTGAGATGAGGGGGTTGGAACTGCTGCAAGCCAACGACGTGCAGCACTTTAAAATTCCTAGAGGTCTTCCGCCCTACAACCGCTCGAAAGCACAGTGGCCACGCTCGCGTGACACATATCGAGCCCCCCTATTGATCGTCAAAGAGATGGTGGTGGAGCGCCCACGGGCTCTCGTTGCAGTGGCTGACCACGACCTTGTATTTACCGACTCGTACTTTGCGGCTGCGCTTCCTTCGAGTCACAAAGAAACGGCGCATCTGCTAGCAGCGATCTTGAGTTCTGCGCTGGCGTCGTGGTTCTTCAACCTGACTGCCTCGGAGTTCGGCATTTACAAGCGAAAGCTGCTGATGCGCGATGTGGGTTTTCTGCCGGTGCCCGAGTTTGCATCAGCTGTGGGCTCACAGGCGCAGGCGGGACAGCGTTTGTTGGCGCTGGAGAAGACATTGCGTGGACGCGAGGTCGAAGCCGACGACTGGAATACCTTAGACGAGGCTGTCTTCGACTTGTACGGGCTTGGTGATCTAGACCGTGTGGTCATCCGAGACGGACTTCTGCGCGCCGGGTGGCAGTGGGAAGAGGGGCGTAGGGCTTCCATTGCTCCGTCGGATAGCAACGTGGAAGTGGCTTCGTATGCTAGGACGTTCCTGTCCGTAATGGATGGCTGGTTCTCTGCGCGCAAGAAGCGACACATGCGAGCCGAGATTATCGATCTACCGAGAGGGGCAGCCCTTCGTGTAGTGCGCTTTGTCATAGAGGATGGGTCGGGGCGGGCCAGCGTAAGCATCGTGCCACCGGAAGGCGAGCTGCGCGATGTGCTAGCACGCATCGGTAAACGCCTGAAAGTCAAGATCGCGACCGCCCTCAGTGCCGAGCGAGAACTGCGCGTCCACGGACGCAATGAGGTGGTTATCATCAAGCCCGCAGCTCGACGCCATTGGATGGCCATCGCTGCATTGGAAGATGCCGACGCGGTGGTCGCGGAGAGTTTTTCAGGGGGCGGTGCTTGAGAATTCCCTATGAGACACCTCCCACACTCGGCAGAGAGTTCATCGAACTGGCCCCCGAGATTGTGGCTGCCATTCTGCTGACGCTATCGGCAGGCTGGCAGCAAGCATGTTCGGCCGCTGACGTGAATGCCGATGCTGGCGAGGTACTCATGACAGAACGCCTGCGCGACGGGATGCGCGGCGCATTGAAGAACTCTCCTTGGAAGCTGATCGTGCTGCCGGGCACTGAGTCGCGCTCGAAGAGCAGCGTGATGCTGCCAGATGGGCGCACCGATATTCCGCTGATGATGATCGAGGTCTTCTTGCGCACGCAGGAACATGACCCTCATGCGATCATCGAGTGCAAACGGATCGCCGGCTCGGATACACATCTGTGCCGCGAGTACATTGTCGAAGGTGTCGATAGATTCGTCAGTGGCAAGTACGGCGAAAACCATGCTGTTGGATTCATGATCGGCTATGTGCTCTCCGGAACGCCTACCGCCGCTGCCGCTGGCGTCAATGCCTACCTTTCACGGGTCTCGCGTACCTCAGATCACCTCGTATTGAGCACTATCATCGACTCTCCGACGTGGTACAGCCGACATGCGCGTGCGAAACCCTTAAGTCCAATCGACTTACACCATGCGTTTTTTGGATTCGCAGATGTCGCGGAGGCTGCACGGGACTTGGCGAGCGAATAGGCGATTAGGGGCGAGCAGTATCCGCAGACTTTTGGGTTATCAGGACGTGCTTACGACCTGACGGTTCCAGCCAGTAAAGACGGCTAGTGGCGGTGGCTTACTGTAGCCGATTGGCCAACATCTCGATCTGTTCGGCAAATTTCTGCGGGCTCTTTTGTCGTAGTTGTGACAGGTTTTGCAGCTTCCAACGGATGCCAGGAAGCTGGTCGAGATGCGCGATTCCGAGCAGCGGCCACTGCGGATTCCCCTCGACCAGCGACAGCAGGAAACCGCGTTCGTTCGCATCCAACCCGCTCTGCAGCTCGTGCAACATGCGCTCCCGCGCGGCCAGCAAAGCGGCGAGTTCCACTGGCTCGGCAGTCATGCCTTTGAAGTTCCGCTCGTATTCTTGCTCGATGTTGCGCAAAGTCGGGAACAGCACCTCATGCACCGGCCGGTTGTGACTGGCCAGGTAGACCACGAATGCGCGCCGGATGCCTGGAGTGATGCCTTCATGCGCAAGTAGCTGCATCACGTCGAACAGGTCGCGTGGATGTTGCCTGTCCATCGCGGCGACGAGTTTTCCACCGTACACGTCCTCCAGCGAGACCACTGGAAGCTCCAGGTCGGCCAGCAAGCTGTCGCGGGCGGCAGGTGACAAGGCTGCGGACCGCACAGGATTGACGGTGCCGCGCATCACGAAATTCACTTCGATCTTCACCTCGATGCCTCCGCGTCGCACCAATAGTTTGGTTTCACCGACATCGGGCGCCGCAAGCGTGTGGGTTTGAAACCCGCGTGCTCGCAGGCGCTCCGTGGCTCCCCGGATGGCCTCGTTGATGCGGGCCAATGCCTCATCGCGCGGCTGGCTGTAATCCGGAAACACCAAGTCCAGATCCACCGATAGGCGAGGCATGTCGCGGATGAACAGGTTGATTGCCGTGCCGCCCTTGAGCGCGAACATCCCATCCGAAAAAACGAGCGGGGCGACCTGGACCAGCAGACGTGCGGTGTCGAGGTAAAGCTGGTTCATGGCTTGAGCACAAGCAGTCCGTCGGGAGAGCGTGACACCCACGCTCGGCCGCTGCCGGTGGGCAGCTGAGCCACATCCAGCTTGGCGACCCAGGGCAGCGTGAGTTCGCGCCCAAGCTGCAGGCACAGGCGCACCGTCTTAACGCTGGTGCAGCGTTGCAGCAAGTCGCTCAACACATCGGCGCGCAGGCTATAGGCGCTCTCGGCGAGTTCGCGTGCCTCCTGCAGCGGCTGACGCACGCCCACCTCACTGAGCACCTCCAAAAACGCGCGTTCGGGTGTCGAGACCCGCGGCGCGCCGTCACGCTTCTCGAACGGCCCGGCATGAAGTGGATCGTTTGTGGGCTCATCGAACAGGCGCTTGCGGTGGTACTCCGCCGGAAAGCGTTCGGTGAACCAGCCGGGGAGGCGGGCGGTTGTCCAGCCGTAGAGATGCAGAACAGATTGCTGCGACAGATACTGCCGCACCCCATACCAGTCGAGAGCCGACTTGCCGCCAACATGCAGGCCTTCGATGGAGCGCTGCATCAGTACCAGACAGGCATGAAGATTGAGCGTATCGTTGGGGCGGCGGTACACCCCGCGCGCCAACCGGGAAAGCCAACCGGCGCGCGCGTAGTGTACGGCCAGGTCTGCGGAGACTCCCAATGCCGCCAAGTCCTCCGATGTCAGGGGAGTTCCAGCCGCCCACTGACGGTAGAGTGAATTTAACTTGGTTCTTTCAGTCGTAGCCATGTTACGATATGTACCACTTTTATAAGTGATTGCCAAGCTTTGTTTGAACGCGTTAGTCGTAGTTGTACTACGATAATGTCTAATAATACAAATAATCGGGCTTGCCGGTTCGCTGCGATAGTTGACGATTGATGGGCTGGAGTAGCCGCCCGTCAAACCGAGTCCATCTCCTGCGCTGGCAAAAGCGTTCGTTTTTTGACGGTAGAAGTGACGGTAAAGCGTGATGACAAAGACTAATAAATCCAGTATTTATGCGGGTCTTCTGTGCTCGGAAACAATTGAGTGGGAATGAGGGGTTTCTTGGCCTTGAAAGTTTCCTATTAAATATCAAATACTTGCAAAGTGTCGATGACGACCGTGGATACATCATCAACGACACGGACTTTCGAAGGCAAGCGATTGATGTCGAAAGATTTTGTACGTTTCCGCTCATGGCCGGGGCGTCTGCATCGCGCGAAGATTCGACGGTAAATCTGACGGTGGATTCTTCCTCGAAATATCGGCATCCGCGTTTACCGTCATATCCGCATGGCCCCAGACGGTAAAACCAATTTGTTGCGCAGTAAATATCGATGTTTTTCGCTCAATTCGTCCCTCGAGGAGAAACGAACTGCGCGATAAATAGGATGTCAGTCGGAAAATTCGTATCCTTTCGGTACCCGCGGACGCACCGCGCGATTGGGATAATGGTCAGGCCATTCTACCGCGTGCGAATTGAAGCGCTGCCTCGGCAACACGTCGTCCGAGATGACGCGACGTAGCCAGATCCGCCTCCGGCGG
>JAKBJA010000083.1 GCA_021836225.1 Pseudomonadota bacterium | reverse complement strand
CCATCAATCTCTCCGGGCAGTCACTGGGACAGGAAGATCTGCTCGATTTCGTCAAACGCGAAATCCTGCGCAGCGGCGTCAACCCAAGCCTGGTCACCTTCGAGATCACCGAAACCGCCGCCATTCGAAACGTGTCGCACGCGGCGCGCTTCATGACGGAACTGAAGAAAATGGGCTGCCAGTTCGCGCTCGACGATTTCGGTAGCGGCCTGAGCTCCTTCGGCTACCTCAAAATGCTGCCGGTGGACTACCTGAAAATTGATGGCAGCTTCGTGCGCAACATGGTGCATGATGAGCATGACCACTCCATCGTCGTTGCCATCACCCAGATCGCCAAAACGCTGAAAATCGCCTGTGTGGCAGAGTTCATCGAGGACGAGGCCACCCTGCTGGCGCTGAAGGAAATCGGGGTGGATTATGGACAGGGGTATTTCCTGCATCGCCCGGAGGCCATTGCCAGCCACCACGCCCTCGAGAAGCAGCCGCTCAGGGGCTAAAACCCGGCTTTCAGCCACACGTTGTGCCTTGCTCAGTGCTGGGCCGCGGCAAACAGCCGGAAAAAATTCTGCGACGTGATTTCTCCCACTGCTTCGGGCGTGATCCCTCGCACCCGCGCGATTTCTTCCGCCACGTGCTTCACGAAGCCCGGCTCATTGATTTGTCCGCGATGCGGCACCGGCGCCAGATACGGGGCGTCGGTCTCGATCAGCATCCGCTCCATAGGGATGGCCGCGGCCACCTCGCGCAGGGCTGCGGCGTTCTTGAAGGTCACGATGCCGGAAAACGAGATGTAGAAACCCAGCTCGATGGCGGCTTCGGCCACCGCCAGGCTTTCGGTGAAGCAATGCATCACGCCGCCAGCATCGCCTGCCTGTTCCTCGCGCATGATGCGCAGGGTATCGTCGGCCGCGGAACGGGTGTGAATCACCAAGGGTTTCTGACAGGCCCGCGCGGCGCGGATATGGGTACGGAAGCGCTCGCGCTGCCATTCGAGGTCGCCGGTCAGCCGGAAATAATCCAGTCCGGTCTCGCCGATCGCCACCACCTTGGGATGGTCGGCCAGCGCGACCAGCTCGGCCACCGTCGGCTCGCTGCAGTCCTCGTGGTCGGGATGCACGCCGACCGAGGCATACACATTGGGATGCGCCTCGGCCAGGGCGAGGATGTCGGGAAATTTTTCCAGTTCCACGCTGATGCACAGCGCGTGGCTCACCTGGTTGGCCGCCATGAGGTCGAACACCTCGGGCAGCTTGCCGGCAAGATCGGGGAAATTGATGTGGCAGTGGGAATCGATATACATGCGGTGGCGAGCACCGCAGGGGTGCTACATGGTGTGGGTGGGACGCACCGATTTTAACGAACCGCCGAGCAAACCTTCAATCTTGTTTTGCGCCGCCTTGCCACTTTCGTTGAAAGCGAACTGCACGCCCACGCCCTGGGTGCGGCTGCCGTGCGCACCGGCGGGCGTCACCCACACCACCTTGCCGGAGACCGGCAGCTTGGCGGGGTCGTCCATCAGCGTCAGCAACATGAACACTTCCTCGCCCATCTTGTACTGCTTGTTGGTGGGGATGAACAGGCCGCCGCCCTTGATGAAGGGCATGTAGGCCGCGAACAGCGCGGATTTTTCCTTGATCGACAAGGAAAGCACGCCGGGGCGGACTTGTGCTGTGACATCATTGACTGCTGCATTCATGATCGTATCTCTTCAATCAAACACGTGCCGGTACTGAATCAGCCAGGCCTGCAACTGCAGGCTCCGGTTGAGCGGATGCGCCAGCGTCCTGCCTTCGTTCGCCTGCATTCTGGCGAGCGCCAGCAGTTTCGCCAGATCGGCTCTCTTGCCCAGCCGCGCCAGCGCCTCGGCGAAATCGCGGTTGAACTGCACACTGCCCTGCAACTTCACCGCCAGCAAATCGCCCAGCCACTTGTAGGCCACGGCGTGCCAGGTCTGCGGGCTGACCGTTTTCCAGCGTTCTCCCTGGGTCACCGGATCGAGCTGGTCGGGCTGCGCCAGGCCTTCCAGCACGCCGAGGCGTTCGTCCAGTTCGCTGCCGTCGGCCCAGCGCTGGGCGTCGAGCGGGGTGCCGCCGGACAGCGCCAGCAGGTTCAGCGCATCGTCCACGCCCTGCCCGGCCAGCCACTGTGCCGCCTGATCGACAGGCGGCAGGCCGATGTCGAGCCGCGTGCAGCGGCTGCGGATGGTCGGCAACAGACGCCGCGGCTGGTCCGAGACCAGCACGAACACCGTATTTAACGGCGGTTCCTCCAGTACCTTTAACAGGGCATTGGCCGCCGCCAGGTTGAGGCTGTCCGCCGGGTCGACCACGACCACGCGGAAACCGGCCCGGTAGGTGGAAAGCTGGACAAAATCGACCGCCTCGCGCGCCTGGTCGACCTCGATCGCGGTGGCCATGCGGATTTCGCCTTCCTTGCCGGTTTTCTCCTGCAGGGTGACGAGCCGGAAATCCGGATGCCCGCCGGTCTCGAACCAGTGGCATGCCGCGCACTGGCCGCAGGATGCGCCGTCGGGCTGCGGCGACTCGCACAGCAGGGCCTGGGCCCACGCCAGCGCCAGTTCGCTCTTGCCCACCCCGCGCGGACCGGCCAGCAGCAGGGCCTGCGCGGGATGGGCGCGGGTCGCCAGCAGGCGCTTCCAGGGCGTTTCCAGCCAGGGGTACGGTACGTTCACGCCAGCTCCTGCAACAGCCGGCCGATTTCGCTCTGCAAATCGGCAATGCTGTGTCGCGCGTCGAGCACCCGGATGCGCGCCGGCTCGGCCTGCGCACGCTCGAGATAGGCGTTGCGCACACGGCTGAAAAAGCTGTCGGCCTCGCGCTCGAAGCGGTCGGCGGTGCGTGCCGCCGAGCGGCGTGCCTCCGCCACCTCCGGCGGCACGTCGAACAGCAGGGTGAGGTCCGGTGCGAAGCCGCGCTGCACCCAGGCTTCCAATGCTGCGATGCGCTCCACTGCAATGCCGCGCCCGCCGCACTGGTAGGCGTAGCTGGCGTCGGTGAAACGGTCGGACACCACCCACGCGCCGCGCGCCAGCGCCGGCAGAATCAGTGCAGCCAGATGCTCCTGGCGCGCAGCAAACATCAGCAGCAGTTCGGTATCGGGATCCATGTGCTGATGCAGCAGCAGTTCGCGCAGGGTTTCGCCAAGCGGGGTGCCGCCGGGCTCGCGGGTGACGATGACCTCCCTGCCCTGCTGGCGCAGCCAGTCTGCGACAAAGCTCAGATGGGTGCTTTTGCCGGCGCCGTCGACGCCTTCGAGGGTGATGAATTTACCGGGTGTCATCGTTGATGGCGGTTCACTGCGCGGTTGTGCGCGGCAAGATTATTGGAAAAAACATGGGTACCGTCGCCGCGCGAAACGAAATACAGCGCATCGGTTCTGGCCGGGTTCAGCGCAGCCTGGATCGCCGCTTCGCTGGGCATCGCAATCGGCGTCGGCGGCAGTCCGCCACGGGTGTAGGTGTTGTAAGGCGTGTCGGTCTGCAGGTCGACCTTGCGCAGATTGCCGTCGAAGCGCTCGCCCAGACCGTAGATCACAGCGGGATCGGTCTGCAGGCGCATCCGCAGCCTGAGCCGGTTGAGGAACACCCCGGCAATCATCGGGCGTTCGAAGGCCGCACCGGTCTCCTTTTCAACGATCGACGCCATGATCAGCGCTTCATACGGCGTACGGTACGGCAGGCCCGGCGCGCGGGCTTCCCAGGCCGCCATGAGCTTGTCGTGCTGCAGTCGATAGGCGCGACGCAAGACCTGGATATCGGACGAATGCGGCGCGTAGAAATAGGTATCGGGGAACAGCAGGCCTTCGGGATGGCTTTCTTCCGCACCGATCGCTTGCAGCAAGTCGGCATCGCTCATGCCGGCGCTGTCGTTTTTCAGCAGCGGCTGCGCGGCGAGGGCGGCGCGCACCTCGCGCCAGTTCCAGCCTTCGATGAACTGCACGATGGCCTGCGAGACCTCGCCACGCTGGATCTTGGCATAGAGCTCCAGCGGCGTCAGGGGCTTGTCGAGGGTATACACGCCAACCTTGAGCGTACCCGCCTTTCCGAGCACGCGTCCGAGAAGCCAGAACATCCGCGCGTTGCCGATCACGCCTTCGCGCTCCAGCATCACGCTCAGACTTTTCAAATGGGTGCCAGGCGTCACGCTGATGGTTTTCGGCAATGGGTCGATGCGCAGCGGCTGGTTGCCATACCAGGCCAGTCCGCCTGCCCCTGCCAGTGCGGCCAGGATCGTGAGCAGGAGCAATCGTTTAATCAAGGTCTTCATACAAGGCAGTTTTCAACGTGTCGGTCCAGCCCGCGGCCGGCAAGGTCGCATCATCCAGCCTGGCCACCCGGCGCATCCCAATGACACTATTGCAGATCATCACTTCATCCGCAGCGAGTATAGCGGCTGGCAGCGCCCGGCCGATATGGACCGGGATGCCATGACGCGCCGCCGCACGCAGCAGACGCGCCCGGGCAACCCCCGCCACGCCGCACTGACTCAGATCCGGGGTGAACAGTTCGCCGTTGCGGATCCAGAAGAGGTTGCTCATCACGCCGCTGATCACGGCGCCGCTGTCGTCGCACAGCAGCCCCTCCCCTATCGCCGGGTCATCCCATTCTGACCGCGCCAGCACGTTTTCCAGCCGGTTCAGATGTTTGATTCCCGCCAACCTGGGTTGCCGCGCCAGCAGCAGGATGCACCAGCGCGCATGGATGTCGATGGGGGCGTCTGGCCGGGCATGGGGCGGCAGGGGCGACGCCATCACAATTCTCGTGCAGGTCTGCCCCGCGGCCGGCGCATAGCCGCGCGCTCCTGCGCCGCGCGTGAGGATGATTTTCACCACGCTTTCGCCGACATCGGCCACCCTGCAGACCTCTGTGCGCAACAGCGCCTCGTCCGGACACGCCAGCCCCAGTGCCGCACTGTCGGCGGCGAGTTTGGCGTAATGGTCGCGCCACCACAGCGGCGCGCCGGCCTGCGTGCGCAGGGTGCGGAACACGCCGTCGCCATAGGCGAGCCCGCGATCCAGCACGCTCACCGACTCGGCAGCCTGGCCGTTGACGAGCGTCATGCGGTATCCAGCGCGCGCAACAGGCCACGGGCCTTGGCGCGGGTTTCGTCGAGTTCGCGCTGCGCGACGGAATCGGCGACGATGCCGGCGCCGGCGCGGAAACTCAGTTCGCGTCCGCGCAGCAGAAAACTACGGATCAGGATGTTGAAATCGAAGCTGCCGTCGCGATTGATGTAGCCGACGCTGCCGGTATAGCTGCGTCGCGGCGTTTGCTCGAGTTCGCGAATGATCTGCATGGTGCGCACCTTGGGACAGCCGGTAATGGTGCCGCCGGGAAACACCGCGCGCAAGACCTCGAACACGCTCATGTCTGCACGCAGCCTGCCGCGGACTGTAGATTCGATGTGATGCACATGGCGGTAGCTGGCGATTTCCATCAGCGCCGCCACTTCCACGCTGCCGGGCTCGCACACTCTTCCGAGATCATTGCGCTCCAGGTCGACCAGCATGACGTGTTCGGCTCGTTCCTTGGGATGGGCCTGCAGTCGGGCGCGCAGCGCGGCGTCTTCGGCCGGGTCTTCGCTCCTGGGGTGCGTCCCGGCAATCGGACGGGTTTCCAGCAGTCCATCACGGCCGAGTCGAACCAGCCGTTCGGGCGACGAACTCACGATTGCCCATTCGTCCAGTTGCAGCAGTGCGGAAAACGGCGCGGGATTCTTCCGCATCAGTTGCGCAAACAAGGAGGCAGGGGCGGCAGTTGCCGCGAATTGCGCCTTCCAGCCGCGCGACAGATTGACCTGGAACACGTCGCCGGCACGGATGTAGTCCTGGATGCGCGCAACGCCAGCCAGAAATGCCGCGGGATCATCTTCATGCAGGGCGGCGAGCTCCGGCAGGGCCTGGACCGGCGGCAAGGGATGGGAGAGATCGTCCACCATGCTGTCGATCAGTGCGTGCTGTCCTGACTCCGCCACCAGAACACACCGTCCGCTGTCGCGTTCATGCAGAATCGCAGCCGGGATGCGCGCAAGCCAGGCGAGCGGGAAATCGGCATCTTCAGCCAGACCCACGCTGGGCTCGAACAAGCCGCCCAGTTCGTACGCGAACGCGCACAGCCAACCGCCGACAAACGGCAGCCCATGCGCGGATACGCCCGGTTGGCGGGAATGAAGCTGCATCGCGGGATGCGACTGCAATCCGCTCAAGCCATCGGCAACAGTGATGCGTGTGGTGTCGTGGGGAAACGCAAACAGGATATCCCAGCCGCTATCACTGCTGCTGAGAAACAGGCCCGGGTAACGCTGCGGATGGGCCGCCTGGAGCCCGACCAGATCAGGCCGTTGTGGCCATTCCCGGATTTCGAGCGTGCTCAAGGCAATCCGCAGCGAGGATCAAACGCGCTTGAAGACCAGCGAGCCGTTGGTGCCGCCAAACCCGAAGTTGTTCTTGAGCGCGTAATCGATCTTCAGATCACGCGCGGTATTGGCGCAGTAATCGAGATCGCATTCCGGATCTTGCGAGAAGATGTTGATGGTCGGCGGCGACACCTGATGATGCACGGCGAGCACAGTGAACACCGACTCGACGCCGCCGGCACCACCCAGCAGGTGACCGGTCATCGACTTGGTCGAATTGACCACGGTCTTGTAGGCCGCATCGCCCATCGCGAGCTTGATCGCGTCGGTTTCGTTCTTGTCGCCCAATGGCGTCGAGGTGCCGTGCGCGTTGATGTAGTTGATCTGGTCGGCATTCACGCCGGCGTCGCGCATTGCGTTCACCATCGAACGTCTGGGTCCGTCGGTGTTGGGCGCCGTCATGTGATAGGCGTCGCCACTCATGCCAAAGCCCACCACCTCGGCGTAGATCTTGGCGCCGCGCGCCTTGGCATGCTCATACTCCTCGAGCACCAGCACGCCGGCACCTTCGCCCAGCACGAAGCCGTCGCGGTCCTTGTCCCACGGACGGCTGGCAGTGGCCGGGTCGTCGTTGCGGGTGGACAGTGCGCGGGCGGCGGCAAAACCACCCACACCCAGTTGCGAGGTCGCGCACTCGGCGCCACCCGCAACCATCACATCGACGTCGCCGTAAGCAATCATGCGGGCCGACAGGCCGACGGCGTGAAGGCCGGTGGTGCAGGCCGTGACAACTGCAAGATTGGGGCCCTTGATCCCGTACTGGATGGAGAGATTGCCGGAAATCATGTTGATGATGGAACCCGGAATGAAGAAGGGGGAAATCTTCCTCGGGCCGGACTCCATCAGCAGGGAATGCGTCTCCTCGATCAGCGGAAGGCCGCCGATGCCGGAGCCGATGTTGATGCCGATGCGCTCGGCATTGGCTTCGGTGACTTCGATGCCCGAGTCGCGGATCGCCTGGATGCCGGCGGCCATGCCGAACTGGATGAAGACATCCATGCGGCGCGCTTCCTTGGGGTTGAGATACTGCTCAACGTCAAAATCCTTCACCTCGCCCGCCATGTGCGCGGCGAACGGCGTGGGATCGAAACGGGTAATCCGGGCAATTCCGGTGCGACCGGAAACCAGGTTGTCCCAGGCTTCGGGAATGGTATTGCCGACCGGGGAGACGATACCCAGGCCGGTGACGACAACGCGACGTTTGGACAAAAGTCAGTCCTTCTTTATTGATTCGGCACGATAGGGGTTGAGGGGGCGGGAGAAATCGATTCCTCCCGTTCCAGTGCGAGCGCTGCGTGCCGAATCAGTCAACATGAAAGACAGCGCTCTGATGAACCGGCCCGACGAACCGAAGAAATCAAATATCGTCGACCGGATCAACAGCGGGGTGAACGATCAGCTCGAGTGGCTGTTGACGTAGTCGATTGCCTGCTGGACGGTGGTGATCTTCTCCGCGTCCTCATCGGGGATTTCGCAACCGAATTCTTCTTCCAGCGCCATCACCAGCTCAACTGTATCGAGCGAGTCCGCGCCCAGGTCGCCGACGAAGGAAGACTCGTTCTTGATGTCTGCCTCGTTGACGCCCAATTGCTCGGCGACGACTTTAATTACACGCTGTACGTTATCCATTACTGATCCTCTCTTGAAATAAGGCTTCAACAAAATTGAAGCCACGAAAATTGAAGCCGGACGATTTTACCAAACTTTCGGTATCGGTCACGCCATGTACATGCCGCCGTTGACATGCAGGGTGGTGCCCGAAATGTAGCCGGCAGCGGGCGAAGCCAGGAAGGCGACGGCCTGTGCGATATCTTCTGCCGCACCCAGTCGTCCCAGGGGAATGTGGTCCAGCAACGCCTGCCTTTGTGCATCCGGCAGCGCGCGCGTCATGTCGGTATCGATGAAGCCCGGCGCGACGCAGTTGACGGTGATGTTGCGGCTGCCGACTTCGCGCGCCAGCGACTTGGTGAAGCCCATGATGCCGGCCTTGGCCGCGCTGTAGTTGGTCTGCCCGGCGTTGCCCATCGCACCCACCACCGAGGCGATGGAAATGATGCGTCCTGCGCGCGCCTTCATCATCGCGCGCAGGACGGCGCGCGACAAACGAAACACGGAGGTGAGGTTGGTCGCCAGGATGTCGTCCCACTCCTCGTCCTTCATCCGCATCAGCAGGTTGTCGCGGGTGATGCCGGCGTTGTTGACCAAGATACCGATGGCGCCGAAATCCTTTTCTATCGCCGCGATCACGGCGTCGACTTCGGCCGCGTCGGTGACATTGAGCTTCATGCCGCTGCCCTTGATGCTGGCGGCGGCGAGGTAATCGCTGATCACCTGTGCGCCCTTGTCGCTGGTGGCGGTGCCGACCACGATGGCGCCGGCATTGCCGAGCGCCAGCGCGATCGCCTGGCCGATTCCACGGCTGGCGCCGGTCACCAGCGCCACCTGCCCTTCAAGATTCGCGCCAGGCGCGAGACGTCCTTGCAGCATGTTGTCTCCTTATTGAGTGAGCGCAGCCTGCAGGCTGGCTTCATCCACCAGCGCCACGGTGGGCAGGCTGTCGTCGATACGCTTGTTGAGGCCCGCCAGCACCTTGCCGGGGCCGCACTCGATCACGCGCTCGATGCCGGTGGCTTTCAACGCCTGCACGGTCTCGACCCAGCGAACCGGCGTGTGCAACTGCATCGCCAGCGCGGCACGAATCGCATCGGCATCGGCGTGGCTTTGCACGTCGGTGTTATGCAGCACGGGGATGGTCGGGGTCGCAATCACCACGCCCTGCAAATGCGCCAGCAGCTTGTCGGCGGCCGGCTGCATCAGCGAGGAATGCGACGGCACGGAAACCGGCAGCGGCAGCGCGCGCTTGGCCCCGCGCTCCTTTGCCAGCGTCATGGCGCGTTCCACCGCCGCTTTATTGCCGGCAATGACGACCTGGCCGGGCGAATTCAGATTCACCGCCTCGACCACTTCGCCGGCTGCCGCCTCGCTGCACACGGCGCGCACGGCATCGTCGTCCAGGCCCAGAATCGCGGCCATCGCGCCGACGCCTTCCGGCACCGCCGCCTGCATCGCCTCGGCGCGGAAGCGCACCAGCTTGATCGCATCGGCAAAGCCCAGCGCGCCGGCCGCGACCAGCGCGGCATATTCGCCCAGGCTGTGCCCCGCCAGCAGTGCCGGCGCCGCGCCGCCCGCTGCCTGCCACACGCGCCAGGCGGCGATGTCGGCCGCCAGCATCGCCGGCTGGGTGTTGACCGTCTGGTTGAGCAGGTCGGCCGGGCCGTCGGTGACCAGCGCCCACAGATCCTGCCCGAGCGCGTCGGACGCTTCGGCAAAGGTGGCGCGCACTTCGGGACGCTCGCCCCAGCCCTGCATCATGCCGACTGATTGCGAGCCTTGTCCGGGAAAAACGAATGCCAGTTTCATTGCTTGTCTTTCTTTAGTACTTGAGAAGCACGGAGCCCCAGGTGAAGCCGCCGCCGAAGGCTTCCATCAGCACGGTCTGACCGCGCTGGATGCGCCCGTCGCGCACTGCCACGTCGAACGCCAGCGGCACCGAGGCGGCCGAGGTGTTGCCATGGCCGGCCACGGTGGTGACGACGTTGTCCATGCTCATGCCAAGCTTCTTCGCGGTGGCGGAAATGATGCGGATATTGGCCTGGTGCGGCACCAGCCAGTCGATGTCGGACTTCGAAAGACCGTTGGCCTCCAACGTTTCGTCGACGATGCGGTCGAGCGTGTTGACTGCCATCTTGAACACCGCATTGCCTTCCATCCGCATCAGTGCCGGTTCGTGCAGGCCGGTCGAGGCGCCAGTAGTGGTGCGCAGCAGCTCCTTGTGGCGGCCGTCGGCATGGATGTGGGTGCCGATGATTCCTGGCTCGGTCGATGCGCCCAGCACCACGGCACCCGCGCCGTCGCCCCACAGAATGCAGTTGCCGCGGTCGTTCCAGTCGGTGATGCGCGACAGGGTTTCGGCGCCGACCACCAGCACGTGCTTGGCCGCGCCGGTCTTGATGAACTGGTCGGCGACGCTCATGGCGTAGACGAAACCGCTGCACACCGCCTGCAGGTCGAACGCCGGCTTGCCGTTGGTCATGCCCAGCTTGGACTGCACAATGCAGGCGGTGCTGGGGAAAACAAGGTCGGGCGTGGTGGTGGCAACCAGCAGCAGGTCGATGTCGTCGATCGCCAAACCGGCCGCATTGAGTGCGGCACGCGCCGCCTCAGTGGCAAGGTCGCTGGTGAACTCGCCTTCGGCGGCAATATGGCGTTCGCGGATGCCGGTGCGCTCGACAATCCACTGATCGTTGGTGTCGACCAGTTTTTCGAGATCGGCGTTGGTGAGGATGCGTTCAGGCAGATAGCTGCCGGTGCCGAGAATGCGGGAATAGGTCAAGCGGCTACCCGTTGAATGAGTTGGATCTGGTCGGTGATGCGCTTCAGCACATTGTTGCGGACTTCGTCCGTGGCGGTTTCAATCGCGTGCTCGAAGGCATAGCGGTCGGCCGAACCATGGCTTTTCACCACCACGCCTTTCAGTCCCAAGAGCGTGGCACCGTTGTAGCGGCGCGGATCGAGTCGCCGCTTGAAGGCATTCAGCACCG
>JAKBJA010000146.1 GCA_021836225.1 Pseudomonadota bacterium | reverse complement strand
CCCGCCCGTACCTCGCCCTTCGGATCACCGACAAGGCCGCGATGGGCGCGACCTTGCACCACCAAAAGGAGATTCATCATGGCAAACATCGGCACCTTCACCGCACAGAACGACAGCTTCACCGGCACGGTTCGCACCCTGACGCTCAACGTCAAAGTCAAGATCATTCCGAACGCCAAGGAGAGCGAGAACGCCCCCGACTACCGCATCGTCGCCGGCAACTTCGAGATCGGCGCGGCGTGGAAGAAAATCAGCAAGGCGGAGCGGCCCTACCTGTCAGCGACCCTGGACGATCCGTCGTTCCCGGCAACCATCTATGCCCGCCTGGTCGAAGGCGAGGACGGCGCGCACAACCTGATCTGGTCGCGCAGCAAGGGCGACTGATCGCCCCCTTCGCGCCCCGCTGACCGGCGGGGCGCTTTCGAGTTCAGTTTCCGTTGGACGCATTTCCGTAAAAACGCAATTGCAGCTTCGTGCATCGACGGCAAGCCGCTTTCACGAATCTTCGATTCCGTGGAAATCAGTCAATGCACGGAGCCGGTTTTGTGCATCCGCTGTTTCGCGTGGAAGCGGTTTCGAACTTTTCAGGGATTGGAGATTCCGTGCGTCCCCCGGCTGATGCCGGGGCGCGCTGTCGTGCTGCGCATCGAGCCGCCTTTGGCGTCTCGCCCCTTCGGCTTCCATCACTGACGCCTGCGCGCTTCGCTTGCTGTAGCGGGTAACGGTGGGGGCGGGCTTGCTGTTCCCTTCACCTTATCACGGCGTTCTCGCCGTCAAGGTCTGCGCGTGCCTTGCACGCTGGCGTCCTGCGGCCGTCTGCGAACCCTGACAGCTGCGCTGCGCCGTGCTCGTCGCGGTCTCGGGCAATCCCGCCCTGAATCCTTCCAAGGAGAAGACCATGACGAAGCTCATCACCGACGAACAACGCGCGCAACTTCTGGCCAACGGCCGGCGGTCCCTCGACAAAGACAACTTCGATCCACCGCCTGTGGTCAAGCTGTTCACCCCTGACGCGGGCGCGACCTGGCTGCTCACCGAGATCGATCCGCACGACCACGACCATGCTTTCGGGCTGTGCGACCTGGGGCACGGTTTCCCGGAATTGGGCTATGTGAGCCTGGCCGAACTGCAATCGGTGCGTGGCCGACTTGGCATTCCAGTCGAGCGAGATCTACACTTCGTTGCAACGAAGGCGATCAGTGCCTATACGCGTGAAGCGCGTCTTACTGGGCGCATCGTGACATAGCCGTCACGCGGGCGTTGCCGCTGGGCAGCGCCCTTTTCTCGCCTATTTGCCCTTCTTGGCTTGAATGGTGGCCAGCTCGCGCCGCACGCGCTCGATGACTTCACCCACCCCCTTGCTGTCGCCACCATAGGCCAGCGTCAGCAGCGTGAGCGGATGCACGTCCATGACCTCGCATAGCTCGGCGACCTTGCTCAAGGTCGGGCTTTTCAGGCCACGTTCGAGCGAACTCATGTATGTGCGGCTCGACACGTCGGAGAAAGCTTCCTGGCTGAGGCCACGGGCTTTTCTGACTGTCTTGAGCGCTGCAGGGAATGAGTTTTTCGAGGTCATCAAATCGTTTCATGTAAAACGACGATGACACCCGATGGCGCCCTATAGGACTACAATCTATAGTGTTCATTCGCTAGTCTTCTCTGCTGGGACTTGTTGCGGGCGTGTCTATGCTGAAAACCGCATTTGCTGAAATCATAGGTTCCGTGCCTACGCATTCGCCGATTCGTGCATCCACGGATTCGGTGGAATACGCTTTGGCGACTTGGCGCAGAAGCGCATTTTCACAGTCACGCTTTGGCGCATCAGCACGTTTGCGCAAAACCAACGCCCGTTGATCGTGGCCACTTGCGCGCAGCGACCATGAAACCACTCATCACCGACGAACAACGCGCCCAACTGCTGGACAACGGCGCCGCCGCCGCGCGCGGCGAGAAGCGCGACCCGTTGCCGGTCGTCAAGCTGTTCACTCTGGACGCGCACGCGACCTGGCTTTTGACCGAACTCGATCCCGGCGATGGCGACACCGCTTTCGGCCTGATCGACCTCGGGATGGGCACGCCGGAACTCGGCCACGTTCAGCTCTCTGTCCTGGAAAGCATTCGCGGGCCACGAAATCTGGCCGTCGCACGCGATCTGCATTTCACGCCAAGGCGACGGCTGTCTGAATACGCTCGGCTGGCTCGGGCCGACGGATCGATCAACGATTGATCGACCCCCGATGGCCCGTCGCTGACGGGCCACACCGTGCGATGCCACAACGGTTCGCATTGCGTCTTCTTGGGTCTGGGTCCAGACCTTTTTTGCATTGATCGCCACTCAGTACAGCAACGGCGCAATGCAGTCGCAAATAGTGCGAATGCCCGGCCCATTGTCGGCCACCTTGTCGATTGATTTCCTTCCATCCGAAAGGAGGTTTCGCCATGGCCGATTCGAGCGCCGTTCACTGGCATCCAAGCGCTGCATACCTGTACGTCCTGCATCTGGACGGACCCGCGCTGGCTTGGGAGTATCTGCGGCGCAACCCGGAATACCGGCGCGTCTGGCAACGCCACCGACGACGCCCTCAGTACGAGGCTCATCGCTGGTGCTTGCGCCTGCTGGAAGACCCCACGCGCGATGCGCGCGACGCGCACCCCGACTGGTTCCCTGATCCCTCCTCGGTAGTCCAGGTCTATCCGGATGCCGATCCCACTGATGATGCGCTGCCGTTCCACCTCTGGCACTTCCCCGGCCGCAAGCACCTGACGCACGACGGCAAGCGCCTGGTGCTGACCACCCAGCTCGTCGACCGCAAGCTGCGCATGGCGATATCGCCCGCACTGGAAGACGGCATGCCTTATGCCTATGCCGTCCGCGCCGGTCGCCAGCTTCGCGAGCACTGGCGCGCAATCGAAGCCGATCTGGCAATGCTAGACGCCGACAACGCGCACCACAGCGCGATCGCCACGGACAGACCTGGCCGCACGGCCATGCTCCACATGCGCACCCTGCAGGCGCTTGATGGCACGCTGGCCGGTGCGTCGCAGCGCGGCGTGGCCGAAGTGTTGTTCGGCATCACCGCCGTCGCCGAGCGCTGGTATGACGACAGCGATCTGCGCGCCCAGGTTCGCCGCCTCATCCGACGGGGTCAGACGCTCATGGGTGGCGGCTACCGTCACCTGCTACAACCCGGCGGCACCACACCGGGACGTTAGCACGCTGTCGCAAAACGTCCCTGCGCAGCACGCCTGGCTTTCCCGAGACTGCTTCCATCCGGCGGCGATTGCTTCGTCGGCGATCTTGACCGATGGAGCCCCTTGCCATGAGACCCGCACCGTTACGGCCGTATCCCGTACCCGCTACCACCCAGCAGCCTGCCCAGACCACGCAGTCTGCGCGCTACCTGACTAACAACGAAGCCGCCGAATTCCTGCGGCTGTCGCCGCGCACGCTGGAGAAGCAGCGCGTCATCGGCGGCGGGCCGCGCTTTCGCAAATTCGGCCGGCGCGTGATGTATGCCATCACCGACCTCGAAGCGTGGGCCGACGCGCGCAGCTTCGAGATGACCTCCGATCCGCAGTACACCGAACAACACGCCGCGCGCCGCCCCGGCTCGCGCTGATCGGCGTGGACACCGTTACTGATGACCATCGGGCGCGATCCGCGGCGCGAGCAGCTCGAACTGTTCCATGCCTTCTCGGGCGAACTGCCGGCGCGCGACGCGCAGGACCTGATGGCCTACCCGTTCTTCTCGCTGGCCAAGAGCAAGCGCACGGTGCCAATCGACTTTCGCACCGGCAGCGTGACGGTGCGGGTCGAAGGCACGGCCGAACATGGCCTGGCGACGATATGGGATGCCGACATTCTGATCTGGGCCGCGAGCCAGATCGTCGAGGCGCGCGATGCGGGCATTCGCTCGTCACGGCTGATGGCGGCCACACCCTACGAAATCCTGCGCTTCATCGGCCGCGGCACGTCGCTGCGCGACTACCAGCGCCTCAAGGCGGCGCTGGATCGCTTGCAGTCCACCAGCGTAGCCACGTCGATCCGTCAGCACAATGCTCGGCGTCTGCATCGCTTCTCGTGGATCAACGAGTGGAAGGAGCGCGCCGACGGCCAGGGCCGGCCGCTGGGCATCGAGCTGATCCTGCCGGACTGGTTCTACGCCGGTGTGCTCGAAGAGAGCCTGGTATTGACCATCGACGCCAACTACTTCCGCCTGACCGGCGGCATCGAGCGTTGGCTGTACCGCCTGGTGCGCAAGCACGGCGGCTGGCAGCGCGATGGCTGGCGCTTCGATTTTCCGCAGCTGCACCGAAAATCCGGCAGCCTGGCGCGCTTCACCGACTTCGCCTACGACCTGCGCCGCATCGCGGCGCGTCAGCCTTTGCCGGGCTACACGCTCGCCATCCTGCGGCCGAGGCATGGGCCGGAAGTGTTGAGCTTCCGCGCCGTGCCGTCCACGGCACCGCTGCGCCCCGGCGGCAGCTTTGGTGCCAGCCAGGGTGTCATCAGCGTGCCTGTGGAAAAACGGTGAATCCGCTCGTGCTATCAGGAGTAGAAATCCTCGTGCTATCAGGCGCAGCGCTGTCGTGCTATCAGGAGTACGAACAGGCCGCAAAGTATTGTGTGGTGCTGGTCTCGGCGCCTCTTAACTTAGTTTCTAACTTTGAATCTATAAAACTAACGATAAAAAGACCCTGCGCGCTGTGGATAAATCGGCGCGCGAAAGGCAGCGCATCATGATTATCGCGCTGCTCAACCAGAAAGGCGGGGTCGGCAAAACGACGCTCGCCACGCACCTCGCGGGTGAGCTGGCCATGCAAGGCAGCTCAGTGATCCTGATCGATGCCGATCCGCAAGGTTCGGCACTCGATTGGACCCAGCGCCGCAGTCAGAACGGTTTGCCAAGATTGTTCAGCGCCGTAGGTCTGGCACGGGAAACCTTGCATCAGGAAGCGCCAGAACTCGCCAGGCGCTGCGATCACATCGTCATGGATGGCCCACCCCGAATTGCCGCCCTCGCGCGCTCCGCGCTGCTCGCGGCGGACCTGGTGCTGATTCCCGTTCAGCCAAGTCCCTACGACGTATGGGCCAGCGCCGAGATGGTGTCGCTGATTCGCGAAGCGCAGGTGTTCCGGCCAGCGCTGCGCGCGACCTTCGTCATCAACCGGCGTGTCAGCACCACAGTGATCGGGCGCGAGGCACGCAATGCGCTCACCGATCAACCATTGCCATCGCTGTTGTCGGAAGTTCGCCAGCGTATCGTGTTCGCCGACAGCGTGGCCAGCGGTCAGCTCGCTCGCGAACTCGACGCAGAAAGCAATGCCGCGCGCGAGATCGCGGCGCTCGCCGCTGAAGTATTGAGGATGGCGCCATGAAGAATGGGAAACGCGTCGCCATCGGTGCGCGTCCGCCAGCCAATCCGCAGGCCGACGCCTGGGTGCGCCAGGGCGATGGTGCAGACATCGGAAAAACCGATCTCTACACCGCCCGCTTGACCCTCGACGTGACGCCGGCGCTGCGCGCCCGCATCAAGATCGAGGCCTTCACACGCGGCCTCACTGTGGCAGAAATGCTGCGTGCACTGCTAGAAGATGAATTCCCGGAGAAGCCGCAATGAACGCGGTCCAACAGGCCGCGAGCGAGAGCCTTCCCACACCGCGCACCGTGCTATCGAGCGTTGCGAACGACACGCCACTGACACGCGTGTCGCTGGCTTTCGTCGAACACCGGACCAACCTCTACCTGCGCTTCGGTCATCCGCTGCGCGAGCTGCGACTGGACCGCTGGCGGCGCAGCGCGATCTTCACACCGGCGGCTGTGTTCTGCCGCGTACGCTGGGAGTCCAACGACTATGGTACGACGCGCTGGCAGCTCATGATTTTGCAGGCCTGCTCACCGCTCGATGACATTCAGCGCATCGCAGGAATCCGACCGGGCGCGCGTCTGCTGCTGCGCGCCGAAGGCGAACAGCACGTGCAGTCAGTGCTGCCACAGATCGACGCCATCGAAACGCTCGGCATCGATCCGGCAGCGGTGTCGCCCGCGTACTGGCGCACGTTGGGCAACCGGCTGACTGCGCGCCTGCCACTGCCGGTCTACACCGCAGAACGGCACGCGGCCTACCTCGCGGGCGAGGTGTTGCGATGAACACTCGCGTCCATCGCTGGGCCGTCGTACTATTCACCGTCCTTGGCATCGCTGCGCTCGCCTGGCCGTCCGACCATGCGCCCGTTGCGCGCCTCGTCTACAACCCGAGTGACAGCGTGCCACGCGGCTGGTACCGCATCAGCCCGCCCGACTCGCTGCACGTCGACAGCATCGTGCTCGCCCGGCTTCCGGCAGACGCCGCCGCGCTGGCTGCGCAGCGCGGCTACCTGCCCGAGCGCATCCCGCTGCTCAAGCGCATCGGCGCGATGTCGCCGCAGCAGGTGTGCATCGAGAAGCACATCGTTCGCATCGACGACGTGGCGGTCGCTGGCGTCCATAGCGTCGATGGGCGTGGCCGTCCACTGTCAGCCTGGCAGCAGTGCCGACCGCTTCGCGACGGCGAGCTGTTCCTGCTCAGCGCAACCAATCCGGCGTCATTCGACAGCCGCTACTTCGGTCCCATTGCTGTCTCCGCCGTGATCGGCAGCGCGCAGCCGTTATGGACGTGGGACACGCCATGAACGTGCAGCGCGGCATGCCGTTCTTCGTGCAGCCCCACTGCACATCGCTTGCGTCACAGCCTGCGGTTGCGGTGCTTCACCCGTGCAGACCATCGCAGCCCGCCCGTCGAGGCCGGTCGCGCCAGCGATCGGAAAAGACGGAGGGCAAGATAAAAGGACGCGGCACCCGGCCGCTTGAAAACCTTGTCTGCACATGGGAGTGGCGCGGCACGCGCCAAGGGGCAGCGGCGTGCCGCGAGAGTGCGCAATGCCGCACCGGCATTGGCGAAGGCGCGTGCTTCACTCGCTGGACTGCGCCGATCTTGGATGGAGACACCACATGAGCAATCAAGACGACGACCGTTTCCGGGCGCGACCTAGTGCGCCGAGACAGCGCGGCGATGCCTTCATCAACAAGGTGATGCGGCAGACCAACAAGGCCGGCGCCGAACTCGGCAAGACGGTCGGCAAAGTCGGCCATCGGCCCGGTTCCCGGCTGGGGCGCGGCCATGTCGCGGCCCGCTTCGCCGGGGCCTCGCTCACGCCAAGCGCCCGTCGCGTGATGATCAAGGCGCGACTGGTCAATCTGGCCAAGGCTGGGCCGCGTTCGACCACCGCGCACCTGCGCTACATCGAACGCGAAGGGGTGGATAGCCAAAGCGGGCCGGGCCATGCCTACGGCCCGACAACCGACGCGGCGGACACCGCCGCTTTCGAGGAACACGGGCGCGAGGATCGGCACCATTTCCGCTTCATCGTCTCGCCGGAAGACGCGGAACAGCTCGACGACCTGCGCACCTACACCCGGCATCTGATGGCACGTCTGGAGGCCGACCTGGGCACGCGGCTGGACTGGGTGGCGGTGGATCACTGGAACACCGACAACCCGCACACGCACGTCGTCCTGCGCGGGAAGGACGACGTAGGCAAAGATCTCATCATTTCCCGCGACTACATCGCCGAGGGGATGCGTCGGCGGGCGTCAGAGCTGGCGACCGAATGGCTGGGGCCGCGTACCGAGCTGGAGATCCAGTGCGCCATGCAGCGCGAAGTCGATCAGGAGCGGTGGACGGGATTGGACCGCACCTTGCAACGCTTGGCCGTAGATGGTTTTGTGCGTTCGGAGAAGCTGGCCGAGCCGCGGCTGCAACGCCAGCGGCAAATGCTGATCGGCCGCCTGCAGCATTTGCAGCGCATGGGCCTGGCGAGCGTGCAGCAGCCTGGGACATGGACTATCCACCCAGACGCCGAATCCACACTACGGACCATGGGCGAGCGTGGCGACATCATCCGCACCATGCAGCGCGCCATGAGCGGCCGGCAGCGCGATCTGGCCGTGTTCCAGCCCAGCGAAGATGGCCGCTCCATCGTCGGTCGCGTTGTCGGCAAGGGGTTGGCGGACGAGCTGCATGACAAAGGCTATCTGATCGTCGATGGCACGGACGGCAAGGCATACTACGTTGGGCTACCGACGCGATCGGAGCTGGAGCATTATCCGACCGGCGCCGTGGTGGAGGTGAAAGGCTCGACCGACGTGCGTGCGGCCGACCGGAACATCATCGGACTGGCCGTCGATGGCGTGTACCGCACCGATCATCATTTGGCCGTCTCACAAGGTCAGGCCACGCCCGACCGTGATCCGCGTGAGGTGGTAGCGGCGCATGTGCGGAGGCTCGAAGCTCTGCGCCGCGCCGGCATTGTGGAGCGCGAAGCCGAAGGCGTCTGGCGTGTGCCCAATGATTTGGCCGAACGCGGCCGTCAGTACGATGTGCAGCGCCTGGGCGGCAGCGTCGCGGTAGAGCTGAAATCGCACCTGCCGATTGAGCGGCAGGCCCGCATCATCGGTGCGACTTGGCTGGACCAGCAATTGATCGGCGGTGGCAAGGGGTTCGGGGACCTGGGCTTTGGCGGCGAGGCCAAGCAGGCGATGCAGCAGCGCGCCGACTTCCTGGCCGAACAGGGATTGGCCGAGCGGCACGGGCAGCGCGTGATCCTCGCCCGGAACCTGCTGGGCACGCTGCGCAAGCGGGAACTGACGCAGGCAGCTAAGGACATTACCGCCGAAACAGGCCTGGAGCATCGGCCGGTGTCCGAAGGGCAACCCGTGGTGGGCATCTACCGGCGCAACGTTACGCTCGCCAGTGGGCGCTATGCGATGCTCGATGACGGCTTGGGGTTCAGCCTGGTTCCGTGGAAGCCGTCTATCGAGCAACGGTTGGGGCAACAGATCGCCGCAACGGTGCGCGGCGGCGGAGTATCGTGGCAGATTGGGCGACATCGTGGTGCATCCATTTGCTGATACGCTCATGCGGTTTCGGTTTTTGGCTTCAGCAGCATGGTCTGCGTCAGCGCTATTTCAGGTGCTCGTATGTTCGCGAACTCGATCAGCAGTCCACCGCGTGATGACCGCCCATTCACTAACACTCCCATATGTTCCACAGCCGCACCATGGAAGCGTCGTTCCTCGAGGCCCTCGGCGAAACGGTGGAGCCGCTCATCGACGACGGCAACTAGCTGCGCTTTCGCGTGCATCAATGCATGGTGGCATTGGTGCCGTACCGTATGAGCCGTCAACAAGGGCCGCAAACAGGGTGCGCAGGATATCTTTGGTAGCGTCTGTGATCGATGTGTACGTCAGGCGCATCGTGGGGGCGGAACAGTCACTCCATGCGAACGGACTTCGCCCTAGACATCTTGGAGCAAGCACTCTACAACTAGCAACCAGAACATTCGATGCCCTGGTGCACCATAGCGACAGGCGACTGCACCTTGGACTCTATCCCCCCTCCCCTCTTAGGGCTTGAGCAAAGCTGCAGTCTCGAAGAACGTTCGTGCACGCGGATCGCCAGAAAATGCAACGTTGATGCGAATCCAGGGGCATTCTTCGGAATGCGGTCGAAAATACTTGCCGGGCGCGATTGTCACTCCGAGCGGCGCGCCACACTCAACCAAGCGAGCGGAATCAGCAATATGGGGCAGGCGTGCCCAGATAAACGTACCGCCGCCAGACTTCTCGAATACTTCCCAGCCACAGCCTTCTAGCACCTGAATCGTTGATCCCATCGCGCATTGAATCCGCAGTCGTAGTTTCTCTAGATACTTTCGGTACGTGCCGCGTTCGAGCATCGTGGCCACGACCGCTTCGGAAAAGCGCGAGTTTCCAAGACTCGTCAGCATCTTGATGTCGGCTAGGTCCTTGATAATTGTGGACGAGGCGAGCACGTAGCCGACCCGCAACGAAGACGAAAGGGTTTTCGATAGCCCGCCTATGTAGATGACGTGCTCAAGCTGATCGAGTGTCGCGAGACGTTCGGTCGGCGTCGCCTGGTAGTCGGCGTAAATGTCATCTTCAACTATCGTTATTCCGTTCTCGCGTGCCATCTCCAGCAGGCGGAAAGCGACCTGCGGTGAGACGGTCGTACCCGTCGGGTTGTGAAACACCGTGTTGATGAAGAAAAGCTTGGGGCGATGCCTTTTCAACTGCGCTTGCAGAACATCGAGGTCCGGTCCGGTGTGTGTGCGAGGAATCCCAACAAGATTGACTCCATGCAGCTTGAGCAGACCGTATAGGCTGTAGTAGCCCGGGTCCTCCACGAACATCGTGTCACCCGGCTTGAGGATGTAACGAATCAGCAGATCAAGAGCTTGGCTGGCACCTTGGGTTAGCAAAATCTGCGAGGGCTGCGCCTCGATACCCAACTGTGCAACACGGTGTAGAAGATGCGCGCACAGTGCGGAAGAACCGCGTTGCGTCGCGTAATCGACTAGATTCGTACTCTCTACACGCGACACATGGCGGATCGCTCTTCCGAGACCCTCCTTATCGCGCCATGCGTCCGGGATGAATCCGCTACCAAGTTTTAGCGAGTCGCTGGGGTGGTTGAGCTGTTCGAGGATGTGTTCCGATTCGTCCTCGGCGCGGCGTGGATCTGCAAGACCCAGTGCCGCAGCTGCATGCTGCTTGCGATGGTTTGCCACGTAAAACCCGGAGCCGGGCCGAGATTCGATGTAGCCGAGTGCGACCAAGCGATCATAAGCATCAATTACTGGGTAACGGCTGACGCCCTGATCGGTTGCGAACTGCCGAATCGACGGCAGCTTCACACCAGAACTGGCCACGCCACGCTGTAACCATCGAACGATGCCGTCGACAATCTGATCAGTAAGCGGAATACCGCTGCTGCGGTCAAGCTCGATGTCGACCTTCACGCTAAATACTCTTTGAGGACGGCACGGACCAGGGCATTGGAAGTGTTTCTTTTTTCGGCTCTTCCGGTAAATCCTACGGAGAAATGGGATGACCGACACCCCTGAAATGCTGTATCTACGCGGTTTTCTGACGACGCGAGCAGGTACGACATATGGGGGCGGTCATCCCGGCGAAGATTTTGG
>JAKBJA010000020.1 GCA_021836225.1 Pseudomonadota bacterium | reverse complement strand
CTCGAACCTATCGGTTATATCCCTCCAGCCGAAGCTGAGGCAAACTACTACCGGCAACTCGCCGAACAGACCGAATCAACGGCCTGCACTTAAACCAAATGGCCTCCACGAAAGTCGGGGCGGTTCACTTCGAGAACGAGCTCGACGCGTTCAAGACTGGCTTCGCCCGGAACTACGAACTGGCGTCCAAGAAATTTAAGACGGCTATTGAAGAGATCGACAAGACCATCGACCATCTTCAGAAGACCAAGGACGCCCTGCTCGGTTCAGAAAACAACCTTCGCCTTGCCAACAACAAGGCCGACGACTTGACCGTCAAGAAGCTAACCAAGGGTAACCCCACAATGGACGCAAAGTTCGCAGAGCTCAAAAATTCTGGTCCTTCTGATGCAGGGTGAGTCAGGTCAGAGAGCTAATCTTCGGTAACGAGATGTCCCAAGGACAGCAGTCCGCCGCCTCATTGCTGTCATCCAGCATGAGGCTCCCGAACGTCCGTAACGGCCGAGGACGCGACCTCCACCTCGTCCTAGTGAACGACAGGCGTACGGTGCTAAGCGGAACTTCAGACGGTGGATGTCGGCTGTAGGGTATATATATCGGCCTGCCACTTGGGATGCCTGGGCGACGGGTCGTCGGCCGAAGGCGACGCTGACGTACAGTGCCACTAAGGTCAGCCATGCCCCCGCATACCGGCCATTGATCTGCATGGTCTTAGGTTGCTTTTGCGCACGTTGCTCTTCCGGTCCGGACTCTGGAAAGGAGGCCGCGTGGATGGGTAAAGGCTGTCAGCGGTATCTGTCCGCGCCGTCGCGCAGGATTTTTGCGATGTCCTCGCGCAAGCCTTTGGGCTCAAAGACCTCGATGTCGCCGGTCTTGGAGAGAAGCCACCAGCGCAGGCGCCAGCTGTCGATGAGCGTGGCGGTGAGTTCGTAGCCTCCATCGACTGGCTGCAGCTTTTGATCTTCGGAGAGCTTGACCTCCGCGAGTCTTGGGCCGAGCATCTCCGAGACCCAGGCCCTTATCTTTACCGGGCCGCTCTCGTTAAACCCGAACCCGCCCTGGTCAATAAACTCCTGCAGAGTGAATCCCTCAGGGACAAGGTAGCTGTGCCGGTCGTAGGTGCGTTCGGCAGACTTTACCCGATGTACGGGAAGCCGCAGGACAGGCTCGGCCTTGCGCGAAAAGGTCGCGACCAGGTACGTGATCGCGCCACACTGGACCAAGCCGAGCGGGTTAAGAACGTGGGTGCGCTTGGACTTGCCGGGGGGGGCATACTCGACCTTGACTGTCTCTTTGGCCAACAGGGCTTCTTGAATGAGGTGCAGTGCGCCATCGTCGATTTTGGGCGAAATTACCTCGAGGCCGGGCTCGACCACAGCGACCATCTTCGACCACGCAGCAAGCTTGTTGGTGGACGCTTCCTTCTCGAGCTTAGTCTTGGCCTGCTCGAACACGCTGTCCAGCAGCTTGGTCGTGGCGGTGGGAAGAATGTTTTTGAGGAAGCGCTCGAGAAGGGTCAGCGACAGCGCATCGGCCACCGACAGATCGTTGAGCCTGAGAGATGGCTTGGCGCCCTTGTTCCGACACCATCCGCCCTTGGCCCCGGCAATGACCTTGTAGCCGCCTTCCTCGCTGCAAAGGATGTCCATGTGGCGCTCAATGGTCCTGGTGCTCTTGGAAACGCCTTCCTCGTTCAGTCGGTCGACGATCGTGTCGACACTAATGCCTGCGGGGTAATCGGGCAGAATCCGCAGCAGATGGTCGTGCAGAGCGATGACGCTGAGGTTGTCACGCCGGCCTTCCTTGCGCCGCTCCAACTGGCCGTTTTCCTGGAGCCGGATCCAGTTTTCGAGAGTTCGCTTGTTCTGGATCCCCTGTTTCTTGGCGACGTCGGAAATGGGGTGGCCAGCGCGGACCATCTCGATCGCTTTCCGTTTTTGTTGGAGCGTATATCGAATCGTTTGGGTTTTTGCTTTCGTCATTTGGATTTAGTGAATAAGCATCGCCGTACCATTCTTACTCTGTCCTCAGGCTTAGAGCGCTGAGGCACTGCAAAAAACCATTCGCAGGTCGTCGATCGTAGCTGGCGGATCCACGCGCAGCCGCCATGCTATGCCACGCAGCTTATTATTCCATTCAAAAATCCCTAGCTCCTCCAATACCACACCAAGCTGAGACGCGGCTTGAGCATGGGTGATGTCCCGGGAGATCGAGAAAATTGCTGATCCAAGTCCCATCGTTTCCGTTCCATTCCCCATCTTTTCGACGTTATTGGCTAATGGGTACCAATCACTCCCAAAATGGTCGTAGAGAATGTGAATGACAGAAAATACTTCCTGAACCTTGAAGTAATCGGGTTTTGCGAGATCCCGATCGATCTTGAGTGAATCAATATAAGGCTCGAAGGCCCAATGGAATTCCTTGGCTTTGCCCCCTCGCGTACTTGCCTTGTGAGATGTCACTTCAGGGGCTGAAGGACTCTCGTCATTTGCCAGATTGCTTCCATCTTCATCGGAGTCATCAAGGGGGAGCGCTGTTTGGATCTTGCAGGGGGAGTTAAAACTGAGGTCATAGCCCCACATGAACAATGCGGCCTCTAATGAGCGCAGTGGATTGGAGTGAGCTAGGAACTGATTTCGTTCGGGCTGTTGTTGGGATGCTTTCAGTGCTGCAGATAAAATCCAGCTTGCACGGAGGTTCCAGTGCGCATGGTTAACCGCGCCATATAGCCAAGGGAAGCGGAACTCTCCACAACTTGGGTTGCGCACTTTTTTGATGGCCGGGTTGTCACCCTCTTTAGGACGCATGCAGGGAAAGCGGAGTGCGTCAGGGACAGGTGTTCGCTTGGTGTCAATGCACCAGCGTGTAATTAACCAAGCCAAGGCAGCAGCGACGCGGCTGTCGTAGATGATGAACTCGGGAACCAGAAGAGCGTAAATTTTGGTCATTCCGGCGTTGAACCGTCGGATGGTTCTGCCAAGCAAAACCCTGTCGTCGTTTTTTGCTGCCAGGGTTCCGCGCGCAGCAGCAATTTCCGTTGCCAAGCCAGTAACGTTTGTTTGAAGCCAGGTCACATTACCGTTACGAACCCCTCCCCACTCCATAACGGCGATAGCCCAGTCACGGATTTGCTGGTCTTGCGCGGTGGGTGTGGCTGCCTCGAAGGAACTACTCAAGCCAGCCGACAAAGCTGCTAGTGCGGCATCGCTGTGGCGATAGGTGTTTCCACTAACGAAGGAGCCAACGCTCGGGTCTTTAAAACTGAAGGACCAGTCATACTGCTGCAAAGCGTCCTCCAGCCCGGCAAAATGAACCTGTTTGTTTGCGGGCATTACATACTTATGCGTAAGGGACTTATTGTTCAACTGCTTAGCCAGCCAGTCGACGAAATTCCCTACGTCTTTATTGCCTAGGTAATTGGCTTTTAGCATCCCACGTATCTCCCGAATTGGTTTGCACTTAAATTTGGATCTCTGGTGCTACGGTTCTTTCACGCTGTTCTTGAGGATTCTCTGTTAAGGCGTGAAGGGGGCGTCCGTGATATGGCGGGCCTCTTCAGTCTTGGTGTGTCCGCCCTCAATGAGTAATCAAGGGGCTCCGCCCCGCAGTTCGGCGAACTCGATCCGGCCCGCCTGCGTCAGCTTCTGTGTGGGCAAGGTGATGAACTGCTCGAAGGATTGTGCCCCCTTGCGAAACAGTACGATCCCGGGACTCTGAAACGTCCGCTCCGTGGCGCTTTTCGAGAAATAGACCCGCTTCCCCGGATAAACCCCCAGGAAAAGTCCTTCGCCTAGGTCGATCCGCAGTTCGCCAAAGGGAAGCCGGCCGTCGTCCTGCTCCAGACCGCCGTGGATCCGCAGCAGCCCATCGCCCCGGATGTTCGTGAAGGGGTGACGGGTCTCGTAACATTCGTCGATGTCCCAGCCGTTGTCCTTGCCGAAGCAGACCATGGGTTCGGGGCTGGATTTCGGTGGGGGGTTGGCGTGCCGGGCGACCGAGAACATCGTCCCCGGCAGCGCGGGGTTGATGGCAGCGGTCAGGGCGGCCAGGCCCCACAGGGCCTCCCGCCATTTCGAGCCGATGTCGACCTTGCGGCCGATCGTCTTCGCCATCACCCGCACGTCGTCGTACCACTTCGGCGAATAGACGACCCGACCCTGCACGACGAGGTCCGTGAACTCGCCGCGATTGCGGTAGGTGACCTTCGTGACCTCGATGGCAAAGGCTTGGGTGGGGTCGTCTAGCGCTTCTACAATTTGCCGCGTCTTCTCGTGATCGTCCCGTGCGCTGTCGAGCTGGTTGGTGACCTGGGCGTCAATCTCGGCGCCATTCGAGACGATCACGGTGTTGACCTTCTCGGTGTCGACGTCAGCGAGGATGCGCACTGAGAACAGCCCGTCCTCCTCGTCGACGGACAGGATCTCGTGCTTCCTGATCCGGCCGCCGTTGTACTGGTCAGTTCGCGAGCGATAGGCGTCGCCCTCCAGCGTCGACTGGCCGGTGACGAAGGCCCCAGCCACCTGGCCGACTGCGGCGGTCTTCGCGTTGGTGAGCGCCTCGTCCACCGTCTTGCCGTAGCCGGTGACGGTGACCTCCGCCGCCTGGGCGCTCAGGCTCAGGCAAGCGAGCACGGCGAGCCACCCCCTCATTTGAGCGCCCCGCGCATCATTCCCGACACCTGATGCGCCGCGGCGATGGACTGGTGGGTGGTGGTGAGTTCCACGATCACCTGTTCGCCCTCGAAAGCACGGAGGCTGACATAGGCCCCCTTCAGAATGGCGGCGCTATTGTCCTGGATGCGCTCGGTCAGGATCGTGGCGAGGCGTTGGGCCTGGCGGGCTTTCTCGGTGTGGGCGCCCTTGGTGTCGATATCGAGGTCGTCCATGGCGTCGGGGTCGAGGTTGCTCGTAGACGCACCGGGGTCCGCGGTCTCTTCCGACTGGAAGGCCCGCGCGTAGCTGCGGGCAACCCGGGTCAGTGTCTTGGTTGATTTGACGTCGTTGCTGAGGAACTCGGTAACCGTGCGTTTCGCGCGCATGGTGGCGATCATCAGCGCGGTCTCGCGCCCGGACGGGGTATCCGCGCTCAGGCTGGCTGTGCCCTTGCTGGTGATCTTCACCCAGTTGCCCTGGTCGTCGAACACCAGGCTCAGCGTGCCGCTGGACCCGTCAAAAGCTGATTCGGCAAGCCGAGAGGCAGCTGCGTCAGGCTTGATGACCGGATCGGGATGATTTGCCTGCTTGCTTCCGGTGGAGGAACAGGCGGCCAAAGCCAGGGCCAGAATGGTCACGATCAGTGCTTTCATGTGCGTTCTCCTTCATTTGATTCAGGTGGTGTGGCGGGCGCGTTGTCTGCTTCGGAGCCGATGAGGTCGCGATGCTGATCGAGAAACGCCTGCGCACGCTTTGGCAATCGGCCGGGATTCAGCTGCCGCAGCCGCTCGTACGTGGTTACGGCCTCCCGCATGCACCCCAGCTGCTCGTACACGCCGCCCAGCTCGACGAGCGTGTCGATGTCCTCGGGCTTGTCCTCCATCAGGGGGATCAGCGTCTTGCCCAGCAGCGCATAGGTTTCTCGCATCTGCTGGGTGAAGGTCTCGACCAACTGCTCGGTTCGATTCTTCGGCGCACCAGGCTTGTCGCAGGGGTGATCGGGATGACGCGGCATGACCTTACCCGCCGAGCACGCGCGACGCGCTCGATGCGCGATAGCCGGGAAACTGGGCCGCCGCCGTCCGTTTGGCCATTTCGTTGTCGGGTGCGCGAACGTCGATGCGAAGGTTAGACAACGGCCCGGCGCTCGACTCGACGCGGACGAGGAATACGGAATAGGTGTGCATGAGTGCCATGTGTGTCTCCTGATGGACAAGGTGCTGGGCACGCGAGGCCAGGCCGTTCGGCTGGCGTTCACGTTGGAGACAGCATGGCAGTCGGGTTGACAGGATGTGTCGGCGGGCTTAACTGGATTCGCGCGGCTTCGGCGCGGGGCCTTATAACCAAGGTATTTAGTTGGCCATCCAGAAGAAAAAACCGGCCGAGAAGGCCGGGGGGAGTGCAGTGACCAACTCGACTCGATCTACTCCCATTACTTGAGCCGCTTCAAAGTGCAGTGACTCAGTGTGTTCCCCCTTCGGTCTCGACGTCTGCGAGAAACCCTGAAAACCCCAGGGCCGCTTTCCGGCGCCATTTCTGAGACTCGACTTCGTCCGGGGGGACGACTCCGTATCCGTATTCGTACAAATCCCCCAGATACTCCGCCCATACTTCACAGGTCTCGGCAGCCTTGCGATACGCCGCGAGCATTTCCTCAAGCGAGAGGCCTCGCGCGTCACAAATTTTCTTCAGGTCTTGCCAGTCAAAATCCTGTCCTCGCGATTCGGCCTCGACATACCATTCCGCAGCGACCGCAGTGTCCTTGGGGACGCCAATTCCTTTCGCGTATCGTCTTGCGATGTCCCAGGGCGCTTCCGGATCGCCCTTCTCGGCAGCTTTGAAGAGCCAGGACAAGGCAGTTTCGTCATTCTTGGGAACGCCTATGCCCTCTTCGTACATCTTTGCAATTTGGTGGGCGGCTTCCCCAGCGGTTGAGGCCCACCCATCAAGGATATCTGCATTGTTGAACGCCTTCAGGTACCAGCTCATTGCTTCGGCGGGATCCTTTTCGATCGATTGATCGCCCAACTGGTACTGAGCACGTGGATCCCCAAGGTCGGCAGCCTCACGATACCGACCGAGGTACCGCATCGCTCCCGTATGGCCTTGTGCAGCAGCCTTGCTGAACCAGATATCTGACTCAGCTTGATTCTCGGCAACAACATTCAGGCCATGCCGGTAATAGAGACCTGTCCAGTATTGGGCTTCAACGTGACCTTGCTCAGCTGCCTTCCGGAACCACCTCAGGGCCTCAGTCTTGCGCTCTTTTCTGTCGGTTCCTGGGGCGTAGCTGTTATACAGCGTCCCGAGTTGGAACTGCGATTCGGCGTCTCCTTGCTCCGCTGCGGGGTGGTATTTGGCTTCCAGCGCGGCGTACTCTTCTTTTGTGTGCAGCATGATGTGCTCCGTTGAGTGGTGTGGTGGAAGATCTTCGGATCTGGCCGCTTCAAATTAAGAGCAGCAGTGTCTCTCTTCACTCGACAATACGTGTCGACGGCTTCCGGATCACGCCGTTCTCGAAGAAATGCGCCACCTTCACCATGGCCAGGGTGTCCCGCTCACAGTAGCGAAGCAGGGATTCACGCAGGCCACTTCGGCGCGCATCCGGCAGGGCCGGATCCATCAGCTCAGCAAAGACCCGCATGGCCTGCGTGCCGTCGCCGACTTCGAGGTTGTCATACGCCAGTTCGGGGGCAATCGTCGGCAGCACGTCCTTGATCGACCAGGAACCCCGCATGTCCGGGTGGTAATAGTGCTGGCGGGCGATTGGCAGCAGGTCGACGATGCGGGCAATCGCTGCATTGAGTGCCGGGGCCAGGTCGGGGAAGCACAGCGCCAGGTGCCGCATGTGGCTGCGCTCGGTGCCGGCGTTGTAGACGAAGATGGTGCCGGTTGCGCCAAGCGCCTCGACCAGCGATTCGGCGAAGGCGCGGCGCGGGTCGCCGTCGCCAGAGGCGAGGAAGGCCTTGTGCTCGACGGTGCCGTTCTTCGATTCCACGTGGCACGACCACTGGAACGGGATCTGCTGGTACGGCCGCGTGCTCGGCCAGACCGGGACCGCGGGATTGATCGTTTCGAAGTCGAGGTAGTGCCGCGGGTAGGGCTGGGGGCGGATCTCCTCCTGCGCCTCGGGACTCAGTTCGTAGCGGCCGCTCGCGCACGCACGCTGGATGCGCTGGTGGATCGGGTTCTTCAACCGGTGAAGCGGGACCTCGCGCATGTCGTCGTAGCCTTCGAGACGAAGGTCGATGGCGAGTTCGTCTGCATGCGGCAGGATCTCCACCGGATAGTGGGCCCGCTCTGCGGCCAGCCGTCTCGGAGCGCAGCTGGCAAAGAACGGGCAGCGATGGGGCTTCTGGCACTGGTCACCGGTATCAATCAAGGGTTCCTTGCTGGCCAGGGTATCGCGTGCCGCGCTCACCCAGCCGGGGATTTGCGACTCGAAGCCGCGGGTGGCGACGGTCACGTCGACGTGCTTCAGCAGGCCGGCGTAGTCGCCGTCGCCCCGATAGGTAAAGGACGTGTCGATCACGGCGACCTCGACACGCGTGACGGGAATGCCGGCCTTGCGCATGACCCAGGCCTGGATCGCGGCGTCGTCGAGGTAGTGGGGTTTCACCGTGGTGGCCGATTTCACTTCCACCAGCCGGTAGCCGCCGGCGTCCGGCAGCAGCAGGTCGGCGCGCACCAGTACGCCGTCGGCTTCGAAGGTGGCCTCGAAGACGGGGCGGGGCGAGCCGGCCAGAGCCGCCGCGGTGTCGGCAAGCTGCTGGGCCCGTTCGGTGACGTCGATCAGCACGCCGTCCGGATGGAACGAGCGGGCGATCTCACCTACCCGGTTGCCGATGTCGAACTGCCGCTGTATGGCCAGGTCGATTTCGGCGAGCTGCGGGCGATAGGCCTGCAGCCACAGGCGGCGGGGGCACTGCCGGTGGTACTGGATGCGCGTCTTGGACAATCCACTCATGTCTGACCTCGATTCGATTAGATGAAACCAACGGCCTTGCGGCTGTCCTTCTTGATGCTGCATTCCGCTTCCAGCACGGCGATCAGCGCGGAAGCGCTGTCGACCGGGCGAAAGCGATGCTGGCGCGCCACCGCGGCGAAATCGCCCGGCGTCAGGGTGGCCAGGCACTCGACTGCGGCGCGGGCGGAGGCATCCGGGGCGGGCAGGCCAAGCGACGCGCAGTGCACCTCGAACAGGTCCCACGCCTGGGCGGGGCGCAGGTAGCCGAACTTCACCTTGAGGTCGAAGCGGCGCAGCGCAGCCTGGTCGAGGCCGTCCATCAGGTTGGTCGAGGCGATGAACACCCCGGCGTAGGCTTCCATCTGCGTCAGCATCTCGTTGACGGCGGTCACCTCCCAAGAGCGCTGGGCACGCGTGCGGTCCTGCAGGAAGCTGTCGACCTCGTCGAGCAGCAGCACGGCGCCGTCGAGTTCGGCCTCGCGAAACACGCGCGCCAGGTTGCGCTCGGTCTGCCCCACGTAGGGCGAGACGATGTCCGACACGCGCTTGGCGTACAGCGGCACGTCGAGTTGCGTGGCAAGCCAGCGGCCGAACGCGGTCTTGCCGGTGCCCGGCGGGCCATAGAGGCAGATGCGGCCAGTTTTGGCCTGCACGATTCCGGCGGACACCTGCGCCAGGTCCACGTCGGCTGCGATGTGGCGCGGGTCGTAGCTCGGCGGCAACGCGGCTGCATCGCCGGTCGTCAATCCGCCGTGGCCCTGCGCCTCCAGCGTGCTCTCGATCAGTTGCTCGAGGACGGCGCTGGTGCGGTTCGCCGGCAGGACGTCCTGGATGGTGCGCACCACGCGGGCCGCGCGCCGCACGACCGCAGGCGCCAGCCCGCGCGCCTCGACCAGGCGAGTGCGGGTCCTCGCGTCGATCAGGTCGCCGCACGCCTCGTCGAGCAGGCGCTCGCGCTGGCGTCCGCGCAACAGGGGCATTTCCAGCACGATATCGAAACGGCGCAGGAAGGCGGCGTCCATGCATTCGACGTTGTTCGACAGCCAGATCACAGGCACTGTGTTGGTCTCGAGCAGGCGGTTCATCCAGGCTTTCTGCGAGCGGGCCGAGCCTTTCTCGCGAAGATGCGTCCAGCCGCCGTCGAACACGTCCTCGGCCTCGTCGAACAGGATCAGCGCGCGGCGCTGGCGCAGCATGCTCTGGCCTGCGCGAAGCGCGCGCAGGCGGCCGTAGCCGTTGATGCCGTCGCCGGACTCGTTCTGCGACGAGATCTCATACAAGTCGCAACCCAGTTCCTTCGCCAGCGCGAGCGCAAGTTGGGTCTTGCCCGTCCCGGGGGCGCCGTGGATGAACACGTTGACCCCGTGTGCCTTGCTGTCGACGGAGCGTGCGAGATAGGGCTGCAGCACGTCGAGCGTCGATTTGATGTGGGCGAAATCATCGAGACCGAGTTCGGCCGGCGCGGCCGGGGTGATCACGTCGCGCAGCAGCTCGAAGGGGTCTCCGTCCACGTAGCGCAGGCGATCAGAGGTTTCGTCGGACAGCATCTCAAGCTTGCAGACCAGGTCTCGCGCCGTGCTCATGTCCACCTTGATGAAACCCGATTCGCACAGGCCGGACTTCGGCATAACGCTGTTCCGCATTGCGTCGCGGTCGATGTCGAGGACGCCGCTCAGCAAGGCGATCAGTTTGGCGGTTGTGACGTTCCCGATCGAAGAGCACGCAGTCTCAAGGCGCGGATCCGCGTACATCAGCACCGTGAAGGCGATCACCGCCTCGTCGGCCTTGCTCCAGCCCATCAGCTCGCTGTAGCGCGCAATGTTGCGGGCCAGGATCTCGGGCAGCGCCGCCGAGTTGCGGCGACGCTCCGCCTGGGCGTGCTGCTTGCGCAGTTCCGTCATCGCGACCTTCATGTCGAACTGCTCGTTGGAAGGTGTGAGACCGAGGTAGTGCGCCAGATAGTCGTTCGCGTAGCCGAAGGACGACATGAACTCGCGGCTCTCGCCGAGCGGAACGAGCAGGCGAAGAATCCACAGGCGAATCAGCGCCTCGTAGGATTTGTCGGCCTCTTCGGACGCGGGGAAGGCCTGTTTTCTTTTCATGCGCATTTTGATGGCCATCGTGATGATCTCCGTATGTGTTTATTGGAATTGTCGAGGCACCGTCGACAACATGAGTCGACGGCATGTAGGGCCGGGCACCGGCTACCCCCGAAGGGGGATTGCCGGATAGGGTCAGGGACGTACTTCCGCGACCCTTTCACTGAATCGAGTCCCACCCTTGATAAGGTGGTTTCGTCGATCGATCACGAGCCTGTCAGGAATTTTGTGTGCCAGAGGTCATGAGATGATACCGAAAGGGAAACACCATGACTGCACTGATGAGTACGACAAAGAAGGCCAAGAAGCCGAAGGCGCCCAAGCTATTTCCGGATGA
>JAKBJA010000027.1 GCA_021836225.1 Pseudomonadota bacterium | reverse complement strand
CATTTCTGATCGTTGCCATCATCGCCGGGATTTTCGGCTTCGCCGGCATAGCGGGCACCGCCGCCGGGTTCGCCAAGGTGCTGTTTGTCGTCGGTCTGGTGCTGTTTCTGGTACTGCTGGTCACCGGTCGACGCCCGCCGACGGTTTAAGTCTGTCGCGATCTAACGGGAGCCTTGGCTCCCATTTTTTTGCGCTTTTTCAGGCAGAAAAATGCCGATGTCGCCGACAGAAGACAAAATAATTCAATAAAAACAATGTGCTGTGAAATACCAACCGTTTCTGTCGCCATCAGGAGACAAATACGTGTCCAAACGCCGGGCCAGCGCGCCACCCAGCCCGGCAGGCGCTTTTAACTCCATGAACTCATTGACGAAAACGGAACTGGCACGGCCGTCGCTATGTACCTCCACGGGTGCATCTGCATTCGCAATGATTCAATCATTAAGGAGCCAAACATGAAATCCATTCACGCCAACGTCCTGACCCTCACGCTTGCCGGTCTACTGAGCGCCGCCTCGGCATCTGCCTTGGCCCAGTCCATGCCGGACACCACCGCGGGCGCATCCAGCTTCAAGACCTTCGACAGCAATGGCGACGGCAAGATCAGCCTGGAGGAGTTCAAGGCTCAGGGTGGCCAGGAACAGGTCTTCACTGAAACTGACGCCAACCAGGACAAGAGCCTGAGCAACGACGAATTCTCCAAGCTAGGCAAGCCCAGCACCAAACGCTACTGACTGCTTGAGCATTCAATGTGTTAAACCCTTATCAGGAGATCAACATGAAACACCGCAACCGTTGCGTGCTGAATCTGACGCTCGCTAGCGCCCTGGGCGCTTTCACCGCCACCTCGGCCCTGGCCACCCCCATGGTGATGCCCAACTTCCTGAACACGGACAGCAATGGCGACAACATGGTCAGCCTGCAGGAGTTTCAGGAAAAAGGGGGCACTGAACAGGCGTTCCACGAGGGCGACGCAAACCGCGACCGGCGGCTGAGCCGCGACGAATACACCAAAGCCGTTGCCAACAACGATCGCATCAAGGCCGACAAATACATCGATGACGCCTGGATTACCGCCAAGGTCAAGTCGCTGATCCTGAAAGACGAAGGCGTGAAGGGGCTGGACGTGAACGTGGAAACCCACAAGGGCATGGTCAAGCTCGCCGGCTGGGTCAGCACGCCAGCGCAGATCGCCCGGGCCGAGAAAATCGCGCTCAGCGTGGAAGGCGTGAAGGGGGTCAGGAACGCGCTCGAGATCAAGCGTTGACGCTACGTCTGCGAACTGGCCGGCTGTGGCGGTCGCCGCGGCCGGTCGACCCAACCCGCTAGGAGAATTGATATGCGCGCGACCCCCCATCATCTTGACGACGAACACATGCGGCTCTACGAATGGAGCGGCGCCGGAACCGGGATGCGGCACGCCCTTCCGATCGGATCGAAACGCAGCCATCCATGGCATGCCTCCCACGCCGTGCTGGCATTGCTAACCAGCCTGCTGATCCTCAACGGCTGCGACAGCAAGGGCCCTGCCGAGAAAGCGGGCGAGCAGGTCGACCAGGCCATGCAGGACATGAAGGACGCGGCCGGCAAGCGGGTTGACGATGCCACCGCCGAGCCGGGGCCGGCACAGGAGGCTGGGCGCAGCCTGGACGAAGCACGCGAGCAGGCCGGCGAAAAGATCGAAGAGATCGGCGAAGACCTGCAAAAACCATGACCGGACTCGCCAATAAAAAAGGCCGGGGCATGCGCTCCCGGCCTGGCGCGATCGAATCAGCCGATCAGAACGTGTAGCTGTACATCAGCTGCCAGTTCAGCTGGCTGTGTTCGATGGTCATGCCGCCGTTGCCGTTAGGCGGGGTCTGCAGGTTCGTGCCGGTCACCGTCACTTCGGGGACATAGCTCAGCCCGAAGTTGACTTGCGACTGCTTGCTGAAGGCATAACCGAAGCCCACCGTGTAGTGATTTTCCACGATCGCCGGCCACAGATAGTTGACGAATTGATCCGGGATCGGATTCTTCGCGTGGTTATAACCGACGCGGCCGGTGAAGGCATCGTTGAACTTGTAGGCCAGGCCCAGCGACAGCACGATCTGGTCATCCCAGTCCTGCTGGAACGGCGCGACCATCGTGCCATTCTGGTAGATGGTCACGGTGTTCATGCTGTCGCCCCACATCACGTCCTTGACGTCGGCCGCGACCAACAGCCGGTCGTTCGCCTGCCAGGCAAGGCCGAGACCCAGCGTGGCCGGCATGTCGAAGCCCGTCACCTTGTAGCCATCGCCCTTCAGATCGGGCAGGTTGCCTGCCGTCTGGTAGACACCGCCCAGGGTCAACGCATCGTTGATCCTGTAGGTGAATCCGAGCTTGGCGGCGAGGCTGTATCCTTTGGCTGCGCCCGTGAAGTCGCTGCCATCCTTGAAGTTGATTTCCTTCTCGGGATCCATATCCAGGTTGGCGACCAGATCCATGCCCGCCCACACGATGTCGATGCTGCCGCCCAGGTTGAAGCGCTCGTTGACGCTGTAGGCCAGGGGGAGAATCACCCGGCCCACGCCCACCTGCGCCATATCGCCGTTGGCGTACTCGGTGCCCATCCCGCCCTGGCCGTAGATGCCGACGCCGTAGGCCAGATTGCCCTCTTTTTTCACAAAGCCGATGGCCGGCATGTAAAACGCATCCGCACTGGATTTGCCCATTCCCATGGACGTCTCCACATCCGGTCCGACAAACCCCAGCATCACGTCCACCCGCTTGCCGTCGGCCATCAGGCCGAACGTCGCCGGGTTGTTGGCCATCGCGGCCGTGCCGTTGTCATACGCCATGGCGGCACCGCCCATGCCTGCGGCTATGGGTCCGTAACCTTCCATCAGCATGCCATTGGTGGCCAGGGCCAGATTGGGCACAGCAAGGCCCACCGCGGCAAGCGTGGCCGCGAGTTTATTCAGTTGCATCGGGGTCTCCTCGGGGATGCGGGTGTAATTAGAAAAGTCGAAAATTCTAACCTATTAACGTAATGTGACACACAAGCTTGAGTGCCGCGCCAATAAGCCTTGCTGCAATACCGCACGCCCGCTCGTGGTTACATTGCGTTACACCTCGTTACCCACCCCACACACCCCGCTTACACAGCGCTTCTACAGTGCGGATGCCGACTGACGCAATCCAGCCTCACGGTACCCCTCAACTGAACAGGAGCAACACCATGAAAAACACGCTGATTAAAACCACCTTGGGCATTCTGGCACTGGGCCTGACGGCGACCGGCGCGCAAGCCAATTGGGAGCACGACGGCCATGGCCACAAGCAGGCTTACCTGCAGACCAAGGCCTATAGCCAGCAGATCAACGCACGCCAGGATCGGCAGATGGACCGCATCCAGGCCGGGATGCGGTCGGGCCAGATTACCCGTGCCGAATTCCGTGAATTAATGCATGAACAGCACACGATCCGCGCCATGGAGCAACATTTCCGTGCAGATGGCAGGATAAGCGCGCGCGAATTCCAGCACCTGGAGCGCGCGCTCGATGTCGCGAACCACACTATCCGGGCGGAAAAGCATGATCGCCAGGCGCGCCATGCTTACGGCCACAATTACCGGTTCAACTGAATGAATCGGGACGCCGCTACAGAGATCGCGGCGCCCTGCCGTTAATACCCGGAGTCAACACGCACGCAAACGGAGAAAAACAATGCATACCGCTGTCACCCTAGCTTTGGCCACGATGCTCGCTGCAGGCCCGGTGCTCGCCGACCCGCCCAGCCACGCCCCTGCGCACGGCTACTACAAGAAGCATGATGATGACCATGGCCGCAAGAAACACAAGAAAGCCAAGCACTACCAAGGCAAGAGTGGTGTCGCGTATGTAAGCGACTACGGCATTTCGGCTGGCCGCTGCAACCGCGACGAAATCGGCGCCGTGATCGGCGGCGTGACCGGCGCGGTGATCGGCGGCCAGGTGGCCGGACACGACGATCGCGTGGTCGGCATGGTGCTCGGTGGCGTGCTCGGCGCGGTGGTTGGACATGCCATTGGCGACAGCATGGATGACCGCGACCGCGCCTGCATGGGCCACGCGCTCGAACTGGGCCGCCCCGGCGTGCCGGTGGTGTGGCGCAGCGGCGACCACGATTACCACTTCACCCCGCACGGCGACGTGCGCGACGGCTGCCGCAACGCCACCCTGGTGGTCGACGGCCGCAAGCCGCGTGACGTGCTGGCCTGCCCGTCCGGGCGCGGCGAATGGAGCTTCCGCCGCAGCTGATCCGCCAAGGGTCGGAGCCTGCGACGCCAAGCCTGCTAAAATGCCGGCTTTGCGTCCTGGCCCGCCACATGTCCGCCCCCAAGAACGATACCTTTCTGCGCGCGCTGCTGCGCCAGCCCACTGAATACACGCCCCTCTGGCTGATGCGCCAGGCCGGCCGCTACCTGCCGGAATACAATGCGACCCGCGCCCGCGCCGGCGATTTTCTGACCCTCTGCAAAACGCCCGATCTGGCAACCGAAGTCACGCTGCAGCCCCTGGCGCGCTATCCGCTCGACGCCGCGATCCTGTTTTCCGACATCCTCACCGTGCCCGACGCGATGGGCCTGGGCCTGTATTTCTCGCAGGGCGAAGGCCCGCGCTTCGAGCGCCCGCTGCGCGATGAGTGGGAAATCCGCGACCTCTCGGCGCCCGATCCCAACGACAAGCTGGGCTACGTGATGGATGCGGTCAAAAGCATCCGCCGCGCGCTCGACGGCTCGGTGCCGCTGATCGGCTTTTCCGGAAGCCCCTACACGTTGGCCTGCTACATGGTCGAGGGCGGCAGCTCGGACGACTACCGGCACATCAAGACCATGCTGTACAGCCGCCCCGACCTGCTGCACCGCATCCTCGAGGTGAACACCCAGGCGGTGACCGACTATCTCAACGCGCAGATCGAAGCCGGCGCGCAGGCCGTGATGATTTTCGACTCCTGGGGCGGCAGCCTCACCCCGCACGCCTACCAGGAATTCTCGCTCGCCTACATGGAGCGCATCGTCGCCGGCCTGATCAAGGAACGCGAAGGCCGCCGCATCCCCAGCATCATCTTCACCAAGGGCGGCGGCAACTGGCTGGAAGCGATGGCCGGCATCGGCGCCGACGCGGTCGGCCTCGACTGGACCCTCGACATCGGCGAGGCGCGCCGCCGCGTGGGCGACAAGGTGGCGCTGCAGGGCAACCTCGACCCCTGCGCCCTGCACGGCACGCCCGAGAGCATCCGCGCCGAGGCGCATCGCATCATCGACAGCTACGGCAACCACCCCGGCCACGTGTTCAATCTCGGCCACGGCATTTCGCAGTTCACCAATCCCGACAACGTCGCCGTGCTGGTCGAGGCGGTGCACAGCCGCAGCCGCGCGGTGCGCGCAGCGTAGCGCCGCATAACGCGCGAACGACACTTTTTCCAGCACGTTTTTCAGTCTAATTTTTTTCGAGCCACTCCATGAAACGCATCTTCATCAGCCTGTTCGCCCTGTTCGTCATCTTCGCTTTCGCCATGCCGGACGCCGAAGCCCGGCGCCTGGGCGGCAGCAAGTCCTTCGGCATGCAGCGCAGCGCGCCGGCCAAGCAGGACGCCGCCCCGACCCCGCAGCGCCAGCAGCAAGGCACCACGCCGACGGGCGCGCCGCAGAAGCGCTCGTGGATGGGCCCGATCGCCGGTCTCGCCGCCGGCCTCGGTCTGGCCGCGCTGTTCTCGCATCTGGGGCTGGGCGAGGAGATGGCCAACTTCCTGATGCTGGCGCTGCTGGCGATGGCCGCGTTCATGCTGTTCCGCTTCTTCATGCGCCGCACTACGCCGGCCCCCGCGATGCAGTACGCCGGCATGCCGCAGAACGCGCCGGCCGCATTCGACGCGACCCCGTCCGCGATGGGGGGCAGCCACAACACACACAGCTTCCCGCCCGGGTTCGACGCCGCCGCCTTCGCGCGCGAAGCCAAGCTCAACTTCATCCGCCTGCAGGCCGCGTTCGACGCCGGCAACCTGGACGATCTGCGCGCCTTCACTTCGCCCGAGGTGTTTGCCGAAATCCGCATGCAGCTGGCCGAACGCGGTGACGCCACGCAGACCACCGACGTCATGAGCCTCGATGCCGAGGTGCTGGAAGCGGTCGACGAGGGCAACCGCCACGTCGTCAGCGTGCGTTTCACCGGCCTGGTGCGCGAAGACGCCGACCAGGGCGCCATGCCGCTCGACGAGATCTGGCACCTCACCAAACCGGCCAGCGGCCAGGGGGGCTGGGTGATCGCCGGCATCCAGCAACAAAACTAAGCAGAAACAAGGCCTTGCGCACCCATTGGGTGCGCAAAAGACCGTCGGTGCGCCTTTAGAAGCATCAACTTATGCACATTTATCGCGCAAGGGAACTTTTTTTGTTTCAAACGCTTGACAGTCGGGCAATATTTGTAAGTCATTGAATAATATCAATTTGATGGCCTGCCTGCTTTTTAGCCCGCGCTGCCGACCCCCCTGAATACGGGCCATAGAGGGCAATCGGCACAAATCACTAACACAATTATCCACAACTTGCGTGGATAATGCCGAATAAGTCTTGTCTAACAGCCACTTAGTGAACCTTCCCCGACTCCCCATCAGGAATCTCCGCTAACCATGCCCACCATTCTGCAGGTCGCGCTCGACACGCCGCTCCACCGGCTGTTCGACTATCGCGTGCCGGATGGCCTCGCGACCGTACCGCCGGGCAGCCTGATCGAGGTTCCCTTTGGCCGCACCCGTCAGGTCGGTGTCGCGCTGGGGCAGCCGGCTGACAGCCCGGTCGGGGCGGACAGGCTGCGTGATGTGATCCGCGTGCTGGACGATCGCCCTGCGCTGTCTCCCGACATCCTTCGCCTGGCGCAGTTTTGCGCCGACTATTACCACTACCCGCTGGGGGCGATCCTGCTCGCCACCCTGCCGCCACGCCTGAGGAACGCCACGCCGTTCGTCGCCGACACCCCCTGGCTTGCGCCGACCGAAGCCGGGCTGGAGGCGGCGCCCCCCGCCCGTGCCAAGGCGCAGCGCGCCCTGCTCGAGGCCTTGCGGGTGGCGCCGCAGATGCGCGACACGGTGCGCGCACAGAAACTGGGCCGCCACGCGGCGGCGCTGGTGGCGGCCGGATGGGCCGCGTGGACGCGCATCCCCCCTCACGCGGCCGATACGCCCCCGACGGCTGACTCACCCCTTGCTACCGCCGAGCAACAGGCCGCACTCGGGTCGCTCATGCCCACGCTCGGGCAGTTCGGCGTCCACCTGATCCACGGCGTCACCGGCAGCGGCAAGACCGAGCTTTATCTGCGCCTGATCGACACCGTGCTCGCGCACGGCAAACAGGCGCTGGTTCTGATCCCCGAAATCGCGCTGACGCCTCAACTGGAACAGCATTTCCGGCGCCGCTTCCCCGGACGCCGCTTCGCCACCCTGCACAGCGGGCTGGCCGAGAAAGACCGCGCCGAAAACTGGCTCGCTGCGCCCGATTGCGACGTGCTGCTCGGCACCCGGCTGTCGGTGTTCGCGCCGTTGCCGCGGCTGGGCCTGATCGTGGTCGACGAGGAGCACGACGCCTCGTTCAAGCAGCAGGACGGGCTGCGCTATTCGGCGCGCGACGTTGCCATCGCGCGCGGCAAGCAGGCCAATGTGCCGGTGGTACTCGGCTCCGCCACCCCCTCGCTGGAAAGTTATGCGCAGGCCCTGAACGGGCGCTACCAGTTGATCGAACTGAAGCAGCGCGCCATCAGCCAGGCGCAGCTGCCAGACATCGAACTGGTCGATCTCAAGCACATTCCGCTCGACAATGGCCTGACCCGCCCCGCCTTGCAAGCACTGAGCGAAACGCTGGCGCGCGGCGAGCAGAGCTTGGTATTCCTCAACCGCCGTGGCTACGCGCCGGCGCTGTACTGCCCGAGCTGCGCCTGGGTGTCGCCCTGCCCGCGCTGCTCGGCACGGCTGGTGCTGCACCGCACATCGCATCGCCTGAAGTGCCACCACTGCGGATTCGAGACGCGCATCCCGCCCGAATGTCCGAGTTGCGGCAACCCCGACTTGAAAGCGCTCGGCCAGGGCACCCAGAGGCTGGAGGAAACGCTCGCCGCCTTCCTGCCCGCCGCGCGCATCCGCCGCATCGACCGCGACACCATGCGCCCGCGCGCCTGGGCCGAACTCGGCGAGGCGGTGCACGGCGGCGCGGTCGACATCCTGGTCGGCACGCAGATGCTGGCCAAGGGCCACGATTTCCCCAACATGACGCTGGCGCTGATCCTCGATACCGACGGCGCACTCTACAGCCCCGACTTTCGCGCCACCGAGCGTCTGTTCGCCCAGCTGATGCAGGTGGCCGGACGCGCCGGACGCGCCGACAAGCCCGGCCGCGTGCTGATCCAGACCGCCTTCCCGGATCATCCGCTGTTCCGTTATCTGCAGCGCCACGACTATGCCGGCTATGCGCGCGAACTCCTGGCCGAGCGCAAACAGCTCGACCTGCCGCCGTTCACCCGCCAGGTGCTGCTGCGCGCCGAGGCGACCACGATGGACGCGGCGCTGGCCTTCCTCAAGCGTGCCGCAGCGCTGGCCCCCGACAACGCGAAGGTCAGCGTGTTCGGCGCCACCCCCGCGCCGATGGCGCGCGTGGCCAATCTTGAACGTGCGCAGTTGCTGATCCAGTCGGCGCAGCGTCAGGCCCTGCAGGCTTTCGTGCGCGAGTGGCGGCCGCAGCTCGACAGCATCAAGCCGCGCATCGCGCGCTGGTCGCTCGACGTCGACCCGCTGGTGTTCTGAACTGGAAATGCGCTGATCGAAAGTTTGCGTTGCGCTGCGACAGTGTTGATGGAAATGACGAAATCTTTCGCAGGCAAGGCGCAAACCGCAGCCAGGTTGAACACCTGGCGAGATTTGCAATGCAGCATGCGGAAGATTCTCGACTTTTCCATTCAGCGCATTTCCAGTTCAGAACACCCGCGTTTTGATGCCCCGCGCGCGGCGCTTATAATCGCCGCACCCCATTCTGAACACTGAGGATGCGCGCATCGTCCCTCCTCTTTGTAACCATGTCCAACACCCATCCGCTCAAAGAACAGCTCGCCCTGCTGATCGGCATCGCCCTCGAAACGGTGGCGCCCGACGCCCCGGTCAGCCTCGAAATCGAACGTCCGAAGAATCCCGATCACGGCGACTTTTCCAGCAACGCCGCGATGCAGCTGGCACGGCCGCTGAAGAAGAATCCGCGCGAACTGGCGCAGTTGATTCTCACCGAGCTGCCGAAATCGCCGCTGATCGCCAAGGCGGAAATCGCCGGCGCCGGCTTCATCAATTTCCATCTCACCCCTGCTGCGTGGCACGGCATCGTGCCGCAAATCCGTTCGGCAGGCGCGCAATTTGGCCGTGGCGATGCAGGCAAGGGACACCGCGTGCTGGTCGAGTTCGTCTCCGCCAACCCGACCGGTCCGCTGCACGTGGGCCACGGTCGCCAGGCCGCGCTCGGCGACGCCATCTGCAACCTGTACGCGGCGCAAGGCTGGGAGGTCACCCGCGAGTTCTACTACAACGACGCCGGCGTGCAGATCCAGACCCTCGCCAACAGCGTGCAGGCGCGCGCAAAAGGGCTGAAGCCGGGTGACGCCGAGTGGCCGGAAGCGGCCTACAACGGCGACTACATCGCCGACATCGCGGCGGATTTTCTGGCGAAGCAAACCGTGAAATCGGACGACCGCGAGTTCACCGCGTCGGGCGACGTCGACGATCTCGATTCGATCCGCCAGTTCGCCGTCGCCTACCTGCGCCACGAGCAGGATCTCGATCTCAAGGCCTTCGCGGTGCGCTTCGACCACTATTACCTCGAGTCGAGCCTGTACACCAGTGGACGGGTCGAAGCGACGGTGCAGAAGCTCGTCGACGCCGGCAAGACCTACGAGCAGGACGGTGCGCTGTGGCTGCGGACCACCGACTACGGCGACGACAAGGACCGCGTGATGAAAAAGTCCGACGGCACCTATACCTATTTCGTGCCGGACGTCGCCTATCACATCGCCAAATGGGAGCGCGGCTTCGAGCGCGCGATCAACATCCAGGGCACCGACCACCACGGCACCATCGCCCGCGTGCGCGCCGGCTTGCAGGCCGTCAACGTCGGCATTCCCGAGGGCTATCCCGACTACCTGCTGCACACGATGGTGCGCGTGATGCGCGGCGGCGAGGAAGTGAAGATCTCCAAGCGTGCCGGCAGCTACGTCACCCTGCGCGACCTCATCGACTGGACCAGCAAGGACGCGGTGCGCTTCTTCCTGCTTTCCCGCAAGGCCGACACCGAATACATCTTCGACGTCGACCTGGCGATCGCCAGGAACACCGACAACCCGGTGTACTACGTGCAGTACGCGCACGCCCGCATCTGTCGCGTGTTCGAGGAATGGGGGGAAATGGCCGACGCGCTCGACGGCGCCGACCTCGCGCCGCTGACCGCGTCGCACGAGCTTGATCTGATACAGCGCCTGGCGGAATATCCCGAAACCGTCGCCACCGCCGCACGCGAGTTGGCGCCGCACCTGCTGGTGCATTACCTGCAGATGCTGGCGGGCGATTTCCACGCCTGGTACAACGCCGAAAAGTTTCTGGTCGAGGATGCGGCGACAAAACTCGCGCGCTTGTCGCTGGCCGACGCCACCCGTATTGCAATCGTCAACGGGCTGGCCTTGCTCGGCGTATCGGCCCCGGAGAAAATGTAGACATGGCCAAACCTTCATCCCGCAACAGCGGCCGATCGAGCGGCAGTTCCATCTTCACCGGCGTGCTGATCGGTCTCATCGTCGGCGCGATACTCGCGGTGGGCGTGGCACTGTGGGTCACCGGCAGCAATCCGTTCAAGTCTGCCGCGCCGGCGGCGACGTCCGGCCCGACGGCGCCCGCTGCGGCCGAACCCGAGGCGGCACCCAGTTTCGATTTCTACAAGGTCCTGCCGGGCGATGCCCACGGCGAGTTGCCGCCGTCCGCCGCGCCCGCAACGCCCACAACGCGCTATTTCCTGCAGGCCGGCGCGTTCCAGAATGCGGACGACGCCGACAACCTGAAGGCACAACTGGCGATGCTGGGCGTAGAAGCCGTCATCCAGACCGGTGAGGTGGCCGACAAGGGCGTGCTCCATCGCGTGCGCGTCGGTCCTTTTCAGGCCATGGACGAGGTCAATCGCACCCGCAGCCTGCTGACGCAGAACAATATCCCGGCCACGCTGGTCAAAGAAGTTCCCACCCAACAGGAGACGCCTTGATGTTCACTCGCACTTTGGCTTTTGTTGCCGCCGCCGTATTT
>JAKBJA010000138.1 GCA_021836225.1 Pseudomonadota bacterium | reverse complement strand
GGCTTCTTGGCCGAGATCGCCACCGCCATCACGCCCGTCTGCTTGTTGTAGTAGTCGATCCAGGCGCGGGTGGCCTCGGGGTCGGCGAGGTCGGCCTTGTTCAGCAACTTGAGGCAGGGGCGCTGCCGGAAATGACGCAGCTCGTGAATCATCGGGTTGCTGCCAGCCTCCGGCAGGCGCGCGTCGAGCACCTCGACCACCACGTCGGTCTGCGCCATCGTCTCCGCGGCCTTCTTGCGCGCGGTGGTCATGTGACCGGGGAACCACTGGATCGCCATGGGGGTGGGGTGTCGGGTAAAGGGCGCTGATTATCGCATCAGTGCGGCATCAGCCGCCGCCACCGCCGCTGCCCACGCCGTGAGCGGCGGCGAGCACCAGCGCATCGAAGTCGGCCGCGCTCATCAGCCCGCGCTCGGCGACGATGTCGCGCACCGGGCGGCCGGATTTTTCCGATTCCTTGGCGACTTCGGCGGCCTGGTTGTAGCCGATCCGGGTGTTGAGCAGGGTGGCGAGGGCGACGCTCTGGTGGATGAAGAAGGCACAGCGTTCGCGGTTGACGACGATGCCCTTGAGGTTCTTCTCGGTAGCGGCGTTCATTGCGTTGGTCAGCCAGTCCATGGCGTCGAACAGTGCGCTGCCCAGGGCCGGCATCATCACGTTCAGTTCCATCTGCCCGGCCTGCACCATGTAGCTCACTGCGGCGTCCTGCCCCAGCACCTGGAAGCACACCTGGTTCAGCATCTCGAACATCACCGGATTGACCTTGCCCGGCATGATGGACGACCCCGGTTGCACCGGCGGCAGCTGGATTTCGCCGAGGCCGGTGCGCGGTCCGGAAGCGAGCAGGCGCAGGTCGTTGGAGATGCGGGTGAGCTCGAGCGCGAGGTTGCGGATCTCGCCCGACAACCGCGCCAGGTCGTTCATCGACTGCATCTGCGCGACCAGCTGGCCGACGCGGATCGGCTCATTGGTGAGCTTCGCCAGTTCGGCCGCGACGCGGGCCGGGTAGTCGGGCGAGGTGTTCAAGCCGGTGCCCGCAGCGGAGCCGCCCAGGCCGATCTCGCACAGCGCCGGGCGCACTGCCTCCAGACTGGCAGCGCAGCGGGTGAGCGTCCAGGCATAGCCGGCGAATTCCTGCCCCAGGGTTGTCGGCACCGCGTCCTGCAGATGGGTGCGGCCGGATTTGACCGTGTCTTTTTCGCGTTCGGCCAGGCGGCTGAATTCCGCCGCCATCGCGTGCACCGCAGCGGTCAGGCGCGGCAGCTTGGCCAGTACCGCGAGGCGGATCGCGGTGGGTATGGTGTCGTTGGTCGACTGCCCCATGTTGACGTCGTCGTTGGGGTTGACAGGCTTGTAGCTGCCCTTTTCGCCGCCCAGTGCGACGTTGGCGAGGTTGGCGATGACCTCGTTGCTGTTCATGTTGTGGCTGGTGCCGGCGCCGGCCTGAAAGCGGTCGACCACGAACTGGTCGCCATATTCGCCGGCGAGGATTTTCTCGCAGGCGGCGGCGATGGCGTTGCGTTTTTCTTCCGGCAGCCAGCCCGGCTGGCAGTTGGCGCGCGCCGCCGCGAGCTTGATCCGCACGTGTGCTAGTACGAAATCCTTATCCGGGCGGCGCCCCGAAATGGGAAAATTCGCCACGGCACGCGCAGTTTGTGCGCCATACCAGGCCTGTCCGGGAACCTGGACCTCGCCGAGCGAGTCTTTCTCGATGCGGAATTCATTCATGATGGAAAAACCAATGCAGACGTTACAAAGAAGGCGATTTTATCCGATGTGGCTGGCCGGGCTGCTGTTGGCCTTGATGGGTTCGTGGGCGCAAGCGGCGGATTTCAAGGTGACTGACACCAACGGCAAGACCCACACGCTGTCCGGCTACAAGGGCAAGTGGGTGCTGGTGAATTACTGGGCGACCTGGTGTCCGCCCTGCCTGGAGGAGATCCCCGACCTGATCGCGCTGCACGAAAACAAGAAGAACAATCTCGTCGTCATCGGCGTGGCCATGGATTATCGCAACGCCCAACAGGTCACCGATTTTGCCGAGGGGCTGCTGGTTGAATACCCGATCGTGCTGGGCAATCCCCAGATCGTGAGCCAGATAGGGCCGGTACAGGGCCTGCCGACCACCTACCTGTATAACCCGGATGGTAAAATGGTCGCGCAACAAGTGGGACTGATTACCCGTGCTGCGGTGGAAAGCTACATCGCCAGCAAGCCGGTCCGCCCAAAAAAATAATTCCGACTGCAACACGAGGAGACACCATGCGCCAGCTGCTTATCGCGTTTTTCCTGTTATTGGCGGCACCCGCCTGGGCGGAGACGCGCGACCCGGTTACCCATTTCTTCCAGCCCAAGTTCGGTGACTTGCAGGCCGATTTGCAGGAAGCCAAGAAGCAGGGCAAGAAGGGCATTTTCCTGTTTTTTGAAATGGACGAATGCCCGTTTTGCGAACGCATGAAAACCACCATCCTCAACCAGTCCGACGTGCAGGATGACTATCGCGCAAAATTCATGCTGTATCCAATCGACGTCAACGGGGACACCGAGATCACCGATTTCCAGGGCAAGCACACCACTGAGAAAGCATTTGCCTTTGCCCATCGCGTGCGTGCCACGCCTACGCTCCTGTTCTTCGACCTCGACGGCAAACTGGTTGCGCGCCATACCGGACCGGCCAAGGACAAGGCCGAATTTCTTCTGCTGGGGCGCTATGTGAGCGAGGGCGCCTACGCTTCGCAGCCTTTCACCAAATACAAGCAAGGCAAATGAAGCGAGCCGCCTGGAGTGTGGTGCTCGCATGGGCACTGTCCGGCGCGGCGGGGGCGGAGAGCCTGACACTGGACGAGGCGCTGGCAGCCGTGGCGGCAGCCCATCCCGATCGTCGCATGGCCGAGAGCGATCTGGCGCTGTCGCGCGCCGACCGTGACCAGGCGGCCAGCCGGCAGGATTTCAGTCTGTTTCTGGATGGCAGCCTGCGTACCGGACGCCGCCCGGAGGGTGACTGGAAACCTGACAATATCGGGCGCATCGTCGCGCGCAAGCCTCTGCTGGATTTCGGCCGAACCGGTCAGGCCGTCACCGCAGCCGATCAGGACATCGTTGCGCGCCAGGCAGAGCTCATCAATATCGAGAGCCTTCGCCGCATCGACATCATGGCGCGCTACTTCGACGTACTACTGGCCGATCAGCAGTACGTCGCAGACAACGAATTCATGACCGTGGCCTATCTCGACTGGGACAAGGCACGCGAGCGTTTCGAGCTGGGCGTTGGCAGCCGCCCCGATCTGTTGCGGCTGGAAGCGTACTACCAGGATTGGCGTGAACGCCGCAGCGCCAGCCTGCAACGCATGCGCAGCGCCCGGCAGAAACTTGCGCATGCCATGTATCGCCCCGACAAGCTGCCGACCACGCTCGCCGAACCGGTCTTGCAGGACAATGTGCGGCCAGTGCCTGACTACGAATCGCTGCTGTCCTGGGTGATGCAGAAGAATCCGCGCGTGCAGGCCTTGCAGGCGCAGCTTGCGGCCGCGGATGCGCGGCTTGCCGCGATTCGTGCCGAGCGCAATCCGACGCTCGAAGCTGAGGTGATCGGCGGGGGCTATAGCCGGGAATCGACCACCCGTGATGACCTCAGTGCCGGGCTGGTGTTCAACATTCCGCTTTACCAGGGGGGCCGGGTGGGTGCCCGGGTGGCGCGCGAACTGGCGCAGAAGGAGAGACGTGCCGCCGAGCTGGAAAAACTCAAGCTCGACCTTGCGGACACGCTGCTCGCCACCTTGCAGGAAATCGACTGGCTGCGCGGAAGCGGCCGTCCCGCTGCCGACAAGCAGGTGGAGTACCGCGATTGGGCACTCGAGCGCGCGCGGGCCGAGTATGAGCTCGAACTGAAAACCAACCTGGGAAGCAGCATGGCTGAAACCCAGGCGGCACAGTTGCGGCGCAAACAGGTGGAATACCGGCTGGCGCTGGCGCTGGCGCGCCTGGAAGCATTGTCCGGCGGCAGCCTGCCGCCACTAGAGGGAGCACAGGAATGAAGCAGCGCATGGGGGCCATGGCACTGGCCGGGTTGTGTCTCGGTGGCGCAAGCCCGCTCTGGGCGGCAGAAAAGGTAGAACTCACCACCCGCGTATCCGGCGTCGTCGTCGAAGTGCGGGTGAAGCCCGGGCAGCGCGTGAAGAAAGGTGCGGTGCTGTTGCGCCTGGACAAGACGGTGTTGCAGGCCCGGCTCGATGAGGCGACGGCGGAGCAGGTGCGCGCGCAGGCCGACGAGGCGGATGCCAAGCGCGAACTGGAGCGGGCTCAGGAACTGTTCGACCGGACCGTGTCGTCGACTAGCGAACTCGAAGCGGCCACGCTGCGCCATACGCGTGCGCAAGCTGCGCTTGCGGCCGCCAACGCACGCCTCGTGATTGCGAAAAAGAACCTCGGTGACGCCGATCTGAAGGCGCCCTTCGACGGGGTGGTCAGTGCGGTGCCGGGCCGGCCGGGTACCGTGGTGGCGGCGGATTGCCAGCCGAAGCCGCTGGTCATCCTGGAATAGCGGCAGCCCCGCGTTTCAGGTGCGGGCACGCCGGACCGGCGATACCTGGCACAGCCGCCCGGCCTGCGTATCAGCGCTCCAGACGTCTGGCGACTTCAGCTTCCATTTCCGCCGCCTGGTGCGGCGAAGCAACCGCAGCGACGACTCTGCGGCACATTGGCAGGACGGCATTAAAGCCCGCCATGTCCTGCACTTCGCTCATCTGCCGATAGGCTGGGGATTTGGTTCCCACCAGCGCCGCCATGAATTCCAGGACATAGTTGCGACATGCGTCCAGGCTGTTCGTGGCCTGCGCGGCTGCGGCCGGGCTGCTCGGTACAGTGGGCGGAGCACTTTGCGCGGTCGCCATGCTGCGCAGGGACTGGATGAAGCCGCTTTGCAGCAGGTCATTCACCATCGTTTCCAGGTCGGGACAGTTGGGAAGCTTGCTGCGCAATTCGCCAAAAGAAATGCCGTTACCAACGCTGAACAGGATTTGCCGTTGTTTGGGCCGCAATGTATGCCCGTGGTTGAAGATCTCCTCTTGCCCCTTGTTCGTGCGGGACAATTGCATTGTCATTTCCATGGTCGCCTCCGTTTTTTTTTGGTACAGATGAACTGTCTGTGCCTGACAAGCTGCATGGCGTGTTCCAGCGGACTGTTATCTGGATAACGGTTTGATATTTATGAATTATTGTCTTGCAACCGATGCGGAATGTAAAGTGTGAAAGGCAGCCAAAGCGCCGAGGGTGTGACGGGTGGTTGAAATTTCGACAGGGGGCGGTTGCAGGTCGAGGGAACGGAGCTTGCCTCCAGACGGCATACCAGGGGCGTGCTTGCCGGTAAATGATGTGCCCGAAAGCCGCTTTTTCCCGACCCTGGCTGGGGTTATCGGGCGCACAGTGGCTCGATTTCATCCGGTAAGCGGATCAGGGGATTTACGAATCGGCGGGCCGATATTCCAGGCTCATGCCGGGAACCCCGGTCAGGCAAAAATTCAGCTGCGCGATGCGGCGGATGCGTCGGCCGACTTGGTGCTGGGGGTGTAGTCCCAGTGGCGTTTCCATGCGCCAACGACGAGGTTCGGGTATTCCGGGCGCCCGAGGCTGCCGTTGTAGCGGCCCAGCGCGCGGAACAGGTCGCCCCGCTCGATGTCGATGTAGTGGCGCAGGATCAGTGCGCCATATCGCAGGTTGGTACGCAGCTGGAACAGGTTGTGGTCAGGATTGCCGATGGCCTTGACCCAGAACGGCATCACCTGCGTATAGCCGCGCGCACCCACCGGCGACACCGCATATTTGCGGAAACCGCTTTCCACCTGGATCAGGCCCAGCATCAGCTGCGGGTCGACCCCGGCGCGCGAGGCTTCCCAGTGCAGGGTGGTCAGGAATTCCAGCCGTTCTGCCTCGTCCGGTATGCGCTTTGCGAGCCGGCGCGACATTTCCTTGAGCCAGGCCGCCTCGTCGGCAACGTTGCGGAAAGCGGTGCGGGTGACCGCGGTGTCGGCCAGCGCACGCTGCAGCGACGCACGCACATTGGCCGACAGCGCCTCCTCACGCTGCCCGCCCGCCTGCGCGGGCAGGGCAAGCAGCAGGGCGGCGAGCAGCAGTCCGATGTGCGTGGTCTTGTTCATCTCAGGCTCCCATCAAATCTTTCAGAAACGCCGTTGCATCAGCCAGCGCGATCTTTTGCGGCTCGCTGCTCAGTCCCGATGCGGCCTGGCGCGGCTGGTATTCGACTACGCCGTCCTTCAGTCCGCGCTCGCCCACCGTGATGCGGTGCGGGATGCCGATCAGCTCGGCGTCGGCGAACATCACGCCGGGGCGTTCGTCGCGGTCGTCCAGCAGCACGTCGATCCCGGCAGCCATCAAATTAGCATACAACGTATCGGCGGCTTGTCTAACCATCTCGCTCTTGCCGTAGCCGATGGCCACAATCACTAGCAAGAACGGTGCCATCGCCTTCGGCCAGATGATGCCGCGTTCGTCGTGATTCTGCTCAATGGCCGAGGCCACGATGCGCGACACGCCGATGCCGTAGCAGCCCATTTCCATCACCTGCGCCTTGCCTGCTTCGTCCAGGTAAGTGGCGTTCATCGCCTGCGAATATTTGCTGCCCAACTGGAACACGTGGCCGACCTCGATGCCGCGGCACAACGCGAGCACCCCCTTGCCGTCGGGGCTGGGGTCGCCGGAGACAACATTCCGTATATCGGCCACCCCATCCGGTTCCTGCAGGTCGCGCCCGAAATTGACCCCGGCCAAGTGGTATTTCGGCTTGTTCGCGCCGCAGACGAAATCGCTCATCGCCGCGACCGTACGGTCGGCGATGACCCTGATCTTGGCGCGGTCGATCCCGACCGGCCCGAGGAAGCCGGGCGGACAGTCGAAGACGGCGCGAATTTCGGCTTCGGTCGCCAGGCGGAAATCCGCCATACCGGGGAGCTTGCCGAGTTTGACCTCGTTCAGCATGTGGTCGCCGCGCAGCAGCAGGGCGACCATCTCGTCGCCGGCCATGACGGCGATGAGCTTCACGGTGCGGGCCAGCGGGATGCCGAGCAGGGCGGCGACGTCCTCGCAAGTGGTCTGCTTCGGCGTGTCGACCTCGCGCATCGCTTCCTTCGGCGCGGCGCGCGGCCTCGTGGGGGTGAGCGCCTCGGCCAGTTCGACGTTGGCCGCGTAGTCGGAATCCGGGCAGTAGGCGATCAGGTCCTCGCCGGAATCGGCCAGCACGTGGAATTCGTGCGAGGCGGAGCCGCCAATGGCGCCGGTGTCGGCGGCCACAGCACGGAAAGTCAGCCCCAGCCGGCTGAAAATCTGCGTATAGGCGTCGTACATGGTCTGGTAGGTTTCGGCGAGGCTGTCCTTGCTGGCATGGAAGGAATAGGCATCCTTCATCAGGAATTCACGCGCGCGCATGACGCCGAAGCGCGGCCGGATCTCGTCGCGGAACTTCATCTGGATCTGGTAGAAATTCAGCGGTAGCTGACGGTAGCTCTTGATTTCGCGGCGCGCGACGTCGGTGATGACTTCCTCGTGGGTGGGACCGAAGCAGAAATCGCGCTGGTGGCGGTCCTTGATCTTCAGCATCTGCGGCCCGAACACCGCCCAGCGCCCGGTTTCCTCCCACAGTTCTGCCGGCTGCACCGCCGGCATCAGGAGCTCGATCGCGCCGGCGCGGTTCATTTCTTCTCTCACCACTGCCTCGACCCGGCGCAGCACGCGCAATCCAAGCGGCATCCAGGTGTAGAGGCCGGAACCCAGGCGCTTGATGAGTCCGGCGCGCAGCATCAGCTTATGGCTGACGAGCTCGGCCTCGGAGGGGGCTTCCTTGGCAGTGGAAATGAAGAACCGGGTGGCGCGCATGGTGGAATAATCAGGACGAAAACGCGCATTTTAGCGTGTGGCCGGGTAATCTTTCGCCCTCGATTTTTGAGTGGAATGGCAATGCGCCTGAAATTTGGTAAACGACGGGCAGAGGACGACGGGCTGGAAGTGACAGAGGAGCGAGGCATGCGCGTGCTGCATCTGGGCAGCCGCGCGATCCAGAGCGCGATGCGGGTGAGCCGGCCGTGGGATCTGGAGCTCGCGTATACCCGCGCGATGATGGGTTTCCTGATGTTCAACCCGATGCCGCAGGACGTGCTGATGATCGGCCTGGGCGGCGGCTCGCTCGCCAAGTTCATCCGCAAGCAGCGGCCGCAGACGCGCATCACCGCGGTGGAGATCGACCCGCGGGTGATTGCCGCCGCGCGCACCCATTTCGAGCTGCCGCCGGACGATGACACGCTCAGCGTGATCGAGGCCGACGGCGCGCTGTATGTGCGCCAGCACCCCGCCAGCGCCGACGTCATCCTGCTCGACGGCTTTGACGCCGGCAACCAGGTGGAAACGCTGGCGACGCAGACGTTCTATGCGGCTTGCCGCCGCGTGCTGAAGCCGGGCGGCATCCTGGTGGTGAATTTGTGGGGGCGTGACAGCGAATTCGCCGAGTATTTCGCGCGCCTGTCGCGCGCGTTCGACGGCGAGGTGGGCTGGATTTCGGTGCAGAACAAGACCAACGTCATCGTGTTCGCGTTTGCCGAGCGGGGTGCTGCAGCCAGGCTCGACGCGGCGAGGCCACGCCTGGCGGATTTGTCGAAACGCTATGGACTCGATTTGCGCGGCTTTGCGCGCGATTTTCAGTGGGCGGAGGGGATTGCGCCGCTGCTGGAATAACGCGCTCGAACGGGCTGCCCGGATCGCCTGCCTGTACCTGGGAAATCTCAATTAAAACAACAATTAAGCTTGTTTTTTCTGCCGTGTCCGGTTTGCATTTTCCGGCGGGTGTGAAAGAATGCAGGTAATTGTATTTATTAATGGTGGCGGCCATGATTGACCGAGAAGGGTACCGCCCGAACGTAGGCATCATATTGTGCAACGCGAACAACCAGGTTTTCTGGGGCAAGCGCGTCAACCAGCACGCCTGGCAGTTTCCCCAGGGCGGCATCAACGCAGGGGAAACGCCGGAACAGGCCATGTTCCGGGAACTGGAAGAGGAAGTGGGATTGCAGCCCGCGCATGTGCGCATCCTCGGGCGCACGCGCGAATGGCTGCGTTACGACGTGCCCGCACACTGGACACGGCGCGACAGTCGCGGCCTTTATCGCGGACAGAAGCAGATATGGTTCCTGCTGCGGCTGACCGGGCGCGATTGCGATGTCTCGCTGCGTGCCAGCAGTCATCCGGAGTTCGACGCCTGGCGCTGGAACGAGTACTGGGTGCCGATGGATGCGGTGGTCGATTTCAAGCGCGAGGTGTACCGCCTCGCCCTCGAGGAACTCGAACGCTATCTGCACAAGGATGTGCGTTATTTACGCCAGCGTGCGCGCCGTCTGTGCGATCGGCGTGGTGCGGCACTCGACCTGCAGTTGAAGCCCTGAGCACTGGGCGGCGGAGGCGGGGTGAAGGTACAAATCTACACTTCTACCACGCTGACCATTGCTCCGGGGGCCGGTCCGGTCCTGCCCTTGTGGCGGCTTGCTCCCACCCGTGATAGTGCCGGCGAGCGGCTGACCGATTTCATGATGCTGATTCCGCGTTTGCGCGCACGGGCGCCGCTCGAGATCGAGCGCGCGTCGCGCGACATTCAGGCCGTTCTGGCGCTGCACCATGACGTTGTGTTTGCCGACCTCAACCTGAGACTCAACCTGCTGTGGGTGTCGCTTCGACCGCGACCGGGGGCGATCAGCGAACTGGTCGCCGCGATCCGGCTGCGCGTTCCCGAGGCGGTGCTGGTGGGGCTCTACGTCGAACCCCGCTAGGTGCGTTCCGGCTAGCCGACTGCAGCAGGCCATTCAGGGCATTGTTGGGGGTCTCCGTAAGTGTTGGCCGTCCCTGGATATCCCTGCGAATGGCAGGGAAACCCGCGTCCTTTCTGCGTTTCCGTTCACCCAAAGCCTCAGAATTCGTTAAAATGAGCGATTGCTAATTAACCCGCTGGAGCAATCATGGCCGTTTCTGAACTTCAGGTGCAGACCGCACTGAAAGAGTTGGTCGACCCCAACACTCACAAAGATTACGTTTCGACCAAATCTGCCCGCAACATCAAGACCGACGGCGGCGCTGTCTCCGTCGACATCCTGCTGAGCTATCCCGCGCAGAGCCAGCTGGCCAGCATCAAGCAGCAGGTCGAAGACAAGCTCAAGAGCATCGATGGCGTGACTGCAGCCACCGCGAACGTCAGCTTCAAGATCGTTTCGCACAGCGTGCAGCGCGGCGTCAAGCTGATCCCCAACGTCAAGAACATCATCGCCGTCGCCTCCGGCAAGGGCGGCGTCGGCAAGTCCACCACCGCCGTCAACCTGGCGCTGGCGCTGGCCGCCGAAGGCGCACGCGTCGGCATGCTGGACGCCGACATCTACGGCCCGTCGCAGCCGACCATGCTGGGCATCACCGACAAGCCCGAGTCGACCGACGGCAAGAACCTCGAGCCGCTGATGGGCCACGGCATCCAGGCGATGTCGATCGGCTTTCTGATCGACGTCGAAACCCCCATGGTCTGGCGCGGCCCGATGGTCACGCAGGCGCTGGAACAACTGCTCAACAACACCAACTGGAACGACCTCGATTATCTCGTCGTCGACCTGCCGCCGGGCACCGGCGACATCCAGCTGACGCTAGCGCAGCGCGTGCCGGTGACCGGCGCGGTGATCGTCACCACGCCGCAGGACATTGCGCTGATCGACGCGCGCAAGGGCCTGAAGATGTTCGAGAAGGTGGGCATTCCCATCATCGGCGTGGTCGAGAACATGAGCCTGCATATCTGCTCGAAGTGCGGCCACGAAGAACGCATCTTCGGCGAAGGCGGCGGCGAGCGCATGTGCAAGGACTACAGCGTCGAATTCCTCGGTGCGCTGCCGCTTGATGGCGCGATCCGCGCCGACACCGACTCCGGCAAGCCGTCGGTGGTGTCCGATCCCAACGGCCGCGTGACCGACATCTACAAGCAGATTGCGCGTCGGGTTGCTGTTAAAATTGGCGAAACCGCGGTGGATCACTCCGCCAAGTTCCCCAATATCGTCATTTCCAATACCTGATGAGCATCAAGTCCGACCGATGGATCCGCCGTATGGCGGCTGAGCATGGCATGATCGAACCGTTCGAACCGGGGCAGATCAAACAGGCCAATGGCCGATCCATCGTGTCGTACGGCACGTCGAGCTACGGCTACGACGTGCGCTGTGCCAACGAATTCAAGCTCTTCACCGACATCAACACCACGATCGTCGACCCGAAGGCGTTCGATCCGAACTCCTTCGTCGAGGTCAAGGGTGATTCCTGCATCATTCCGCCCAACTCGTTCGCGCTGGCGCGCACGGTGGAATACTTCCGCATCCCGCGCAGCGTGCTGACCATCTGCCTCGGCAAGAGCACCTATGCCCGCTGCGGCATCATCGTCAACGTGACCCCCCTGGAACCCG